>NZ_CP034454.1:0-983914 GCF_003952565.1 Mesorhizobium sp. M8A.F.Ca.ET.057.01.1.1
GTGCTTTGCCTGCAGGAAACCAAAGTCCCGGACGAGCTCTTTCCCGAAAAAGCCTTCCGCAAGGTCGGCTATCCCTACATCGCCTTCCATGGCCAGAAGGGTTATCACGGCGTGGCGACGGTGGCGCGGCGGCCGATCGAGGTCGTCGAAAGGCGCCGCTTCTGCGATATCGAGGACAGCCGGCATCTGTCGGTGACGGTGCGGGCCGGCGGCAAGACAATCCTGCTGCACAATTTCTACGTTCCCGCAGGCGGCGACGAACCGGATCCCGAGATCAACAGGAAGTTCAGGCACAAGCTCGATTTCGTCGCCGAGATGAACGCCATCCGGGCCGAGCATGGCGAGGTGTCGGCCTCGGTGCTGGTCGGAGACCTCAACATCGCGCCGCTGGAGCATGATGTCTGGTCGCACAAGCAATTGCTCAACGTTGTCAGCCACACGCCGGTCGAGACCGAAAGCTTCGAGGCGATGCGGCTGGCCGGCGGCTGGGTCGACCTGATGCGGCTCAACGTGCCATCGGAACGGAAGCTCTACACCTGGTGGAGCTATCGTGCGCAGGATTGGGAGGCGTCCAATCGCGGCCGACGGCTCGACCATGTCTGGTCGTCGCCGAACCTGGTGTCTGATTTTACCGGCTATGAGATCCTGCGCCAGGCTCGTGGCTGGGATCGGCCTTCGGACCATGTGCCGGTCATCGCCAGGTTTGATCTGGACTAGCTAGCGGGCCGCATGGCCATTGGCTTCGTCATCCTAGGGCGGAGTGACGCGAAGCGGAACGCAGACCCTAGGATCCATGCCGTGACGTTAACGCGTTGAGACGGTGAGGAATTCTGCTCAGCTGCGCCCTTGACCAAGGTCACGGAATGGATCCTAGGGTCTCCGCGACGGAGCTTCGCCCCTGCTTCGCCCTAGGATGACGAGGGGTGGATGGCGGCTTCAACTAATGTCGAAGGATAGTTCCTGGCGCGACCGACGAATGCCGGCACTCAACCCGAAAAGCGCGGGGCCAGTTCCTCGATGCGGCGGATCATGTCGTGGAATTCCTCGGAGATCCGCTGGTGCAGCTTCACCGCCAATTCCGGATACTCCTCGAGGATGCGCCGGAACATCTTGCGGCTCAGTCGTATCACTTCCGAATCGATTTCGGCCGAGGCGCTGGTCAGCCGGTTGGTGTCGGCGATCAGCGCCAGTTCGCTGAGCATCGTGCCGGGGCCGACTTTGCCAATGGGGATGCGCTCGCCATTCTGCTCGCGATAGAGCACGATACGCCCGCTGACCACGACATAGGCCGAGTCGGCCACGTCGTCCTCGCGATAAAGCTTGTGGTCCGCCTGCACGAAAGTGGTCTCGGCACCGAAGGCGAGCAGGCGCAGCTGTTCCTGCGTGAAGCCCTCGAAAAGCTTCACGGCGGACAGGATGCGGATGTCGTCATCCAGCGCCATCTAGCTGTGTCCCCGAACGGTCAGTCCAATCCCTCCTCTGCGGTACGGTTCCTGAATCCCCCTCCAACAGGATCGTACCCGAAAGCGGCCCCGCCCAGACGGCTCTATCCCTTGAGTTTTCGCAATTCCGGACGGAAAACCGCCCACACTTTTCCTGGAATTGCTCATTGGATAGTGAAATGTTTAAGGAACCAGTTTGTAGCCGCCGCTTTCTGTCACAAGAATTTCGGCATTGGAAGGATCACGCTCGATCTTCTGGCGCAGACGGTAGACATGGGTTTCCAGCGTGTGCGTGGTGACGCCGGAATTGTATCCCCACACTTCCTCCAGCAGTACGTCACGCGTTACCACCTTCTGGTCGGCGCGGTAGAGATATTTGATGATCGAGGCCTCCTTTTCCGTCAGCCGCACCTTGCCGCCGCGCGGGTCGATGAGCAGTTTCTGGCTCGGCTTGAAGGTGTAGGGGCCGACCGAGAAGGTCGCATCCTCGCTCTGCTCATGCTGGCGCAACTGCGCCCGGATGCGGGCAAGCAGCACCGCGAAGCGGAACGGCTTGGTCACATAGTCGTTGGCGCCGGCCTCGAGGCCCAGAATCGTGTCCGAATCGGTGTCGTGGCCGGTCAGCATGATGATGGGCGCCTTGTAGCCGCCCTTGCGCAGGATCTTCACCGCTTCCCGGCCATCCATGTCGGGTAAGCCGACATCCATGATGAGCAGATCGATGAGCCCGCCGCGCGCAGCGGTGACGCCTTTTGCCGCAGTGGATTCCTGCAGCACGTCGAATTCCTCGTAGAGGGACAGTTGCTCGACCAGTGTGCCGCGCAGGTCGTCATCGTCGTCGACGATCAGGATGGTACGTGAGGTCATGGATCAATCCGTTGTTTTGAAAAGTGAATTCAGTTGACCGCTGCGTATTTATGCGGAAGCTGGCCGACACAATAGCCGATCACAGTGATTTGTTCCGTGGCACGATCATACAAGAAAAAACGCGATCGCAATGCAGCCGGCGCAATTTTGGCAAAGGGGCTGCGGGTGCTGACCGTGCGGGCGAGGCCTGGCCACCCAAGCCAAGGCCTGCTGCAGGCCGGCAAAACGGTGTTTGCCTGCGCGCTCGGGCGCGGCGGCGTCTCGTCCGGCAAGCGGGAAGGCGACGGCGCCACGCCGCTCGCTTCGATGCGCGTCCTGGCGGGCTATTTCCGGGGGGACCAGTTTGCCGCCGGCCGCAAGACGCGGCTGGCGATGGCGCCGATCGGGCCGGATCTCGGCTGGTGCGAGGTGCCAGACGACCGCAACTACAACAGGCCGGTCAAGATTCCCTATGGCGCCAGCCACGAACGCATGCGGCGCGACGACCGGCTCTATGACGCCTGCCTGGTGCTCGACTGGAATATCGCGCCGCGCCGCCGCGGGCGCGGCAGCGCCATCTTCTTCCACCTGGCGCGTCCCGGCTTTACGCCGACGGAAGGTTGCGTGGCGGTGACCGCGCGCACGATGGCGAGGCTTTTGCCGCTGCTGTCGGACCGGACGGTGGTGAGGGTGGTGAGGTGAGGGAATAGGGGAATAGGGGAATAGGGGAATAGGGGAATAGGGGAATAGGGGAATAGGGGAAGTCTTCAGTGGCAGCAGACACGCCCAAGCTGCATCAATGCTACTCCCCTACTCCCCTACTCCCCTACTCCCTATCCCTTCCTATTCCGCTGCCAGCCGATGTCGAGAAGGCCCAGCCGGCCGGTCTCGCGGTCCATGGCCTTCGCGATGTCCTTGCGGGCGGCGCCGATATCGCGCAACTGGCGATCGGACAGATCCTCGACGTTCTGGTGGGCAAGATTGACCGCGACCCTGGCCTGCCGCAGCCATTCACGGACAGCCGACAGCCAGCTTGGCCGGGCGATGTATGCAGGGTGAAGAACGATGTGAGACATGATGTGATCCGTATTCTCCGGACATCAAATCCGGTTTGATGGTGTTTCGATGCTGCGATCATGCCGGATTGAAAAACAAACGGGAAACGAGTAGTTCTTTTCTCGTCGTCAAGTTTTATTTGAGGATTGAGGCTCCATGGATCGCTTCGATCGGGCCGTGCGCTGATGGCGGCCCTGTTGCCGGGAACGCGGGCGCTGAGAACGCTGGAGGCGGCGGCCCGGCACCTCAATTTCACCCGTGCGGCCGACGAGCTCGGCCTGACGCCCGCCGCCGTCAGCCATCAGATCAAGGAAATCGAGGATCAGCTCGGCATGGTGCTGTTCACCCGCACCAGTCGCACCATCCGGCTGACGGAGGCTGGCACGGTGCTGTACGAGGCGGCGACCGACACGCTCGACCTGCTCGGCCGGGCGGTGATGCGGGCGCGCAAGATGGCGCGCGGCACCGAATTCCTGAAGGTGACGCTGGACGCGCAGTTCGCGGCGAAATGGCTGATGCGGCGCGTCGAGAATTTCCGCAAACAGCGGCCGGGCATCGAACTCAGGTTCGACATCGCCTACGGCTTGCGCGATTTCGATCTCGACGACGTCGATGTCGGCATCCGCTTCGGTGCTGGCAAATATCCGGGGCTCTGCGCGCATCGCCTGTTCGACAACATCATCATTCCCGTGTGCAGTCCGGGCCTCCTTGCATCTGGGCCGCCACTGCGCGAGCCCCGCGACCTGTTCAACCACACGCTTGCCCATATCGAATGGGCCCGCCAGGGCGTGACATGGCCGAACTGGCGCATGTGGATGGCGGCGGCCGGCATCAACGATTTCGACGACAGCCGGACCGTCGTCTTCGGCACGTCCACGGACGCTGTCCAGGCAGCGCTCGACGGCAATGCCGTCGCGCTCGCCGATTTCGCCATGGTGGCAAACGACCTGTCCGAGGGCCGGCTGGTGCGGCCCTTCGAGCTCAGCATCAGGGTTGCGCCGGAATTCGCCTATTTCCTGGTCTATCCGCAGGCGACGGCCGAGGATCCCCGTATCGTCGCCTTCCGCGAATGGATTCTCGAGGAAGTTGCTAGGACGCGGACGACGGACAAGATCTAGATAGTCAGGACCGGGCGTTGTGGCCGAACACCATCCTTGTGTATTTCTTCCACTTCCATTTCAGGCTTTTGTACAGACGCGGATATCTTTTTGCGGAAATGGACGTCTCGAACGCTCCGTTCTCGCTTCCCTGTTCGACAATAGGCCTTTCGAACCACAGCATTTCAATGCCGAGCTTCTCATCCATCTGTTCGACTTGATGGTCGATCGAGGTGGAGATCCCGTTCCGCGCGATCCAGGCGCAGCGGGCCTCGGCGACCGGGCGGGTGATGAGGTAGGAATCGGTGCATCTGGCATGGAGTGCCGGGTAGAGCCTTTGGTTCTTCCGCAATTTCCAGCTCGGCGTGTAGTAGTTGCTGCCATTGCCGAGATAGATGACGGCCTTGCGCATCGGGCTGCCGAGTTCGGCCAGCCCTTGCCGGAACTTGGCGACGAAGTCGCGGGCGAGGAAGACGTCATCCTCGAAGACCAGGCAGTAGGGCAGGTCGGTTTCGAGGAAATCGCGCCAGATGCCGACATGCTTCAGCGCCAACGAGACCGCCGGTGGATGCGTAAAGGACGGAGCGACCAGCTCGGCCAGGATGTCGGGCGTAATGTCGGGCTGGTCCCAGTCGGTGTAGAAGGTGACCGGCACGCCGCGCCGCTCGAACTCGCGCACGATGTGCCGGCGCCGGTCGTCATAGCCGTTTTTGACATGACAGATCCGGCTGAACACCAGGTCGCGCGGAAAGCCGGATTCGTCCGTCGTTGTCAAAGCGCTATCTCAGCTCGCCGCGGCGCCAAACCAGCCGATCACCACGCCGATGATCAGCAGCACGCCCAGCCAATGGCCACCATCGATGAGGGTCAGGTCCCAGCCGAAATTCTCGTAGCGATGGTTGACCGACAGCGTCGTGGCGACGAAACCCAGCCAAAGCACGAAGCCGAAGATCAGCCCCGCCAGCCAGGTGGGCTCCCCACCCGTCATCGCGCCGACAACGAGGGCCATGATGGTGGCCATCAGCAGCTCGGCGATGAAGGAGATGACGAAGGGCAGCGGCGATTTCTTCATCGTCGCCGGATCGAGCTTGGCGGCCTTCAGCCAGGGCTTGCTCAACGCCATGTACCAGGCGGCGCCGAACAGCCATGCGACGACGGCGGCGGCGACCACCGCTATCCAGTTCACTGCTGAAAAATCCATGAGCTTCCCCCTCCAGATACGGTTTATGGAAACGCCTGTTCGGCGATGGCGTCAAGCAGTCGCCAAACGGTCGTACGTTTGACCTCGGCATCCTCGAGCGCCCGTGTCACCGGCACCTGATAGACGCCAAGCGGCGCCAGCCCCGACCGCGGCAGATAGGACCGGCCGGGATCGCCGACCAGGATGTCGGCGCCTCGCCGTTGGAGCGCCGAAAACCACGGTATCAGCCGGTCGGCGAAGGGTTTGTCGTAGAAGACGTCGCCAGCCAGGACCACGTCCCAGCCCGCGTCGGTGCCGATACAGTCCGCGCCGAGGAATTCGATCGGAACACCGTTGGCCTCGCTGTTGAGGCGAACCGCGGTGGCGCAGAACGGGTCGATGTCGGCCGCGGTCACGGCCGCGGCACCGGCCTTGGCGGCGGCGATGGCGACGAGGCCGGAACCCGAGGCGAAGTCGAGCACGCGCTTGCCTCGCACTATATCGGGATGGTCGATGACATAGCGGGCGAGGCCCTGGCCGCCGGCCCAGGCAAAAGCCCAGAAGGGTGGCGGCAGGCCGATCTCGACCAGTTCGTCCTCGGTCCGCTGCCAAAGATCATGCGCTTCGTCGGCGAGGTGGAGAAGAATCTCAGGCACATGCGGCGGCGCCATCAGCGCCGTGTTGTCGAGAATGAACTGCCTGGCGCTGTCAGGGGTGAGTGCCGTCACGGCGCAGGCGTCAGGCCGCCCATGCGGCAGACTTCCTTCCATTCGGCCGGCGTCACCGGCTGCACGGAAAGCCGTCCGAGCCGCACCAGCGCCATCTCGGCCAGTTTTGGATTGGCCTTGACGTCTTCCAGCGTCGGCGGGTTCGGCACGTCCCTGACGGCGCGGATGTCGACACACTCCCAGCGCGGATCATCCGATGTGGTGTCGGGATGGGCCAGCGCGCAGACCTCGGCGATGCCGACTACGTTCAGCCCCTCGTTGGAATGGTAGAAGAAGCCGAGATCGCCGATCTGCATGGCCTTCATGTTGTTGCGGGCGGCGTAGTTGCGCACGCCGTCCCATTGTGTGCCGGCCTTGCCCTTGGCCTTCAACGCCTCGAAGGAGAAAACCGAGGGTTCGGATTTGAACAGCCAGTAGTTCATTTTCGTTCTCCTGCCGGTTAGCCGGCCGCCGGCTTGTTGAAGACCCAGTTCCACGGGCGGATTTCGACGCTCTCGAACAGCCCCGCCTTGGCATAGGGGTCGGCGGCCGACAGCGCCTGCGCTCCGGCCATATCGGGCGCTTCGATCACGGCGAGCGTGCCGTTCGGCTTGCCGTCAGCATCGAGGAACGGGCCGGCGAAGGCCAGCTTCTTCTCGCCATTCAGCGCCTCGAGAAAGGCGACATGCGCGGGCCGCGTATCAACGCGCACCTGCAGGCTTCCGGGCTTGTCCTTGCAAATCAGTGCAAACAGCATGTCTTTCTCCTGATGGTCGTCAATCGTTGGTCTCGGTCTTCAGCGGCCGGGTCATCAAGGCCGTCACGGCCTCCCCGATGGTGATGGTGCCGTCCAGGATGGCGGCCACGGCGGCGATGATCGGCGCATCGATGTTGCGCTCGGCGGCGATGCGGGCGGCGATGGCCGCCGTCGGCACGCCCTCGGCCAGCGGCAGCCCGGAAAGCGCCTTGCCTTGCCCGAGCGCCAGCCCATAGGCGAAATTGCGCGATTGCGTCGACGAGCAGGTGAGCAGCAGATCGCCAAGGCCGGAGAGCCCCATCAGGGTCTCGGGCCTGGCGCCGAAGGCGGCACCGATGCGGCGCAGCTCGACGAAGCCGCGCGTGACCATGGCGGCCTGGGCGCTGGCGCCGAGCCCGGCCCCGGTGACGGCGCCTGCGGCGATGGCAAAGACGTTCTTCAAGGCGCCGCCGATCTCGACACCGATCAGGTCGTCGCTTGAATAGCAGCGCAGGTTTTCAGCCGAGAAACGGGCGGCAAGGTCGGCGGCAAGCGCCTCGTCGCCGGCGGCCACCACCACCGCTGTCGGCAGGCCGCGGGCGACATCGCTGGCGAAGCTCGGCCCGGACAAGGCGGCGACCGGGTTTCGCGGCAGGATTTCCGCAGCGATTGCCGACAGCAAGGCGCCGGTGTCGCGCTCGATGCCCTTGGCGCAGAGCACGAGCGGAATGCCGGCCGGCATATGATCCTTCGCGGCCGCCAGCGTCGCGCGCAACGCCTGCGCCGGCGTCACCGCCAGCACGCAATCGGCGCCAGTGAGCGCCGCCTCCATGTCGCTCGTCGCCTCGATGCCGGGCTCGATGGCGATGCCGGGCAGGTAGCGTGGGTTCTCACCTCGACCGATCGAGGCCACGGTTTCAGGGTCACGCGCGAACAGCCGCACGGCATGGCCGGCGCGCAGCATGGCCAGCGCCAGCGCCGTGCCCCAGGCGCCGCCGCCGAGCACGGCGACACGCCAGCCGCTTTTGCCCCGGCCCGGGCTCTTCGTGGCCCGATCTGTCATGCTTTGGCTCCGCGCCGACCGGCGCCGACCATTGGCGTCGAGACGCTGTCCAGCGGCCAGCGCGAGCGCGGCACGAAATCGAAGCCGTTCTCCTGCGCCATGCCTTCGCGCAGCCGCTCGATGCCGGCCCAGGCAATCATCGCGGCATTGTCGGTGCACAATTTCAGCGGCGGCGCGACGAAGCTGAAACCCGCCTCGGCGCAGAGCCGCTCCAGCGTCGCCTTGATGGCGCGGTTGGCGGCAACCCCGCCGGCGACGACCAGCGCCGGGCTTTTCGTGCCAGGGAATGTCTCGCGAAAGCGTGCCAGGGCGCGAGAAACGCGATCGTCGAGCGCATCGGCGACCGCCGCCTGGAACGACGCGCAGATGTCGGCGACATCCTGGTCGCTCAGGGGCTCGATCGCGGTTGCCGCCTGGCGCACGGCGGTCTTCAAGCCGGAGAAGGAAAAGTCGGGTTGTGCCGAGCCCTTCATCGGCCGCGGGAAGGCAAAGCGCGACGCATTGCCCGATAGCGCCGCCTTCTCGACATTCGGACCGCCGGGATAAGGCAGGCCGAGCATCTTGGCGGTCTTGTCGAAGGCTTCGCCAAGCGCGTCGTCGATGGTGGTGGCCCAGCGCTGATAGTCGCCGACGCCGCGCACGGCGAGGATCTGCGTGTGGCCGCCGGAGACCAGCAGGAGCAGGTAGGGGAATTCGAGCCCGTCGGTCAGCCGCGCCGTCAAGGCATGGCCTTCGAGGTGGTTGACGGCGATCAGCGGCTTGTTCGCCGCGGCGGCGATCGCCTTGGCGGTCATCAGGCCGACGATCAGCCCGCCGACGAGGCCTGGACCGGCGGTTGCGGCGATCGCGTCGATATCGGCCAGCGCCACGCCCGAATCGGCGAGCGCCGCCTCGACGATGCCGTCCAGCGCCTCGACATGGGCGCGCGCGGCGATCTCGGGCACGACACCGCCGAAGGCGGCATGTTCCTCGATCTGGGAGAGCACGACATTCGACAGGATTTTCGGCGCGGCATCGCCCTCCAGCGCCACGACGCTGGCGGCGGTCTCGTCGCAACTCGTCTCAATGCCCAGAACGCGGATCAATTCGTCGCTATCCCAAGAGATTGTTTATGAGGCTATTCCCCATTAGGAAAAGGCCGGCAAGACCTCGATTTCGCTCGGGGGTTATCACGGACCGCGCGCCATGCAAACTTTGAAAATCGGAACCTGCAAAATCGGAACACGCGGCAGCCCGCTGGCGCTTGCCCAGGCGCATGAGACGCGTGTGCGGCTGATGAAAGCGCATGGCCTTCCCGAGCAGGCGTTTGAAGTGGTGCCCATTTCGACCAGCGGCGACCGTATTCAGGACAGGCCACTGTCGGAGGCCGGCGGCAAGGGCCTGTTCACCAAGGAAATCGAGGAAGCGCTACTCGACGGGCGCATCGACATCGCCGTGCATTCGTCGAAGGACATGCCGACGGTGCTTCCGGACGGATTGGAGCTTTCGACTTTCCTGCCGCGCGAGGACGCGCGTGACGGTTTCATAGGCAAGGCGGTCAGGCGGATCGCCGATCTGCCGCATGGCGCCAAGGTCGGATCGTCATCGCTCCGTCGCCAGGCGCTGATCCGCCGGATGCGGCCGGATTTCGAGGTGGTGATGTTCCGCGGCAATGTGCAGACGAGGCTGCGCAAGCTGGATGAAGGCATCGCCGAGGGCACCATCCTCGCCTATGCCGGGCTGAAGCGGCTCGGACTCGAAGGCGTGATCACCGACCTGATGCCGCTGGAGGAATTTCCGCCGGCGCCGGGACAAGGCGCGATCGGCATCGAAACGCGCGTCGGCGACCGTGAAATCGAGAACATGCTTGCGACGATCCATCACGTGCCGACGGGCCAGGCCTTGGCCTGTGAGCGCGCGTTTCTCGCCGCGCTCGACGGCTCGTGCCGCACACCGATCGCCGGCCATGCGACGGTATCGGGCGGCAAACTGTCCTTTGCCGGGCTGATCATCTCGCCCGACGGCACGGAGTGGCATGACGTCCGGCTGGAAGGCGAAGCCACGGACGCGGCGGAAATAGGCGCTGACGCCGCGCGGGCGGTTCGCGTCAGGGCCGGCGAAAAGTTCTTCGACGGCTGGCTCTGAAAATGCTCCGCGTCCTGGTCACCAGACCGGAACCCGGTGCATCGCGCACGGCGCGAAAGCTGGAAGAAATGGGTTTTGAGCCTCTTCTCCTGCCATTGACGGAGACTGTGGCACTGCCGGTCGATGCCGAGGCGGTTCCGGACGATGTGGCAGCCGTCGCCATCACCAGCGCCAATGCCGTGCGCCATGCCCGTGGAGATCTGGTAGCGGCGCTTTCCAAGCTGCCTTGTCATGCCGTCGGCAAGAGGACCGCCGAGGCCGCGCGCAAAGCCGGTTTTCTGTCGGTCGGCGAGGGGCCTGGCGATGCCGAGGCGCTGGCCGAAGGCATGGCGACCGCCTTTTCCGGTAAAACGATCGTCTATCTCTGCGGGCGCGTGCGGTTTGCTGCCTTCGAACAGAAGCTGGAAGCAGCGCATGTCCAGGTCCATGCCGTAGAGACTTATGACACGCTTGCGGTGAGCTATTCGGACGAAGCGATCCCTCCGCTGCTATCAGGCCAGGCCGTCGATGTGGTGCTGCTCTATTCGGCCAAGGCCGCTGCCGCGATGCAGGTTCTGGCCAGACGACCTGCCCTGCAAAAAGCGTTTGAAAAGACGCGGGTTTTTGTCCTTTCCGCGCGCATCGCCGCCGCCTTCGGCGACAGCGCCGGCAAAGCAATCCGTATCGCCGCACGACCCGACGAGGAGGCGCTGCTGGCACTTTTGCGGGCACGGCCCTGACCCGCGTCATCACACCGCCCCTTTTCACCGCTTGGTGATGTGCTAGACCGTTTTTAGAACCATCACGCGCCGCCGGGCGTTGAGACGAAGCGAATTTTGCGGAGCCCATGCATGGTCAAGACGCCGAAGATGCGACACTCGAAAAACCGCCGCGAGCCGGTGACCATCGACCTCGATCCGGGTGCCGTCTCACGCATCGTCGACGAGGATGCCGCCAAGGATGTCGCCCAGACCGACGAGGCGAAAGCCGAGGAAGCCGCGAACGCCTCGCGACCAGAGCTCCCGGAAGAGCCGGTGCATGCCGATCAGGCGGATCTCGAACCCTGGGAGCATGGCGATGCCGCCGCCGGGCAGTCCGGCACAGAGGCGCCGCCGCATGCCGAGGCCGAAGCCGAAGCCGCCGAGCCGGAAATGCCTTATCCTGGTTCGGATACACCTCCCAACCAGGCCAAGGCTTTCGACTACAGCTTCGAGGACGCAAGCACAAAGATCGGCGGGACCAAAGCGGCTGCCGGACAAAGCGATGCAAGGAGCGAACCGATGGCAGCACAGCCGAAGCGGGGCGGCCTCAACGGCATCGCCGCCGGCATCATCGGCGGTGTCATCGCGCTTGTCGGCGCCGGTGGCCTGCAATTTGCCGGCCTGCTCGGCGCGCCGGGTTCCGCTCCCGGTGCCTCGCTCGATGGCGTCAATGGCGAGATCGCCTCGCTGAAGAGCGAAATCGCTGACATGAGGGAAGCTGGCAACAACAATGGTGCATCGGCCAAGGTCGACGGCCTGTCGTCGGCGCTCGACCAGGTCAAGAGCGATGTAGCAGCGCTGAAATCGGCGGTCGAAAAGGGCGGTGCGGGCGACAATGCCGGGCTCGCCGCACTTGGCGACAAGGTCAAGCAGATCGACACGGCCGTCGCCGCGCTCGGCAAGGCCGGTAGCGCGGCGCCCGTCGACCTTGGTCCGCTCAACGAAAAAATGGCGGCTCTCGATGCGCTGGTCAAGTCGACGGGCGAGGCGGCGAAGGCGCAGGAAGGCCGGCTTGCCGCGTTGGAGCAGTCGGTGTCGCAGCTTTCCGGCAAGGTCGACGCACAGGCGTCGCAGCCGAAGATCGCGCTTGCGATCGCGGCTTCGGCGCTCAAGGCCGCGCTCGACCGTGGCGCGCCGTTTTCGGCCGAACTCGACACGCTGGCCGCGATCTCGCCTGATGCGCCGCAACTTGCGACCTTGCGTGCCTATGCCGAAAAGGGCGTGCCGACCCGCACCGAGATCGCCTCGCAGATGGATGCCGCCGCCAATGCCATGGTCGCCGCCGCCACGCCGGTCGACCAGAACGCCGGCCTCCTGCAGAATTTGATGTCGAGCGCCGAATCGCTGGTCAAGGTCCGGCCGATCGGCGCCGTGGAAGGGCCCGGTGCGCCGGAAACCGTGGCGCGCATGGAGGTTGCGGTCACTCAGGGCGACTATGCCAAGGCGCTCAGCGAATATGACACGCTGCCGGAAGCCGCGAAGGCCGCGGGCGCCGACTTTGCCGGCAAACTGAAGGCGCGCATCGAGGTCGAAACCCAGGTCGACGCGCTGATCTCCGGCGCGATGAAGGCATGAGGGCAACACGATGATCCGCCTGCTCGCCTTCCTCATCGTCGTCTTCGCGCTCGGGCTGGGCTTTGCCTGGCTGGCAGACCGGCCGGGCGACATGGTCGTCACCTTCAACGGCTATCAGTACCAGGTCAGCCTGATGGTGGCGGCGGTGGCCGTCGTCGCTGTCGTCGCGGCGGTGATGATCGTCTGGTGGCTCATCAAGTCGCTGTGGAACAGCCCCTACACAATTTCGCGCTATTTCCGCGTGCGGCGCCGCGACCGTGGCTATCAGGCGCTGTCGACCGGCATGATCGCCGCCGGCGCCGGCGATGGGGCGCTGGCCCGCAAGAAGACCAAGGAAGCGGCCAAGCTGATCCGCTCCGACCAGGAGCCGCTGATCCATCTGCTCGAAGCGCAGGCATCGCTGCTCGAAGGCGATCATGAAGGCGCGCGGCAAAAGTTCGAGAGCATGCTCGACGATCCGGAAATGCGGCTGCTTGGCCTGCGCGGGCTCTATCTGGAAGCCGAGCGCCTGGGCGACCGCAACGCCGCCCGGCACTATGCCGGCCGTGCCGCCGCGGTGGCGCCGCAACTGGCCTGGGCGGCCGAATCGACGCTGGAGGAGCTGACCGCGCGCGGCGATTGGGACGGTGCGCTGAAACTGGTCGAGGCGCAGAAGTCGACGCGGCAGATCGAGCGCGACGCCGCCAACCGCCGCCGCGCCGTGCTGTTGACCGCCAAGGCGCAATCGCTCGCCGACAGCGATCCCGCGGCTGCCAGGACGGCGGCGATCGAGGCCAACAGACTCGCTCCCGACTTCGCGCCTGCCGCCGTTGCCGCCGCCGCCGCGCTGTTCAAACAGAACGACGTGCGCAAGGGCTCGAAGATCCTCGAAGCGGCATGGAAGGCCGAGCCGCATCCGGAGATCGCGGAGCTCTATACCCATGCCCGCCCGGGTGACGCTGTGCTTGATCGGCTCAACCGGGCAAAGAAGCTGCAGGAGATGAAGAAGAACCATGCTGAATCGTCAATGACGGTGGCGCGTGCGGCGCTCGACGCGCAGGATTTGTCGACCGCTCGCCGCGAGGCCGAAGCCGCGATCCGCATTGACCGCCGCGAGGGCGCTTATCTGCTCCTGGCCGACATAGAGGAGGCCGAGACCGGCGACCAGGGCAAGGTGCGGCAGCTGCTCTCCAAGGCGGTTCGGGCGCCGCGCGATCCGGCCTGGGTGGCCGACGGCATCGTCTCCGAGCGCTGGGCGCCGGTCTCGCCGGTCACCGGCCGGCTCGACGCCTTCGAATGGCGCGCGCCGATGGAGCGCCTCGGCCAACTGATCGACAGTCGCGATGCTGAACCGGATGCCCCGGTGGTAGCCATCGAGGCGCCGGGCAGGCCGGAAAAGCCGATCGAGGTGATCGATCATGCGGCCCCGGGCAACGAGGCAATGGGCAAGGACGCCGAAAGCCGCGAGGATCATGTCACCCCGGTCACGGCCGCCGCCTTTGCCGCGGTGCCCGCAGATGCCGAGGCCGTCGAGCCGGCGGAAGAACTGGCGCGCCTGCCGGACGATCCAGGTGTCGATCCGGACGACGAGGCGGAAAAGTCGCCACGCCGGTTCCGGCTGTTTTGATTTTGGCCATCGGGTGATTTGACTTGGCCATCAGGCCGTTTGGGAATGAATTGATGTTCGAGCGCGTTCTGTCGTTTCTCAGGGATTTGCCGGCCGGCTCCGGCAGCCACACCAGCGCGGACGATCCGCGTGTCGCGGCTTCGGCGCTGCTCTACCATGTGATGAATGCCGATGGCGTGCGCCAGGATGTCGAGTGGGAGCGCTTCAAGGCGGTGCTGGCGGAGCGCTATTCGATCAGCGGTGCGGAACTCGAAGCGCTCGTCGCGGCCGGCGAGCGCGCCGACAACGAAGCGATCGACCTCTATGCCTTCACCAGCGTGCTCAAGCGCCATCTCGACGCGGAGGGGCGCAAGGCCTTCATCGGTCTGATGTGGGAGATCGTCTATGCCGATGGCGAGTTGCATGAGCTCGAGGACAATACGGTGTGGCGCGTTGCCGAGCTGATCGGCGTCGAGCGCCGCGACCGGGTCGAGGCGCGCCGCCAGGCCGCGGCGCATGCGCCGGGGGCGCGCGGGACGTCAAGCGACGAATAGACCGGATTTCGCCCAACGATGCAGCGCGCAACGAGCCCGAAGCCAAAGATCCTGATCGTGCTGCATCAGGAGAATTCGAGCCCCGGACGCGTCGGCCACATGCTTTTGGAAGAAGGCTTCGATCTCGACATCCGCCGCCCGCCGCTCGGTGACGCCTTGCCCGAAACGCTGGATGGCCATGCCGGCGCGGTGGTGTTCGGCGGGCCAATGAGCGCCAATGACGAGGACGAGTTCGTCCGCCGCGAAACCAACTGGCTGGAAGTCCCGCTCAGGGAAAACCGGCCGCTGCTCGGCATATGCCTGGGCGCGCAGATGCTGGCCAATCATCTCGGCGGCAAGGTCGAAGGCCACGGCGAAGGGCTGGTGGAGATCGGCTGGTATCCGCTGAAGGGGACCGAGGCCGGCAGAAAACTGATGCACTGGCCCGAAATGGTCTACCAGTTCCACCGCGAGGGCTTTTCGCTGCCGAGCGACGCGACGCTGCTGGCCACGAACGAGACCTATCCCAACCAGGCCTTCCGCTATGGCGACAATGCCTGGGGCATCCAATTCCATGGTGAACTCACCAGGGTGATGATGCAGCGCTGGGTGGTGCGCGGCGCCCATCGCTTCGAACTACCGGGCGCCCAGCCCGGCCGCGACCATCTCGGCGGCCGGCTGATCTGGGACATGCATCTGAAGCGCTGGCTCGACGAATTTTTGCGAATGATTTTTGGCGGGCCGGCGGCGCGTTAGCGCAGACCAATGCCCTGACGGCCATCGACATTCGGAGTGTCGAAACTAATCCGAAAACCTGACGCTCACGCCACGCTGCCGAAAGTAAGCCTGCATCAACTTGCGGCCCGAGCGGTTGTTCTGCGCCAATTTGGCAGGATCGAAGACCGCCTGTTTGATCCCCTCGCGCGTCAGCGCTGCCTTAAGCGTCGCGATATGTGCGTCGATGTCGGCATTGTCCGCCCGCAGCGACGCATAGATATTTTCGGTCGCCTCGGCCACGGTCGGTTCGCTCACAGGTGTCGTCCTTTCGTTGATTGGGCGGCGGCTTAGCACAGATTCGCGGCCCGCCGATACCGATGAAGCCTTCAGTTTCGTCCTTTGAGGTGCCGCACCTTGCGCAGCGCCGGGAACAGATAGGCCCACAGGCCGGCGACCGCGACGGCGCCGACGCCGCCGATGACCACCGCCGGAACCGTGCCGATCAGGGCCGCCATGGTGCCGGCACGGAATTCGCCGACCTCGTTGGAGGCGCCGACGAAGACCTGGTTGACGGCGTTGACGCGGCCGCGCACCTCGTCGGGCGTCCACAGCTGGATCAGCGTTTCCCTTATGTACACACTGAACATGTCGGTGGCGCCGAGCAGGGCAAGTGCTGCTATCGACAGCCAGGTGGCGGTCGACAGACCGAAGAGCACGGTGAAGACGCCGAACGACGCGGCGGCGGCCAGCATGATCAGGCCGGCGTGGTTGCGCAGTGGATGGCCGGCCAGCCAGATGGCAACGCAGATAGCGCCGATGCTGGGCGCCGAGCGCAGCAGGCCGAGGCCCCAGGGGCCGAGTTGCAGAATATCGCGGGCATAGACCGGCAGCAGTGCCGAGGCGCCGGACAGAAGCACGGCAAAGAGGTCGAGCGAGATGGCGCCGAGCACGATCTTCTCGCTCCAGATGTAGCGGAAGCCGGCAAACAGCGTCTCCATTGTCGGCTTGTCCGTGGCCGTCTGTTGCGCGGGCTTGGGGATGGTGAAAATGAGCAACGCGGCAGCGAGCATCAGGACCGCCGCCGTGGCATAGGCCACCTCCGCCGACACGCCATAGAGCAGGCCGCCGGCGACCGGACCGACAATCGTCGCCGTCTGCCAGGCGGAGGAGTTCCAGGCGATGGCGTTGGCGAAATCCCGCTGCGGCACGAGATTGGCGAACAGGGAGGACGAAGCCGGCCCATAGAAGGCGCGGGCGATGCCGAACATGACCAGCGCGGCGAAGATCGGCAGCGGGGTCGTAAGGCCGCGCTGGGTCAGAAACAGCAGAGCCAGCGCGCAGGCGCCTTCGACCAACGTCGCCAGGGTCATGATCAGCCGGCGGCCGAAGCGGTCGGCGACGACGCCCGTCACCAGCACCAGAAGCAGCGATGGCAGGAACTGGACGATGCCGACAATGCCGAGGTCGAACGGATCGCGCGTCAGGTCATAGACCTGCCAGCCGACGGCGACGGACACGATCATGGTGGCAAAGGTGGTGAGGAAGCGCGCCGTCCAGTAGCTGAGGAAGGCTTTGTGCCGGAAAGCGGCGTAACGCTGCTCCGGCAAGGTTTGTTCTGGTATCATGGAAAGGGGCCCCGTTGCGGTGGGCATCGGCTCGCGGGGCACTTCCCGGATGGGCGCTGTTCGACCAATGGAACTGAATAAAGTTCGGGGCGGATATGCTTCAAATTCAGACCTGGATCAAGGGATTTTCGATCCACACCGTCCAGTGCAAGCGGAAGTTACTGCCGCAACGCAGCCGAAATCGCGTCCAGTCCGCCTCTCAATTCGGCCTCCGTCGGCCAGCCGAAGCCGACTCGGAAGAAGCGCTTTTCCATCTCGAACCAGTGGCCGGGTCCGACATAGGTGCCGTGGTCTTCCAGCAGCCTGACATAGAACCGGTCGAGGTCGAAGCCGGGCTCGACATCGAAGCGCGGGAAGCCGACGACACCGCCCTCGGGGCGCACCCAGTCGACCAAGGGTTCGCGGTCGATCCATGCCTGGACGATATCGCGGCGCCTGGCCATTTCGGGCAGCAGCTTTCCCAGAAACGCGTCCCGGCGTTCCAGCATGCCGCGCGCAATGCCTTCGTCGATGACACTGCCGCAGATGCCGATCTGTTCCTTGGCGGCGAGGAATTTTTCCTGGAGGGCGGCATCCCTGGTGACCAGCCAGCCGATGCGGATGCCAGGAATGCCGAAGGCTTTCGACAGTGACGAGACGCTGATCGCCTTGTTGCTCAGCGAGGCCGCCGAGGGCAAGCGCCGTCCATAGGAGAGGTCGCGGTAGGTCTCATCGACCAGCAAATGGCAGTCGCTGGCTTCGGCGAGCGCGACCAGTGCGTCCAATTCGGCACGGCTCATCATGGTGCCGGTCGGGTTATGCGGGCAAGTGACGCTGATCAGCCTGGTGTCCGGCCGCATCGCCGCCCTGACGCGCTCGACATCAATGGCGAAGCCTTCGTCGAAGGCGAGGTCGACGAAGCTGATGGCGCAGCCGATCGCCCGCGGCGTTTCGATATTGGTGGCGTAGTTGGGCCTGATGACGACGAGATGGTCGCTGGCCGACAGAAGCGATGTCGAGATGATGAACAGCGCGCCGGCGGCACCGGCGGTGACCAGCACATCATCGGGCGAGATGCCGGCATCCTGCGCCGCAACCAGGGCGCGCAATTCCCTGTCGCCGCGATGCTCGCCATAGAAAAGCGTCAGGTCGGGCAGCGACAGGCCGATGTCGGAGAGCTTCTGGTCGGCGATCGAACTTTCGGAGAGATTGTAGCGGATACGATCGTAGCCGTATTCCTCCGGCGCTTCTTTCTCGATCACCATCCTGGTGTAGTTCATCGTCGCTCCCCCTCAAAGCTCCTGTTCGGTTCATCCAAGCCACAAAACATGAAGCCTGCCAAGGCGATTTCGCCGGCAGGCTTCTGTTCCAGTCGTCCTAAATATTGGCTCAGGACTGAATTGCTCAGGCCGAGACTTTGGCCTTCCGGCCTTTGCCCTTGACGGGCGCCGGGGCGACGGCCTTGCGGCCGAGGCCGATCGATTTCGCCAGTTCGGAGCGCGATGCCGCGTAGTTGGGGGCAACCATCGGATAGTCCGACGGCAAGCCCCATTTGGCACGGTAGGCATCCGGCGTCAGGCCGAAATGCACGCCGAGGTGACGCTTCAGCGATTTGAATTTCTTGCCGTCCTCGAGGCAGATGATGAAATCCGGCGTCACCGACTTCTTCGGGTTGACGGCCGGGACCAACGGTGCCGCCACCGGAGCCACCGGCTGACCGAGCCCGCTGATCGAGGCGCTGACGCTGGCGATCAGCTCGGGAAGGCCGGACGCAGGCAGGCGATTCTTCTCGACATAAGCCGACACGATATGGGCGGTCAGTTCGAGAAGGTCGAGGGTCTTGCTGGCGTGGCTGTCTTCGTCGGTCAATCTATTTCTCCATCCATGGCGCATGACCTCGAAAATGGGGCCGTTTTCAAAAAGGATGATGCGCAAAATTAAAGTGCGTCGTCTTTGTGCGTCGCGCGCGACGCGATGTAGTGGGGCCGACTTCCTAGTCGGCAAATCTGCACAATGCAATCTATCGGCGCGGCATCACACGTCATTTTGAACGACTATACTAAACTGTAATACTATCAGACGATCAGCGCCTTGTCGCGCCATAGACGAAATCCGCCCTCGAAGGCGCGGGTGTTGTCACCGCGTCTGGAGTGGGCGGGCAATTCGTCGAGCTTGTCGACATTGCCGCCGCCGATGACGACATAGTCTGGCTGCAGGGCGGCTCGTAGCCGGTTGACGACGTCGAAGACATAGCCGCGCCACTTCTTCTTGCCGCGTTTTTCCAGGCCGCGTTCGCCGACATAGTCCTCGAAACTCCGGCCTTTTCGGTAGGGAAGATGGGCGAGTTCCATCGGCTGACCGACATTGTCGACGACCATCGCCGCACCGAGGCCGGTTCCGAGACCGAGGAACAGCATGCGCCCGCCCTCATAGCTGCCGATGGCCTGCATCAGCGCATCATTGACCACCTTGACCGGCTTGCCGAACTCCGCGGCGAAATCGAAGCCGGCCCAGCCCTTGCCGAGATTCATGGGCTCAAGCACCGGCTTGTTGTGGCGCACCGGGCCTGGATAGCCCATGGAGATCACGTCATAGGACAGGCCCTCGGCGAGCTCTTTCACCTTGTCGATCATCTGCCGCGGCGTCAGGTCCGGTCCGGAATCCGTCCGGCGCTCGGTGCCGCCGTCGCTGGTCAGGATCTTGACGTGCGAGCCGCCAATGTCGACCGAAAGGACAACCTGCCCGGTGTCCGGCGAAGCCTGCTTCACCGCCTTGGCCATCTTGTCCCCTCCGTTCATGCCACCGGATCGATCCAGCCATTGGGCGGCCCGAAGCCGGCCATGGCGTCCGCCGGTCCCCATGTCTTCGGCTCGTAAAGATGCGGCGGCGTGGTGTCGCCGAGCACCGGACCGACGATGCGCCAGGCCAGTTCCGCCGCGTCCTGGCGGGTGAAGAGCTGGCCATTGCCGTTCATGGCGTCGCCAATCAGCCGTTCATAGGGCGGCATGTCGCCCTTCGAGTCGTCGAGCGCGGTCAGTTCCACCTGCTCGCCGATCATGTCGTCGCCGGGCGCCTTGCGCTGGGCGCCGATGGCGATCATCACCTGCGGGTCGATGCGGAAACGGACGTAATTCTGGTCGGCGGGCTTGATCGGGTCGAAGACGTCGAGCGGCGGACGCTTCAGCCGCACCACCACCTCGGTGACATGCACCGGCATGTTCTTGCCGGCGCGGATGAAGAACGGCACGTCCTGCCAGCGCCAGGTGTCGACGAAAAAACGCACCGCCGCGAAGGTCTCGACCGGCGAGTTCGGCGCCACGCCGGGCTCGGCGAGATAGCCGGTGAACTGGCCGCGCACGACATCGCTCTTGGTCAGAGTGCGGATGGCGCGCAGCACCTGCACCTTCTCGTCGATCAAATCGTCTGCCGAGCGGCCGACCGGCGGCTCCATGGCCAAGAGCAGCAGGATGTTGAGCAGATGGTTCTCGATGACGTCGCGGATAGCGCCGACATCGTCGTAGAACCGCCCCCGCCCTTCGACGCCGAAATCCTCGGCCATGGTGATCTGCACGCTCTCGACGTAATTGCGGTTCCAGATCGGCTCGAGCAGGGCGTTGGCGAAGCGGAAATAGAGCAGGTTCTGGATCGCTTCCTTGCCGAGATAGTGGTCGATGCGGAAGATCGACTGTTCGTCGAACACCAAGTGCAGCACACGGTTCAGCCAGCGGGCCGACTGCAGATCGTGGCCGAAGGGCTTTTCGACCATCAGCCGCGCACCGTGGGCGGTGCCCGATTGCTCCAGGCCTTGCACGACAGTCTCGAACATGGTTGGCGGCACCGCCATGTAGTGCAGCGGCCGCTGGGCACTGCCGAGCGCGGTCTTCAGCTTCTCGAAGGTGGCCGGATCGCGGTAGTCGCCGCTGACATAGCGCAGCTGTGAGGCCAGCTTGGCGAAGACCTGTTCGTCGATCTGGCCGAGCGCGTTGACGATGCCGTCACGGGCGCGATCCTGCAGTTGCTTCAAATCCCAGGCATCGAAGGCGACGCCGATCACCGGCTCGGTGAGCGTGCCCTTGGCGACCATCTGGTAAAGCGCTGGAAATATCTTCTTGTGGGCGAGGTCGCCGGTCGCTCCGAAGAGCACCAGCGTGTCGGACCGTTCCTGGCTCATGCGTGCGTCTCCCCTGTCGCCGTCACTTGCCGCCCTTCGGCTTTTCGATGTGGCCGCCGAAGGCATAGCGCATGGCGGACAGCAGCTTGTCGGCGAATTCGGATTCGCCTTGCGAGGAGAAGCGGTCGAACAGGGCCGAGGACAGGACCGGCGCCGGCACGCCGGTGTCGATCGCCGCCTTCAGCGTCCAGCGGCCCTCGCCGGAATCCGAAACCCGGCCGCCGAATTGCGCCAGGCCCGGATCGCTCTTCAGCGCGCCGGCGGTGAGATCGAGCAGCCAGGAGCCGATGACGCTGCCATGCCGCCACACCTCCGCCACCTGCGGAAGGTCTATGTCGAACTGGTAGTATTGCGGGTTTTCCAGCGGACTGGTCTCGGCGTCCGCTGTCCGCTGCCGCTTGCCGGCATTGGCTGACTTCAGGATGTTCATGCCTTCGGCATAGGCGGCCATGACGCCATATTCGATGCCGTTGTGCACCATCTTGACGAAGTGGCCGGCGCCACTCGGTCCGCAATGCAGGTAGCCATAAGGCGCGGTCCCGGCGATCTTGTCTGGGGTGGGCGCGCCGGCATCAGAGCCAGGGGCCAGCGTGGCAAAGACCGAATCGAGATGCTGCACGGCCACGTCTGGGCCGCCGATCATCAGACAGTAGCCACGCTCCAGCCCCCAGACGCCGCCGCTGGTGCCGACATCGACAAGGTGGATGCCCTTGGCGACGAGTTTCGCCGCCTGGTCGACGGCGTCGTGATAGTAGGAATTGCCGCCGTCGATGACGATGTCGCCAGGCTCCATCAGCGCCGCGACCTGATCGATGATCTTGCCGGTGATCGCCGCCGGCAGCATCAGCCAGACGCAGCGCGGCTTGGCGAGTTTGCCGACGAATTCCGCCATCGAGGCCGCTCCGGACGCGCCGTCGCTCACAAGCGCCGCGACGCTGGCCGGGTTGATGTCGTAGACGACGCATTCGTGGCCGTCGCGCATCAGGCGCCGCACCATGTTGGCGCCCATCCGGCCCAGTCCCATCATTCCGATCTGCATGGTTTCGTCCCTGTTTGCTGAAGAGTCTCGGGTATCCCTGGAGAAGGGTCTACTGGCTATCCTGCCCGCCAGATATGACAGAGAAGTCGACATTCTCCCAATCGCCGGTGCCGGGCCAGAAAAAGTGAAGATCAGCGTGCTTCCCTCGGGGAGGCCGGCCGTGGGCAGATCGACAAGGTGGATGCCGAACGCATTTTCCGCCGTCTGGCTGTCGTATGCGGTTGCCCAATCGTCGGTGCTCCAGTGGACAGTGGCTGCTGCCATCAATTCAATACGCAGCGCCTTGCCGGCCGGCAGCGTGCGGATCTTGTTGTTGAAGCGCCATGTCCTGAACGGCGATACGGTCTTGTCCTCGATGTAGCGCCTCACGCCTTGCGGCGGCATGTCGAAGACAGCGCCGTCGCGCAGCGAGCGCAGCAGCTTGATATGTTCGGAATGCGCCCAGACCAGCGGCATGGCGCTGCCGGATGGTTTGCCCTGCAGCAGCTCGCGCTCCGGAATATCGGCGCCGTCCCAGACCTGTTCCGGCAGCAGGCCGCCGGGTCCGGCCGACCGTTCCAGCGCATCAAGCAGGCTGGCCGCCTCGTCCTTGCGCCCGGCCGCCAGCTCGTAATGCGCCCGCTCACCGGCGAGCAACGGCCAAGGCCGGCCCTGGCCGGTGCCGTCGAAGGGCGAGCCATCCTCATGTTCGCCATAGCCGTCGCTGTTATAGCGGTACCAGAGCGGCCCTTGCGGCAGCTCGCAACGCAATTGCGCATCGATGACCTTGACCGTGTCGACGATGCGCGGATCGTCGGCGGCTCTCAGGCCAAAGCGCACCAGCGCCAGCGCGTCGGGGCTGACGATTTCTTCGGCCGGCCTTTCCGTGTCGTCGGGTGGGCGGTTCTTGATAGGCACATAGCCGTCCTTCGGCGAGCCAGCATCGGCGCTGTCGGGAGGCGCGATGCGGACGTAGTAGCCGGCGACGCCGGCCGCCTTGCAGGTGGCGGTGGCGGTGACATAGGTCCAGCGCTCTACCTGATCGTTCCAGCAGTCGGCGGTCTCACGCAGATAGGCCGCCTCCCCCGTCCGGCCACAGGCGTCGAGCAGGTCGGCGCCGGCAAGCAGTGCCGCGATCTCGACGGCCAGCGTGAATGGGCTGTAGCCGGCGTCCTCTTCCCAGCGGTCCTCGCCGGTGACGGGGCCATTGCGCACGACATAGGAAGCGGCGCGCTCGATCATCGGCAGGAAGGCCTTCAGCCGCGCCTGCGGCAACCGGCCGGCGCGATGCATGGCATCGGCCAGCAGCAAGGGAAAGGCGCATTCGTCCATCTGGATGCCCGGCCAATAGGCCGATCCGTCGAGCCAGGCGTTCTGCGGCCAATGGCCGTCAGGCTGCTGGATCGAGCGGAGGTACTCCAGGATCCGCAGCGCCGAGGTGGCGTCGCCGGCGGCGAGAAAGCCGCCCGCCGTTTCGACCAGGTCGCGCGGCCAGACCAGATGGTAGCCGCCGAGGTCGTCATCGCCTTTGTTGAATCCCCATGGGATCGACAGGCTGGCCACCGCCGCGCCCGGATTGGCCAATGACCGGTGGGTTGCCAGCACCGCGGTGGAGACGCGGTAACTGTTCACGCCGGGCATTCCGGGCGTCCGGTCCAGCGGCAGCAGCCCCGCCTGCCATTCGCGCCATCTTTCGACATAGGTTCTCGCTGCCGGCTCAAAACCCCGCTTCAGGCTGGCGAAGGCGTTTTCGGCGGCTTCGTCCGGTGTCGCGCCAAAACCCAGCGCCAGCACGGCCTTTGTCTTCGTGGCGGTGAAGCCGATCTCGCCGGTCAGCGCGACATTGCCGTCCTCGGCGCGCCGGCAAGCCGGATCGAGCTTGCCGGCATGGTTCAATTGCTGCCAGCCGTCGGAGAAGCCGACATAGCCGGCCGAACAGTCCCGCCAGGGCAGCGACGAGGCCAGCGCCAGGCAGGTGCCGCGCCCAGAGGCAAACAGGACAGGCTTTCCCCGGTGCTCGCCGACCCAGGCGGTGTTGCCCATGCCGGCATTGACCAGATGCGGCGCCAGAAGCGCGTAGACGCGGTAGTCGGCCGCGGAGCCCTTGAGCGGGTTGAAAGTGATCTCCTGCAGCGAGGTCGGACGAGCCGGATCGGTCACAATGCGCTTCTTGATCCGGTAGGCGCCGTCATCAGCCGTGTTGACCAGCCTGTAGGCGGGCACGCCATCCTCGAACGGCTCGATGCCGTGCGCGGCATCGCGCTTCTCCTCGGAGAAATATCCATCCTTGCCGGTGACGATCAGGCCGAGGTCGCGCGTGCAGGCGCTGTCGACGCGCGGATAATACACCTCATTCAGGATGCCGTGGCTGATGGTGAACCAGACGCGACTGGACGGCGAAAGCGCCGAGCCGACGCCGCTCTTGGCGCTAGAGGTCCAGCGCGCGGGAATTCCCGGTGCGCCCGTCGGCACAGTCGGCGTCACTGCCATGCTTGTTCGCTCTCCTGGCCCCGCATGCCTAGCCATCAACCGAAACCTTTTCAATCAGCGCACTGCAAGTTGATCGCCGGCGCGCATCGGATTGCAGTTGACAGCTCGGCGGCCTTCTGCACTTTTGTCTGACAATAGATAAAAAACAGGATCGCAATCGCGAAAATTCATCGACAGCCAACTGATCAACAACTCTCGGGAGGAGTATCATGAAGAAATTATTGGTTCTCGGCACGCTTGCCGCGGTGCTTGCAGCCGGTACGGCTTTTGCCGACACCAGCAGCAAGAAGATCGCGTTCTCCAACAACTACGCCGGCAATTCGTGGCGGCAGGCCATGCTCGACAGCTATGGCATCGTCACCAAGAAAGCCGTCGACGACAAGATCGTCGGCGCGGCCGATGTCTTCACCACCGCCGACAAAGAGGTGCCGACGCAGGCCGCCCAGGTGCAGAACCTGATCCTGCAGGGCTATGACGCCATCGTCATCAACGCCGCCTCGCCGGACGCGCTCAACGGCGCCATCAAGCAGGCCTGCGACGCCGGCATCACCGTCGTTTCCTTCGACGGCACGGTGACCGAGCCTTGCGCCTACCGCGTCGTCGTCGACTTCAAGGACATGGGCAAGCAGGAAGTCGAGCAGATGGCCAAGTTCCAGCCCAAGGGCGGCAATCTGCTTGAAATCCGCGGGCTGGCCGGCACTTCGATCGACGACGCCATCCATGCCGGCATCCTGGAGGGGGTAGCTGCCCACCCAGAATTCAAGATCGTCGGTTCGGTAACAGGCGACTGGGACCAGACAACGGCGCAGAAGGCGGTCGCGACCATCCTGCCGTCGCTGCCCGACATCGTCGGCATCGTCGACCAGGGCGGCGACGGTTATGGCGCCGCGCAAGCCTTCGCCGCCGCCAACAAGCCGCGCCCGACAATCATCATGGGCAACCGGCAGGACGAATTGAAGTGGTGGAAGGAACAGAAGGAGAAGGACGGCTACAAGACATGGTCGGCTTCGATCGCGCCCGGCGTGTCGACGCTCGCCTTCTGGGTGGCGCAGCAGGTGCTCGATGGCCGCAAGGACATTCCGCACGATTTGCTGGTGCCGTATCTCGCCTTCACCCAGGACGATTTCGAAGCGGCCCTGCCTAAGATCAAGGAGGGTGGCGTCGCCACTCACGAATACACCCAGGAAGATGCCATTGCGGCCATCAAAGCCAACATCAAGTGAAAGTCGCATCCGCGTTGCCTAGCGCATCACTGAGCGGATATCGTTGAGCATGGCTGCAGGCAACACGGGCATCATCAGGCCGAGCGGCGCCGAAAAACATTTCGGCGCCGCCAATATTGGCATCGTAAGACTTGACGGTGCCGAAAAGCGTTTCGGCGCCGTCAGGGCGCTTGGCGGGGTGGATTTCCATGTCGGGCCCGGCGAATGCGTCGGCCTCGTCGGCCATAATGGCGCCGGCAAATCTACGCTGATGCACATGGTGGCCGGCACCTTGACGCCCGACAGCGGGACGATCGCCGTGCATGGCGGCATCGAGGAGAACTACTCGGTTTCGCGCGCACAGCAACTCGGCATACGCTGCGTGTTCCAGGAGCTGTCGCTGTGCCCCAATCTCAGCGTCGCCGAAAACACCCGCATCAATCATGCCTCGCTGTCCGGCTTCGGTTGGCGGCGCAAGGCGGCCGAGCTGATCGCCGCCAAGCTCGATGAGATATTCCCGGACCATGGCATCTCGGCCTGGGACATTGTCGGCGATCTGTCGATCGGCCGGCGGCAGATGGTCGAGGTGGCGCGCGCCTTCACGGTGACGCAGGACCGGCTCGACCTGGTCATCCTCGACGAGCCGACCTCGTCGCTCGACGCGCACACATCAGGCCAGCTGCTGGCTTTCGTGCGCCGCTTCGTCGCCGGCGGGAAAAGCTGCATCCTGATCTCGCATGTGCTGGGCGAAGTGTTGCGCAACGCCGACCGCATCGTGGTAATGCGCGACGGCAAGATGGTGGCGTCGGACGCGGCTGGCGCTTTCGACCGCGACCGGCTGGTAACGGTGATGGGCGGGGCTGAGGCGCGCCAGAAGACCGCCGCGCAGGCCGCTGCCGCCAAGACAGGCGCCAGTCCGCTGCGCGTCCGGGCGCGACCCGCCGGGCAGGCTGACGGCAAAGAGCTAGTCGCTTGCGCGGGCGAGATCATCGGTCTTGCCGGGCTGGCCGGTCACGGGCAGACCGACTTGCTGCTGCGGATCTTTGGTGCCGCCGCACGCGCCAAGGCCGGCATCGAGGTCACGGCGCCGGTGGCATTGGTGGCGGGCGACCGCCAGTCGGACGGCATTTTCCCGCAATGGTCGATTGCGCAGAATATCGGCATCCGCTCGCTGGCGCGTCTGCGCAACGGCTTGCTGATCTCGCCGCGGCGCGAGGCGGAGCTCGCCGATGCCTGGCAAAAGAAGATCGGCATCCGCACGCCCGACATGAACAACAACATCTTTTCGCTGTCGGGCGGCAACCAGCAGAAAGCGCTGTTTGCCCGCGCACTGGGCTCCGATGCCGAAATCGTGCTGATGGACGATCCGATGCGCGGCGTCGACATCGGCACCAAGCTGGAGGTCTACGACCTCGTGCGCGAGGAGGCGGGCCGCGGACGCACCTTCCTCTGGTACACGACCGAAACCGAAGAGCTTGACAATTGCGACCATATCTATGTCTTCAAGAACGGCCGCATCGTCGCCAATTTGACGCGCGACGAGCTGACCGAAGAGAAGATCATCCAGTCCTCCTTCGGCGACGCGGCCTGAGATGACGGCGACGCCAATCGACAATGGCTTCAAGGGATCGGCGGCGCGCAACGCGGCGGCGCGGGCGCGGCTGTTGCGCGGCCTGCTGCCGGCGCTGTCGCTGGCCTTGGTGTTGCTTGCGATCGCTTGGCTCAACCCGCGCGCCATCAGCTATTTCGGCTTCAGCCTGATGCTGAACCTGGCTATCCCGATCGCGCTGGCGACGATCGCGCAGATGTTCGTCATAGCCGGCAACGAGCTTGATCTCTCGATCGGCACCTTTGTCGGTTTCGTCGGCTGCGTCACGGCGACATGGCTGAACGACGCGCCGCTCATCGGCGTCCTCATTCTCGCCGGGTCGATCGGCATCTATGCGCTGCTCGGCGCGCTGATCCATCTGCGCAACCTGCCTTCCATCGTGGTGACGCTCGGCATGAGTTTCGTCTGGCAGGGGCTGGCCATCCTCGTCCTGCCGAAGCCCGGCGGCAAGGCGCCGGACTGGCTGCTGGCGATCATGTCATTCAAGCCGCCCTTCATTCCGTTCCCGATCGTCGCCGCGCTGCTGATCGCGGCGGTCGTGCATTTCGGCCTGATGCGCACCTCCTACGGCGTGATCCTGCGTGGCTCCGGCGGCAATCCGGCGGCACTGCGGCGCGCCGGTTGGTCGCTGCTCAAGACCAAGATCGTGCTGTTTGCGCTGGCCGGCCTGTTCGGCGTGCTGTCGGGCATGGCGCTGATCGGCATCACCACCTCGGCCGATGCCAATATCGGCAATGGCTACACGCTGCTGGCCATCGCCGGCGTCATCCTAGGCGGCGGCGAGTTCGTCGGCGGCCGGGTCTCGCCGATCGGCGCCGTCATCGGCGCGCTGACGCTGGCGCTGGCCGCCTCGCCGTTGCTCACCTTCATGCACATTCCGCCCGACTGGCAGGTGGCCGCCAACGGCGCCATCCTGATCATCGTGCTGGCGGCGCGGGTGCTGATCAGCCGCAGGGAAAGGTGAGCGATGGCTTCTCTGAAAACGCTGCTCCCAAAACCCTGGATCTGGTCGTTTGCCGGTGCGCTGCTGGTGTGGCTGGCGACGATCGCCTTCACCGGCGGCTATGGCGCCGGCGGCATGGTCACGGCCGCATTGTCGCTTGCCGTGTTCACGGTCATCGTCGGCGTCGGCCAGATGTTCGTCATCACGCTCGGACCCGGCAATGTCGACCTGTCGCTGCCGGCCAATATCGGCCTTGCCAGCGCGGTTGCCATGAAGATGATGGGCGGCAGCGATGCCATGATCGTGGTTGGATTGCTGGCGGCGCTTGCCTGTGGCGCTGCGATCGGCGCCATCAATTATCTGCTGATCTGGGCGCTGCGCATTCCGCCGATCATCGCCACGCTGTCGGCGAGCTTCATCATCCAGTCGGTCGACATCAGCTATGGGCGCGGGCTGCAGATCAAGCCGCCGCCGGGCTTCGCCGATTTCACCAACTGGCAGGTGCTGGGCATTCCGGTGCTGGCGATCCTCACGGTGCTGTTCACCATCGGCGCGGCCATCGCCTTGCAGCGCATGATCTATGGCCGCTCGGTGCTGGCGATCGGCCAGAACATCCGCGCCGCCTGGCTCGCCGGCGTCAATGTCGGGCGCATTCGCTTCCTCACCTACACGCTGTCGGGGGCGCTCGGCGGCATCGACGGCGCGCTGCTCGCCGGCTATTTCCGGGGCGCCAATGTCGATATCGGCAATGAATATCTGCTGGCTTCGATCGCGGTCGTCGTCATCGGCGGCACTTCGGTGGCCGGTGGCAAGGCCAATGTGCCAGGGGTCTGGGGCGCGGCCCTGTTCCTGGTGCTGCTGCTCACCATGCTCAACACGTTCGGCGTCAGCGCCGGCGTGCGGTTGCTTCTGACGGGGCTGATCATCGTCGGGGTAATCACGGCGGCGGGCGGCGAGAAGGCGGTGCGCTGACTGCAGCGTCGCCAGCGCGACCGCAACCTGTCGGGCCATCCATTGGACCAGTTCAACATCCGGTTCCCATTCGCGGCGCGGCCTAGTAAACCGGTCCGCGATCTCAGTCGGTCTCGGGAGGCCTCCGCTTGTCCAATTCTGTCAGTGTCGCGAACGAGAGTGGCGTCGCCATCGTCACCATCGACAACCCGCCGGTCAACGCACTGAGTTTTCACGTCCGCGAGCCGCTGATGCAGGCGCTGGTCGCTCTGCGCGATGACGCATCGGTCACGGCAATCGTCATCGCCTGCGCCGGCCGGACCTTCGTCGCCGGCGCCGACATCACCGAATTCGGCAAGCCGGTGCAGCAGCCGGACCTGCGCGCCATCGTGGCTGTGCTCGAAGCGATCACCAAGCCGACGGTCGCCGCCATTCACGGCACCGCGCTCGGCGGCGGGCTGGAACTGGCGCTCGGCTGTCATTTCCGTGCTGCCGATGCCGACGCCAGGCTCGGCCTGCCGGAGGTGAAGCTCGGCTTGTTGCCCGGCGGCGGTGGCACGGTGCGGCTGCCGCGTCTCGTAGGCGCTGTAAAGGCGCTGAGAATGATCATTTCCGGCACCCCGATTGGCGCGCAAGAGGCGCATGGCGCTGGACTGGTCGATGCCGTTTTCGAGGGTGATCTGACCACCCACGCCGTGAATTTCGCCCGCGAGATCGCCCACAAGGGCGGGCCTTTCACGCCGGTGCGCGACCGCGATGACGAGCTGAGGGAAACCGACCTGGCGGCCTTCGATGCCGAGGCGGCGGATCTTGCCCGCAAAGCGCGTGGCCTCGAAGCACCTGTTGCCTGTGCGCAGGCGGTGCGTAATGCCCTCACGCTGCCCTTCGACGAGGCGCTGGCGGCCGAGCGGGGGCTGTTCGTGAAACTCGTCGCCAGCGACCAGTCGCGCGCGCAGCGGCATCTGTTCTTCGCCGAACGCGAGGCGGCCAAGCTTCCCGGCAAGGATACGCCCAAGCGCAGGATCGGCCGCGTCGGCGTCATCGGCGCCGGCACGATGGGCGGCGGCATCGCCATGGCTTTCGCCAATGGCGGCTATCCCGTCACCTTGCTGGAAACCAGTCACGAAGCGCTACAGCGAGGGCTGGCGACGATCGAGAAGAATTATGCTGTCTCTGTTTCGCGGGGGTCCTTGAGCGAAGACGCCAGGCGGCAGCGGCTCGGTCAGTTCAAGGGCTCGATCGACCATGTCGATCTCGGCGATTGCGATCTGATCGTCGAGGCGGCGTTCGAGGACATGGCGCTCAAGAAAGAAATCTTCGGCAAGCTCGACGCGGTGGCGAAACCGGGCGCCATCCTTGCCACCAACACTTCCTATCTCGACATCGACGAGATCGCCGCCTCGACCTCGCGGCCGCAGGATGTGCTCGGATTGCATTTCTTCTCGCCGGCAAACGTCATGAAGCTCCTGGAGATCGTGCGCGCCGAAAAGACGGCGCCGGACGCGCTGGCGACCGTGGTCGACCTGGCACGCAGGATCGGCAAGGTGGCCGTCGTCGTCGGCGTCTGCCACGGCTTCGTCGGCAACCGCATGCTGGCCGCGCGTGGCTCGGAATCGGAAGCGTTGCTGCTGGAGGGCGCGACACCCAGCCAGATCGACAAGGCGTTCACCGATTTCGGCTGGCCGATGGGGCCGTTCCAGATGGGCGACCTGGCCGGCCTTGATATCGGCTGGCGCAACCGCAAGGCGCGTGGCCTGACGGCCGTCATCGCCGACACTCTGTGCGAGCAGGGCCGTTTTGGTCAGAAGACCGGCCGTGGCTTCTATCTCTACGAGAACGGTTCGCGCACGCCGGTACCCGATCCCGAGGTCGAGGCGCTGATCCGCGACAAGGCCGCAGAGAAGGGCATCGCGCCGCGCCCGATAGCCGCCGACGAGATCATCGAGCGCACGCTCTATCCCCTGATCAACGAGGGGGCGAAAATTCTGGAGGAAGGGATTGCCGCCCGCGCCTCCGACATCGATGTCGTCTGGGTCAATGGCTACGGCTTTCCCATCGGCAAGGGCGGCCCGATGTTCTGGGCCGGTCTCGAAGGCGCGGGGAAGATCGTCGAGCGGCTCGAATATTGGCAGGAGCAGACCGGCAAGGATGTCTTCAAGCCAGCGCCCTTGTTGAAGCGGATGGCCGGAACCGGCTCCTGGGAAGCCTGATCCGTGGGTAGTCGGCGGCCTGCGTGAATCATCGGATCCGCGCGTCGATGATCTCGACGAAGCGGGCGAAAAGGCCGGCCTGCGACTTGATCTTGAGCTTGCGGTAGATGTTGCGGCGATGGACCTTCACGGTTCCGGGCACAATACGCATGGCCCTGGCGATCGATTCCGTCGAATGCCCCTGCAGCACCAGGTCGACGACGTGCTTTTCGCGCGGCGTCAGTGACAGGCTTTTCCAGATATGGGCGCGGTCGAATTCGTTGACCGCGGCTATTTCCTCGTCCTGCTTCGCCGCGGCCGGTTCGTCGGCGGGGAGGGCAGGCCAGCGCGATCTGATGAAGCTGATCACCGCGGGCGCCATGTCGCGCAGCAGCCTGGCATCGGCGGTGCCGAACGGGCCGGAAGCACTGAGCCGCATCAACGACAGCACCAGCGCGTCCTTGCCCGGCAGCGGCACGAAGAAGCCGACCTCCTCGGCCAGTCTGGTCTGGCTGTAGTAGGAGCGAAAATATTCGCTGGCGTAGAAACGATCGGGCGCGAGTTCCCGCATGCGCCAGAACCCTTCCTTGCGCTCGACCGCCGCGTGATGGAACGGGTCGAGCAGGTAAGGCCCCTCCTGGTAGAGCGCGACGAAGACGTGGCTTTCGGCCGGTGTGAACGTCTCGAACAGCAATGGCGGTCGTGAGGCGCCACGATAGCCGAAGATCACGCAGTGGTCGAAGCCGACATGCTGGCGCAGCCAATCGACCATCGCGTGGCCGAACAGGTCGCCGCTCGTCTCCCGCGTCGCCGCGACAAGGGCGGCGAGCCGGCTGTATTCGTCGCTGCGGGAAGTGCTCAATCAATACCCCCTTAAACGAGAAAATAGATCAGATATACCACCTGCGAGGTATATACTAGCTGCCATTGGCTCTGGTAGCGTCTTGAAATCGCATCGTCCTGGAGCCCGCAGCCTTGACCGCAGTGCCCGACATCGAATTTCGCGGCGTGGCCAAGCGCTATGGCGCGGTGACTGCGGTCAACGGTATCGACCTTGCCGTGCCGCCCTCCGCCTTCGTTGCGCTGCTTGGACCGTCTGGCTGCGGCAAGACGACCTGCCTGCGCATGATCGGCGGCTTCGAACAGCCGAGCGAAGGCCAGGTGTTCATCCGCGGCCAGGACATGGCCGGCACGCCACCCTACCGGCGGCCGGTCAACATGGTGTTCCAGCAATACGCGCTGTTCCCGCATCTCGACGTCGAAGCCAATGTTTCCTATGGCCTGCGCCAGACAAGGCCACGGCTGTCGTCGCGCGAGATCGGCCAGCGGGCCGGCGAAGCGCTCGAAATGGTGCGGCTCGCCGGCTATGGCGGCCGCAAGATCCACGAACTGTCCGGCGGCCAGCAGCAGCGTGTCGCGCTGGCCCGCGCGCTGGTCAACAAGCCGGCGGTGCTGTTGCTCGATGAGCCGCTGGCGGCGCTCGACAAGAAGCTGCGCACCGACATGCAGATCGAGCTGCAAAACCTGCAGCGCGAGATCGGCATCACCTTCGTGCTGGTGACCCACGACCAGGAGGAAGCGCTGTCGATGAGCGATTTCGTCTGCGTCATGAATGGCGGCCGCATCGTCCAGCTCGGCCAGCCGAGCGAGATCTACGATGAGCCGGCCGATCTGTTCGTGGCCGATTTCGTCGGCAAGACCAATCTGCTTGCCGGCAAGGTCGCGGGGCATACGGGCGAACTGGTGGACGTTGCGTTGGCGGACGGCACCGTCATTGCGGCGCGCAAACGCACTGCCCTGCAGCAAGGCGACACCGTTTCGGTCAGCCTGCGCCCTGAATCGCTCAGCCTCGGTGCTCCGGCAAGCGGCCCGCTCAAGGGTGTCGTCCGCAACCGGATTTTCCTGGGATCGACGGCGGAATACGCGATCGAGGTCCAGGGCATCGGAACATTACTCGCCAAGGCCGACCATTTGATCGGCCAAGGCAATCTCTTCAAGCCGGGTGAACCCGTCGCCATCGGCTTTGCCACCGGGACGCCACTGGCGTTTCCGGAAACCAAAAACAACGGGACCAACCAGAGGGTAGACAAACATGTCGAAATCATATCGTGACGGACTGCCGATAAGCCCCGAGAATTTCGTAGACCAGCTGATGCGCTTGAAGCGCGGCTCGATCGGCCGCCGCGACTTCCTTGGCCTCACCGGCCTCGGCATCGCAACTGCGGTGATGGCGCGCGAGATCGGCATCATGCCGGCGCCGGCCTTCGCCGCCGAAAGCCTTGGCGACCGCATGTCGATCGCCACCTGGCCGAATTACCATGACCCGCAGACCTTCGAGAACTTCAAGAAGGACACGGGCGTCGCCGTCGAGGTCAACGTGTTCGGCTCCAATGAGGAGATGCTGGCCAAGCTGCAGGCCGGCGCCTCGGGCTGGAGCCTGTTCGTGCCGACCAATTATACGATCTCGACCTACAAGAAGCTCGGCATCATCGAGCCGCTGGAGATGGCGAAGCTGCCGAATTTCGATGGCACGCAGGAAGATGCGCGCTTCACCTCCGAGGGTACCATCGATGGCACCATTTACGCCGTGCCGAAGAACTGGGGCACGACGGGTTTTGCCGTCAACACCAAGAAGCTCGCCAAGCCGATGACGAGCTGGAAGGAGTTCTGGGACACCGCCATGGCTGAGGGCGACGGCCGCACCATGGTGCATGACTACCAGCTCACCACCATCGGCAACGCGCTGAAATATTACGGCTATTCGTTCAATTCGCTAAAGCAGGACGAACTCGCCAAGGCGGAGGAACTGCTGCTCAAGGTCAAGCCGCATCTGTTCGCCGTCTCGTCCGACTACCAGCCGGGCATGCGTGCGGGCGATGCATGGATGACGATGTGCTGGACCAATGACGGCGCGCAACTGCATCGCGACATTCCCGAGATCGCCTATGTGCTGGGCAAGGAAGGCGGCGAGATCTGGACCGATTTTTATGCCATCCCGAAGGACGCGCCGAACAAGCCCGCCGGCTATGCTCTGCTCAACTATCTGATGAGCCCGCAGGTCGCGGTGAAGGAGCACCTTGCCAACGGCGCTCCTTCCACCGATGCGCGCGTCAACAAGCTGCTGCCCAAGGAAGTGCTCGACAATCCGATCCTCTACCCGGCGGCGGACCTGCTGACGCCGCTCGAATTCGGCGCCGCGGCAACGCTGACCGATCCGGGCCGTGCCGAACTGATGGCGCGCTTCAAATCGGCTTGAGACTGGCCTGGACAAAGACAATCGACCGGCGGGCCCATGTCCGCCGGTACCGGAACGGTTTCGATGCGCGGCAACAGATTTCGGCATAATTTCCTGACCGCCTTGCTGCTCGCGCCGGCGACAGCATGGCTGGTGGTGTTCCTGGTGCTGCCGTTCATCGCCATCGCCGGGTTCAGCGTCGGCGAGCGGGCGCCCGAGGGCGGCTACCAGGCGGCCTTCACGCTGTCGCAATACACCAATCTTCCGGCACGGGCGACCGCGTTCTGGAACACCATGGTGCTGGCGCCGGTGGGCGCGCTTGCCTGCCTGCTCGTCGCCTATCCGGTCGCCTATTATCTTGCCTTGCAGGCGCCGCAGCGCTGGCGGCTGATCCTGCTTGCGCTGGTCGTCATTCCGTTCTGGACGAGCCTGCTGATGCGCACCTATGCCTGGATGTACATTCTGGGCGGACGCGGCATCCCGGCGCTGCTCGCTTTCGTCGGCATCGAGGATGTCAGGCTGATCAACACGCCGGGCGCCGTCCTGCTCGGCATCGTCTACGGCTATCTGCCGCTGATGATCCTGCCGATCTATGTCAGCCTCGAGCGGCTCGACCGAAGGCTGCTGGAAGCTTCGGCCGATCTCGGCGCGACGCCATTGTCAACCTTTCTGGGCGTGACTCTGAAGCTGTCGCTGCCGGGCGTGATGACCGGCTTCTCGCTGGTCATGATCCTGCTGCTCGGCGAGTATTTGATCCCGACGCTGCTTGGCGGCGGCAAGGTGTTCTTCATAGGCAACGCGCTGGTCGACCTGTTCCTGCAGTCGCGCAACTGGCCATTCGGGTCGGCCATCGCAATCACGCTGGTGCTGGTCTCGGTGGTGGTGCTGATTGTCGCCAACCGCATTTCGAATCGGGTTGCGGGCGCCCGCCGGGTGGACCTGATCTGATGCGCGCCTTCGTCATTGCCGTCTTCGCCTTCCTCTATCTGCCGATCGTGCTGGTCGTGCTGTTCTCCTTCAACGCCGGCCACCATGCCAGCGAGTTCACCGGCTTCTCGGTGCAATGGTACGGCAAGGCGCTGTCCAATCCGTTCCTGGTCGAGGCGCTGAAGAACAGCCTGTTCATTGCCACCACCAGCGCCCTGCTGGCGGCGGTATTCGGCACTGCGGCAGCCCTTGGCCTGGCGCGTGTCGGCATCAGAACCCGTGCCGTCTTCGACGGGCTGCTTGGCGCGGCGATCGTCGTTCCCGGCGTCGTCATCGGCATCTCGACGCTGGTTGCGCTCGTCCAGCTGTTCGCCGTCGTCAACCCGTTCCTCGCCTCGGTCTGGCCCGGTGACCAGCCGCCGCGCCTGTCGCTCGGCTACGGCTCGATCATCGCGGCGCATGGCCTGTTCTCGATGGCGCTGGTGACGATGATCGTCGGCACGCGTCTGGGCAGCCTCGACCGCAATCTGGTCGAGGCGTCGAGCGACCTCTACGCGACGCCGCTGACGACGTTCCGCTCGATCGTCCTGCCGCAGATCATGCCGGCGATGGTCGCCGGCTTCCTGCTCGCCTTCACCTTCTCCTTCGACGATTTCATCGTCGCCTTCTTCGTCGCCGGCGCGCAGACGACGCTGCCGATCTATGTGTTCGCTTCGATCCGGCGCGGGGTGACGCCGGAGATCAACGCCATCGCGACGATCGTGCTCGTCGCTTCCGTCCTGCTCGTGGTGCTTGCCCAATGGCAGCTGCGCCAGCGCAAGCCATCCAACTGAAAGCTGCTGTTCCATGATCCTCAAAGACCGCATCGCCGTGGTGACAGGCGCCGGCTCCGGCATCGGGCGTGCCGGCGCCATGATCATGGGCAGGGAAGGTGCGGTGGTCGTCATCGCCGACCGGGATGCGGCCGCCGGCGAGGCAACAGCCTCAGGCATCCGGGCAATGGGCGGCCGGGCCGAGGCCATCGCCACCGATGTCGGGGAGGACGGGGCTGTCGAGCACCTCATAACCGGCACGCTCGAGAAGCATGGGCGCATCGACATCCTGCACAATCATGCCGGCATCCAGGTCGGCGGCACGCTGACCGAGGTCGAGACCGCCGGCATGGACGCCTCGTGGCGGGTCAATGTGCGGGCACAGTTCCTCGCGGCGAGGATCGTCATGCCGTCGATGATCGCGCAAGGCGGCGGCGTCATCCTCAACACGGCTTCGAATTCGGGTGTGTTCTATGACCGCGAGATGATCGCCTATGCAACATCGAAACATGCCGTGGTGGCGATGACCAGGCAGATGTCGCTCGACTATGCCCGGCACAATGTGCGCGTCAACGCGCTCTGCCCGGGCTGGGTCGACACGCCCTTCAACGAACCGTTTATCGCCCAGATGGGCGGACGCGAGGCGATCGAAACCTATGTCCGCACCAAGATCCCGATGGGGCGCTGGGCCGTGGCCGAAGAGATCGCCGAGGCGATCCTGTTCCTGGTGTCAGACCGCTCGTCCTTCATGACCGGCCAGGCGCTGGTCATCGACGGGGGCGAAAGTATCGGCTGAGGCCGATGCTTTCATCTATCGACCTTCCCATTTCAGCCCCCTTTTTGCTGCGGTTTGCGTGGTGCCGGACGGCACAGGACTATGGTCTGGTTGTCATGGGACTTCAGTGCCAGGGTAGGGCAAGCGCGGCAATTTCTATTACTTTTCAACGCGTTGCGGCTTCGTAACGGCGCCCGCTCTCGGATTGCGACCAAGTTTGTCTAAAGTTTACCAGGTCTAATTAGCGATTTCTCATACCCAGATGGTTCAGCGGTGGGCGAGAACGCGATTCCCGAGGAGATTACCATGACAAACCGGAAAACTCTGTTCGCGGCGCTGGCCGCATTGGCGCTTCTGGGGTCCCCGGCGCTCGCCGGCAACGGGCACGGCAATGGCGGAGGTAACGGCGGCGGCAATGGCGGCGGCAACGGGAATGGCGGCGGCAATGGCAACGGCGGCACCCACGGGAATGGCAACGGCAACAGCGGTGCTTCGCATGGCAAGTCGTCGTCGGCACCGGGACATGCAGCCAAGACGGAAACGGACACAACCACCGACACTACGGTCGATACGACCACAACGGTCTCATCCGTACCGAAAGACAAGAACATTCACGCCAAACTCGGCCGGCTGAACTCGCTGCAGCGCAATATCAACGCCTATATGAACTCCAAGAGCAAGAAGTTTGCCGGCATTCAGGCCTTCGTGACGCAATCGGCGACGGCCAAGGTCGCCCAGGCACAGCTGGACGCTCTGAATGCGCAGCTGACCGCGCTGACGTCGCTGACTCCGGAGCAGATAGCCGCCATGTCGCCCGAGGATCAGGCGGCCCTGCCCGGAAAAATAACGGCTCTGACGGACCAAGTCGCTGCCCAGCAGGAAGTGGTCGATGCGGCGGCGGTCGGTACCGACCCGGCATCGCTCGACGCGGCGCTGGCGGACATGGCAAACAAGCCTGTCGACGCCGATGTCACGGCCTGGGCCCAAGGCGTCCTTGCCGACAAGATCGACCAGACGGCGGCCAAGCTTCAAGCAGGAACGACGCCGTAGCGGATCGTCACTGAAAAGACGGTAGCCAGCCAAGAACATGCCGCTGGGCTTTGCCCGGCGGCATTGCTTTTCCTGCTCGCGCGTCCTGGTCGAAGCGATCGAGGCTTAGGGAAATGGGGCGCGCGGTGTTGCCGCGCGCCATTCTTCATACGTGTTTGCGGCCGCCGGTCTCGCGAAACCAGCTGTCAGGATAGGGATACCACCAGTCCTGGATGGCCGGTCTGTGGTCGATGATCACCATCTTGGAGCGGCGGAAGGCGTCGAGCCCCTGGCGCCCGAGTTCGCGGCCGAGGCCGGAAGCCTTCCAGCCGCCGAAGGGCAGGGCGTCATTGTCGATCAGCGGGTTGTTGACCCAGACCATGCCGGCCTCGAGCCGCTCGGCCGCCTCATGCGCTTCGGCCAGATCCGTCGTGAAGACTGAAGCGCCGAGCCCGAACGGGCTGTCATTGGCAAGCCGGATCGCCTCGTCGAAATCCTTCACGCGGCAGATGGCGGCGACCGGGCCGAAGCACTCCTCGCGCACGATCGCCATATCTGGGGTGACGCCAGTCAGGATGGTCGGCTCGTAGAACCAGCCGGTGTTGTGTGCCGGCGGAATGCGACCGCCGGTGACGGCCTTGGCGCCGTTGCGGATGGCATCGTCGACCAGCCGCATGACCTTGGCTCTAGCTGCCTCGCTGACCAGCGGGCCGATCTCGGTCCTGTCCATGCCGTTGCCGATGCGCAGCGCGCGCGTCCTTTCGGCAAACAGTTCGACGAAGCGGTCATGCACGGCATCGACGACGAAGAAGCGCTCGGCCGAGGTGCAGACCTGGCCGGTGAGATGGAAGGCGGCGGTAACGCTGCCGGCCGCAGCAACGTCGAGTGGGGCGTGTTCGCTGATGATCAGCGGATCGCTGCCGCCCGCCTCGATGACGCAGGGCTTCATGCGTTCGGCGCAGGCGACAGCAACAGCCTTGCCGGCGGCGACCGAGCCGGTGAAGGCAACCGCGTGCGTGCGTTCCGACGCGATCAGCGCCTGGGCGGTGGCGGCACCGCCCGGCAGGCAGGAGACCAGCCCCTCCGGCAGCGCCCGGAAGACGGTCATGTATTCGAGGGTCGAGAGTGTCGTTGCTTCCGCCGGCTTGATGACGCAGGCGTTGCCGGCGGCAAGCGAGGCCGCGACGGTCCAGCACATCAGCAGGATCGGGAAATTGTAGGGCATGATGTGGACGGAGACGCCATAGGGTTCGTAGCGCGCATACTGGAACGAGCCGGCCTGCGTCGTGCCGGCAATCTTGCCGGCATCGTCGCGCGCCATCTCGGCATAGTAGCGGAAGATCGGCGCGCAATTGGCGATCTCGCCGATGGCTTCGGGATAGGGCTTGCCCATCTCGCGCACCATCAGTTCGGCGCAGCGCGTGAAGTCCGCCGCCTCGATGGCGTTGGCAACGGCGTGCAGATGCTTTGCCCGGCTTTTGGCGTCGAGCTTTTTCCAGGCAAGCTGCGCCTTGGTCGCGGCGGTGAGCACGGCGTCGATCTCGCCGTCGCTGGCCGCCGCGATCGCGCCGACACCTTCCAGGGTCGCCGGATCGATTATCGGCCTGTTCGCGCCGGTCATTGGCCGGTAGTCCGGATTGACGAAGAAAGTCGGCCGGTCGGGGGAGAAATGCATGGACATCCTCTCAGATCCGCTCAACGGATCATGTAGACCTTCTTGATCGTCTCATGGACGGTGCAGACGCCTTTCCAATCCTGCGGGAAGAAGGCCGCCGTATCCGGCTCGATCTCGATGACCTCGCCGGACTCATGCACATAGGTGCAGCGCCCCTCCAGGAAGTGGCAGAACTCGTCGCGGGTGACGTGGCAGTGCCACTTGCCTGGCGTGCAGACCCAGAGGCCGCATTCCGAACGGCCTTCCGGTCCCTTGTGGAGGAGCTTGCCAGACGTATGGGATTGCCCCTCGATCATCGTCGGGATGACGCCCCAGTCAACGAGGTCCGTGATGGCAAGCGGCGATTGCATGATCGGCGTGGTCATATGGAATTCCCTGGTAAAGTGCTCACCGGCACATGAAGGCCTTGGTCAGCGTTTGCGTGATGATGGAGATGCCGGTCCAGCCGGCGGGAAAGAAGACGAGCGTGCCGGCTTCGACCGGGATGTCTTCGCCATCGTCCCTGACATAGCTGCCGCGCCCCGACAGGAAATGACAGAACTCGTCGGTGGCAAAGGTCACCTTGCGGGTGCCCGGGGTGCAAGACCATAGGCCGCACTCGCTCGATCCGTCCGGATTCCTGGAGAGGATCTTGCCTGAGGCTCGCGGCGCGCCGGCGAGCGTGTTGGCGCCCGCGCCCCAATCTTCGAGCTCCACGGTCGAGGCATCAGGCCAATGCGGTGTCGACATGTCTTGCTCCTATGCGGCTGACTGTTGCTCAGGCCAGCATGTAGACGTTGCGCATGCTCTCATGCACCGTGCATTCGCCCGTCCAGCCGGCCGGGAACATGACCACGCTTCCCCTGGAGACTTCTATCACCTCGCCGACATCCGACCGGTAGGTCGCGCGGCCGGCGACGAAGTGGCACAATTCGTCGCGCGGGATCGAGAGCCGCCAGCGGCCGGGCGTACAGACCCAGATGCCGGATTCCGGCTGATTGTTCGGCCCCTTGTGCACGAGCTTGCCGGTGGAGTGGGAGACGCCCGACAGGGCGTCGGGCTGGACGCCCCAGTCGACGAGGTCGGTGCGGGTGGAAGCCTGGTGGAGGTGCGGGGCGGAGGAGGTCATGCCGATGCTCCGCTGTGCTTGTCGGGGCTGCGCTCTACGAGGCCCCTCTCTGTCCTGCCGGACATCTCCCCCTCAAGGGGGAGATCAGATGTCGTCTCGGCTTTCGCCAATCACCAAGATTGCTAAGGGAGAACCGGCGGCGAAGCTGCCAATCTCCCCCTTGAGGGGAGATGTCCGGCAGGACAGAGGGGGGCGCCCGGGCTCGACATTTCAATCAGTCTCACAGCAACGCCTCCAGCAAACCCGCTGCCTTTTCCGGCCCGTTCTGCGCCTGCATCTGTGCCGAAGTCCTGGCCAGCTTGGCCTTCATTTTCGGATCGGTCAGGCAGGCTTCGATCTTCGCGATCAACTCCGCGTCCGTCCAATCGTAGCGCGGCATGCCGAAGCCGTGGCCGGTTTCCTGGACCCGGGTGGCGTTGTCGTGGCCGTCCCAGACGTAGGGCATGATGATCGCGGGCTTGCCGAAATAGAGGCACTCGGTGAACGAGTTGTTGCCGCCATGATGGATCACGGCATCGACCTGCGGGATCACCGAAGGCTGCGGGAACCAGCTCTCGACGATGACGTTGCCGGGCACGTCGGTGTACTGATCCTTGTAGCCGCCGACATTGACCAGCGCGCGATAGCGGGTCATGCCCAGCGTCGCGATGATCCGCTTCAGCAAGACGACGTCGCCGGCCCCCAGGCTGCCGAAGGAGACGTAGAGCAGCGGCCCGTCGTTGTTTTTGGCGAAGGCCGGGACGGTATAGGGCTTTTCCTGCCGCACGCAGCCTTCCAAATACTGGAATTTTGTCGGATCGAGCGGATGGCGGCGCTTGAATTTCGCGGCTTCGGGATAAAGCAGCAGGTTCAGATAGGGCGAAGCCTCGAAGAACTGGCCGATGGGATAGGGCGCCTCATCGTTGGCGCCGAGGAACGCGTTGAAGTCATCATGGATCGGCTTGATCACGGCATTGAAGTGATCGCGGTAGCGCTGGTGTCCGGCATGGTCGTTTTGGCCGCAGCCAGAGAGATGCGGTGGGATGCCCTCGTCCTCGATCTCGTTTTCGGAACAGGAGATGACGCGCACCCACGGCTTGCCGAACTGCTTGATCGCCGGGAACAGGATGACGTTATCGACGCAGATCACATCCGGCTTGATGGCGGAAAGCACGCGCGGCAGGTCCTTTTGCGCCCACTTGGCGCTGTCGACGATGGCCGTCCAGCAATCCTTGACGTAATTGTCGACCTGGTCGTAGGGCGACTTGCGGAAGTTGGGGATGTGGCCGTTGATGAAGTCTTCCCAGAACTTCGCCATCTGCTCGGGCGGCATCGGTTCGGAAAGGTTCACCGGATGCGCCTCGAAGCCATAGCCCTTGTAGACATCGACGAAGCCCGGATCGGACAGGAACACCGCTTTGTGACCGCGCGCCTCCACGGCTTGAGCGATGCCGACGGAATTGAGCGCCGGGCCGTAGGCGGCTTCGGGAAAAAACGCGATCGTCTTCTGCGCCATCAGGCTTCTCCTTCACTCTGCGAAAATTCTGACATCGGCAGGATCCCAGCCGAGTTCGACCTGGTCGCCCGATGCGACCGGCCGCCGGTCGGCTGCGTCGGCGGTTACACGAATCAGGAATGGCTTCGGCGCCAGCGGCGTTCGGACATGCAGTTGCAGGTCGAGCCCCTGATAGGCCAGTGCCTCAACCGTTCCGGTCGTCCGGTTCGCGGTATCCGCGGACGGGAATAGCCGGATGCGCTCGGGCCGCACGGAGGCGACGGCGGCCGCCCCGGACGAAAGCGCTGATGGAACCTTGCCGGCGATGCGCGCGCCATTCCCGGCCACGACGCCGTCGGTTGACACCTTGCCCGGGACAAAATTCATCACGCCGATGAAGTCGGCGACGAAACGGTCGGCCGGATGCTCATAGACCGCATGCGGCGTGTCGCATTGCAGCAGCTTGCCGTCTTTCAGCACCGCCATGCGGTCGGCCATGACCAGCGATTCTTCCTGATCATGGGTGACGATGACGAAGGTGATGCCGACCTCGTGCTGCAGGCGCTTCAATTCCAGCTGCATGGCGCCGCGCAGCTTCTTGTCGAGTGCGCCGAGCGGCTCGTCGAGCAGCAGCAACCGGGGCCGCTTGACAAGCGCGCGGGCCAGCGCCACGCGCTGCTTCTGACCGCCCGACAGCTGCTCCGGCTTGCGGTCGGCGAAGGGCACGAGTTCGGTGGTCGCAAGGATGGCGTCGACGCGCGAGCGGATTTCGGCCGAGGGCAAACGCTCCATCTCCAGCCCGTAGGAGACATTGGCCCGCACGCTCATATGCGGGAACAGCGCGTAGGACTGGAACATCAGATTGACCGGCCGCTTGTTGGGCGGCGTCCTGGCGATGTCCTTGCCGTCGAGCAGGATGCGCCCGTCGCTCGGCGTCTCGAAGCCGGCCAGCATGCGCAAGAGCGTGGTCTTGCCGCAGCCGGAGGGGCCGAGCAGCGCGAAGAACTCGTTCTCCCTGATATCCAGCGAGATGCCGTCGACGGCGGTGACGCGGCCGAAATTCTTCGACACATGATCGATGGCCAGCAGTGTGCGCGGTTCGCTCATTGGCCGATCATTCCCCGGTTGAGCCGCTGCGACAGGGTCAGCGCGGTGACCGAGACCGCCATGACGATGGTGGCCAGGGCATTGATCTCGGGTGTGATACCGAAGCGGATCATGGCGTAGATTTGCATGGGCAGCGTGGTCGAGGCGCGGCCGGCGCCAGCCGTGAAGAAGGCGATGATGAACTCGTCGACCGAGAGCGTGAAGGCGAGCAGTGCGCCGGCAATCACAGCCGGCGCGATGACGGGCAAGGTGATCCGGCGGAAGGTGGTGATGGCGGAGGCGCCGAGATCGGTGGAAGCCTCGACGATCGACCAGTCGAAACTCTTCAGCCGGGCACGCACCACCGAGCAGACGAAAGCAAGGTTGAACACGACATGGGCGAGGATGATGGTGTGCAGGCCCATGGTGAGGTTGAGCATCGAAAAGAACGACAGGAGCGCGATTGCCAGCACGATGTCCGGAATGATCATCGGCGCGAAGATGAGCGCTTCTAGCCCTTTGCCATATTGCCGGCGCATCTCGACGCCGATCGCCAGCAGCGTGCCAAGCAAGGTGGCGATGGCTGTCGAGACCAGCGCCACGATCAGCGTGTTGAGGGCGGCGGAGAGGATGGCGGAATTGCCGGCCAGCGAGACGTACCATTTCAGCGAAAAGCCGGACCATGCCGTCGGTAACCCGCCTTCGTTGAAGGACAGCGCCACCAGCACGGCGATGGGGATGTAGAGGAAGGCGAAGACGAGACTCAACACGAGCCAAAGCATGCGCCGTGTGGCTGGTGAGCGTTCAGCCATTCGCGTTGCCCTCGGCTTCCGCGGTACGGCCAGAGGCGCGATTGGCGGCGATCGCTTGCGCCATCAGCACGAGCAGCATGATGGCGATCAGCGCCATCGCCAGGGCCGCACCGAACGGCCAGTCATTGGCGGTGAGGAACTGGTCGTAGACAAGGTTGCCGATCATCTGGAAACGGCCGCCGCCGAGCAGCGCCGGGGTGACGAAATTGCCGATCGACAGCACGAAGACGAAGACGGCGCCCGCGGCGATGCCGGGCACGGTAAGCGGCAGGATGACACGGCGGAACGTCGTCATCGCCGAAGCGCCGAGATCGCGCGAGGCTTCGGCCAGTTCCGGGTTGAGCCGCGACAAAGGCGCGTAGCAGGCGAGGATGACGAAGGGCAGATAGTTGTAGACCAGGCCGGCGATGACCGCGCCTTCGGTATAGAGCATCGAGGGCGGTTCACCGGTGTAGCCCACCCAGCGCAGGAGCTGGGTGACAAGCCCTTCGCGGTTGAGCAGCACGATCCATGCATAGGTGCGGATCAGATAATTCGACCAGAACGGCAGCACGGCGAAGAACAGGAACACCGGCTGCCAGCGGCGCGGGGCGGCCGCGATGGCATAGGCGGCGGCATAGCCGATCACCACCGCGATCAGCGTGGCGGTGCCGGCAATGCGCGCCGAGTTCAGGAAAATGCCGGCATAGAGCGGGTCGAAGACCAGCCCGAAATTCTCCAGCGTGAAGGTGTAGTCGATGCCGCCATAGATGCCGCGCCGGAAGAAGGCGAGCGCCAGCACCAGCGCGCACGGCACAACCATCAGCGCGGTCAGCCAGACCAGCGCCGGGGCCATCAGCAACAAGGAGGAGCGGGATGGGACGTGCTTCACGGCAGTCGCCCCCTCACCCGGATTGCCAACCGAATTGCGCAGGGCAATTCGGGCCAATCCGACCTCTCCCCGAGGGGAGAGGAGGGCGTGAGCGTCGGCGCCTTCCTCTTCTCCCCACGGGGAGAAGGTGGTCGCGAAGCGGCCGGATGAGGGGCGCTGCGCCGGCGATTGGCTACAGGCCGCGACACAGCCGATCTCCCCCCGTGAGGAGGAGATGGCCGGCAGGCCAGAGGGGGCGCGAAGGAACCCAAGCTTGCGTCCAGCAATCGATCTTACTGCGCGGCCTTGATCTCGCTGACGATCTTGGAATAGTCGCGCTGCGCCTCGCCGACGTCGCGCAGCTGCTCGAACTTGACGAGGTCGGCCACCGGCATCGCCATGTTGGGGAATTTTGCCAGGAAATCGGCCGGCAGGCTTTCCATCGCCGGCTTGTTCGGCACCTTGTAGTCGATGTTCTGGGCCGCCCAGGCGTGGTTCTTGGCATCAAGCATGAAGTTGATGAACTGGAAGGCGGCATCCTTGTGCTCGGAGGCCTTCATCACCACCATCGTGTCGACCCAGAGATCCGAGCCTTCCTTCGGGACGACGTATTTGATCTCCGGCTTGTCGGCGATGCCGTAATTGCACCAGCCGTCCCAGGCCTGGACCATCAATGCCTCGCCGGAAACCAGCTTCGAATAGAAGGTGGTGTCATCATAGGCGAGCAGGGTTTTCTTGGCCGAGATCAGGAGATCCTTGACCTCCGCCATCTTCGACGGATCGGTCTCGTTGACCGAATAACCCTTGTCGAGCTGCCCGGCGGCGAGCAGCCAGCGATCAGTCGCCAGCATGGTGGTCTTGCCCTTCAGCTCATCCGACGGCGCCAGCAGGTCGCTCCAGCTCGTGGGCGCCGTCTTGACCAGGTCCGAGCGGTAGCAGAGGCCGGTCGTGCCCCAGGTGTAGGGCACCGAGAAAGTGTTGCCGACATCGTGCGGCAGCTTGGTCGCTTCCGGATAGAGGTTGGCGAGGTTGGGGATCTTGGCGTGGTCCATCGGCTCGGTCAGGCCGAGCTTGTTCAGCACCTCGGCGAAGGGCGAGGAGACGAAGACCACGTCGTAGCCCTTGCCGCCGGCGGCAATCAGCTTGCCCATGATCTCTTCATTGGTGGCGTGCACCACGACTTCGCCGGAGACTCCCGTCGCCGTCTTGAAAGACGCCATGGCATCGGGCGCCATGTAGCCGTCCCAATTGGAAATGACGAGGTCGGCGGCTGTCGCCGGCGCGGACAGCGCCAGGGCAAGCCCGAGGGCGATCGAAGGCATTCTCAGCGCACGGCGCCGCAGGCTGGTAGCAGTCATGGCAGGCTCCCATTCCGGTTGGTTCGTCAAATTCGTGCTGGATCCGCGCGATATGAGCCGCTGCACGATCCTGTTCCCTCGGTCTTTTTATCGCCGATTGCGCCGACAGTACTATTGCAGAAAAAAGTACGTCAATCCATAATTTGCCAACCGGCCTCGGAATCTGGCCGATTACGTCCACGCCGGCGATCGGTCAAATCAACGAGGTCACGTCTGTTCCACGAGAATGTCATGCAAGCCGTAGCCCGACGACCTCGCACCAATCATCTCGACCTGGCCCAGCGCATCCTGGATGTCGCGCGGCAGCGTGGCTTCGCGCCCGGCACACGTCTGCCAGAGCAGCAGATCGCCTCGCTGTGCAATGTCTCGCGCACTCCGGTGCGGGCGGCGCTCAGCCTGCTCGCAGAGCAAGGTGTCGTGCACTGGGAGGCGGACACCGGGTATCACCTGGCGATCGACCTCGCCGCGCAGCCGGCCATATCAGCCGAATTGCCCGCCGCCGAGGAAGACGAGCTTGCCGAAGCCATCCTGCGCGACCGGTCTGCGCGGCGCTTGGACCAGACAGTGACCGTCGCCGGGCTGATGCGGCGGTACAGTGCCGAACGGAAAACGGTACTAAAATCTCTGAACAGACTGACGGAGGAGAATCTTCTTGATCGCGCGCCCGGTCAATCCTGGCTGTTCCGCCGCGCGCCCGACGATCCCGAGGCGCAGGGCGCAAGCTACGAGTTCCGGCTTTTGCTGGAGCCGGCGGCGATCCTGACGCCGGGATTCAGGCTGGACGGCGCGTGCGCCGCGATATTGCGCCAGGGCATGGAGGCGCTGTCGGCGCTGCCCGACGCCGCGTTCGATACACGTGAGTTCCAGCGGCTCGACATCGATTTCCACGGCATGATCGCCGAGGGCAGCGCCAACCGCTTTGTCGCCGATGCGCTGGCCGATCACCTCAGGCTGCGGCGGCTTCCCGGTATCTATGCCGGCGTCAACGTCTTCCGGCTGAAACAATCGTTGCGCGAACACTTGAACATACTCGACCATCTTGAGAGCCGGCAGTATGAGGTTGCTGCCGATCTGCTGCGCATTCACCTGCGGCTCTCCCGCAGCCAGCGGCCGCAGGCGGCCAGCCGCGGCGCTCCCGTGCTGTTCGGCATGATCAGCCGGCCGGAATGAAGAGGACTTAATTGACGCGTAGAGCGAGCCCGACCATCGCGCTGTTTCCCGAGGCCAGTTTCGGGGCGGCGTTGAATTGCGTCGGCATCGCGCAAGCCTTGCGTGCCCGGGGCGCACGGCCGGTGTTCATCTGCCATGCCGGCTTCTCCGGCGTCTTTGCCGACTATGGTTTCCAGGAATACCAGCTGCCGACCGAGGAGCCGCTGAGCGACAGCGAACGCCAGAGCTACTGGCAGGCGTTCGTGCGCCGGCATCTGCCGCATTTCAGGCTGAGCCCGATCGACCAGCTCGAAACCTATGTCGCGCCGACCTGGCAGGCGATCGTCGACACGGCGGTCAATGCCGAGGCGCCGCTGCGCCAATTGCTGGCACGGCTGAAGCCCGACGCGGTGGTGCTCGACAATGTCATCATGTTCCCGGCGATAGCGGCGGCCGGCTGCCCGTGGGTGCGCGTCGTTTCCTGCGCCGAGACGGAGCTGCCTGACGCCGAAGTGCCGCCCTATCTCTCGGGCCTCGGCGCTGACGTTCCGCAACGCGGGGCGTTCGAGGCTCGCTATCTCAAAGCCTCGGCGCCGGCGCATGACCGCTTCAACCGTTTTCGCGCCGATTGCGGCCTGGCACCGCTGCCGAAGGGCCTGTTTCTCGAAACCTCACCCGATCTCAATCTGCTTTTGACGCCGACGATCGTGCGCCGCGAACGCGCCGAGCCGCTCGACCCCGAGCGTTTTGTCTATCTCGAGGGCTGCGTGCGGTCGGAAGGGCCGTTCGAGGTGCCGGTTTTCCCGCGCAATGGCGGGCCGCTGGTCTATGTCAGCTTCGGCAGTCTCGGCGCCATGGATGTCGGCTTGATCGAGCGCATGCTCGCCGTGTTCGACAAGTTGCCGGCCCGTTTCATCGTCAATGTCGGTGGCCTGCGCGATGCCTACCGCGCGGTGCCGGACAATGTCTATCTCGACGCCTGGTTTCCGCAGCCCTCCGTGGTGGCGAAGTCGGACCTGTTCATCCACCACGGCGGCAACAACAGCTTTTGCGAAGCGCTGCGCTTCGGCGTGCCGTCGCTGATCATGCCCTATTGCTGGGACGGACACGACAATGCGCGCCGCGCCGAAGAGACCGGCACCGGCGACCATATCGGCCGGGACGGCTGGACCGAAGGAGTATTGGAGAGAGCCATTCTCGGCCTGCTGGCCGATGACGCCATGCGCGACCGCCTCAGGGACAATGCAGCCGAGATGGCGCTGAAACCCGGAACGGACGTGGCCGCGCAAGCCATTCTCTCCCTGATACGGACATGAACGAAATGCTTGATAAGAACACGAATACCGCAAACCTCTTCAATGGCAACGACCCCAAGGCCTGGCTCACGCAGCACGGCATCAACGAGGTCGAATGCCTGGTGCCCGACATGAACGGCGTGTTGCGCGGCAAGGCGCTGCCGACCGCCAAATTTCTCAAGGCGCTGGAAGACCGCGCGCTCTACCTGCCGAGCAGCGCCTTCCTGGTGAGCATCGACGGGCATTATTCCGGCTCGATCGACGAGGGTTTTGCCTATTCGGACCCCGACATGCGCATGGTGCCCGATGTCTCGACGCTGTGCCTGGCGCCGGGCGCCGGCTCGGGCAAGGCCTATGTCTTTGCCGACGCCTTTCATATGGACGGCAGGCCGTGGATGGCTTCGCCGCGTCATGTGCTGCGCGCCGTCCTCGATCTCTATCGCCAGCGCGGCTGGCGAGCGGTGGTCGCACCCGAGCTCGAATTCTACCTCACCGCGCCCAATCCCGATCCGGACAAGCCCCTGACCGCGCCGGTCGGAGCCAATGGCCGCGCCGAGGGTGTGCAGCATCCCTATGACATGGCGGCGCTCGAAGAATTCGAGCCGGTGATCCGGCGTATCTATGACTATTCAGCGGCGGCCGGACTGCCGCTCGACACGTTGATCCATGAATCGGGCACGGCGCAGCTCGAAATCAATCTGCTGCATGGCGATGCGCTGCCGCTGGCCGACCATGTGCTTTTGTTCAAGCGGTTTACGCGCCAGGCCGCGCAGCAATGCGGCATGCATGCGACCTTCATGGCCAAGCCGATCGCGGCCCAGGCGGGCAGTTCCATGCATCTGCACATGTCCGTCGTTGACGAGACCGGCAACGCGCTTTTCGCCGGCAGCGACGATGCCGACACCGGGATGTTCGGCCATTTCATCGGCGGCCTGCAGAAGTACATTCCCGAAATCATGCCCCTGTTCGCGCCCAACGTGAACTCTTTCCGCCGCATAAGGCCCAACCACAGCGCCCCGGCCAACATCGAGTGGTCGCATGACAACCGCTCCTGTGGGTTGCGCGTGCCGGCGGGCGGGCGCATGGCGCGGCGGGTGGAGAACCGGCTGCCGGGTGCGGATTCCAATCCCTATCTGGCGATCGCCGGTTCGCTGCTTGCCGGCTATCTCGGTGTCGAGCAGAAGCTGGCGCGCTCGGCCGAAGCGTCGGGCAACGCCTACAAGATCAAGAGCACGCTGCCGAAGACCATGGAGGAGGCACTCGATCGTTTCGAGGCTTGCGAGCCGGTAAGGGCATTGCTGGGCGAGGACTTCTTCCAGACCTATCTGCGCGTCAAGAGCGTCGAGCTCGACCTGTTCCAGAGCGTGGTGACGAGCTGGGAACGCGACCACCTCTTGCTGAAGGTGTAATCATGGCATCTTCAACGGGTTTCAATTCCGGTCTCGATATCGGCAAATCCTACTATGTCGCCACCGCCAATGCGGCGCCGGACCATCCGGCGCTTGTCGGCGATGCCGAGGCCGATCTGGTGGTGGTGGGTGGGGGCTGCACCGGCCTGTCCGCCGCCTTGCACGCCGCCGAGCGCGGCCTGAAGGTGGTGCTGCTCGAAGGCGGCAAGATCGGCTGGGGCGCGTCGGGCCGCAATGGCGGCCAGATGATCCCCGGCCTGCGCAAGGGCGCCAAGGGTCTGGTCAAGCTATACGGACCCGAGCGGGCGAAGGTGCTGTTCGACCTTGCCTTCGAAGCACGTGAGCTGGTGCTCGGCATCATCGAGCGCCATGCCATCGACTGCGACCTCAGGCTGACCGGCCATCTGGTCGGCGCGGTCAATGGCTCCGACCTCAGGGATCTGGAGGAAGAAGCCAAATGTCTCGAGAACGTGATGAAATTCCGCGACGTCGAGATCCTGTCGGCGACGGACGCGCGGGCCAAGGTCGACACGCCCTATCACGGCGCGATGTATGAGCCGCTCGGCGGCCACATGCATCCACTCAACTATACGCTCGGGCTTGCCCGCGCCGCTGTCGCGGCCGGCGTCACCATCCACGAGAATTCGGTGGCGGCGAAACTGGAGCGGGAGCCGTCGATCCGGGTCTCGACGGCAAAGGGATCGGTGCGGGCCAGACATGTGGTGCTGGCGGGCGACGCGCTGCTCAACGGGTTGGAGCCGCGCGTCAACAGCCGCATCATGCCGGTCGGCAATTACATCGTCGCCACCGAGCCGCTGGAAGGCGCCCGCAACGTCATCCCGGCCAATGTCGCGGTGTCCGACACACGCTTCGTCGTCAACTACTACCGCATGTCTGCGGACGGGCGGCTGTTGTTCGGCGGCGGCGAGCGCTACACGCCGTCGCCGCCGGCCGATATCGCCGGCTTCGTGCGGCCGCACATGGAAGGCACCTTCCCGCAACTCAAGGGATGCCGCATCGATCATGCCTGGGGCGGGCTGGTGTCGGTGACAACGTCGCGGCTGCCGCATGTCGGGCACTATGGCGAGGTCTATTTCGCGCACGGCTATTCCGGCAAGGGCGTCATCCTGTCGACGCTGTCGGGCAAGCTACTGGCCGAAGCGATTACTGGCGATGCGTCGCGGCTCGACCTGTTCTCGACGCTGACCCCGATGCCGTTCCCGGGCGGCACGGCGCTGCGCGGGCCGCTCTATGTGCTGGGCATGCTGTGGTATGCGATGCGGGATAGGATCAAGCATTGAGGGGCTAACGGTTGGATGCCTGGCAGGGCAGAGAGGGGTGCTGTCCCGCCGACATTTCGAAAATAGTGGCCCCTCAAACCACAAAGAAATCCTCGATACGCTGCCTGGCATCCAGCAGCGCCGGCAAGATCTCCCGTTCCATCTCCTCGACCGAAAACCGTGCCGACTGGGTCGAGACATTGATCGCCGCGACCGTGCGTCCAGACCTGTCGCGGATCGGCACGGCGATGGAGCGCAGGCCGAGTTCCAGCTCTTCGTCGACGATGGCGAAGCCATCCGTTCCAGCCCTGCCGATGGCCTTCGCCAGCAATGACCTGTCGGTGATTGTCTTTGGCGTCCGGCGTTCGATGGTTGCGCGGCTAAGGAATGCATCCAATTCCGCTGGCGTCAGCCCGGCGAGCAGCATCCGGCCCATCGAGGTGCAATAGGCGGGCAGCCTGGTGCCGACATCGAGCGAGACGCTCACGATACGGCGCCCGGGAATGCGGGCGACATAGACGACATCATCGCCCGACAGGATCGCCGCCGAGCAAGCTTCATTCAACTGCGCCGCCACCGCGCGCATGATTGGCGCGGCGAAGCTCCATAGCGAGCCGCCGCCGAGCCAGGTGCGAGCGACGGTCAGCAGACGCGGCGATAAAGAGAAAGCACGGCCTGATTGGGTCGCGTAGCCGGTAGCGACCAAGGTCAACAGGAAGCGGCGGGCGCCGGCGCGAGTCAGGCCGGCTGTCTCGGCCATTTCGGTCAGGGTCATGCCCGCGGGATGCCGGGCCAGGATTTCCATCACGGCAAGTCCGCGCCCGAGCGAGCCGACGTGATCACGGGAAACGGTCTCTTCGTCCATCTCATCTCCGGGCGACGACGCCCTCATCAGGATTGACTCCGCGTCATAGGGTAGCTTAATAAGTATCACATATAAAACAAATGTTCGCAATACGAACTTTTTGAGTTTGGAGCCTAGGTGATGGTCAAATTCCTGTCGCTCAAGCAAGCCGTCGCGGAGAACCTGAATAGTGGCGACTCCGTCGCCTTCGAAGGCTTCACCCATCTGATCCCGACAGCTGCCGCGCATGAGGCGATCCGCCAGGGGTTTCGCGACCTGACCCTGATCCGCATGACACCCGATCTGATCTACGACCAGATGATCGGCATGGGCATGGCGAAGAAAATCGTCTTCTCCTATGTCGGTAATCCCGGTGTCGGCCTGCTGCGGCGCGCCCGCGATGCGATCGAGAACGGCTTCCCCCGGTCGATCGAGATCGAGGAGCACAGCCATGCCGGCATGGCCAATGCCTATGAGGCGGGCGCGGCCGGCCTGCCTTGCGCGGTGTTCCGTGGCTATCGCGGCGCCGGGCTGGCCGCGGTCAATCCGAACATCAAATCGGTCACCTGTCCGTTCACCGGCGAGGTGCTGGCGGCCGTTCCGTCGATCCGGCCCGATGTCACCTTCATCCATGCGCAGAAGGCCGACAGACGAGGCAATGTGCTGGTCGAAGGCATTATCGGCATCCAGAAGGAGGCGGTGCTGGCGGCCAGGCGCGCCGTGGTGACGGTGGAGGAGGTGGTCGACAATTTCGACGATTTGCATCCGAACCTGACCGTGCTGCCGCGCTGGACCATCGCGGCGATCTCGGTGGTGCCGGGCGGTTCGCATCCGTCCTATGCGCATGGCTATTATGCGCGCGACAATGCCGCCTATCTCGAATGGGACGAGATCGCCGCCGACCGGGAAAAATTCCAAGCGTGGATGCAGGCCAACGTCATCGAAAGAACCGCCGACGATTTCGCGGGCCGCGTCGAGCATCTGAGGAAAGCGGCATGAGCGACAATCAGAACCCCTTGGGCTTTACCCCCAACGAGATGATGACGATCGCGGCCAGCCGGGCCCTGGGGAACGACGACGTCTGCTTCGTCGGCATCGGCGCGCCGTCCGCAGCCTGCAATGTGGCGCGGCTGACGCATGCGCCCGACATCACGCTGATCTATGAGAGCGGCACGATCGGTACGGCGCCCGACGTGCTGCCGCTGTCGATCGGCGACGGCGAATTGTGCGAGACCGCGGTCACCACCGTCGCGGTGCCGGAGATGTTCCGCTACTGGCTGCAGGGCGGCCGCATTTCGATCGGCTTTCTCGGTGCGGCGCAACTCGACAAGTTCGGCAACATCAACACCACCGTCATCGGCGACTATTTCCATCCCAAGACCAGGCTGCCCGGCGGTGGCGGCGCGCCGGAGATCGCGACTTCTTCGAAGGAAATCTACATCACCATGGCGCAGACCAAGCGCGGCATGGTCGAAAAGATCGACTTCTTCACCTCGTTCGGTCATGGCGGGGGCGGCGATCATCGCAGGCGGCTGGGCATCGATACCGCTGGCCCGACCTTGCTGATCACCGATCTCGCCATCTGGAAGCCGGATCCGGTCACCAAGGAATTCACCGTCGTCTCGCTGCATCCCGGCGTCACCCGCCAGCAGGTGCAGGAGAGCTGTGGCTGGGTGGTTAAGTTCGCCGAGGCGCTTGACGAAACGCCGGCACCAAGCGAACTCGAACTCAAGACATTGCGTGACCTGCAGGCCCGCACCAAGGCGGCGCATGAGGGGACCGGAAAAGGGAAAGCAGCCTGACATGGCCGAGGCCTATATTTGCGACTATATCCGCACGCCGATCGGCCGCTTCGGCGGTTCGCTGTCCTCGGTTCGCACCGACGACCTTGGCGCCATCCCGTTGAAGGCTTTGCTCGAGCGCAATCCCGGGATCGACTGGCAGGCGGTGGACGACGTCGTCTATGGCTGCGCCAACCAGGCCGGCGAGGACAACCGCAACGTGGCGCGCATGGCGCTGCTGCTGGCCGGCTTGCCGCAGGAGATTCCGGGCTCCACCGTCAACCGGCTGTGCGGCTCAGGCATGGACGCGCTGACCATCGCCGCGCGCGCCATCAAGGCCGGCGAGGCGGAACTGATGATCGCCGGCGGCGTCGAATCGATGAGCCGAGCGCCCTTCGTCATGCCGAAGGCCGATACGGCGTTCTCGCGCAATGCCGAGATTTACGACACCACCATCGGCTGGCGCTTCGTCAACCCGCTGATGAAGAAGCAGTACGGCGTCGATTCCATGCCGGAGACCGGCGAGAACGTCGCCGAGGATTTCGCCGTCTCACGCGCCGATCAGGATGCTTTCGCGGCACGCAGCCAGGACAAGGCGGTCGCGGCACAAGCCAATGGCCGGCTGGCGAAGGAGATCACCCCGGTGACGATCCCGCAGCGCAAGGGCGATGCAGTCGTCGTGTCGAAGGACGAGCATCCCCGCGCTGGCACCACGGTCGAAGCGCTGGCCAAACTGCCGACGCCGTTCCGGCAGGGCGGCACGGTGACGGCCGGCAATGCCTCCGGCGTCAATGACGGCGCGGCGGCGCTGGTCGTTGCTTCCGAGGCAGCGGTGAGGAAATACGGGCTGACGCCGATCGCGCGCATCCTTGGCGGCGCCGCCGCCGGGGTCGCGCCGCGCATCATGGGCATCGGTCCGGCGCCGGCGACTCGGAAGCTTTGCGCGCGGCTTGGCCTGACGCCAAAACAGTTCGATGTCATCGAACTCAACGAAGCCTTTGCCTCGCAAGGCATCGCCGTGCTGCGCCAGCTCGGCATCGCGGAAGATGCCAAACACGTCAATCCGAATGGCGGCGCCATCGCGCTCGGCCATCCCCTGGGCATGTCGGGTGCGCGCATCTCCGGCACGGCGGCGCTGGAGCTGCGCGAACGCGGCAGCCGCTATGCGCTGGCCACCATGTGCATCGGCGTCGGCCAGAGCATCGCCATCGCACTCGAAAGGGCCTAACGCCGGGCTCTCTCGGCTCGATAACACCATGGCGGGATTCGGCGCTTCGCCAAATTTGACCATGTGGACAAAAGTACGGACCCGTTCCATAGTTCCCCGTCTGATTTTTGGAACGGCCGGCTCGACACGGCTGTCGAACAGAGGGGCACTTCAATGGAAGACCGGAAGAACAAATCCCATTCGATGCGCGAAGGGCTGTCGCGACGCAACGTGCTGGAGCTGGGCGCGCTTGGCCTGGCGGCGGCGATGCTGCCTGGCTCGGCCTTCGCGGCGGGCAAGAAACTGAAGGTGGCGGCTATCTTCGCCACGCCGATCGAGGAACCCTGGGACAACCAGATCCATGTCGCCCTGCAGAAGGCCGAAAAGGAACTCGGCATCGAATACAAATGGTCTGAGAAGGTGCAGACTGCCGACTTCAGCCGCGTCATGCGCGAATATGCGCAGGGCGGGTACCAGCTGGTGCTGGGCGACGCCTTCGCCGCCGAGCGTGAATCGCGGCGCACGGCCAAGCAGTTCCCCAAGACCGCCTTTCTGTTCGGCTCCGGTGCGGGGCCGGCCGAACCCAATTTCGGCGTCTTCGACAACTGGATCCACGAGCCTGCTTATCTCTCCGGCATGATCGCCGGCAAGATGTCGAAGTCGGGTACGGTCGGCGCGGTGGCGGCGATGGGCATTCCGGAAGTGAACCGGCTGGTCAACGCCTTCTTCGCCGGCGCCAAGGAGGTCAACCCGAACGTCAAGAAGAAGGTCGCCTTCATCGGTTCCTTCTTCGACCCGCCCAAGGCGAAGGAAGCCGCGGTGGCGCAGATCGATGCCGGCGTCGACGTCATCTATGCCGAACGCTTCGGCGTCATCGAGGCGGCGGTCGAGAAGAAGATCCTCGCCATCTCCAACATGTCCGACCAGTCGAGCCTCGGCCCCGACACCGTCATCACCGGTCCGGTCTGGGACATGTACCCGACGGTCGAGCAAGCGATCAAGCTGGTCAAGGCCGGCGTCTACACGGCGCAGGACTACGGCGATTTCTCGCGCATGGCCAAGGGCGGCTCCTATCTCGCCCCCTTCCACAAGTTCGACAAGACGCTGCCCGTCGAGGTCAAGGATCTGGTCGAGAAGAAGAAGGTGGAGATTCTCGAAGGCAATTTCCGCGTGGATGTCGACGAGAACACGCCGGTTTCGGATTAGGTTTTGTTGCTTGAGAGGTCGGCGCCAGGCGCCCCCTCTCTGCCCTGCCGGGCATCTCCCCCTCAAGGGGGAGATCGGCAGTGTCGCGGATAGCGCCTTCTTAACAGCGCTGGAGATTGGCGAAGGCCGATGTGCCATCAATCTCCCCCTTGAGGGGGAGATGCCCGGCAGGGCCGAGAGGGGGCCTCGCGCTGCCCTCGGAATGCAAATTCAGGAGCACCCTTGCCCGCCCCACTCATCGAAATGCGCGGCATCACCAAGAGCTTCGGCGCCGTCAAGGCGAACGAGGCTGTGGATCTCAGCGTAGCGCCAGGAGAAATCCTCGGTTTGCTCGGCGAGAACGGCGCCGGCAAGACCACATTGATGAACGTGCTGTTCGGCGCTTATGCGCCGGATGCCGGCGAGATCCTGATCCAGGGCCGGCCGGTGCGGATCAGCAGCTCGGCCGACGCGCTGGCTGCTGGCATCGGCATGGTGCACCAGCATTTCCATCTGGCGCCACGGCTGACCGTGTTGGAAAACCTGCTCATCGGCATTCCAGGCAAATCGGGACGGATCGACCGCGCCGGCGGGCTGGCGCGGCTCGCCGAAATCAGCAGCCAGCACGGGCTGAGGCTCGACCCCAACCTGCCGGTCTCGGCACTGTCGGTCGGCGAGCAGCAGCGGCTCGAAATCGTCAAGGCGCTGTTTCGCGGCGCAAGGCTCTTGATCCTCGACGAGCCAACCGCGGTGCTGGCGCCGAGCGAGGTCGACGGGCTGTTTTCGGCACTGCGGTCGATGGCGGCGCAGGGGTTGGGCATCATCTTCATCTCGCACAAGCTCAACGAGGTGCGGGCGCTGACGCATCGCTGCACCGTGCTGCGGCATGGCCGCGTCGCCGGCCGTGTCGATGATCCGGCAAACACGACATCGGCCGCAATGGCGCAATTGATGTGCGGCCATGAAATCGTGCCGCCCGCGCGCGGGCCATCGACACCGGGCGCCGATGTCCTGACCCTCGACGGCATTTCGACCTCGCGGCATTCAGGCACCGCGTTGCGCGATGTGTCGCTTGTGGTTCGTGCTGGCGAGATTCTCGGCATTGCAGGAGTCTCGGGCAATGGCCAGCGAGCGCTGGCGGAGGTGATCTCGGGCGTGCGCGCGCCCGACAGCGGTCAAATGACGATAGCCGGCAAACAGGTCGTGCACTTCTCGCCGCGCGAGGTGCAGGCGCTGGGCCTTGGCCGCATCCCGGAAGACCGCATGACGACGGGGCTGGTCACCAATCTGCCACTCGCCGATTCGATGGTGCTGCCGCGCATCGGCACATCAGCCTTCTCCGGCAGGGGCCTGCTCAAGCCGGATGCGATCCGCGCTTTCGCCGAGGCGCAGATCAAGGCCTATGATATCAGATGCCCCGGGCCGATGACGCGGGCCGGCGCGCTGTCCGGCGGCAATCTGCAGAAGGCGCTGCTGGCGCGCGAGCTTGCCTTTGACCCAAAGGTTCTGATCGTCTCGCAGCCGACGCGCGGCCTCGACATTGGTGCGGCCCGTTTCATCCACGAAAAATTCCTCGACATGCGCGCCAAGGGCTGCGGCATCATCGTCATCGGCGAGGATCTGGAGGAGTTGCTGGTGCTCTGCGATCGCATCGCGGTGATGTATGAGGGCCGCATCGCCGGCACGCTCGACAGCGCCGATGCGAGTGTTGCGCGGCTCGGCCTGCTGATGACCGGCGCGGAGGGCCACGGCTGATGTTTCGCCTGGAAGCTCGTACCTCCACACCCGCTTGGTTCAACCTCACTTTGCCGCTGCTGGCGATCGGCGCCACGCTCGTCCTGTGCAGCGGCCTGATCGCGCTCGCCGGCGCCGGCGTGCTCGAATCCTACGGCGTCATGTTCACGGCCTCGCTCGGCGACAGCTATGCCATCACCGAGACGCTGGTGCGCGCGGCTCCGATGGTCTTCACCGGGCTGGCGGTCGCCGTCGCCTTCCGGGCCAAGTTTTGGAACATCGGCGCCGAGGGGCAATTGCTGGCCGGCGCGGTGGCCAGTTGCTTCGTCGGCGCGATCCCGATGCCGGGGCCACTGGCCATGCTGCTGATGGCAATCGCCGGTGCTGCTGCCGGTGCGGCGGTGGCGCTCGTCCCCGCGGCGCTACGGGTCAAATTCAAGGTCGACGATGTCGTCAGTTCGCTGCTCCTCAACTCGGTCATCTACTACGCGCTGATGGCGCTGATCGAAGGGCCGTGGAAGGATAGCTTCAGCGGCTACCCGATCTCGCCGCCGATCGAGGATTCGGCCAACTTTCCGGTGTTGATCGAAGGTACGCGGCTGCATCTCGGCGTCATCGTGGCGCTGGTCGCGGCACCGCTGATCTGGTTCCTGATCGTGCGCACGACGCTGGGTTTCCGCATCAGGGTCACGGGCGAAAACCCGGAAGCGGCCCGATATGGCGGCATCCATGTCGAGCGGGTGCTGATCTCGACGGCATTGCTTTCCGGCGCGCTGGCCGGACTTGCCGGCGTCGGCGAGGTCGGCGGCGTGCATTTCCAGGTGATGAGCGATATTTCGCCGGGCTACGGCTATTCCGGCATCGTCGTCGCCATGCTGGCGCGGCTCAACCCGCTCGGCGTGATGCCGGCGGCGATCTTCCTTGCCGCCGTGATGACCGGTGCCGAGGCGATGTCGCGCGCGACCGGCGTGCCGGCGTTCCTCAGCGATGTCATCCAAGGCACGGCACTGCTCGCCATGCTGGTCGCGCTGCTGTTCACCGCCTATCGCATCCGCCGCGTCGGGGTTGCCCGATGAGCGCCGTGCTGGAACAGATTTTTCAGGTCGGCTTTCTCGCCGCCATCATCCGCATCGCCACGCCGCTGGCCTTTGCCACGCTCGGCGAAATGTTCTCCGAACGGGCCGGCGTGCTCAATCTCGGCATCGAAGGCATCATGCTGCTTTGCGCCATGACCGGCTTCACCGCCACCAGCCTCAGCGGCAGCCTGTGGCTTGGCGTGCTGGTGGCGGTGCTGACCGGCATGCTGATGGGCGCGCTGCATGCGCTGTTCACCGTGGCGCTCGGCCTCAGCCAGCATGTCTGCGGCATCGGCGTCACGCTGTTCTCATCGGGGCTTGCCTATTTCCTCTACCGGCTGACCTTCGGCCAGCAATCGGTCCCGCCAAGCATCAAGGGTTTTCAGACGCTGCCGATCCCGGTTCTGTCCGATATTCCCGTGCTCGGGCCGGCGGTGTTCAACCAGTTTGCACTGGTCTACATGGCGATCCTGGCCATCCCGCTCGCCGCCTTCGTGCTCTACCGCACGCCATGGGGCCTGTCGGTGCGCATGGTCGGCGAGAACCCGCGTGCCGCCGATTCGGCCGGCGTCAGCGTCATCGCCACGCGCTTCCAGGCCGTCATCCTTGGCGGTGCACTGATGGGGCTAGCCGGCGCCTTCCTGTCGATGGCGCAGTTCAACGCCTTCACCTTCGGCGTTGTGTCCGGACGCGGCTGGGTGGCAATCGCGCTGGTCGTGTTCGGCCGCTGGGATCCATGGCGCTCGGCAGGGGCCGCGCTGCTGTTCGCCTTCGTCGATGCGCTCCAGCTGCGCATGCAAGCGAGCGGACTCGGGCACATTCCTTACGAGGCGTTCCTGATGCTGCCCTTCATCTTTACGATTGTCGCCATGGCGCTCATGTCGCGCAACGCGGTGGCACCCTCGGCGCTGCTGAAGCCGTTTCGACGAGAGGAGCGATAGGGCCTGGCGACCTTTCCTCTCCCTCCGGAGGGGAGAGGTGGCTCGGCGAAGCCGAGACGGAGTGGGGAACCACCTGGCAAGCGTCACCAACGGATATTCGAGGGAGATGAGGCGCAAGAGTCTCGTGGATCGCGCCAAGGGTCGACCCCCACTCCGTCGAGCTTCGCTCGACACCTCTCCCCAGATCGACGGGGAGAGGAAGGGCGCCAAGCTGTCGTCTCACATCGCCGTAAAACCATTATCCACGAACAGATGCGTGCCGTTGACGAAGCTGGACTCGTCGCTGGCCAGATAAAGCGCTGCCTTCGCCACCTCGTCGGGCTCGCCGATGCGGCCCTGCTGCGCGGCCAGTGCGTCGTCGGACACATCGACGCCAAGCTTGCCGAGGTCGGCGACCTCGCGCAGGCCGTGCGGCGTCCGGATAAAGCCGGGGCAGACCGCGTTGCAGCGGATGTTGCGGTCGCGGAATTCCACCGCGATGGCGCGCGCGAACATGTGGCAGGCGCCCTTGGTGGTGTCGTAGAGCACTTCGTTCGGCGTCGCGGCCACCGCCGAGATCGACGAGGTGCAGACGATCGATCCGCCGCCCGCCGCGATCATGCCGGGCAGCACGGCGCGCGTCATCAGGAACATCGAGCGCACATTGACGGCATGCAGCCAGTCCCATTCCTGCAGCGTTGTCTCCAGGAATGGCTTTATCACGATGGTGCCGGCATGGTTGAACAGCACGGTGACGGGTCCGAGTTTTTCCGTTGCGCCCTTCACCGCCGCCTCGACCAGCCCCTCGTCGGAAACGTCGGCGACAAAGTGCTCCGCGACATGGCCACGCGCGCGGATCGCGGCCGCGGTTGCCGCGGCTGCTTCACCGTTGCGGTCGATGATCGCCACCTTGGCGCCTTCGGCAGCGAACAGTTCCGAAGCCGCGCCGCCCATTCCCGTCGCGCCGCCCGAAATGATGGCAACCTTGCCGGCCAGTCTTGCGCCCATTTTCTGCTCCCAACGTTCTTTTTGAATGATTTCATGTTGCCGCTGGCGGCCATGCTATCCTTCCTGCATCGGGTGGCCAATGCATGAAATAGGTGCAGCGTCAACAAGCACATAGGCCCATTCAAAGCGTGTGGAGCGATGCCGCCCTGCTATCTCCGTCGATCGCTCAGATCGGCTTAAACAGCAATTTCACACCAATTTCTGGCGATTGATGAGAAAATAATTCTGCCAATGACCGAAAAATAGCAATCGACAAAGTCTACAAGTTTTATAGATTAACCAGCGAGACGGAGGTCGATATGTCCTATATCCAGAACGCCCAGACCGACAGCAGCGGCCAGAGGCTGGCCAACGCCCAGGGCTTTCGCCCGGCCTATGCCGGCGCTTTCGCCTATCTCGTCTTTGCCCTTGCGTTCGTGTTCACCGGGGCCGTCGTGCTGGGCCTTATTCCCTAAGGCACCGGATCGGCAGGGGCTGTTGCCCCACAGCTTTCAGGCAATCGGAGTTGAATGAACCGGATCCCGGAGCGCTTTGGCGCGCCTGAGGGTTCGCATTTCACAGCATCAGTGATTCCAGTGATGGAGGAGATGACAATGCCGATCGAATTCACGCATGTTCCCGGCAAGACCGCCGACGCGACGGTTCCCTTTTTCTATGACTTCGCAGAGACCGCGACCAAACTCGGGCTGATCGAGGACGGTGGTTTCCAGAAGATCGTCGTCGACGATTCGGCCGGACTGCTGACCAACATGGATCTTGCCGCCCAGGTGCTCAACCGCACCGCTTCGTTGGAAGTGGTGCTCACCCATTGGGCCGGCGTGATCGAACCGACGGTGGCTGCCCGCCAGTTGGCGTCTATCGACAGGGGGAGCGGCGGACGGCTGGCCCTCAGGATGATCAGCGAGCCGTTGAACGACGACGATGCCGAGACACTGCCGGTCGGACATGGCGTCGTCTGGCAGCGCATCGACGAATATCTGGTGCTGTTGAAGCGGCTGTGGTCGAACGACCGGCCCTTCGACCACGAGGGCGCGTTCTACAGCATCAAGGGCGGTTATGTGCCGCGCAAGGGTCCGCATGGCGCCGACCTCGTGATCCGCATGGGCGGGCAATCCGGAACGGCGCTGAAGGTGGCAGGCCGGCATGCCGATGTCTTCGAACTGGCGCCGGGTCCGATCGACGACATCAGGCAATTGATGGAGCGGGCGCGTGGCGCCGCGGCCGAACATGGCCGCGCCGGCAAACTGCGCTTCGCGCTTCCGGTCAGGATCCACCAAGGGTTTTCCGCCACCGGCCAAAAGACGGTCGACCTCTCCGGGCCTCCGGCCCAGGTCGCGCTGTCGCTGCTTGCCTATGCGGCTCTCGGCATTGATGAATTCATGATCGTCGGCGTCGACACGCCACGCGAGATCGCGACGGCTGGCCGGGAAACGATCGCGTTGCTGCGCAACTCCCTGGCGCGCCGGGAGGCTAACGAATTCCACCACGGAGCTTATGCGCCTGGCGCAGGGCTGGAGACGCGAGCAGCGGGCTGAGGCCCATCAATCTTCTGTTGCTTGATGTCTGCCGCCAAGCCGCGACAGGCCATTGATGACGGCGTCCGAATCGGCCAGCACGCCGAAGACGCCGTCCTCGACCGTCACCATGTGCAACGCCGCTTCATGCGCCTTTTGATCACCGCTGGCGCACGCGTCCGAAATGGTCAGGCATTGGAAATTGCGGTCACAGGCCTCGCGCAGCGTGGTGTGAACGCAGACATCGGTCGTGCATCCGGAAAACATCAGATGCGTGATGCCTCGCGCGCGCAGCACGAGCTCGAAATCCGTATAGGTGAAGGCGCTGTTGCAGGTCTTGTCGACGATGATGTCGTGCGGTGCGACATCGATCTCCGGAACGATCTGGAACCCCGCGCCCGAGCGCAGCAGGACGTCGGTGCCGTCGAGACCGGCGCGCTTGCGGCGCCATTTCTCATAGGGCGTCATGTCGGCCATGTCGGCGCGGTAACCCTGCCTGGTGTGGACGATGGTGAGCCCGGCCCTGCGCGCGGCCCCGATCAGGCGGTTCACCGTGGGCAGGATCGCCCGCAGCGGCGAGGGGTCATATCCCTTCCTGGCGAAATAGCCCGATGTCGACAGGAAATCCTGTTGCAGGTCGATGACGATCAAGGCGGTGTTTTCGGCCACCAGCCTGCCATCATAAGGGTAGTCGAAGGGTATTGCCTTGATCATCCGGAACTCCTTGCGGCCGGATCACTCTAGCGAGTTCGCACCGATGCCGCGACACGGGATGTCCGGCATTCGCCGGCGCGGATCGGGCGAATGACAGCCCGCAATCGGCAACAATGCCACCGGGCGCCGCGGCGCTTCAGGTTTTTGGTCGGACATCTCCGAGACTTGTTGAGTGCCGTTGTCATCTTCAATCTTGACTAGTAAGTTCATGTTTTATAGTCAATCCGGGCGTCTGCCTGCCGTAGCCAGGATTGGAAAACGGCGCCGCGCTGGAGAAACGCCATGGCCGGGGCCGAAGCCGATACCCAGACCGCTTTCGACATCCATGCCGTGCGTTTTGCCTTCGGCGAGCGGACATTGCTCGGTCCGGTCTCGCTCGAATTGCGGCGGGCGCGCGTCTATGGACTGATCGGCCATAACGGTTCGGGCAAGTCGACGCGGATCAAGCTTCTGGCGCGCCAGCAGCCGGCGAGCTCCGGCGCCATTACCTTCGCCAGACGGCCGCTGCCGCAATGGGGTGCGCGCGAGCTGTGAGAACAAGGAAGAAACTCGTGTCGAGACATGGTTTGTTGGCGGCGTTGGTCGCATCGGTGATCCTGACGAGCGGCGCGGTGGCCCAAGAGCAACCGGCCGGGCCGGCACTTGCGGGGACGATGGAGCTGAACCTGCCGCACGACCTGTCGCCATGGGGCATGTTCATGGCCGCCGACACCGTCGTGAAGGCCGTGATGATCGGATTGGCGTTTGCGTCGCTCGTCACCTGGACGATATGGCTGGCCAAATCGCTGGAAATTTTCGGCGGCAAGCTGCGTGTCCGCCATGCCGTCCGCGCGATCGGCGATGCCGCGACGTTGAAGCAGGCGTGCCGTGCGCTCGACCGCAGTGGCGGCCCCGGCGCGCTCCTGGTGCGGGCCGCCGAGGAAGAGACCGCGCTTTCGGCCGGCGCGCTCGACCATGTCGGCGGGGACGGGCTGAAGGAACGGGTCACCTCGCGCCTGTCGCGCATCGAGGCGGCGGCGTCGCGGCGCATGTCGCGCGGCACCGGCCTGCTGGCGACGATAGGGTCCACCGCGCCTTTCGTCGGCCTGTTCGGCACCGTCTGGGGCATCATGAACGCCTTCATCGGCATTTCGCAGGCGCAGACCACCAATCTCGCCGTGGTGGCGCCGGGCATCGCAGAGGCGCTGCTGGCCACCGCGATGGGACTGGTCGCGGCAATTCCCGCCGTCGTCATCTACAATGTCTTTGCCCGCTCGATAGCCGGCTACCGGCAGATCCTGGCCGACGCCTCGGCGGGCGTCGAACGGCTGGTCAGCCGCGACCTCGATTTCCGCACCGTCGCACCCGCGGCGGTGCTGGCGGCCGAGTAAAGGAGCAGCCCATGGGAAGCAGAATCCGACAAGCCATGGACGACGATATCGAGGAGAGCCACGAGATCAATGTCACGCCGTTCATCGATGTCATCCTGGTGCTCCTGATCATCTTCATGGTCGCCGCGCCGTTGGCGACGGTGGATGTCAATGTCGACCTGCCCGGCTCGACCGCGACGCCGGCGCCGCGGCCAGAGACGCCGCTTTTCCTGACATTGAAGGATGATCTCACGCTCGCGATCGGCAACGACACCGTGCCGCGCCCGGCTTTTGCCGCCACGCTCGACAGCCGCGCCAAGGGCGACAAGCAGACGCGAATCTTCCTGCGAGCCGACAAGGCGGTGGCCTATGGCGACCTGATGGAGGCGATGAACCTGCTGCGCGCCGCCGGCTATCTGAAGATTGCCCTGGTCGGCCTGGAGGCCGCGCCCGCCGGTGATGCCGCCGCACCGGTGCCAAGCGGGACGGCTGCCCCATGACACGATCGGCTGCCTCGCCAACGATGGTGCTGTCGCGCTTCGGCTGGCGTGACCTTGGCCTGTGGGCATGTGCGGCCGTGCTGATGCTGGGGGCGCATGTCGCGGTCGCTTATACCGTGCAGAATTTCAGTCCAGTCGAACCGTCGGATGGCGAGCCGCCGCCGGCGCCGGTGATCGAGATGGCGCCGATGATGATGACGCCGGCGGTACCCGAACAGGCGGCGACGCTCGATGCGGCGATTCCCGACCAGACCGAGCCGGTCGAGGAGACGGAGAAGACTGCCGAGGCCGAGCCCGAGAAGGTGGTCGAGCAAGCCGAACCTGCCGCCGAGCCGGAGACGGTGCCGCCGGACGAACCCATGGAGATGATGGAGGTCGAACCGGTCGTCCAGCCGCCCTTGGACGAGGTCGTCCCCGATATTGTCGAGACCGTCGCGCCGGAGGTTGTCGTCCCGCCGCCGCGGTCAAAGCCGGCCGAAAGACGCAAGGAAAAGAAGCCGGCCGAAGCCAAGGTCAAAAAGCCTGCCGAAAAGTTCAAGCCAAGGCCGAGGAAGGAAAAGCCGCCGAAGACGGCAAGTGCCGCGAGCGCCGAAGCCCGGCCCGCCGCCAAGGCAGCGGCGCCGAGGTCGGCGGCCGGGTTTTCGGGTGTCAGCCCGGCCAAATGGGAATCGCGGCTGACGGCGTGGATCAATCGCCATAAGCGCTACCCGAGTGCCGCGAAATCCCGTCGCGCGCAAGGCAATGTGAATGTGACTTTCACCATGGACCCGTCCGGCCGGGTGCTGTCGGCGCGGGTCGTGCGTTCGTCCGGTGATGCCGAGCTCGACCGCGCAGCGCTCGCGGTGCTGCAGGGCGCCTCCGTGCCGGCGCCGCCGCCGGAACTCGGCTCGCGCGTCAGCCGTACGGCGCCATTCGTGTTCAGTTTGCGGGACTAGCGCCGCCCCGTCGCGCTACGCTGTTCTTGGCTGAGCGTGGTTGTCTTTCGCATGTGCCTTGGGGTGCATCGGGTTGCCGCTGAGCTGCGCATGTCTGGCCGGGCGTGCGCCGCGCAAGACATCGAAGGCCTCGGCATAGGCCATGCCGAGCAGATAGGAGATCATGGGAAAACGGCTTGCTTCGGCCATCTGCACCAGTTCGTTGGTCATCGTCGCGATATATTGCAGACTATCGAGCTCTGACTGACGTAGTGACTGATTTGACACCTGCTGCTCCTGTCATCGGATGGAACTCTAGGAATGCGTATGGGCTACACTGGACATGTCGAGTCGGCCAATTGATGGTCGAGCCCGCCGAATGCGAGCCAAAGTTCGGACCCGCGAGAAGAAAGGTAAGGTCCGAAGAGTTAATGCTTTGTTAAAATTGTAGTAAATCAAATATGATCTAAAATATCTTTCCTAGCTGTAAAGTCTAAAAAAATCGATTTTACTCAGATATGGAGTAGGCAATCGCTAGCATACGCTTTTTCGGGATATTCTTGTTCTTATTTAGCGTAAGCAAGCGGCTAATCCAGCCCGTCCCGGGCAAGGCTGACGACGAGCTGATCGACGCCGGGATCATCGAGCCTGACGACATGCGCCATGCGGATCGCATGCCTGGGCGGGATATTGGACATGTCCTGCCGCATGATCACCGACACGAATGCCGGCCCGGTTTCGGTCAGAAGCATGGCCTTGCCTCTCAGCACCGGTTCGGAGATAGGCGCCCATTGCACCGAGATCAGCGATGGTTCGCCTGTCTGGCGGCGGTTGACGCCGCTGAAATAGATCCAGTTGAGGCGCGAGATCGCCACACCGTAATAGTTGCCGCGCGCTCGCGCCCATGTCGAGCCGCGGCGCTCCGACCATCCGGTGACCCGGCGGAATGTGACCAGTTCGGCCTCGCGACGCACGAAAGTCACCGACCGCATCAGGAGGTCGGCGCGGGTCGGGATCGAAAAATAGGTGAAATAGGTGCCGCCCGCGATCGACGGGGCGGGCGGGCGGATCATCTGCGTGAACAGGCTTTCGGAAATCGGCGGCAGGCCGGGAGCCGTGGGCTCGGGGGTGCCGGGGTCCCGGTACAGTTCGGCCTCGCCGATTCGGAAGTAGTCGCAGATCAGCTTGGCGGTGGCCTTGTTGGGGACGGTCTGCCCTTGCAGGTAACGCTCGAACTGCGTGCGGTTGATGCCCAGTTCGCGGCACACCGCGCTGACGGAAGCATGGTCCTTGCAGAGCCGCCTGAGATTTGCAGCGAGATTGTCGCGAATGGACACTTTTTTGCTTCCGCGGGCGCTTCTTCATTTCGACTCGGAATCCGTATAGCGCCTTCGGTCGCCCCCGCCGAAACGCCTTGTCACAACACACAGAAAAACTGATTTGAGAACGCCAGTCTAATGGGGCGGCTCCCAAAAAAAATAGCGCCGCTCGGAAACCGGCCATCGCCATAAGTCCAATTGACAACCATTTCGCCTTGGAAAAGGCGAAGTCGCTTCTGGCCATTTTTGGGGGCATTCACGCCGGGTGATGCATCGCGATGTATCGGATGATGCTTGGGCGTTACCGCGCGGGAAAGGCGGACAATCGATTATTCCGCTGGTGGAGCTGAGGAGGATCGAACTCCTGACCTCGTCATTGCGAACGACGCGCTCTCCCAGCTGAGCTACAGCCCCGTCCAGCGGATGGCGCATTTATCGGGCGACGCGGTTTCCTGTCAAGGCGGCGCTTCACCAAAAACTCGCCCGCCGGTCGCGTGGCGGAACCCTGCCCTTGCCGGTTTGGCGCGTAGTGGCTACATGTCGGCAACAATTGGAGACCGGCATGCTAGCCCTCATTCAAACCATCGTCATGGCGCTCGACCTCTATTGGTGGGTCATCATCGCTTCGGCGATCTTTTCCTGGCTCTATGCCTTCAACGTCGTCAACTCGCGCAACCAGTTCGTCGGCAGCATCGGCAACATGCTCTACAGGCTGACCGAGCCGGCGCTGCGGCCGATCCGCCGCTTCATGCCCGACCTTGGCGGCATCGACATCTCGCCGATCATCCTGCTTTTGATCCTGTTCTTCCTCAGGCAGTTCATTCTCACCACGGTGGCGCCGCTGCTGCTGGCCTGACGATCGCATGAGCGCGCCGTACCGCATTCGCGAGAACGGCGTCGATCTGTTCGTCCGGCTGACACCGAAGTCTTCCGTGGATCGGCTCGAAGGCGTCGAAACATCGGCGGACGGGCGAAGCCATCTGAAGGCGCGGGTCCGCGCCATGCCGGAAAATGGCGCCGCCAATCAAGCGCTGGAGAAGCTGGTCGCCAAGGCGCTTGGCGTGCCGGCATCTTCGGTTTCGGTCGTTGCCGGCGGCACGGCCCGGCTCAAGACGCTGCGCATTTCAGGCGAACCGGCAGCGCTGGCAAGAAGTGTCGAAGCGCTCTGCGGTCAATCCCCTACTTGAAGTTCAATCCCCCAGCGGCAAACGCGGATCGTCGACCTTCAGCGTGTTCACGCTCTGCTTGATGCGGCGCAGGTTCTCCAGCACCTTCGGGCCGCGCGTCTCGGCGACCGATGTCACGATCATGTCGACGATCGCCAGCAACGCGTAGCGCGACGATGTCGGCTTGTAGATGTTGCCGTCCTCGAGCGGCTGCAGATGTATGACCGTGTCGGCGGCCTTGGCCAGCGCGGAGTCGGGCGCGGTGACGGCCACCGTGGCGGCGCCATATTGCTGGGCGACCTGCACCGCCTCGATGACCGAGCGCGCATAGCCGGAGACGGAGAAGGCGACGACCGTGGTGTCCGGCGTGGCAACGGCGGCGTACATGTGCTGCAACTGGCCATCGATCTGCGCAAGGACCGGCAGGCCCAGCCTGAACAGCCGGTTCTGCATCTCGGTCGCCATCATCGAGGAAATGCCCCCCGAACCGATGCACAGAACATTGCCTGACGCCGCGAGGCGCGCGGCGACGTCGACCAGTGTCGTCATGTCTAGGTTTTCGCTGACGCGCTGGATGGCGGCGATCGCGGCTTCGGTGATGGCCGATGCGATGCGCTGCTCGCGGGCATCGCGGCTCAGTGGCTCCGGCGACAGATACTGGCCGCCGATGGCAATGGCCTGCGCCAGATAGAACTTGAAGTCGCGCAGGCCCTCGCAGCCGAGGTTGCGGCAGAAACGGGTGACCGTCGGCTCACTGACGCCGACGCGCGCGGCAATTTCCGAGATTGCTGCCTTGGAGGCGAAGTCGAGATCGGACAGAACGAGGCTTGCCAGCCGGCGATCCGACTTGGTGCCGTCCTGCGACATCAGCTGCAGCCGCGTGATGATGTCGGCCGGCGTCTTCATATTCGAGTTTCCGTCGTCATCTCAGCGGCAGGCCCGTCGCGGTGTCGAACAGATGGATGTTGCCGGGGTCGACCGAGACCGGCAGCAGGTCGCCCGGCCGGACCGGCACCCGGTCGCGGAACACGGCGCGCACCGTGTCGGCGCCAATGGCGCCGTAGACATGGGTTTCGGAACCGGTCGGCTCGACGACATCAACCTTGAGCGCCATGGCATCAGTGGCCTCGCCGACGATGAAATGTTCGGGCCGGATGCCGGCCTCCACGGCGCTGCCTGCCGGTACCGGTTTGCCGGCGAGCGCAAGCCGCCCACCGCCGGCCGACTCGAACCAGGTTCTCTCGGGCGTCGTCTTGAGCGCCCCGGAAACAAAGCTCATCGACGGCGAGCCGAGGAAGCCGGCGACGAACTTGTTGGCCGGCCTGTCATAGAGCTCCAGCGGCGGCCCGACCTGCTGGATCCTGCCGCGATCCATCACGACGATGCGGTCGGCCATGGTCATGGCCTCGATCTGGTCGTGGGTGACGTAGACGATGGTCGATTTCAGCCGCTGGTGGAGTGCCTTGATTTCGGTGCGCATCTGCACGCGCAGCTGCGCGTCGAGATTGCTGAGCGGCTCATCGAACAGGAAGACGGAGGGTTCGCGCACGATGGCGCGGCCCATGGCGACGCGCTGGCGCTGTCCGCCAGAGAGCTGGCGGGGATAACGGTCGAGGTAGGAGAACAGGTTGAGGACGCCGGACGCCTTCTTGACCTTCTGGTCGATGGCGGTGCGGTCCTCGCCCCGGATCTTCGGGCCGAAGCCGATATTGTCCGAGGCCTTGAGGTGAGGAAACAGCGCATAGGACTGGAACACCATGGCGATGTTGCGCTGCTGCGGCGGCCGGTCGTTGGCGCGTGTGCCGCCAATCAGGAGATCGCCGGAACTGATGGTCTCCAACCCCGCCAGCATGCGCAGCAAGGTCGACTTGCCGCAGCCGGACGGCCCGACCAGAACCACGAACTCACCGCTCGTGATGTCGAGGCTGATGTCCTCGAGTATCTTGTGCTGGCCGAAGGATTTCGAGAGCTTGCGAAACTCGACGTCGGTCATGGTCACGCTCCCAATATGTCGTCGATGAACGGCAGGCAGCCGGCGGTCAATCCCGCATCCACGGGCATCACCACGCCTGTTACGCCCGAGGCCCGGTCGGAGGCAAGGAAGGCCACCGCTTCGGCCACTTCCGAGGCGTTGACGATGCGGCCGAGCGGATAGAGCCGCTGCAGCTTGCCGATTATGTCGGGGTTCTTGGCCAGGCGATGGTCCCAGGCGGCGGTGCGGATCGATCCGGGGCAGACCACATTGGCGCGCACGCCGCTGCGGCCGAGCTCGACGGCGATCGATTTGGCATAGGCGTTGATGCCGGCCTTGGCGGCGGCATAGGCGGGGTTGCCGAAATGCGCGATGGCGTTGACGGACGAAATGAAGACGACGCTGCCCGAACCGCGCGCGGCCATCGCCTTGGCAATGGGATCGGCGAAGATCATCACACCGGTCAGGTTGAGGTCGAGTTCACGCTCGATCCTGTCCGCCGTCAGCGCGTCAAGCGTCTCGGCGCGGGTCCAGCCGGCATTGTTGATCAGGATGTCGGGGACGCCGTCCTTTTCCAGCACTGCGGCGATCGCGGCTTCGACCGAGGCCCGGTCGAGAAGATCGAAGACATGGCGCGAGGCAAAGTGCGGGCTCGCCAGCGCCTCCTCGGACTGGTCGCAGCCGACCACCCGCGCCCCCCTGCCGGCCAGCAGTGCGACGATCGCCGAGCCAAGGCCGCCACCGGCGCCGGTGATGACGACCGTCCTGCCTTCGAATTCGGCTCTCGAAACCACGGCGCTTGCTCCTCCGGCAGGTCAGGCAGATGCCGGCAGGCTAAAGAATGGAATGTAATTAAGCAACATCATAATCTGCTTGCACGCGGCAAATTCATCGATAATGTAGGAAAGTCACATAAATCTTGTGTCAGGACTGGCACGAGGAGCGCAAAAGCGTGGACCAAATGGGAGAGATCAGATGAACCTTGCGAAATGGACTGCCGGCCTAATGGCCGGAATGGGCATTCTGGCCTTCGCGGCGCAGGCAGAGGCTGGCGAAGTGCGGGTTACCGTCGCCGAATACAGTGCCAAGACCGGCCCCTACTTCGAAGAGGTCAAGAAAGAGTTCGAGGCGAAGAATCCCGGGATCACCGTCAAGTTCGAGGTGGTGCCGTGGGATGTGCTCTTGCAGAAGCTGACCACCGACATCACCGCGGGCACCAATGCTGATCTCTCCATCATCGGCACGCGCTGGCTGATCGACTTTGTCCAACAGGATGTCGCCGAGCCGCTCGACAGCTACATCACGCCCGAATTCAAGGGCCGCTTCATCGACACCTTCCTGTCGCCCTCGATCATGGGCGGCAAGACCTATGGCTTGCCGATCGCCGCTTCGGCGCGCGCCATGTATTACAACAAGGAGCTGTTCGAGAAGGCCGGCATCGCCAAGCCGCCGGCGACCTGGACCGAACTGCAGGAGGATGCCCGCAAGATCAAGGCGCAGGGTGCCTTCGGTTTCGGCCTGCAAGGCAAGGAGATCGAGACCGACGTCTATTACTACTACGCCATGTGGTCGCAGGGCACCGAGATCCTCAACAAGGACGGCACGTCGGGCCTCGGCACGCCAGGCGCGCTCGAAGCCGCCAAGCTCTACAAGTCGATGATCGACGAGGGGCTGACGGAGCCCGGCGTCACCTCCAACAACCGTGAGGACGTGCAGAACCTGTTCAAGCAGGGCAAGGTCGGCATGATGATCACCGCGCCCTTCCTGTCCAACCAGATCAAGGATGAGGCGCCGAGCCTCAAATACGGCGTGGCCGCCATTCCGGCGGGGCCGACCGGCGCGCGCGGCACGTATGGCGTCACCGATTCCATGATCATGTTCAAGAACTCCAAGAACAAGGATGAGGCCTGGAAGCTGATGGACTTCCTGTTCACCACGGAGCAGCGCGCCAAGTTCACGCAAGGCGAAGGCTTCCTGCCGGTGAACAAGGAAGAGGCCAAGATGAACTATTACGTCAACAACGCCGATCTCGCCGCCTTTACCGCGCTGCTGCCGGATGCCCGTTTCGCGCCGATCATCCCGGGCTGGGAAGAAGTCGCCCAGATCACGTCGGACGCCATGCAGAAGATCTATCTCGGCGGCGATCCCGAGGCAGGCTTGAAGGACGCCGCAGCCAAGGCCAATGCGGTGCTGAAGAAATAGGGGCCGCGCTCAAGAAATAGGGCGTATCTCCCTGCGCCAGTGGCGCGCCCCAGACTCAGGCGGGGTGCGCCACTCCCTTTCCTCTCCCTCCGGAGGGGGAGAGGTGGCTCGGCGAAGCCGAGACGGTGTGGGGGAACCTCGCAACTGTCGTGGCCGCACGTAGGAATGGCACTGGGCTCAAGCATTGCATGGCCTTGCGCTTGAGGGGTCGACCCACACTCCGTCGAGCTTCGCTCGACACCTCTCCCCCGATCGACGGGGGAGAGGAAAGGTTTCTCTCCATTGATGCCGGCAGGCAGATGAGGGGCGGCGCAAACGTCGGGAAGAATTTGAAACTGAGCGCCTAGGAAGACAAGTCAGTACTAGCCTAGCTGGCAAGCCAGCGCTCCACGGATGCCTCGCAAAGCGGTACAAACCAGCCGATGCAAAATCGCTTCCTGCCTTATCTTCTGACCCTGCCCAGCCTGTTCCTGGCTGCGGTGGTCATCTTCTGGCCGGTATGGGACCTGATCCAGATCGCGACGCACGACGTCAATCGGTTTGGCCAGTTGCGGGAGTTCAGCGGCCTGACCAATTTCGCCGCGCTCACCGCCGATCCCGATTTCATCGCGGCCCTCTGGCGCACCGGGCTGTGGACGGTGCTGGTGGTCGGCGGCGCGCTGCTGGTCTCGATCCCGGTGGCGATGATCCTCAACACCGATTTCTATGGCCGTGGCCTTGCGCGCGTCATCATCATGCTGCCCTGGGCGGTGTCGCTGACCATGACGGCGGTGGTCTGGCGCTGGGCGCTGAGCGGCGAAAGCGGCATGCTGAATTCGGCGCTGATCGGGCTCGGCCTGATCGACCACAACATCCAGTGGCTGGCACAGGCCGGCACTGCCTTTCCGATGCAAGTGCTGATCGGCATATTGGTGACGGTGCCGTTCACAACGACCATCTTCCTGGGCGGCCTGTCTTCGATACCGGACGATCTCTACGAGGCGGCCGCATTGGAGGGGGCAACGACGCTGCAGCAGTTCCGCGAGATCACCTTTCCGCTGCTGAAACCCTTCATCAACATCGCCATCGTGCTCAACACGATCTACGTCTTCAATTCGTTCCCGATCATCTGGGTGATGACGCAGGGCGGGCCGGCCAATTCGACCGACATCCTGGTGACCCACCTCTACAAGCTCGCCTTCCGCATCGGCAAACTGGGCGAGGCATCGGCGGTGTCGCTGGTGATGTTCGCCATATTGCTGATCTTCACCATGATCTATGTGCGCCTCGCCATGCGGGAGCAGCGCGCATGACAAATGGATTTACGACCGGCAAGCTGAAGCGCACCATCATCGCCTGGCTGCTGCTGGCGCCTTTGATCGTGGTGACGATCTTCCCCTTCGCGGTGATGTTCCTGACGGCGGTGAAGCCTCGGACCGAAGTGCTGACACCCACATGGTGGCCGAGCGAGTTCCGCTGGTCAAATTTTTCCGACATGTGGGTGGCGACGGGCTTCGGCCAGGCGCTGGTCAATTCGCTCTACATCTCGGTGATCGCCACCGTCGGCGCTATCTTGATCTCGGTGCCCGCGGCTTACGCGATGTCGCGCTTCCGCTTCGCCGGCTACGGCGCCTTCCGCCAGTTCCTGCTGATCTCGCAGATGATCTCACCGATCGTGCTGGTGCTCGGCCTGTTCCGGCTGATGGCCGCCTGGGGGCTCGTCGAATCGACCACGGCGCTCGGCTTCATCTACATGGCCTTCAACGTCGCCTTCACCGTGTGGATGCTGCAGAGCTATTTCGACACCATTCCGCGCGATCTCGAGGAAGCGGCCTGGATGGAGGGCGCCGGGCGCTGGCTGACCTTGCGAAAAGTGTTCCTGCCGCTCTGCCTGCCGGCGATCGCGGTGACGGCGATCTTCACCTTCATCAACGCCTGGAACGAGTTCGTCGTGGCGCTGACCATGCTGCGCAGCCAGGAGAGCTACACGCTGCCGATCCAGGTGTTCTCTCTGGTCGCGGGCCGCTACACGATCGAATGGCACCATGTCATGGCGGCGACGTTGCTGGCCACCTTGCCGGTGGCGATCCTGTTCATCTGGCTGCAGCGTTATCTCGTCCGGGGGCTGGCGCTCGGGGCGGTCAAATAGCATTCCAGCAATTCAGGAAAAGTGCCCAGCGGTTTTCCGCGCGGAATTGCGAAAAAACAAAGAAGTCCACGGAGCTTTCATGCGTATCTTCACCGCCTCGCTGGCGACGGAAACCAACACCTTCTCGCCGGTGCCGACAGACCGGGCGTCGTTCGAAATGGCGTTCTATGCCGGTCCGGGCAAGCATCCGGAAACGCCCACGCTGTGCTCTTCGCCGATCGTGGCGCTGCGCCGCCGCGCGGCCGCGGAAGGTCTCACCGTGATCGAGGGCACCGCGACCTGGGCCGAGCCCGGCGGTCTCGTGCAGCGGCAGACCTATGAGGCGCTGCGCGACGAGATACTTGGCCAGCTCAAGGCCGCCTTGCCGGTCGACGCCATCATGCTGGGCCTACATGGCGCCATGGTGGCGCAAGGCTATGACGACTGCGAGGGCGATCTGCTGGAGCGCGTGCGCGGCATCGTCGGGCCTGGCGTGGTGATCGCCTGCGAGTTCGATCCGCACAGCCATCTGACGCCCAGGCGCGTGGCGGCGTCCGACATCATGGCCTATTTCCTCGAATTCCCGCACACCGATTTCTACGAGCGCGGCGAGCACGTCGTTGAACTCGGGCTTGCCGCGGCGCGTGGCGAGATCAAACCTGTCATCTCGACCTTCGACTGCCGCATGATCCAGGTGTTGCCGACCAGCCGCGAGCCGATGCGCTCCTTCGTCGACCGCATCAAGGCGCTGCACGGCAAGGACGGCGTGCTGTCGGTCTCGGTCATCCACGGCTTCATGGCCGCCGACGTGCCGGAAATGGGCACGCGCGTCCTGGTCGTCACCGACAATGACAAGGCCAGAGGCGATGCGCTGGCCGAGCGGCTGGGGCGCGAACTCTATGCCATGCGCGAAACGACGGCGATGGCCATGCTGAGTGCGGCCGACGGCATCGACCGCGCGCTGGCCGTGCGCAAGGAAAAGGTCGGCAAGCCGGTGGTCATTGCCGATATCTGGGACAATCCCGGTGGCGGTGTGCCGGGCGACGGCACTTTCGTACTGCGCGAGATGCTGGCGCGGGGCATCACAAGCGTCGGCGTGGCGACGATCTGGGATCCGATCGCGGTGACGTTCTGCCAGGCGGCGGGCGAAGGTGCCGTCATCGACCTGCGCTTCGGCGGCAAGGCCGGGCCGCAGGCGGGCGAGCCGATCGACGCGCGCGTCACCGTGCTGAAGGCTGTCAGCGAAAGCTGGCAGAGTTTCGGGCCGAGCCGCGTGACATTGGGACCGTCAGCGGTGGTGCGTATCGAAGGCACCGAGGTCGACGTGATCCTGAACACCAACCGCACGCAGACCTTCGAGCCGGATATCTTTTCCAACATCGGCGTCGATCCGCTGTCGAAAGACATTTTGCTGATCAAGTCGACCAACCATTTCTACGCCGGCTTCGAGCCGATCGCCGCCGAGATCATCTATGTCGCGGCGCCGAGTTCGTATCCCAGCAACCCGGCGGCGACGAATTACACGAAGCTGACGCGGCCGATGTGGCCAAGGGTGAAGGATCCGTGGAAGGTGTGACGCTGCCGATCTCCCCCTTGAGGGGGAGATGTCGCCGAAGGCGACAGAGGGGGTCGCCTCACTTGAAGCGCCAACCTTGATCCGCCGCAGGAAGTCGAGTCCGGTCGGACCGACCCCCTCTGGCCGCTTCGCGGCCATCTCCCCCTCGAGGGGGGTATCAGCTCTAAACCAGCCCCCGCTTCACCATCATCGCGTCTGCCGAAGGCATCTTGCCGCGAAACGCCGTGTAGAGCTCTTCGGGATCCTTCGAGCCGCCGGCGGCGTAGATGTTCTTCCTCAGCCGCTCGGCCAGTGCCGGGTTGAAGGGGTCGCCGGTCTCCTCGAAGGCGGCGAAGGCATCGGCGTCGAGCACCTCCGACCACATGTAGGAATAATAGCCGGCCGAGTAACCGTCGCCCGAGAAGACATGGCCGAAATGCGGGGTGCGATGGCGCATCGCGATGGTGTCGGGCATGTCGAGCTTTGCCAATGTTTCGGCCTCGAAACGAAGCGGCTGTTCCGGCGCATCCGGCCGTGCATGGTAGGCCATGTCGATCAAGGCGGAAGCGGTGAACTCGACCGTGGCGAAGCCGGCGCCGAAAGTGCGCGCGGCCAGCATCTTGTCGAGCAGCGCCTTCGGCATCGGCTTGCCGGTCTTGACGTGCAACGCATGCTTTTCCAGCACCGCCGGCACCGTCAACCAATGCTCGTAGAGCTGCGAGGGCAGTTCGACGAAGTCGCGGCTGACCGAGGTTCCGGAAACCGATGGCCAGGTAACTTCGGTCAGCATGCCATGCAGCGCATGGCCGAATTCGTGGAACAAGGTCTTTGCCTCGTCGACCGACAGCAGGGCCGGTTCGCCCGCCGGCGGCTTGGCGAAGTTCATGACGTTGTAGATCACCGGCTTCGCGCCGTGGCCGAGCTTATACCCGGACTTCAGCGCGCTCATCCAGGCGCCGGAGCGTTTCGAGGGCCGCGCGAAATAGTCGGCCAGGAACAGGCCGCGCTCGCTGCCGTCGGCGTTTTTCACCACGAAGACACGCGCGTCGGGGTGCCAGGCGGCAATACCCTTCTTCTCCTCGAAAGTGATGCCGAACAGCCGCGTCGCCACGTCGAAGCAGGCATCGATGACACGGTCGAGCTGCAGGTAGGGCTTCAGTTCGGCCTCATCGAAAGCGAACTTTTCCGCCCGCAGCTTCTCCTGGTAGAAGCGCCAGTCCCAGGCGGCGAATTTTTCATTGCTGCCGGCTTCGGCCGCCAGCCGCTCCAATTCCTTCTGGTCGGCGGCGGCCTTTTCCAGCGCCTTTTCCCAGACCGGGTCGAGCAGCGCATGCACCGCCTTCGGTGTCTTGGCCATGGTGTCGTCGAGCTTGAGCGCGGCGAAGGAGGCATAGCCGAGCAGCTTGGCCTTCTCGGCGCGCAGCTTCAGCATGTCGCGCACCACGGTCGTGTTGTCGGACGCACCGCCGTTCTGGCCGCGCATGGTGAAGGCGCGGAAGGCGATCTCGCGCAGGTCGCGGCGCTCGGAGAAAGTCGTGAACGGTTCATAGATCGAGCGCGACAGGGTGACGGCGTAGCGGCCCTTCTGGCCACGTATCTCGGCGGCCTCGGCCATCGAGCTTTTCACGAAGTCCGGCAGGCCGGCAAGGTCGGCCTCGTCGAGGAACAGCGCCCAGTCGCGCTCGTCGGCCAGCACGTTCTGACCGAAAGTCGTGCCGAGCGACGACAGCTCTTCACTGATTTTCGCCAACCGCTTCTTGCCGTCGGCATCGAGCTTGGCGCCGGAACGGACGAAGCCTTTCCAGGTCTTCTCCAGGACGCGCAGCGTCTCGGGGTCGAGCTTCAGGCTCTCGCGGCGCTGGTAGAGGTCGTCGATGCGGGCAAACAGTTTTTCGTTCATCGAGATCGCTGAGAAGTGCCTCGACATTTTCGGTGAAATGTCGCGCTCCAGCGCCTGGATCGTCTCATTGGTGTAGGCGCCGGCACGGCACCAGAAGATAGAGGAGACGTGATCGAGCGCCTCGCCGCCCAGTTCCAGCGCGGCAAGCGTGTTGTCGATGGTCGGCGCATCCTTGTTGGTGGCGATCGCGTCGATCTCGGCCTCATGCGCCTTCAGCGCGGCGTCGAAGACGGGGGAGAAATCACCGTCGCCAATATGGGCAAAATCGGGCAGGCCGAGCGGTCCTCGCCACGCGGTCAACGGATGGGCGGCGAGATCGACGGCTTTCGTAGAGGGCATGGAGGGTCTTTCGCTGGCATCAGGAAGGAGGGTGTCACCGATGTAGGGCGTGGCCCGCGGGCCCGCAATATGCCAGTTGGCCGATCCGCCTCAGTAGCCCTCGCAGTTTTCGGCGATTGCCGCTTGCGAGCTGGCGGTGATGCGGTTGTTGTTCACCGCGAAGGTTTCTTGCATCAGCATGTCATTGTTGGGGAAATCGTAGCAGGCGATCACGGTCGTGACCCCGCCCTCGCTCCTCTCGATGCGGTGCCGGATAGCAGCACCGGCAACCGCGCCTTTCCATTCGTCGAGCGAAGCGATGAACTCCCGCTTGCTCTGGACGACGCCGAGGTCGTCGAGTTTGATGCGGACGTCGTCGGCGAGCAGATCGGCAAGTTCGGTGCGATCGGCGACCAGCAGCGCCGAATACCAGCGGCTGATGATGGCACGGTCATCGGCGCGAGCGGCAACCATCGCTATCAGCAGCGCGGCCGCCGTAAAAACGGCCGGCCGGACGCTCATCGCCTGGCGCGCCGTCCAGTTCATTCCAGCACCGGCCGCTCGAAATCGCCCGTCTCCTTGTTCATCACCCAGAGCTCGCCGGTGGAAATGTCGAACCAGGCTCCGTGCAGCGACAGCCGCCCCTTGCCTTCCAGGATCGAGACGCAGGGAAAGGTCCTGAGGTTGGCGAGGGAATAGCGGATCGAGATGCGCTCGAGCGCCGTCTGGCGCTCCGTCGCCGTCATGAAGGTGCTGGCCGATACCGTCTCGGCGGCGGGCGCGATCAGGCTCATCCACTTGCCGATGAAGTCGCCGGGAGACAGCGGCGCGGCGTTGGTGTCGAGCGCGGCGCGGATACCGCCGCAGCGGCCGTGGCCCATGACGACGATGTTCTTGACCTTGAGGCTCTGCACCGCGAATTCGAGCGCCGCCGAAGTCGAATGGAACTCGCCGTCCGGCTCGTAAGGCGGCACCAGATTGCCGACATTACGCAGCACGAAGAGCTCGCCGGGGCCGGCGTCGAAGATCGCCTCGGGCGCGGATCGCGAGTCGCAACAGGCGACGATCATGGTCTCGGGCGCCTGGCCTTCGCGGGCGAGCTCGCGATAGCGGCCGCTCTCGGTGAGGTAGCGGCCGTTCATGAAATTGCGGTAGCCGGCGAGAAGGTGTTCGGGAAGATGAGGCATGGGCGGCTAAGGCCTTTCCGGGTTGGAGGCGGCAGCTCTGCTATTTTGTTTACGCATCGTGCTTTCTTAAAGCCGATTCCGGCTTTCGGGCCGATACGTTGCGGTCGAGGAAAGGCTCTAACGGCAAAAGCCCGCTACGAGCAATGCAGAATTGTAGGGGCGGGCTATAAATGCCATGCGCCAAAGCGTGACGCCCGCCGACATTGTCACGCCCAGATGGCGACCGGTATGCCAAAACCGTCAGCGAGCGGAGGATCGGGAAACGGTTTTGCTTTGCCGCTGGCGATGCGGCCGGCGATCAGCGCCATCGCCGCCGCATCGAGGAAATCGTCGGCGGCCGCACCACGTGGCGGCGGCTGGTCGAGGAAATCCATGTCATAGCCATGCCGGCAAAGCAGTGCCTTGCGCTCCGCCATGCCGGCCGGATTGACACTGCCCTTGATCTTCTTCGGCAACAGCATGGCCTGGTCGCCATTCAGGCGGCAGAAGGCGACTTCCGGATGCGATTCGAAGACGCGGCCGCGCAGTTCGGGCCGCGCGATCAGCAGTGTGTCGATCTCACGGATTTTCGAGAAGATGCCGAAGGCCTGGATGGAAACGCCGCGTGGTGGATCGGATGTGGTCCTGGCCACCTCGCTTGCGCTGCGATGCGCGGCGTACCAGGCCTCGATCGTGGTGAAGCCGCAGGTGTCGGCATAGAGCGCGGCGCGGGAGGGGATCGAAAAGACGCTGGACTGACGCGCGCCGAGCAGCGGCCGCACCAGCCCTTCCGGTCCGCGCCCGCCCTTTTGCGAAAATTCCGGCAAGCCGATCGGCATGTCGACGGCGACGATCGCGTCATCGGGGATCGCCGCCAGCAGGGCGGCGAAGGTGGGGAAGACATCGACCGAAGGCGCGGCGCCAGGGTTACGAGGTGTCGAACCGGGTTCGTGAAGCACCGCGATCCAGCCGGCCTTGCAGCCATCGGCTCCGACGAGCACGACCTCGGTCGAGGTCACGCCCGGCGGTCCCGCCCCGCATGCGTGAGGTGGCGCAGCTGCACCATGGCCATCGGGTGCGACAGGCTCTGCGCATCGGTTTCGAGCTGCAATTCGTCGCCGCCGCGCTTTGCCGTGCGCGCCAGGATTTCGTAGACCGCCGCCGTGGTCGACTGCAGCGCCTTGATCGCCGGCTGACCGGACAGGATGCGGGCGAGGTAGACGGCCGCTGTCAGGTCGCCCAGGCCGTTCGGCGGCTTGTCGATCAGGCGGTGTTCGGCGAGCAGCGCCTGGGTGCCGTCGAGCAGCAAATTGCCGGTGCCGCCTGAAATCATCGACGGTGCCGAGGTGACCAGCATGGTCGACGGTCCGGCATGGAGCGCCGCCGAGATCACCGATTTCAGGTCGGGCAGCGGCGCGCCGGCCATCCATTCCAGCTCATAGCGGTTGGGGGTGGCGATGTCGGCGATCGGCATCAGCCGGTCGCGCATGGCGGCGGCGGTGGGCTCGGGCACATAAAGGCCGCCGGAATCACCCATCACCGGATCGCAGATATAGACGGCGTCAGGCGTCCTGGCCTTGACCGCGGCGACCAGCGAGGCGACAGCCTCCGCCTGGCCGGCCTCGCCGAGGTAACCGGAGAGCACGGCACCGACTTCACCCAGCCACGGCGCGCGCTCCAGATCGGCCATCAGCGCCTTGAACTGGTCGAGCGGCGGCACGATGCGGGTCGCGCGGCCATGGCCGGGATGCCAGGGCAGGATGATTGTCGGCACCGCCCAGACCGGATAGCCCAAGGTCTCCAGCGCGAAGACGGCGGCGCGGTTGCCGACGGAGCCACGGGCGACATGGCTGGAAATGACGATGACCGCGCGCGGCGCGTCGGCTTTTTCGGCACTCATTGTTTCTTGATTCCTAGCTGCCCCGGGTGAGGAAAAGCACGAGCCAGACCATCAGGCCCAGCGCCAGAAGCAGTCCGAGTATCCGGCCAACGCGCGTACCCCAGACTTCGATCCGATCCGTGCGATCGGCATCGGCCGCGGAGACGTGGTCGCGCATGCCTTTTGTCGTCCGTGCCACGAAAGAATTGCCGGCCGGATCGGTCTCCTGCGCGACGCGCTGGAGGATACGGCGCGATTCGCTGTCACTGTCCTGGCGTTGCGCCATGATGATGTCCCGTTCTGATCGGACCTTATCGCGTTCGCGGACCCAATCACAGGGCCTTGCGCGAGCCCGATTCACGCAGATCCTGCTCCAGAGGTCGAGGCCGTTTTCTTGCGCGCCGATTGTGGTAATGCTTCGCCTGCAACTTCTATCGAGGGACCCCCCATCATGCTTGCCCAGCGCCTTGCTCGACCATCGACATTCCGCACGCTGCCCGCCTTCCTGATGATGGCAATCGTGCTGCCGCTGCTTGCCGGCTGTGGCTACAACACCATCCCGACAGCAGAAGAAAACGCCAAGGCGGCATGGAGCGAGGTGTTGAATCAGTATCAACGCCGCGCCGACCTCATTCCCAATCTGGTCGAGACGGTCAAAGGCTATGCTTCGCATGAAAAGGACACGCTTGACGCGGTGGTCGAGGCGCGCGCCAAGGCGACGCAGATCACGGTGACGCCGGAAACGCTGAAGGATCCGGAAGCGCTCAAGAAGTTCCAGGATGCCCAGGCAGGGCTGACCAGCGCGCTGTCGCGGCTGATCGCGGTGTCGGAGGCCTATCCCGACCTCAAGGCCAATCAAAATTTCCTGGCGCTGCAGGCACAGCTCGAAGGCACCGAGAACCGTATCGCGGTGGCGCGGCGCGACTACATCCAGGCCGTCAGGGACTACAATCTGACGCTGAAGACCTTCCCGTCGGTGCTGTGGGCGACCTTCTGGTTCCGCGGCAGCGAGCCGTTCGCCAACTTCACCGTCGACGAGGACAAGATGCAGCCGCCGAAGGTCGATTTCGGAACCAAGCAGGGCGGGTGACAGCGGCGACTGTCATCGGAATAAATTCCGCGAAAACGACGGACCGCTGGCGTGCAAACCCCCTCTCTGTCCTGCCGGACATCTCCCCCTCAAGGGGGGAGATCAGCTGTGGTCCAGGCTTTCGCCAATTTTCAACCTCTCAAAGTGAGAGCCGGCAACGAAGCCGCCAATCACCCCCCTCGAGGGGGTGAGACGTGGTCCGCGTAGTGGACGGAAAGCCAATTGCTTGGCTTTCCGAACGACGAACGCCCGAAGCGACAGCGAAGGGCCGGGTCCGGCAGGACAGAGAGGGGGGGCTCGCGCTTACGTCACCCTTCTTGGCCTTCTTGCCAGTCTTCTCCTCTTTCCCCTCGTAACCTTCGCAGCCGACCTGCCCGCCCTCACCGGCCGTGTCGTCGACAATGCGGGTATCATCGATGCCTCGACCAAGGCAGCGCTGACCCAAAAACTCGCCGATTTCGAAACCAAGGGCTCGGACCAGATCGTCGTCGCCACCATCCCCAGCCTCGACGGCGAGGAGATCGAACCCTACGCCAACCGGCTGTTCCGCTTCTGGAAGCTCGGCCAGGCCAAGGAGAACAACGGCGTCCTGCTCCTGGTCGCGCCCAACGACCGCAAGATGCGCATCGAGGTCGGCTATGGGCTGGAAGGCACGCTGACCGACCTGCACACCAAGCTGATCATCGAGAACGACATGGTGCCGGCGTTCCGCGCCGGCGATTTCTCCGGCGGCATCTCCAAGGCCGTCGACGACATGATCATGGTGCTGGAAGGCAATCCGGAGGAGCTGGAGGCGCGCGGCAAGCGCAACGAGCAGGCGCCGTTCAATGCCGACAATCTGTTCTTCGCCGTCTTCATCAGCATCTGGGCGATCATTTTCTTCGGCAGCATCGGGGCCTCGGTCCTGCCGCCGATCTTCGGCCAGAAGCTCGGACCCGGACGCTATCGCTGGCTCGGCATGACCTTCGAGCCACATCGGCGATCCTCATCCGGGGGCGGCTGGTCGTCCGGAAGCTCCGGCGGCGGCTGGTCCTCGGGTGGCGGCGGTGGCGGCTTTTCGGGCGGCGGTGGTTCGTCCGGCGGCGGCGGCTCCTCGGGAAGCTGGTAGGCCATGGTAAGAGCTGCCGTCCCATCGATGCCCGGCCGATGCGCCACGGGATTGCGCCTGGCCCTAATCACCCTGGCGTCCCTGCTGCTTGCCTCGATCGCCGCCGTGGCGGCCGATCTCCCGGCTCTCACCGGCCGCGTCGTCGACAATGCCGGTATCATCGATGCCGCGACCAAGGCGGCACTGACCCAAAAACTCGCCGATTTCGAAACCAAGGGCTCGGACCAGATCGTCGTCGCCACCATCCCCAGCCTCGACGGCGAGGAGATCGAACCCTACGCCAACCGGCTGTTCCGCTTCTGGAAGCTCGGCCAGGCCAAGGAGAACAACGGCGTCCTGCTCCTGGTCGCGCCCAACGACCGCAAGATGCGCATCGAGGTCGGCTATGGGCTGGAAGGCACGCTGACCGACCTGCACACCAAGCTGATCATCGAGAACGACATGGTGCCGGCGTTCCGCGCCGGCGATTTCTCCGGCGGTATCTCCAAGGCCGTCGACGACATGATCATGGTGCTGGAAGGCAATCCGGAGGAACTTGAGGCGCGCGGCAAGCGCAATCCCGCCGACAGCAGCACTCCCATGGACCCGATCGTCGCCGTGTTCCTGATCCTGTGGGCGACGATGTTCTTCGGTGGCCTGGCAATGGCATTCCTGCCGCCGATGTTCGGCACGAAGCTGTCGCCGGGCGTGTATAGATGGCTGGGCATGACGTTTCGTTACGGCCAGGGAGCGGGCGGATCCACCGGCAGCAGCGGCTGGACGACAGGGTCGTCGGGCGGCGGTTGGTCCTCGGGCAGTTCCGGCGGCGGCTGGTCCTCGGGGTCAAGCAGCAGCGGCGGCGGGTTTTCGGGTGGCGGCGGCTCGTCCGGCGGTGGCGGTTCTTCAGGAAGCTGGTAAGACAAGATCATGTCAACACGACCGATCAGCCCGCAGGATCATGAGCGCATCGCCGCTGCGATCCGCGCCGCCGAAGCGCAAACCGATGGCGAAATCTATTGCGTCGTGGCGCATGCCAGCGACGGTTATTTTGCCCCCGCCGCGCTGATGGCGACGCTCGGCATGCTGATCGTCAGCCTTGCCGTCGCCTATGGGCTGGAGGCCTGGTGGCTCACCATACGCCTGCCGCATTTCGTCATTGCCGAGTTGCTGGCGCTGGCCTGCGTGCTGGCCCTGCTGTGGACGCTGCCCGGCCTGCGCATCCATATGGTGCCACGCCGGCTGCGCTATCAGGCCGCGCACGCCAACGCGATCAAGCAGTTCCTCGCCCGCAACGTTCACCGCACCACGGCGCGCACCGGCGTGCTGATCTTCGTCTCGATCGCCGAGCGCTACGCCGAGGTGGTCGCCGATTCAGGCATCGACGCCAAGGTCGGCCAACATGTCTGGGACGGAGTGGTGCGTGATCTGACCGTCCATGCTGGCGACGACCGGCTCGCCGACGGCTTCGTCAGGGCGATCGAGCAGCTGGGGGCGGTGCTGGCCGAGCATTTCCCTGTTACGCCGGGCGATACCAACGAACTGGACGACCATCTGGTCGAAATCTAAGTCTGCCAGCAGACGCCACCCCGCCAATCCGGCCCATTTAGGGACGGGCCTTATCCAATGTCGGCAATGTCGGCAATGTCAGGATCGGCTGTGAGAAAGCGGTTGGCGGGCCGCCCGGACTCTTGCAATCGGCCGATGCGGGTTTATGGTTAACAAATCATGAATACGCTGACGATCGACATTCGGAAGGCAGACCCGCGCGATGCCGGCGCCATTGCCGAGGTGCACCTTGAAGCCTGGCGCGGCGCCTATTCCGGCATCATTCCGCACCGCACGCTGACGTCGATGATCAACCGCCGGGGAACCGACTGGTGGGCGAATGCCATACGCCGCGCGGCCACCGTCCTGGTCGTCGAGATCGGCGGCACGATCGCCGGCTATGCGACGATCGGCAAGAACCGCGCCAAGGAGCTCAAGCAGCAGGGCGAGATCTACGAATTGTACCTGCGCCCGGAATATCAGGGCATCGGGCTGGGCAGGCGGCTGTTTTCGGCGGCCAAGGCGCGACTTGCCGACCATGGGCTGAAGGGCATGGTGGTGTGGGCGCTGGAAGACAACCAGAACGCACTTGCCTTCTATACGGGTGCCGGCGGCCGCGACGTCGCCGAAGGGGTCGAGATTTTCGAGCAGAAGGCGCTGAAGAAGGTCGCCTTCGTCTGGGAGTGACTGCTGGGCATGATCGCGGAAGGCGAAGTCCCGATCTCACGCAAATCACGACGCTGAAACATCTTGTGCCGATGATTGAACGCGCCGAACGCCATCGCGTCCCGCCGGACGCAAGTAAGCACCATTCGCCGCATTGCACCATTTTGCGCCGCCCGCTATCTCCTGCCAATCGAGAGAGGGACAAAAGCCATGCGCATCGAAGCCATAGCCACTGGAAAGAACCCGCCTGAGGACGTCAACGTCATCATCGAGGTGCCGATCGGCGGCGAGCCGATCAAGTACGAGATGGACAAGGAGGCCGGCACGCTGTTCGTCGACCGCTTCCTGCACACCTCGATGCGCTACCCCGGCAATTACGGCTTCGTGCCGCACACGCTGTCGGGCGACGGCGACCCGATCGACGTGCTGGTCTGCAACACGCGCGCGCTGGTGCCGGGCTGCGTAATCAATGTGCGGCCGATCGGCGTGCTGATCATGGAAGACAATGCCGGCCAGGACGAGAAGATCATCGCGGTGCCGTCACCGAAGCTGACACTGCGCTACGAGAACGTCACCGAATACACGCAGCTGCCCGACATCACACGCCAGCAGGTGCAGCACTTCTTCGAGCACTACAAGGATCTCGAGCCCGGCAAATGGGTCAAGATCGAAGGCTGGCACGATTCCAAATACGCCAAGAAGATGATCATCGACGCGGTTGAACGGGCCAAGGCGAGCAAGTAGCTCGAGCGGTCAGTTATCGACCCGGCCGAAAGCCGGCACGTCGCCGATCACCACGCGCTTGTCCTTGCCGCAGGCGAAGCCTTTCGCCTTCTCGTCGGCGATCTTGCGCGCCTGGTCGTTGGCGGTGGGGTTGCCGGTGGCCAGCACCAGGCCGACGGTGCAGCCGTCACGGGCGTCCATCTGGGCGACCTTGGCGACGAGCAGCACCTCGGTCTTCCTGGTCTCGTCCTCGGGATTGCTGATCGAGCGGCGGTGGATGGCCGCGAATGGCACTGCCTTGTCGCCATTGGTTTCGATGCGCCACTCGACCTTGGCTCCGGACGAATTGAAGGCCGAGAAACTTTCCCAGGCGGACGTCATGTCGCCGCCGGGCGGAAAACCGTAGAACAGCGATTCGCGGGCGTCGTCATATCCGATCAGCACGGAATAGCCGCGATAGCCGGAGCAGGCGAGGTCGGCCCAGTCACCGTCACCCTGCTCGGCCTGCGCATAGGTCACGCAGTCCTTCTTCCAGTCGAGGTCGGTGTAGGCGCTGGATATCTCGCCGGCTTGTGCCGCCTGGCAGAGGCCGGCGAGGGTGAGCGGGATCAACAGGCTGCGCATCGCGGAGATCTCCGTTGGAGGTCGTCCCAGCGTATCGCCAATCGCTATTTCTTCAAGCTTGCTTCGATCAGCAGATCGGCATTCGCCGCCACCGACTGTGCCGGGCCACCGAGGCCGAACAACTGGCCGCTGATATAGGCGCCTTCGATGAGCAGCAGCAGCCCGTCGCCCAGCGTGTCAGGGTCTTGCGCGCCCATCGCAGCCGCCATGGCGCGCAGGCGGCGGCGCAATTCCTGCTTGTTGGCCTCGCTGACGACGCGGGCCGGATGGCTGTGGTCGGGATATTCGACCGCCGCATTGGTCATGCCGCAGCCGCGATAGTCCGCCACCTGCGTTCGCTTGCCGATGCGGGTCAGGAAAGCCTTGATCTGGGCGCGCGGGTCACCGGGATTGGCGGCAACCGCCTCATCGAAACGCTCCCAGTATTCAAGATCGTATTGCCTGAGGTAGGAGGCGGCCAGTTCGTCCTTGGAGGGAAAGCTGCGATAGAGGCTCGGCTTGGTGACTCCGGCGCGCTTGACGATCTCGTCGACACCGATCGCCCTGATACCGCGCCTGTAGAACAGGTCATAGGCCACGTCGAGGATCTTCTTGGCGGCCTTGGGCGGCGCCGATGCATGACCGTCGCTGATGGTCAGCTCAATATTTTTGTCGCTTGGCATCTTGGGACTCGATTGACAATGTTACCGATCGGTACGTATACATGCTCCCATCTTGCAACGTACCGGTCAGTAACATGATAGCTCAATCCCGCCCCTTGGCCAGCGCTACGCTTTCGTCGTGGTCGGCGTCATCTTCCTCTGCCTGCTGGTTGCGGCCGGCCTGCGCTCCGCGCCCGCGGTCATGATGTTGCCGCTGGAGAACAGTTTCGGCTGGCGGCGCGACGTCATCTCGCTGGCCGCCGGTGTCGGCATCCTGCTCTATGGCCTGACCGGTCCGTTCGCCGCCGCGCTGATGGAGCGCATCGGACTGCGCCGCACGGTGATTGGCTCGCTGGTGGTGATGTCGGTCTCGACCGCGCTCAGCCTTCTGATGACCGAGCCATGGCATCTGTTCATCACCTGGGGGGTGTTTTCCGGCGTCGGTTCCGGCGCCGTCGCCAGCGTGCTCGGCGCCACCATCGTCAACCGCTGGTTCAAGACCAATCGCGGCCTGGTCATGGGATTGATGTCGGCCTCCAGCGCCTCCGGCATGCTGGTGTTTCTGCCCCTGATCGCGGCATTGGCGCAGTCGGGAGGCTGGCAGCCAGTCGTGCTCGCCGTCGCCATCGCGACCGCGGCCCTGATCCCATTTGTCTACTTCTTGGTGCCGGAGCGTCCGGCCTCGATCGGCATGGTGCGTTTTGGCGCCGAGGCCGACGACGTGCCGCCGGTCTCGCCCGCCTCCCAAGGCAATTTCCTGGCGCATACGCTCAACACGTTGCGCCGTGCCGCCGGCACGCGGGTGTTCTGGTACCTGTTCGCCACCTTCTTCGTCTGCGGCTTCACCACCAACGGACTTGTCGGCACGCATCTGATCGCGTTCTGCGGCGACATGGGTATCGGCGAGGTGCAAGCGGCCGGCCTGTTGTCGATGATGGGCATTTTCGACCTGATCGGCACGACGCTGTCAGGCTGGCTCACCGACCGTTACGACCCGCGCAAGCTGCTCGGCGTCTACTACGCAGTGCGTGGTCTCTCGCTGATCTACCTGCCATATTCCGGATTCTCGGCGACCAGCCTGATCATCTTCGCGGTGCTCTATGGTCTCGACTGGATCGCCACCGTGCCGCCGACGCTGCGGCTCGCCAATGAAGCCTTCGGCGATCGTAGCGGGCCGATCGTGTTCGGCTGGATCGTCGCCGGCCACCAGGTGGGCGCCGCCACCGCCGCAGCCTTCGGCGGCACCATGCGCGAACTGCAGGGCAACTACGAACTGGCGTTCCTGATTGCCGGCATGACGGCGATCGCCGCCGCCTGTATTTCGCTCCTGATCAACACCAGCCGGCCAGCTTTCGATCCGGAACCGCAGCCGGCTTGAGAAGCTCATCTCCCCGTGGGGGGAGACTAACCGCCTGCCCACTGTTATCAAAACTTCATGGTTTCGAGATACGGCTGAAACATTGAGGCCGGACCTTGATGGCGACGTTTAAAGCCATCCAGGAGACAGCCATGAACAAGCTTTCGATGACCCGCCGCGCCTTTGTCACCTCCGCGAGCGCTGCCGGTCTGCTTGGCGCCTCGGGCCTCGCCTTGCCCAACTATTCCCGTGCGAGCCAGCGTCCGGCCTTCACGCATGGTGTCCAGTCCGGCGATGTCGATGCCACCAGCGGCATGGTTTGGACCCGCACGGATCGTCCGGCACGCGTCATGTTCGAAGTCTCGTCGACGGAAAGCTTCGCCAATGCGACGCGGCTGGCGCCGCTCGATACCTCGCCCGCCAGCGACTACACGGTGAAGCGGCTGCTCACCGATCTCGCCGCCGACCAGGACATCTTCTATCGCATGATTGCGGCCGATCTCGCCGACATCAACGTCGTTTCCGAGCCGATCGTCGGCCGCTTCCGCACAGCGCCGGCCTCGAAGCGCGACGTCCGCTTCGCCTGGTCGGGCGACACCGCCGGCCAGGGCTGGGGTATCGACGAGACCGGCATGAAGACCTATTCCACGATCGGCAAGCACACGCCCGATTTCTTCCTTCATTCGGGAGACACCATCTATGCCGATGGCGCGCTGAAGGATGAGGTGGACCTGCCAGGCGGCGGCAAGTGGAAGAACGTCGTCGTCATCGACGGCAAGCGTAAGGTCGCCGAGACGCTGGACGAATATCGCGACCAGTGGAAGTACAACATGATGGACAGGAATGTGCTGGGCCTCAGCGCAATCTGCCCGACCTTCTACCAATGGGACGACCATGAGGTGCTGAACAATTGGTCGGATTCCAAGGATCTGACCGCGGACGACCGTTATAAGGAAAAATCCATCCATGTGCTGGCGGCCCGTGCGGCGCGCGCCTTCCATGAGATGACGACGATCCGCTACGAACCGTCCGAACCCGGTCGCGTCTACCGCAAAATAGCCTACGGCCCACTGCTCGACGTGTTCTTCCTCGACATGCGCTCTTATCGCGGCCCGAACGGCCCGGACATGCAGGAGGAGATGACGCCGCAGTCACGCATGCTCGGCGAGCAGCAGACGAAGTGGCTGAAGCGGGAACTGGCCAACTCCAAGGCGACCTGGAAGATCATCGCCGCCGACATGCCGCTCGGCCTCGTCGTCTGGGACAATGCCGCCAAGAAGGCGGGCGCCGAAGCCGTCAGCAATGGCGATAACGGCGCGCCGAGGGGGCGGGAACTCGAATTCGCCGACCTTTTGCGCTTCATCAAGAATGCCGGCATCACCAACACCGTCTGGCTGACCGCTGACGTGCACTATACGGCCGCGCATTACTACAATCCCGACAAGGCGCAGTTCCAGGATTTCAATCCGTTCTGGGAATTTGTCTCGGGGCCAATCCATGCTGGCACGTTCGGTCCGAACGATTTCGATATGACCTTCGGTCCAGAGCTGAAGTTCATCAAGGCGCCGACCGCCGAACAGGGACAGAACCTGCCGCCATCGGCAGGCCTGCAGTTCTTCGGGCTGGTGGATATCAGCGGCGCCAGCGAACAGATGACCGTGCGGCTGATGGATCGCGACGATAACGAACTCTACAAGGTCACGCTCGACCCGGTGCGATCGGCGTAGACGCTCGCAATCGTCAATCCGGATAGCAGACCATCGGAATGTTGGGCCAAACCGCCGCATCGCAGTTGGCGCTGGCCTGTCTCTGCTTGAAGGCGGCGCTGACCGGGCCGGTCACCACCGGATCGACGCCGTCGGGCGCGTCGGCAAAGGCCTGCTGCGCGGAAGGCGCGTCAGACGGCAGGACAGCACGCGCTTCCTTCAGCGTCGCGGCCGACTGCGCGGCATTGGCCGCCAGCAGGACGGCAAAGGCGGCGGACGCGATCAGCGGCCAAAATCGGTTGAGTTTATCGGTCATGACGTTCGAACTGTCCGGGCCCTCAAAGGTTCCCGCCTTGGTTAACAAAATCATTTCACACGCAGATGCTTAAGATTTGATGAGTATTTGGTGTCGCGCGTCCCCTTTCGCAACTGCGAAAAACCCTGTATGAGCCGCGCAACCGAAAGAGGCAGCGCCGTTGGCCTGCTGCCTGCAACGCTTCCGAGACCAGAATCATGAACCTCCGTAATATCGCGATCATCGCGCACGTCGACCATGGAAAGACCACCCTGGTCGACCAGCTTTTGAAGCAATCCGGGTCCTTCCGAGACAACCAGCGCGTCGCCGAGCGCGCCATGGATTCCAACGACCTCGAAAAGGAACGCGGCATCACCATCCTGGCCAAGGCGACCTCGGTCGACTGGAAGGACACCCGCATCAACATCGTCGACACCCCCGGCCACGCCGATTTCGGCGGTGAGGTCGAGCGCATCCTGTCGATGGTGGATTCGGCGATCGTGCTGGTTGACGCCGCCGAAGGGCCAATGCCGCAGACCAAGTTCGTCGTCGGCAAGGCGCTCAAGGTCGGGTTGAAGCCGATCGTCGTCATCAACAAGATCGACCGGCCGGATGCCCGCCACGTCGAAGTGGTCAACGAGGTGTTCGACCTGTTCGCCGCGCTCGACGCCACCGACGAACAGCTCGACTTCCCGATCCTCTATGGTTCGGGCCGCGACGGCTGGGTGTCGGAAAATCCCGAAGGCCCGAAGGACCAGCAGCTTGCGCCGCTGTTCGACCTGGTCATCAAGCATGTCCCGGCGCCGACCGTTCATCCCGGCCCGTTCCGCATGATCGGCACCATCCTGGAAGCCAACCCGTTCCTCGGCCGCATCATCACCGGCCGCATCGAGAGCGGCACGCTGAAGTCGAACCAGGCGGTCAAGGTGCTGCACAATGACGGCACCCAGATTGAGACCGGCCGCATATCGAAGATCCTCGCTTTCCGTGGCCTCGAGCGCCAGCCGATCGACGAGGCGCAGGCGGGCGACATCGTTGCCATTGCCGGCCTGTCCAAGGGGACCGTTGCCGACACGTTCTGCGACCTGGCGGTGACCGAGGCGCTGCATGCGCAGCCGATCGACCCGCCGACAGTGACGATGTCCTTCCTCGTCAACGACAGCCCGCTCGCCGGCACCGAAGGCGACAAGGTGACCAGCCGCGTCATCCGCGACCGGCTGCTGCGCGAGGCCGAAGGCAATGTCGCGCTCAAGATCGAAGAATCGCCCGACAAGGATTCGTTCTTCGTTTCCGGACGTGGCGAATTGCAGCTCGCCGTGCTGATCGAGACCATGCGCCGCGAAGGCTTCGAGATCGCCGTCTCGCGTCCGCGCGTCGTCATGCAGAAGGGCGAGAACGGCGAATTGCTGGAGCCGGTCGAGGAAGTCGTCATCGACGTCGACGAGGAGCATGCCGGCGTCGTCGTGCAGAAGATGTCGGAGCGCAAGGCCGAGATGGTCGAGCTGCGGCCCTCGGGCGGCAACCGCCAGCGCATCGTCTTCCACGCGCCGACGCGCGGTCTGATCGGCTACCAGTCGGAACTTTTGACCGACACGCGCGGCACCGCCGTGATGAACCGGCTGTTTCACGCCTACGAGCCCTACAAGGGCGAATTGCCCGGCCGCACCAACGGCGTGCTGATCTCCAACGAGCAGGGCGAGTCGGTCGCCTACGCCATGTGGAACCTGGAAGACCGTGGCCCGATGGTTATCGATCCGGGCGTCAAGGTCTATCAGGGCATGATCATCGGCATCCACAGCAGGGACAACGACCTCGAAGTGAACGTGCTGAAGGGCAAGAAGCTGACCAACATCCGCGCAGCCGGCAAGGATGAGGCGGTCAAGCTCACCCCGCCGATCCGCATGACGCTGGAGCGGGCGCTGGCCTGGATCCAGGACGACGAGCTGGTCGAGGTGACGCCGAAGACCATTCGTCTGCGCAAGCTCTATCTCGACCCCAACGAGCGCAAGCGCTTCGAGAAGTCGTCGAAGGCGGTCGGCGCGGCGTAATTTTCCATTTTACGGAACTGACGGAGGGGGAGGCACATCGGTGCCTCGCCCTTTTTCATCCCCCAGCGGCCAGGATGATGGCCTGCCGATCTGGCTCGCCGGCAAGATTGACGCGGATCGTCGTCCCCTCGCGGGCTGGCTTGCGCAGGGCTTTGCTCCCCTCGGGATCAACGACCAGCAGTTGTCGCTCCTCCAGCGCCTGAAGCCGCGATCGCGAGATGCCGAATTCGCTGGCCAGCAAGCGGTCGAGCCTCAGCGATATCGGCATTTCCAAACCAAGCCGGAGTTCCAGCGCCGTCGCGCCTTGCTTCATGCCGCCGATCACCAGTTTGCGCACGGCGGCATCAGGGGATTCCTCGACGCGTCCAACCTGGTTGCGCAGGGCGACGATGTCGAAGGCATGGCGACGTGCCAGCTCCGGATCGTTGCTTTCAAGCGCCGCGAGCAGCGCCGGCTCGATGTCACGGCGGTTGCAGCGTTCGAAAATGCCGAGATTCCAGGAATTGTCGCAGTCGATGCAACGATAGATCAGCCAGACGTCGATGCGCTTGCCATTGGCGTTGACGCGGAATTTCCCGCTGCAGCGATAGGCTTTCACGCCGCCGCAGCGATTGCAGTTGATCAATGGGCGTGGTGCGATTTCAGGCGCGATCATCCAGTGGATGCGCAGGATAGGAGACATGCCGGTAAGTCCTTCCCGTCGGGAAGTTCATCCGGTCGGCGATGTCGAGATGCCCGTGCGGGCGCGGCGTGGCGGGTGGCTGCGGAGATCGTGAAGTCAGGTGTCGCTGGGCAAAAAGCGCGCGACAGCGGTTCAGCAGTGCCAAACCGGTCTCGAACCGCCGCCCAGAGGAACACATGAAAAATGGAGCAGGCACTGCTGATGCGGCGCCATGCAGGTGTGTCGGGGGAGTTGACGAGACCGGCGGTTACTGAGGCAAAGTGAAGCTCGAAATTGTATCGCGGCGGCCCTTCTAGCGGCGTGACGCCGCGCGGACAAGCGTCATTTTGTCGGCGCTACCGCGGCTCGTTCGCTTGCGCTAGTGTCAGATTTCAAAGGTTGCCAGACAGAGACCCTCGCCATGCACCTCACCTCGCTCCTGATCTTCGCCGCCGCCTTGTTCGTGGCCGCCGGTTCGCCCGGCCCATCGATTGCCGCGCTCGTCGCGCGCGTCATTTCGAAGGGCTTTCGCGACGTGTTCCCGTTCCTGCTTGCCATGTGGATCGGCGAAGGCATCTGGCTCTCGCTGGCGGTGTTCGGGCTTGCCATGGTGGCACAGACCTTCCATCTCGCTTTCGTCGCGGTGAAATGGGCTGGCGTCGCCTACCTCGCTTATCTTGCCTGGAAGATGTGGAGGGCGCCTGTCGACGCCAAGGAGGGCGAGATGCCTCGCGAAGATTCGCCGGCGAAGCTTTTCTTCGCTGGCATGGCTGTCACGCTCGGCAATCCCAAGATCATGATGTTCTATCTGGCGCTGTTGCCGACCATCATCGACCTCGCTTCGGTCAGTCTCGTCGGCTGGGTCGAACTGACGGCGACCATGGCGGTGGTGCTGATCGCCATCGATCTTGCCTGGGTGCTCGCCGCCTCGCAGGCACGCAAACTGCTCAGGAGCAAGCGCGCCATGAAGATCGCCAACCGCGTCAGCGCCACGACGATGGCCGGTGCCGCGGCGGCGATCGCGGCGCGCTCCTGAGCGGGGCGCCTTAGCCCATCATGTTGATGATGGGTGCGATCTCGACGTTGCAGTTCGGCATGGCCAGCATCGGGCAGCCCTTGGCCTTCTCGGCGGCTTCGTCGATATCCCTGGCCTCGATGATCGAGTAGCCGCCGGTCGGGTTGCTGCCGCCGTTGTTCTCTATCTTGCCACTGGGCATTACGGTCTTCGACATGCCGACCGGATTGCCTGGGTCGACAACAGCCGAACCGAGCTTTCCAAACCAGTCTGTCCAGGCGTCGGTCATCGCCTTTCGCTCGGAGTCGCTCGTCGGCATCTTGCCAGAGCCATGATAGATGTAGAGAAACTTCGCCATGTTCTCCTCCCTTGATGAGCGGCATCGAACCGGCATGCGGACGTGCCGCACGACGATCATCGGACCAAACCGGCAAACAAGCAATTAGAATGAGCGATAGCTAACGTAAAGGCATGGATGAGAACCCAGTTCGTCACCTTGCCATGGCGTGGTATTCGTCGTTCGGCCGCATGTCGATTGCCGCCGCGACGCGGTTCGACATGTTGAAGAAGGCCGCGGTCGAGGCGATGTCCCAGATGTCGCGGTCGCTGAAGCCTGCCTGGCGCAGCGCCGCACGGTCGGCCTCGACGATCCTGGCCGGTTCCTCGGTCAGCTTGACGGCGAATTCGAGCATCGCCGTTTGCTTCGGCGAAAGGCCGGCGGCGCGGAAATTCATCACCATCATCTCGCCAAGCAAGGGGTCTCCCGAGAGCTGGCGTACCGCCGCGCCATGCGCGGTCAGGCAATAGTAGCAGTGGTTGATGGAGGAGACGGCGACCGCGATCATCTCGCGTTCCAGCTTCGACAGGCCGGATTCGCCGAGCATCAAATCATTGTACATGTCGGTGAAGGCGCGCAGCTTCTTGTCGTCGAAGGCATAGGCCCTGAGCACGTTGGGGACGAGGCCGAGCTTCTCCTCGCATTTGGCGAAATAGGCTTTTGTCGGCTCGCTCAGCTCTGCCGAGGCCAGGTCAAGCGCGGTGATTTTGCCGGTCATGGATCATTTCTCCTCGTCAGGCGATGCCTTGCCGCCGAATTCCGAGAATTCTTGGCAAGCCGTCAAACCTTTGTCGCCAAACAGCGGTCATCTGCTACCATAGTCGCAAAAGCATGCGACGGGAGGAAGAAGCGTCATGGCCAGCGTGAAGTCCGCAGCTAAGTCGAAGAAGAAGGCAACGGCGGCGAAGACGGAGGACAGACCGGCCAGGCTTGCCGACTACCTGCTCGCCCGCGCGCCGGCGGAGGATATCGCCGCCTATGACGTGGCCGACCTCGAACGCGCCGCCGATCTCGCCGGCCAGGCGGTCGCCGGCCACAAAAAGGGTGAGTGCGTCGTCGCCGTCGAAGCCGATTCGGGCGTCGTTCGCGATGGTCGCCCGGTGACGGTCATCACGGTCGTCAACGACAACATGCCGTTCCTGTTCGATTCCATCCTCGGCGAAGTCACGGAGACATCAGGGGAACCGACCTTGGTCACCCATCCGGTGATCACGGTTCGCCATGGCAAAACGGGAGTCGACGAGATCCTCGGCGATGGCAATTTCGCCAAGGATGACGGCAGCCACGACCGGCTGAGCGTAATCCATGTGCACATTCCCCGGTTGACGTCAGAACAGGCAAATGGCTTGACCGAGCGGCTGCGCAAGATGCTTGGCCAGGTCCACGCCGCGGTCAAGGACTGGCGGCCGATGCTGGCCCGGCTCGATCAGGCCATCTCCGAATTCCGCTATTCTGCGGTGCCGCTCGACAAGAAGAGCGTCGCCGAGGCCATCGCCTTCCTGGAGTGGCTGCGCGACGACAATTTCACCTTTCTCGGCATGCGTGAGTTCAAGTACACCGGCGGCGAGGAAAGCGGCAATCTGGAGCGCTCCGAAAAACCCGGCCTCGGCATCCTGACCGACCCGGACGTGCTGGTGCTGAGGCGCGGCACCGAAGCTGTAACGACGACACCGGAAATCCGCGCGTTCCTGCACGGACCGGAGCCGCTGATCGTCACCAAGGCCAATGCCAAGTCGCTGGTGCACCGCCGCATCTATCTCGATTACATCGGCGTCAAGACCTACACCGCCAAGGGCACGTTGGCGGGCGAACTGCGCATCGTCGGCCTGTTCACCTCGACCGCCTACACGCGCTCGGTGATGAAGATCCCGTATCTCAGGTCCAAGGCCGAAACCATTATCGCCAAGTCGGGTTTCGACCGCCACGATCACTCCGGCAAGGCGCTGATCAACGTGCTGGAAAGCTATCCGCGCGACGAATTGTTCCAGGTGCCGGTGCCGATCCTGCGCAAGCATGCCGCTGCCATTCTCGGCCTGATCGAGCGGCCACGCGTGCGGGCGCTGGTGCGTGCCGACCAGTTCGACCGTTTCGTGTCGATCCTCGTCTTCGTGCCGCGCGACCGTTATGACAGCGTCGTGCGCGAGAAGATCGGCGCCTATCTGAAAACCGTATTCGAGGGCCGGCTGTCTGCCTATTACCCGGCCTTCCCGGAAGGCGGGCTGGCGCGTGTGCACTTCATCATCGGCCGGTCAGGCGGCAAGACGCCGAAGGTCGAGCAGGCGACGATCGAGGCGGCGATCCGCGACATCGTGCGCACCTGGGAAGATGCGCTTGCCGATGCGGCCGAAGCCGACGGCAGCGGCCCGGCGTTGAAAGCCATCGCCGCGCGGCTGCCGGAAAGCTACCGGGATTCGTTCAGCGCGGCGGTGGCGCTGGCCGATGCCGGGCGCATCGCCAAGATCAGCGCCAGCAATCCGATCGCCATCGACTACTACCGCCATGCCGAGCAGAAGCCGCACCAGGCGGCGCTGAAAATCTATCACCATGGCAGCCCGGTGGCGCTGTCGCGGCGCGTGCCGGTGCTGGAGAACATCGGCTTCCGCGTCATCAGCGAGCGGACTTTCGCAGTCGGCGACGAAGCCTTCGGGATGGTCTTCATCCACGACATGGAGCTGGAGAACAGCTACGGCAAGCCGATCGACCTCGCCGATGGCGGCGCGCTGTTCGAGGACGCGTTCCTGTCGGTGTGGCGCGGCGACGTCGACAATGACGGCTATAACGGCCTTGCGCAAACCGCTGGCCTGTGGTCGGGCGAGATTACCATCCTGCGCGCCTATGGCCGCTATTTGCAGCAGGTCGGCATTCCGCAGAGCCAGGATTTCATCGCCGCCGCCCTCAACCGCTATCCCGAGATCGCGCGCGGCCTGCATGACCTGTTCATCGCCCGCCTCGGCCCGACGGCGGAAACGGAAGGCGTGGTGGCGGCCAAGCACCTAAAGGCCAAGATCAAGGATGCGCTGGAAGATGTCCCCAACATCGACGACGACACGATCATCCGGCGCTACCTGAACCTGATCGAAGCCTCGCTGCGCACCAATCATTTCGTTGCCGATACGAAAGAGAAAGGCCAGTCGCTGGCGATCAAGCTCGAGTCGCAGGCGGTCGAGGGATTGCCGGCGCCGCGGCCATGGCGGGAAATCTTCGTCTACGGCTCCGAGGTCGAAGGCCTGCATCTGCGCTTCGGCCCGGTGGCGCGCGGCGGCCTGCGCTGGTCGGACCGCGCCCAGGACTACCGCACCGAAGTGCTCGGCCTGGTCAAGGCGCAGCAGGTCAAGAACGCCGTCATCGTGCCGGTCGGCGCCAAGGGCGGCTTCTATCCCAAGAAGCTGCCGATGAGCGCCGGACGCGACGCCATCTTCGAGGCCGGCACCTCCGCCTACAAGAACTTCGTCTCCAGCCTTTTGTCGATCACCGACAATATCGGGCTGGACGGCGTCATTCCTCCAGCCGGTGTCGTGCGCCGCGACCAGGACGATCCCTATTTCGTCGTCGCCGCCGACAAGGGCACGGCAACCTTCTCCGACACCGCCAACGCCATCTCGGAGAAGCACGGCTTCTGGCTCGACGATGCCTTCGCCAGCGGCGGTTCGGCCGGCTACGACCACAAGAAGATGGGCATCACCGCCAAGGGCGCCTGGGAGGCGGTCAAGCGGCATTTCCGCGAGATGAACCGCGACATCCAGACCTCGCCTTTCACCGTCGTCGGTGTCGGCGACATGTCGGGCGACGTGTTCGGCAACGGCATGCTGTTGTCGCCGAAGACGCGGCTGATCGCCGCCTTCGACCATCGCGACATCTTCATCGATCCTGATCCGGACATGGCTGCCTCGATGGCCGAGCGCGAGCGCATGTTCGCGTTGCCGCGTTCGAGCTGGCAGGACTATGACAAGACCAAGCTGTCGGAAGGCGGCGTCATCGTCTCGCGCAGCCAGAAGTCGATCACCTTGCCGGCTGCAGCGGCGGCCGCGATCGGCCTCGCCAAGACGACCGCCACGCCGGTCGAGATCATGACCGCCATCCTCAAGGCGCCCGTCGATCTCCTGTGGTTCGGCGGCATCGGCACCTATCTCAGGGCATCGACCGAGACCAATGCCGAGGTCGGCGACCGCGCCAACGATGCCATCCGCATCACGGCGCTCGACGTGCGCGCCAAGGTGATCGGCGAGGGCGCCAATCTGGGCGTCACGCAGCGGGCACGCATCGAGTTCGGCATGAATGGCGGCCGCTGCAATTCCGACGCCATCGACAATTCGGGCGGCGTCAACTGCTCCGACGTCGAGGTCAACATCAAGATCGCGCTGGCGTCCGCCATGCGCAAGGGATCGCTGACGCGACCGGCGCGCAACAAGCTGCTGGCCGAAATGACCGACGAGGTCGGCGGCCTGGTGCTGTCCAACAACTACCAGCAGACGCTGGCGCTTTCGATCGCCCGCAAGCGCGGCCTCGCCGACATCGCGCATCAAAGCCGCTTCATGACGGCGCTGGAGGGGCGTGGCCTGCTCGATCGCGTGGTCGAGACGCTGCCGTCGCCGGCGGCCCTTGCCGAGCGCGAGGCGCGCGGCGAGCCGCTGACCCGGGCCGAACTCGGCGTGCTGCTCGCCTATGCCAAGATCGTGCTGTTTTCCGACATCGTCGCCAGCGATGTGCCGGATGATGCCCATTTCGACCGCGACCTTATGGGCTATTTCCCGGACCGGATGGCGAAGAAATACGCCTCCGAGATACATGGCCACCGGCTGCGCCGCGAGATCATCGCCCGTGTCGTCGCCAACGATCTGGTCAATCGCGGCGGCCCGTCCTTCGTCAACCGGCTGCAGGAAGCGACGGGGCGCACCGCCGCCGACGTGGTGCGCACCTTCGCCGTGGTGCGCGACGGCTTTGCGCTGCCGGCGCTCTATCGCGAGATCGACGCGCTGGATAACCAGATCGACGGCCAGGTGCAGCTCGATCTCTATCAGATGGTGAGCCGACTTATCTATATGAGCAGCGGCTGGTATCTGAAGAACGACGCCGGCACGGCACCGCTCGGCCAACGCATCGCCGAACTGCAGGATGCGCGCAAGGCGCTGGAGCCCAAACTGGTATCGCTGCTGCCGGCTTTTTCGCGCGAGCGGATCGAGGAGAAGCGGCACGGGCTGTTCAAGGCGGGTGCTCCGGAAAAGCTCGCCGAGCAGCTGGCGATGAGCGAGGCGGCGGAGCTCATCCCCGACATCGCGCTGACGGCGCGCACCGCCGGTGCCGATATCGTCGCGGCCGCCAAGGCGTTCTTCGCCGTCAGCGATGCCTTCCGCATCCCACGCGTCGAGGATGCGGCGCGCTCGATCACACCATCGGACTATTATGATCAACTCGCTCTGTCCCGCGCCAACGACACGATCGGCGCGGCGCGGCGCGGCATCGCGGTCGCCGCACTCACCGGCCACGCCAAGGCGACCGATCCGGTGGCGGCCTGGCTCGAAGCTGGCGGCGAGCGGGTGGCGCGCATCCGCGAACGGCTGCAGGCGTTGACCGAAGGCGGTGACATCACCGTGTCGCGGCTGTCGGTCGCGTCGGGCCTGATGAGCGATCTGACGGCGATGTGAGCCAGCGGTAGTCCATTTGCATGAACATTCGAAACATGCAGACATGGCGCCCGAAATGGGCGGGGCGGACGCCGGGGGAATCACTATGGCGGTAGAGACAGTGCAGCGGGCGTCCGGGCGCGGCATCTGGGGGTGGATGTTCTTCGACTGGGCGGCGCAGCCGTTCTTCACGGTCGTCACCACCTTCATTTTCGGCCCCTATTTCGTTTCGCGCATGGCGGGCGATCCAACCACCGGCCAGGCCGTCTGGGGCTATGGCATCGCTGCAGCCGGGCTGGTCATCGCGGTGTTGTCGCCGATCCTCGGTTCGATTGCCGACCAGACTGGACCGCGCAAGCCATGGATTGCCTTCTTCGCGGCAATCAAGATCACCAGTCTCGCCTTGCTCTGGTTCGCCGCGCCCGGCTCGAACCTGTTCCTGATCGTGGCGTTGTTCTCGCTGGCGTCGGTGGCGGCGGAGTTTTCCACCGTCTTCAACGATTCCATGATGCCGCGCCTGGTACCGAAGAGCGAGATCGGCCGCATCTCCAACATGGCCTGGGGCCTCGGTTATCTCGGCGGCATGATCGCACTGATCTTCGTCGTCACCTGCCTCGCCGGCTCGCCGGAGACCGGCAAGACCATCATCGGCATCACCCCGCTGTTCGGTCTTGATCCGCAGCTGGGCGAGGATGCCCGCGCCACCGGGCCTTTGTCGGCCGGCTGGTATTTCCTGTTCATCCTGCCGATGTTCTTCTTTACGCCCGACGCCATCAAGGGCATTCCGATCGGGCCGGCGGTGCGCGAAGGCCTGTCGGAATTGAAATCGACGCTGGCCGAGGTGCGCAAGCGCGGCGGCATCTTCCGCTTCCTCGTCGCCCGCATGATCTACCAGGACGGCGTCAATGCGCTGCTGGCGCTGGGCGGCACCTTCGCGGCAGGCATGTTCCAATGGTCGATCACCGAGATCGGCATGTTCGGCATCATCCTCAACGTCGTCGCCATCTTCGGCTGCTGGATCGCGGCGCGGCTCGACACGGCGCTCGGCTCCAAGGCGGTAGTGATGATTTCGCTGGTGATGCTGTCGGTCGCCACCATCGGCGTCGTCTCGACCGGCCCGGGCTTCACGCTGCTCGGCCTGATCCCGCTTTCGACAGCCGATTCAGGGGGCCTGTTCGGCACGGCGGCCGAAAAGGCCTACATCCTGTACGGCCTGCTGATCGGCCTGGCTTTCGGTCCGGTGCAGGCCTCGTCGCGCTCCTACATGGCGCGCAGCGTCACCGCGGCCGAATCCGGGCGCTATTTCGGCATCTATGCGCTGGCCGGCCGGGCAACCAGTTTCCTGGCGCCGTTCATGGTGGCGACGATTACCGCCACCAGCGGCTCGGCGAGGCTCGGCATGGCGGCGATTATCCTGTTCCTGGCCATCGGCATGGCGATCCTGGTCAGGACGCCATATCCGGCGGATCGGCCCGCGGCGTAGCAGCAGCGCCTCTTCCTTCCCCCTTGTGGGGGAAGGTGGATCGGCGCGTAGCGCCGAGACGGATGAGGGGTGCGTGACGGAATGAGGGGGTGGCGATTTTGAACTTGGCGTCAGCCTGGAACACCCCTCATCCGACCTCGCTTCGCGAGGCCACCTTCTCCCACAACAAGGGGAGAAGGGAACTAGTGCTCAATGCCGGAAATGCCGCACGCCTGTGAACACCATGGCGATGCCATGTTCATCCGCGGCGGCGATGACGTCGTCGTCGCGCATCGAACCGCCCGGCTGGATCACGGCCGTGGCACCGGCCTCTATGGCCGACAGCAGGCCGTCGGCGAAGGGGAAGAAGGCGTCCGAAGCGACCACCGAGCCCCTGGTCAGCGGCTCAGTTGCCCCTGCGGCCTCCGCCGCGTCGAGCGCCTTGCGGGCGGCGATGCGTGAGGAATCGACGCGGCTCATCTGGCCGGCGCCGATGCCGACGGTGGCGCCGTCCCTGGCATAGACGATGGCGTTCGACTTGACGTGCTTGGCGACGCGGAAGGCGAATTTGAGGTCGGCCATTTCGGCCGGCGTCGGCGCGCGCTTGGTCACCACCCTCAGTTCGAGGTCGTCGACCACGGCATTGTCGCGGCCCTGGACGAGCAGGCCGCCGGCGACGGACTTGACCGTAGTGCCTGCCGTACGCGGATCGGGCAGGCCGCTGGTGACCAGCAGGCGCAAATTCTTCTTGGCGGCGATGATTGCCGCGGCCTCGTCGGTGGCGTCGGGCGCGATGATCACCTCGGTGAAGGTTTTCACGATTTCCTGCGCCGCCTCGGCGTCGAGGGTGCGGTTCAAGGCGACGATGCCGCCGAAGGCCGAGACCGGGTCGCAGGCGAGCGCCTTGGCGTAGGCCGCCTTCAGCGACGTACCTTCGGCCACGCCGCACGGATTGGCGTGCTTGATGATGGCGACGGCGGCCGAGCGGTTGGGGTCGAATTCGCCGGCCAGTTCGAAAGCGGCGTCGGTGTCGTTGATGTTGTTGTAGGATAGCTGCTTGCCCTGCAACTGGCGCGCCGTGGCGACGCCCGGCCGCTTGTCGCCGGTGACATAGAAGCCGGCGCCTTGATGCGGGTTCTCGCCATAGCGCATGATCTCGGCCAGCCTGCCGCCGAAGGCGCTCCAGGTCGGATGCTCGATCTCCAGCGCCTCGGCGAACCAGCCCGAGATCGCCGCGTCGTAGGTGGCGGTGCGGGCGAAGGCCTTGGCCGCCAGCTTCTTGCGGAAATCCAGCGACAGCGAGCCGATGTTCATCTCCAGCGCATTGAGCACCGCGGCGTAGTCGCCGGGATCGGTGACGATGGCGACGTAGGCGTGGTTCTTGGCCGAGGCGCGGATCATCGCCGGGCCGCCAATGTCGATATTCTCGACGATCGCCGCGTAGTCGGCGCCAGAGCGGCGGACTTTCTCGAAGGGATAAAGATTGGAGACGACGAGGTCGATAGGCTCGATGCCATATTTGCGCATCGCCAATGCATGCTCGGGATCATCGCGCACGCCAAGCAGCGCGCCGTGCACCGACGGGTGCAGCGTCTTGACGCGGCCGTCCATGATCTCGGGAAAGCCGGTGAGCTCGGAGACGTCGCGTACCACCATGCCGGCCTCGGCGATCGCTTTTGCCGTGCCGCCGGTTGAGACCAGCTCGACGCCGGCCGCGGCCAGCGCCCTGGCAAAGTCGAGCAGGCCGGTCTTGTCGAAGACAGACAGCAGCGCGCGGCGGACCGGAACGAGGTCGGGGGCGGGAATGTTCTTGGCAGGAACGGCCATGGCTGGCGGCCTTTCAAGTCTGGAGGAGCAAGCCCGCGCCGTAGCACATGAGGCCCGGAAATCAAGCGTTCGCTTTTCACGGCACGCCATGGCCGCCGCAAGCTCAGTTGTTTTCGGGATAACCGGTGATCTTTGTCCGCGTCAGCTGCCAATGGACTTCGGCAATTTCGGACGCCTTGAAAGCGAGCACGATCTGGCGGCTGCGGCGTGGACCGCCCAGACCGGCGAAATAGATCGATTCCTCCACCTCGGGCATCACTTCGCTCGAGGTGAACACCCAGATGTCCGCCTGATCGGCGGTCAGGATCAGCCGCTCCTGTTCGTCCTGCAGCAGATTGATGTCCGGATGGATGTGAAAGCGCACGGTGATGAAATCGCGGCCGTTGTTGCGGACCGCGGCGTTGCCAGGCCGCTGGAACCGGTCCCGGCCCGCCAGCACATTGCCGTCCGAGGAGAGTTTCAGTTCACGCTCATGCAGGAAGCCGAAACGCTGGAGATAGCCATCATGACGGGCGATAAAGCCGTGGACGCCCTTCTGGTCGATGCGTTTGCACTGCACTTGCTGCGGGCCGCCGATCAACGGTGAACCCAACTGGTCGTTGACCCGCAGCGCATGGGTGAAACGCGCCGAAGACGTGTCGTTGATGGTGGCTGTCGAATGCGCGGCGGTGGCACGGGCCAGCGGCCTGAACTCGGCGGCGCCGTAGGTGTCGATGCCGGCATTGACGATGTAATGCTGGCGCCCGGACGACAGTTCGAAGGCGAGGCAGCCGGCATGGGCTGCATTGGACACGTCGACCGGTGGCGGCAGCCCGGTATCGGCGATGACGGTGGTGCCACCCATCGCCAGCCGCTCATAGCCCGAATGCGGCGCATGCAGCAGCGGCGAGCCGGCGGTGTCGTCATGGCGCAGGATGGTGGCGATGCGGTCATGGATGGTGGCGCCCATGCCGTTGAAGCGGGCGAGGCTGCCATCCTGATGGCGGAAGAAGCGCAGCGCCGGCAGCATGCGGTCGATAGCGCCGATCAGCGCCTGCGGCGGCGCTTCGGCCTGGTTGGCATAGGTCTGCCGCAAAGGCAGAAGGTCGGCGAGGATTTCCAGCACCGCCATCGGATTGCGCGAGATATGGCCGCCATCGGCAAGGATCTGGCGATTGAGTTCTTCGGCGAGGTTGCGGGTGGCGCCGCGCAGCGCCGAGGCCGGCGCCGGCAGGGAGAGTGCGGCGAATGCCAGCGCGATGCGAGCGCGCAGCCGGTCCTTGCCGTCGGGCATTTCGCGCGCCATGGACCTGAGGTAGCGGATCTGCATCGCCAGCGATTTCAGGAAGGCCCGGTAGAAGGGAAATTCGGCGCCCTGCAGCACGACGGAAGAATGCTGCAGCCAGGCGATGATACGTTTGGCCGTCGTGCCTGGCTCCCAGGCAATGCCCGAAATATGGCTGCCATGCATGGCGATCCAGTCGGAAACGAGCGCGCGGGCGTTTGCCGCGGCCAGTTCCGTGCCGGCGGCGCGCATGTGGCGCAGCCAGCGAAAGCCATGCAAGGTCTTCTGCCAACCGTGATTGGGGACATTGATCTGGAAAGGGGATTTGCCGCCGGTCTCGACCAGATGGCCAGACAGGGGATAACGGCCGTAATAGATCTCGAGTGCGATCTGCGGATCGGCGAGGCGCAGGTCCGGCGGCGCGATCAGGACGCGTTCGGGCGTGCGGCCGGAATAGCGCCAGCGATAGACCGGCCCGGCACGCAGGCGCCGGCGTGTCTTGCGCCAGAACTCCTTCGCGACCAGCGTCCACAGACGCGTCGTGTTGCCGGCAGCAAGTGCCAAAAGCCCTCCTGGTCGTCCTCTATCCCGGCACAAGTTTACATGATTGAACGTAGCGTGCGAAGGCGAATTCCTGGCAACGGGTCCGGTACCTCGTTTTAACCCTGACCCGCCCTAAAAAAGTCAGTAAATCCGGTCGGTTACACGATTAGCCGGCGCGGCGCATACGCGCGGCGAAGAAGCCGTCCAGACCGGAGCGCTCCGGCGCGCCGAGGTCGAGGTCGGCGGGCGTGGTGCGCAGCGTGCCTTGCTGCGTCAGGAACGAATCGATGCCGGCGATCTCGCCCTGATGCAGCGGATCGTCAATGACCACAGCCGTGTCCTTGAGAAAGGAACGATGCAGTTCTTCACCTTCGAGCGGGTCGAGCGAGCAATTGGAAAAGATGATCCGGCCGCCGGGCCTGACCAGCGTGACGGCGCGGGCGAGCAGCCTGCGCTGCAGGTCGGCAAGTTTTTCGACGTCCGCCGCCGTCTTGGTCCACGGCACGTCGGGGTGCCGTCGCACCGTGCCGGTCGAGGAACATGGTGCGTCGAGGAGCACGGCGTCGAACAACGCCGCCGGCTCGTATTTGAGCAGGTCTGCCTGGACGATTTCGGCGGACAGTCCGAGGCGGTCGAGGTTCTGCCCCAGCCGCGCCAGCCGGTTCTTCGAGGTGTCGATGGCGGTGACCCTGGCGCCGGCCAGGATCAGCTGAGCGGTCTTGCCGCCGGGCGCGGCACAGAGATCGGCGACGCGCAATCCGCCGACATCGCCGAACAGTCTTGCCGGCAAGCTGGCCGCAGCATCCTGGACCCACCAGGCGCCTTCCGCGAAGCCAGGCAGTTCGGTCACAGCGCCGGCAAGCTTCTCCACGCGCACCGTGCCGGTCGGCAGGACCATGCCGCCGAGTTTTTCGGCCCAGAATTCGGCATCGGCCTTGACCGAGAAGTCGACTGGCGCCTCGTGGCGATGGGCGGCCAGGATCTGCCGGGCCTTCTCGGCGCCGTAGGCCGCCTTCAGCCGGTCGGAAAACCATTTTGGCGCTTCGTCGGTGGCGGCAAGCACGGCCGGAAGTTCGGCTTCCTTGGCGCGTGCGAGCGTGCGCAGCACGCCGTTGACCAGGCCGGAAAAACGCTGCGTGCGGGGGTCGGACTTGGCGTGCGTCACGGCGAGGTCGACGGCCGCGCTGTCGGGAATGTCGAGGAACAGGATCTGCGCCGCCGCCACATGCAGTATGTGCGACAAGGCGGTCGCGTTGGGCGGCAGCGGCTTTTCCAGGCGCCGCGCCAGCAATCCCGATATGGTCATGCGGTAACGCAGCGCGGTGACCAGTATGGCGCGCACCAGGCCACGGTCGCGCAGATCGAGCGCCTTGTATTGCGGATGGCCGTTCTCGTGGTCGGTCAGGCCATCAAGCGGCGTGCGGGCGTCGATGACGGCGGCCAGCAGCCGCGCCGCCGCCTTGCGCGCGGCAAGGCCGGCAACGAACTCGCCGCCGGCATTGTGTTCCTGATCGCCTGAAACCCTGCGTCGAGGTGCTCTGCCCGCCACGCTCACGACCACCGGCCCTTAGGCCCGGTCGGGTTGCGGCCCCACGGATTGGGTTTCGGGCTGGCCGGTTCGACCTGTTGTTCCGGTTCGGCCGGCTTGCCCCATGGTCCGGCCGCCCGCGGCTCGTCCGCCCGCGGCGTCGTCGGTGCCTGGCGCTGCGTGGCCCGCGGAGCGCCATCGCCCATTTCGCGCGCCATCGCCTGCAGCGCGGCGATGCGGTTGTCGGTGCTCGGATGGGTGGAGAACAGACTGTCCATGCGCTCGCCATGCAGGGGGTTGATGATGAAGAGATGCGCCATCGCCGGATTGCGCTCGGCGTCGGGGTTGGGAATGCGTTCGGCCCCGCGGGCGATCTTGTCAAGCGCGGAGGCCAGCCACAGCGGGTGTCCACAGATTTCGGCGCCGCGCCGGTCGGCCTCATATTCGCGGGTGCGGCTGACCGCCATCTGCACGATCATGGCCGCGAAGGGCGCCACGATCATCGCCGCCAGCACGCCGACAAAGCCGAACGGGTTGTTTTCGCGGTTGCCGCCGAGGAAAAAGGCGAAATTGCCGAGCATCGAGATGGCACCGGCAAAAGTGGCGACGATGGTCATGGTCAGCGTGTCGCGGTGCTGGACGTGGGCAAGCTCGTGCGCCATCACGGCGGCGACCTCTTCATGGGTCAGCCGCTGCAACAGGCCGGTCGAGGCGGCGACCGCCGCGTTTTGCGGGTTGCGGCCGGTGGCAAAGGCATTCGGCTGCGGATTGTCGATCAGATAGGTTTTCGGCATCGGCAGCCCGGCCTGCTTGGCCAGTGCCTGGACGATGGCGTAATATTCCGGCGCGTTCTTCTCGTCGACCTCGACGGCGCGGTTCATCGACAGCACCATCTTGTCGGCGTTCCAATAGCTGAACAGATTGGTGCCGGCGGCGACCACCAGCGCGATCATCATGCCGCCCGAGCCGCCGATCAAAAAGCCGACGCCCATGAACAGCGCCGTCATGACGGCGAGAAGCATGGCGGTGCGAATGGTGTTCATCGTCTGCTCCTGTCGGGATGGTGGTGAAAAAGGGTCGATCCTTGCGAGGTCATCGCTATATGATGGGAAACGCCTGTTCCTGTTTCAATCCGCGGGAAATATCGCATGAACGACGAAACCAGTAAAACGCCCGCCGGCGATGGCAATGCGTTGCGGAAAGATCTGACGCCAGCCGCCCGTCGCGCGTTGGCGGAAGCCGACGCACGACGCACCGACTATCTCGCCCAGGAAGCCGCCCTGCCGAAAGAGATCGGTGGCCGTGGCGGCAAGGAGCCCGGCCGCTATGGCGACTGGGAGATCAAAGGCCTGACCAGCGACTTTTAGGGTGTGTCGATACTCAGCTGAGGCCGGCCTGCGAATCTCGCCATACCTGGTGCGCCCAGACTAAGCGGCACTACGCTGTGGCTCGAGCGCCAGCCAGCCTTGCTCGTCGACCGTGAGGCCGACCGTGTCATAGGCCGATATCGCGGCATGCGGGGTTTGCAGCGCGTGCTGGTGCGTGGCGTTGATCACCATGACCGAAGCGCCCGCCGCCTCGGCCGCCGCAATGCCGGCCGGCGCATCCTCGAACACCAGACAATCGCGCGCGTCGAAGCCAAGCCGTCTCGCGCCGAGCTGGAAGCAATCGGGCGCCGGCTTGCCGCGGGAAACGTCCTCCGCCGCGACGAGGACCGCCGGGACAGGAATGCCGGCGACCTTCATGCGTGCAAGCGCCAGCGAGCGTGGCGCCGAGGTTACGATCGCCCAGCGCTCCGGCGGCAGCGAATTGAGGAACGCAACGGCGCCAGCAATCTGGAGAATGCCATCCAGATCGGCCGCTTCCGCCTTCAGGAGCAGGTCGGCTTCGTGCGTCGGATCGACGCCCGGGAGCGCCAGGGCGGTGATGGTCTCGATCGCCCGCACGCCATGGATGGTCGGCAGGAAGGCGGCGACGTCGAGGCCGTGACGACGTGCCCAATCGCTCCATACCCGTTCCGCCGAGGCGATGGAATTGATGAGCGTGCCGTCCATGTCGAAGAGAAAGGCGGCGAATTTCTTGCCTGCGTACATGATTTTCCTTGGATTGCGGGGGTGTGCCTTGGGGAAGAGCGCAACCGTACCTTCCAGGCGCCCGCATGGAAAGGCGCGAGAACGCCTTTTCGGACGGTCCAGGGAACCACCATCCCCCAACCGCGTTTCAGCCACACTATCTCCATGACCATCGAAGGGGACACGATGCTGATACGGCTCGGCTACGAAATCGCCATTGAATGCACAGAGCCGACGCCGGTGGTTTCGCTGCTTGAGATCCACCGGGAGAGGCAGGCCGATATCAAGCGGCAGACGCGGGTGCTGACGTCGCCTTCCGTGCCGACGCGCCTCTACCACGACCTGCATGGCAATGCCTGCCGCCGCTTCACTGCCCCCGCCGGCGGCTTTCGCATCCTCTACGACGCGGTGATCGAGGACAGTGGCGAGACGGACGAGGTGAATACGCTGGCCAGCGAAATGCCGGTCGCCGATTTGCCCGACGAGGTGCTCGGCTATCTCCTAGGCAGCCGCTATTGCGAGACAGATCACCTGAGCAATCTCGCCTGGCAGCTTTTCGGCCATCTTCCATCCGGCTGGGCGCGAGTGCAGGCGATCGTCGACTATGTCCACAACCGCCTGTCCTTCGGCTACGGCTATGCGCGTTCGACCCGCACCGCCGCGCAGGCGCACGAGGAGCGTGTCGGAGTGTGCCGCGACTTCGCCCATCTGGCGATCACGCTTTGCCGTTGCATGAACATTCCGGCGCGCTATGTGAACGGCTATCTCGGCGACATCGGCGTGCCGGCCGATCCGGCGCCGATGGATTTCTCGGCCTGGATGGAAGCATTCCTCGACGGCAAGTGGTACACGTTCGATCCGCGCCACAACCGGCCCAGGATTGGTCGCGTCGTCGTCGCGCGCGGCCGCGATGCCACCGACGTTCCCTTGCTGCACAGTTTCGGCCCGCACCGGCTTACCTTGTTCAAGGTATGGACCCACGAGCAGGAAGGCAGGCTGTTCAATCCACCCCACCACGGTATCGACAGAACGGCCAGCGCACAGATGCTGGCCTAGGGTGTGTAGATATTCAGATGAGGCCGCCCTGCAATTGCCTCAGCTGATCTCAACACAGCAGTCCCGGGACAGTTGACCCGTTGCGGCACAGAGACGCTGTTCCGCAACAAGACGTCGCCGGACACCGGACGAGGTCTTCGGTCTTGGCATGGTAAGCGTCCGGTAAACGCCGGCGCGGATACGGTCCGACGTTTACCGGTCATTCACCTTCCTGCCCTGTGAAAATCAAACAAAAACAATGTTCTGCTGGCGAACTCCTGGCCTGTGGTCCGATCGCCGCGTCATCCGGCTGGAATCCTGCACTGCCCTGTCCGCGGCGACGAGCCGAGGCAAGCGGAGGCTGTTGGATGCGGAATTACGGGGGTCTTGTTCACGCGGTCGGCGAGTTGGCCAGGGATCGCGGTGGAAATTTCGCGGTCCTGTTCGGCTTTGCCGCCTCGGTCTTGGCGCTGGTCGCGGGCTTTTCGGTCAATGTGACCCAGCTCTACAATGCCAAATCGAGCCTGCAGGGGGTGGTCGATGCGGCTGTGACATCGACGGCGCGTGACCTGACCACCGGCGCCATCAAGGAAGCCGACGCCAACAAATCCGTGCAGGCTTTTCTCGAGGCCAACAGCACGGCGGGTACCCTGCACGCCGGCCAGATCGTGCTCGACAAGTTGATCGTCGACAGGACAGCCAACACCGTGCAGGCGGATGCCCATGTCGACGTCGCCTTGTTCTTCCCGATTTTCGGGATGGGGGACGCAAGACGTGTCACCGCCTCGACGACATCGCTCTATTCGGACAAGCAGATTGAAGTGGCGATGATGCTCGACGTGACCGGATCGATGGCGGCCAACTGGTGGGCCAAGACCGACAAGATCGGCGATCTGCAGGCCGCTGCTTCCGGTGCCGTCGAGGATCTGCTCGACAACAACATCGACCCCAACAATCCGCGCGTGCGTGTGGCGATCGTTCCCTATGCCGAAGCGGTGAACACCGGCGGTCTCGCGGACAGCGTTTTCGTCGAGCAGAAAGGGGGCTCGGATTTGCCGCCTCCGGTGGATGCACCGATCCTTGTGGACTCCTCCGCGCCGCCAGCTCCCGACAAATGCGCCACCGAACGCAAGGACAAGGACGGCTATGCCGACTATTCCTCCGACGGCCCGTCCGCACCGCGCCTCAACAAGCAGGGCAAGACGTATCTTGCCAAGATCAACCGTGACGATCGCATGGGCACCTGCCCGAAACCGGAACTCGTTCCGCTGACGGCCGATAAGCAGAAATTGCTCGACAGGATTACGAGTTTCAAGGCGGCGGGGGTGACCGCTGGCGGCATCGCCGTGCAATGGGGCTACTACATGCTTTCGCCATCCTGGCGCTCGACCATCGTCAGCGCCAGGCTGGGCGCGGGCCCCGCCAATTTCGACAGCAGGAGAGTGGGCAAGGTCGCCATCCTGATGACGGACGGGCAGTTCAATACAGCTTTCGCCGGCGGACGTGGCGCACCGAAATCCCAGAATGCCGGCCAGATGTCGCGAAGCAATGCCGAAAACATTTGCGACAACATGAAACGCGATGGCATCGAGATTTTCACGATCGGCTTCGATCTCGACGATCCGTCCATGACATCGACCGAGCGGGACCAGGCCAAGAGCGTGCTTCAGGATTGTTCCACCGCGGACACGTCCTCGCTGAAGCACTATTACGAGGCCGCCACGGGTCCGGAACTGGATGCCGCGTTCAGCGCCATCGTGCAAAACATCGAACGCCTGACGCTGACCAAATAGAAGATCCGCGAAAAGGAAAAGGCCGCCGCTTCTTTCGAAGCCGGCGGCCTTCCGTGTTTCCGTCCATGGCGCGGCCCAATGGCGGTGACGTTCACGTCACCCGCCGCGCATCTCGCGCCTTAACGGGAAGACTGCTTCCCGAAAGTGCAATCCGCTGAGGCCACGTTCTGGAAAACGAAATCACTCGACATCGGATCACCTCCTTTCAGTTCGTTGAACACAATCCCAAGGTGGGGTGTTTCGGCCACTTTGGCAAGTCCCACGATGCGCCGCTGTCCCGGGACCATGTTCAGGGCGCGCCGATGTGTCCGAATTGAGACACTTCGCCTGGCTGCGAACAGCCGCTCCCGCCTGCATGGCGTCCGGCAGCGCAAGGCGGGTTGCCCCCGGCTGGTCAAGCAGCCACAATCAAATCGGGCCGTCGGCACCGGTTCCGGGGGAGAGTGGCATGGATGCAGCCGACAAGGCAGCGCGCATCGTTCGGAGCGTCGTCGAGGCGCTGAAGCCAGGTTTCGCCGTCAGGCTGTGGACCGGTGAGCGCATCGGTCCGCCAAGCGGCCCGGTGCTTGCCATCAACGACCAGGACATCGTCTGGCAGCTGGCCCGCCGACCGAATTTCTCGACACTGGTGGAAATGTGGATCGCCAAGACGATCGACATCGAGGGCGGGTCGATTTTCGAACTCTACGCGCTGCCATCGAAGGGCAAGCTCAGGCTCAAATCCCTGCCGAAGCGCGCTATCCTGCGCGACCTGCCCGCCGTGCTGTTTTCGCGAAGGCAGATGACGAACCGGGCGGATCTTGCCGGGCAAAATCCCTTCGTCAGCGGCTCGAACAAAAAGGCGATCGAGCATCATTACGACATCTCGAACGAATTCTACCGGCTCTTCCTCGACGAGCGCATGGTCTATACCTGCGCCTACTTCACCGATTTCGCCAACGACATCGACCAGGCGCAGAAGGACAAGCTCGACCATATCTGCCGCAAGCTCAGGCTGAAGCCGGGCGACAGGCTACTCGACATCGGCTGCGGCTGGGGCGCCATGCTGATCCATGCCGCGAAGCACTATGGCGCCATCGGCCACGGTGTTTCGCTGTCCGAAGGACAGACCCGGCTGGCGCGTGAGCGCATCCGCGCCGAAGGGCTGGAGGAAAGGATCACCATCGACATCAAATCCTACACCGAGCTCGACGGCAGCTACGACAAAATCTCGTCGATCGGCATGTTCGAGGCGGTTGGCCTCGCCAACCACGACACCTATTTCTCGACCGTCCACCGGCTGCTGAAGCCCGGCGGCGTCTACCTGCATCATGCGATCACCCGGCGCGGCAAGGGCAGCGCGAGGAAGACGCTGCGCAAGGGCGCGGAGTACAAGGCGCTGATCAAATACATCTTTCCCGGCGGCGAGGTCGACACGATCGGCATGACGCTGGGCAATTTGGAGGCGCACGGTTTTCTCGTCCATGACGTCGAGAACCTGCGCGAGCACTATGCCCGCACCTGCAGGCTGTGGGCCGAGCGCCTGCGGGCACGGTTCGACGAGGCGATCGCAGAGGTGGGCGAGCCCAGGGCGCGGCTATGGCTGCTTTACCTGGCCGGCTGTTCGATCGCGTTCGAACGCGCTTCGGCGCAGATATTCCAGACCGTCGTCACCAAACGAGCGCGCGGCCCGAGCGGACTGCCACCGACGCGAGCTGACCTTTATCGGTAGTGATGTGTCTGATTCGGCGCCGGAACCCTCGCGCTTCGTCATCCTCGGGCTTGACCCGAGGATCCGTGCCGCGACATCCGCCGCGGATGCAGCGGAAGAGAATTCTGAACCGTTGCAACGCTTTAGCGCCACGGCATGGATCCGCGCCGCGCCGCGCCGCGTCGCTTCGCTCCTTGCTTCGCGCTGGGATGACGAAGGCGCGGAGGTTTCTTTCAATCTCCAAGGTGGGCGGTACGCTCGCTTCGCTGTCGGAGGTCTACAGAAACCGCATCGGCGCACCGATATCGACACGGCCGGGTTGGTCGACGGTGCAATAGACGCCGAGATTGTGGGCGTTGTAACGCACCAGATTGCGCAGGATGCCGGGATCGTTGTCGAAACCGTCCTGGGCGATGATGGTGAAGCCGCAGCGGCGGCACGGCTCGGAGATGGTCAAGACGAGGTCGCCGATGGCGAGCTTGCGGCCGATCCATTCCGTTTCGGGAAACGAGCCGTCGACCGGGGCCATGTCGACGACGATGTTGGGACGAAAGCGGCGCGGATCTGCGGCCCCGTCCGGATGCAGCGCCTTCAACCGCGCCAGGGATGCCGTGGTCAGGAGATGGATCGGCGCCTTCTTGTAGCGCGCCTGCGTCAGCGGGCCGGCATAGGCGGGCGGGGCGTTCTCGCGGCCGAACGGGCGAATCGAGGCGGCAAAGCCAAGATAGTCCGACACCGCGCGGTCGCATTCGGGGCCTGGCGCGCTGAGCCAGTCGCCGCCGGGAACGGCGATTTCCAATACGCGATCATGGCTCAACCGGGTCCTGATGCGCGGCACCTTGTGCCACTTGGCGTCACGATCGGGCCGGGCGATCTCGTTGTCCGACGTATCGACGAGGCCGAACATACGGTCGCCCTCGATACTGTCGGTGCCGACCGCTATCGCCTCCAGCCGCTCGCCGGCGAGCGAACTCGCCGGATAGCGCCAGAGTTCGGCAACGCTGCCGATCGCGGCCATGGCCGGCGTCAGCCCTTCTTGTTCTGCCGGTTGGCGACGAGGTCGTCGACCACGGCCGGATCGGCAAGCGTCGAGGTGTCGCCAAGGGCGCCGAAATCGTCCTCGGCGATCTTGCGCAGGATGCGGCGCATGATCTTGCCCGAGCGGGTCTTGGGCAGGCCGGGCGCGAACTGGATCTTGTCGGGCGTGGCGATAGCGCCGATCTCCTTGCGGACATGGGCGACAAGTTCCTTGCGCAGATCTTCGGTCGCTTCGACGCCCCTCATCAAGGTGACGTAGCTGTAGATGCCCTGGCCCTTGATATCATGGGGATAGCCGACGACTGCTGCTTCCGAGACTTTCTCATGGCTGACCAGCGCCGATTCGACCTCGGCCGTACCCATGCGGTGGCCGGAGACATTGATGACGTCGTCGACGCGGCCGGTGATCCAGTAATAGCCGTCCGCATCGCGGCGACAGCCGTCGCCGGTGAAGTACTTGCCCTTGTAGGTCGAGAAATAGGTCTGCACGAAGCGGTCGTGATCGCCATAGACGGTGCGCATCTGGCCCGGCCAGGAATCGGTGATGCAGAGATTGCCGTCGGCCGCACCCTCCACCACCTTGCCCTCGCCGTCGACCAGCTGCGGCTTGACGCCGAAGAAGGGCCGCGTCGCCGAACCCGGCTTGAGGTCGGTGGCGCCGGGCAGCGGCGTGATCAGGATGCCGCCGGTTTCGGTCTGCCACCATGTGTCGACGATCGGCACCTTGCCATCGCCGACGACGTTGAAATACCACTCCCAGGCTTCCGGGTTGATCGGCTCGCCGACCGAGCCCAGCACACGCAGCGATTTGCGCGACGTCTTCTTCACCGGGTCGTTGCCGGCGCCCATCAGCGCGCGCAGCGCCGTGGGCGCGGTGTAGAAGATGTTGACCTTGTGCTTGTCGATGACCTCCCAGAAGCGTGACTGCGAGGGGTAGTTTGGCACACCTTCGAACATCAGCGTGGTGGCGCCGTTGGCGAGTGGCCCGTAGACGATGTAGCTATGGCCGGTCACCCAGCCGACATCGGCAGTGCACCAGTAGATGTCGCCGTCATGGTAGTCGAAGATATATTGGTGCGTCATCGACACATAGACGAGATAGCCGGCGGTGGTGTGCAGCACGCCTTTCGGCTTGCCGGTCGAGCCCGACGTGTAGAGGATGAACAGCGGATCTTCCGCCTTCATCTTCTCCGGCTTGCACTCGGACTTCACCGTCGCGACTTCGTCGTGATACCAGACATCGCGGCCCGGCGCCCAGCCGATCTTGGCGCCCGTGCGGCGCACGACCACGACATTCTTGACCATGACGTGGTGCTTGGCGGCGATTTCGATCGCCTTGTCGGTGTTGTCCTTGAGAGGAATGGGTTTTCCTCCACGCAGGCCTTCATCCGATGTGATGACGAAGGTCGATTCGCAGTCGACGATGCGGCCGGCGAGCGCATCCGGCGAAAAGCCGCCGAAGACGACCGAATGGATGGCGCCGATACGCGTGCAGGCCAGCATCGCGTAGGCCGCCTCCGGGATCATCGGCATGTAGATGGTGACGCGGTCGCCTTTCTTGACGCCGTGCTTCTTCATCACATTGGCGAGCCGGCAGACGTGTTCGTAGAGCTCGTTGTAGGTGATTTTCTTGTCGTCGTAAGGGTTGTCGCCTTCCCAGATGATGGCGGTCTGGTCGCCGCGCTTCTTCAGGTGGCGGTCGATGCAATTGTACGAGACATTGGTCTGGCCATCCTCGAACCACTTGATGGAGACCTTGCCGTCGAAGGAGGTGTTCTTGACCTTGGAAAAGGGCTTGAACCAGTCGATGCGCTTGCCGTGCTTGCCCCAGAACTTGTCCGGGTTCTTCACGCTGTCGGCATACCATTTGAGGTAGGTGTCATTGTCGATCAAGGCGTTCTTCTTCCACGCCGGCTGGACGCGATGGACATGAACCTCGGACATTTCTTGGCTTTCCTCCCGAACCAATCCGCCGGCTTGAAACGCCTGCGGGATCGCGGCGACGCAGCCGCGAATTCGGCGGCATTATTACCAGTTCCGCCGCGACGGCAACATTAGACGTTGGATTCGCGCGGCGGGATGCCGCAGGGGCGCTTTTCGAGACTGTCAGCACTCGACCAGGTCCGCTGCTAACTGCATGTTTTTGCGGGAAAAGTTCGCTTTACGATCAAGAAAAATCAATAGACAGTTAAGTAACGGCGCGCACAATTGGTGCCAGGGAGGAAAGGAGAATCAACCTTGGGGACCGCAATGCGCGACCATCTTGAAATGGACCTGATGCTCAAAGGCTACGGCCTGACCACGGCCAAGATTCTTTATCATTTCCCCGACCACCCGCATCTCCTGCAGAGCTTCGTCTGGCAGGACTACGACATCGCTCCGAAGTTTCCGGTGCTGATCCGGTTCATCGAATTCTGGAAAGCCAAGCTGGATGGGCCGCTGCATTCGGTGGTCTATACGCACCAGAAGCTGATCGCCCCGAATGAATGGCGCAAGGTGGATGGAGAGTTCGTCCTGCATTAGGGGCAGTAGTGCCGGCATTTTTGTCGACCGGTAATGATTGGCGGTAACGCCCATCAGTTCGTCATCCACGGGCGGAGCAAGGAGCGTAGCGACGCGGCGCAGACCCCTGGAGCTGCTTCGCAGTCCAAAGGATCCATGCCGCGACTTCCGAGCGCCGTAGCGTCCAGAATTCTGCTCCGCCACGATCTTCGACCAAGTTCACGGCATGGATCCTCGGGTCTTCGCGACGCCGCTTCGCGGCTGCTTCGCCCGTGGATGACGAAGTTGAGGGGGGCTTCGGCTACTCGCCAATGTCCATGATGATCCCGAAACGTAGGATCCCAACCAATCACACCGCCGGCGGGTTCAACCGCGCGAAACCTTCCTGGCGCCGATAGGGAAAATACGGATAGGGGGCGGTGACTTCGCTCGCCGCGTCCAGCGTCTTGATCTGCTCCGGCGTCAGCGTCCAGCCGACGGCGCCGAGGTTCTGGCGCAGTTGCTCCTCGTTGCGGGCGCCGATGATAACAGATGAAACGGTCGGGCGTTGCAGCAGCCAGTTGATGGCGATTTGCGGAACCGTCTTGCCGGTCTCCTCAGCCACCGCATCGAGCGCATCCATGACCCGGTAGAGATGCTCGTCTTCGACCGGCGGGCCGAAGCTCGCGGTCTCGTGCAGGCGGCTCTTTTCCGGCAAGGGCTGTCCACGTCGGATCTTGCCGGTCAGGCGGCCCCAGCCGAGCGGGCTCCACACCAACGCGCCGACGCCCTGGTCGAGGCCGAGCGGCATCAGCTCCCATTCATAGTCGCGGCCGAGCAGCGAATAGTAGACCTGATGCGCGACATAGCGTGGGTAGCCGTGCGTCTGCGCCAGGCCGAGCGACTTCATCACTTGCCAGCCGGAGAAGTTGGAAACGCCGACATAACGCAGCTTGCCGGAGCGCACGAGGCCGTCCAGCGTCGCCAGAACTTCCTCGATCGGCGTCCCGGCATCGAAGGCGTGCAGCTGCAGCAGGTCGATATAGTCGGTGCCGAGACGCTTCAGCGCGGCGTCGACCGACTTGATCAGCCGCGAGCGCGACGAGCCATGGTCGGCCGGCCCGTCGCCCATCGGCAGCGCGGTCTTGGTCGAGATCAGCACCGCGTCGCGGCGGCCTTTTATCGCCTCGCCGAGCACCTCCTCCGAGGCGCCGTTCGAATAGACGTCGGCGGTGTCGAAGAGGTTGACGCCGGCCTCGAGGCAGATGTCGATAAGCCGCCGGGCTTCTTGCGCGTCGCTGTTGCCCCAGGCGCCGAACAGTGGGCCGGAGCCGCCGAAGGTTCCTGCGCCGAATGAAAGCGCCGGGACTTTCAGGCCCGATGCGCCGAGACGTCGATAGTCCATTTTCTTGCTCCTGGTGGTTTGTGAAGAGGTGAGGCGATTCGGATGTCGGCCGATGTCATGACCGGACAGGGACAGGCGCGCCGAGCCTGGCGCCGCGATCGAGGCGCAGCGCCAGTCCGGCCACGGCGAGCGCCGCGAGCGGCAGCAGGGCAGCGACCCAGGTGAGCGAACCCAGCCCAAGGCCATGGGCGATGACCGCGCCGCCAAGCCAGGCGCCGGCGGCGTTGCCGAGGTTGAAGGCGGCGATGTTGAAGGACGAGGCGAGGCTCTGGCCGGCGCCTTGCGCCTTTTCCAGCACCCACATTTGCAGCGGCGCCACGGTGGCGAAGGCCGCTGCACCCAACAGGCCGACATAGAGAACGGCCATGACCTGGCTGTGGATGGCGAAGCTCATGGTCGCGAGCACAAACGCCAGCACGACGAGACTGCCCAGCACCGCCGGCACCAGCCAGCGGTCGGCGACCTTGCCGCCGGCGAGGTTGCCCGCGATCAGGCCGCCGCCGAAGACGAGCAGGATCGGCGACACGGCGGCTTCCTTGAAGCCACTGATCTGCGTCAACAGCGGCGCGATGTAGGTGAAGACGGCGAAGACGCCGGCATAGCCGAGCACGGTGGTGGCAAGCCCGAGCAGGACCGGCGTGCGGCGCAGCACGGCGAGATCGGCCCGCAGGTCGCTCTTCTCGGGCGCGACCTGGCCGCGCGGCACCAGGGCCAGGATGACGGCGAAGGCCGCGAGGCCGACCGCGGTCACCGCCCAGAAGGTCGCGCGCCAGCCGAAGGCCTGGCCGAGCCAGGTGCCAAAGGGCACGCCGAGGATGTTGGCGATGGTGAGGCCGGTGAACATCAGCGCGATCGCGGAAGCCTTCTTGTTGGGTGCGACCAGGCCGGTGGCGACGACCGAGCCGACGCCGAAGAAGGTGCCGTGGGCAAAGGCAGTGATGATGCGGGCGCCCATCAGCGTCCAGTAATCGGGCGCCAGCGCACAGGCGAGATTGCCAATCGTGAAGATCGCCATCAGAGCCAGCAGCACGGTTTTGCGCGGCCAGTTGCCGGTGGCGATGGTCAACAAGGGTGCACCGATGACGACACCGAGCGCATAACCCGAGATCAATTGGCCGGCGGCCGAGATCGACACACCAAGATCCTTACTGACATCGATGAGCAGGCCCATGATGACGAATTCGGTGACACCGATGCCAAAGGCACCGGCGGCGAGGGCATAGAGAGCAAGAGGCATGGCGGTTCGTCCCATCTGTGGGCAAAGGACGCTTGGCCCGCGCCCGGCCCGGAAGATCGTGATCCGCCATGTTGTGAACCAGACTTGCTCAAGGCATATTTTCTGTGAAATAGATTCACAGATGGCCCGACCCGATATCAACCGCTCCGGCGAGATCGAAGTGTTCGTGCGTGTCGTCGAGGCGGGCAGCTTCTCGGCCGCGGCGCGACGGCTGCGCATGACACCGTCGGCGGTAAGCAAATTGATCGCACGGCTCGAAACCCGGCTTGGCGCGCGGCTTGTCAGCCGCTCGACGCGCAAGCTCCAGCTCACGCCGGAAGGAACGGCCTTCTACGACAGCGGTGTGCGCGTCCTCGCCGACATGGATAAGGCCGAGCGTGAAGCCGCGGCAGGAGCCGCGCCGCGCGGCAGGCTGAGGGTCAACAGCTACGTGCCGTTCGGCCAACATCGGCTAATGGGGCTGCTGCCGCGCTTTCTGGAGCGCTATCCCGAAATTTTCGTCGAGGCTGTGCTGACCGACAGCGTGATCGACCTACTGGAAGAGCGCGCCGATGTCGCCATCCGCGCCGGGCCGCTGCGCGAGTCACGGCTGGTGGCGCGCAAGCTCGGTCAAAGCCGGATGGTGCTGGTCGCGGCACCTTCCTATCTCGAAGCACACGGGACGCCGCGTGCGTTGTCCGATCTCGAGCGCCACAACATGCTCGCCTTCGGCTTCGTGCGGCATATCGACGGTTGGCCTTTTGTCGATGCGGCAGGCGCGCCGATCATCATCCCGGTTGTCGGAAACCTGACATTGACCGATGGCGAGGCGATGCGGCTGTCCGCGCTTTCGGGGGCGGGCATCGCGCGGCTGGCGCGCTGGCATGTCGAGCCCGACATTGCCGCCGGCCGGCTGGTGCCGCTGCTGGAAGATTTCAACCCCGGCGACGAAGAGCCGACCCATGCCGTCTTTGTCGGCCAGGGCAAGCATCTGCCCGCACGAGTGCGGGCTTTTCTCGACTTTCTTGCCGAGACGGTTCGGCTGTAATCGAAGCCGCGCGTCCATGAGACACGCGGCTTCGAGAAGGCTGGCTTTCCCGCAGGCTATGCCTTCGGGACGAAGGGCGCCGGACGCCGGCCGGCGCCCTGGCGCTCGACCATCCAGCCGGGATATTCGGCCGGCAAGGCGCTCACTTCATCCAGCCTGGCGAGATCGTCGGCATCGAGCTTGAGGCTGGTGGCGGCGAGGTTTTGTTCGAGCTGCTCCATGCGGCTGGCGCCGATGATCACGCTCATGACGAACGGTTTGGCCAGGACATAGCCGAGCGCCACGGTGGCGACGCTGACATCATGCTTCCTGGCGACCTCGCGCATGACGGCGACCGCCGCCCAGGCACGCTCCTCGTTGACCGGCGGGAAGTTGAAGGAGGCGCGGCGACCCTCGCCATTGCCCGGCGCGCCAGGGCCGTATTTGCCGGACAGCAGGCCGCCGGCCATCGGCGACCACACCATCAGGCCGAGCTTCTCCTCGTTGATCAACGGCACGATCTCGCGTTCGAGGTCGCGGCCGGCGATCGAATAATAGGACTGGATGGTCTCGAAGCCGGCAAAGCCCCTGCGGTCGGCGATGCCGAGCGCCTTGGCGATGCGCCAGGCCTGCCAGTTGGACACGCCGACATAGCGGACCTTGCCGCTGGAGACGAGATCATCGAGTGCCCGCAGCGTTTCGTCGATCGGCGTCACCGCGTCGGTACCGTGCAATTGATAGAGATCGATATGGTCGAGTTGCAGCCGTTCGAGGCTGGCATCGACCGAATCCATGATGTGGCCGCGCGAGGAGCCGCGCTGGTTCGGCCCGTCGCCGGTGGCGGCATGAACCTTGGTGGCGATGACCACGGTCGACCTGGCAATGCCGAGGTCCCGGAGCGACTGGCCGAGCAGGCGTTCGGACTCGCCGAACGAATAGACGTCCGCCGTGTCGAAGAAGTTGACGCCGGCAGCGATCGAACGGCCGACGATCTCGTTGACGCCCTTCTGGTCGAGGCTGGCGATCAGGCCCCATTGGGCGTTCTGGCCGGCGGCGCCGAAGGTCATGGTGCCGAGGCAAAATTCGGAAACGAAAAGCCCGGTATTTCCAAGCTGATTGTAGCGCATGGCGAAAGCTCCAGAGAAATGTGCGATGACACAAAACAAATAAGAACGGTACGTTTCGTTTCCAGTGCTGGCGTAATGGACCAGTCGCGGTTGGCATCATAGGTCCGTGAATTGTCGGTTGGCTACGAAGTAAATGTTCCCAGCGCGGCTGGCAGCCATGATTTCTCGGAACCTTGGAGATTGGCCGAAACATTTCTCACTTCGTCATCCACGGGCGGAGCAGCCGCGAAGCGGCGTCGCGAAGACCCGAGGATCAATGCCGCGACCTTGCTGACGGTTGCAACGGAACAGAATTCTGGACCTTCGCGACGTTTCGGAGTCCCGGCATGGATCCTGGCGTCTGCGCCGCGTCGCTTCGCTCCTTGCTCCGCCCCAGGATGACGAAGGCCTACCGGCTGCCGAAGATCGCCGAGCCGACCCTTACGCTGGTGGCGCCAAAGGCGATCGCCGTTTCGTAATCGCCCGACATGCCCATCGACAGTCTGGCGACGCCGGCTTCCTTGCCGAGCTTCTCCAACAAGGCGAAGTGCGGACCGGGATTCTCGTCGGCCGGCGGAATACACATCAGGCCTTCGATGGTGAGGCCGTGGACTTCCCGGCAGCGTTTGACGAAGGCGACCGCCTCGCGCGGTTCGATGCCGGCCTTCTGCGGTTCGGAACCGGTATTCACCTGGACATAGAGTTTTGGCACCCGGCCTTGCCGGACAATTTCCTTGGCGATCTCGGCGGCGATCTTTTCGCGATCGACCGTCTCGATGACGTCGAACAGTGCCACCGCCTCCTTGGCCTTGTTCGACTGCAGCGGGCCGATCAGGTGCAATTCAATGTCGGGCAAAGCTTCCTTCAGCGCTGGCCATTTGCCTTGTGCTTCCTGGACGCGGTTCTCGCCGAAGACGCGCTGGCCGGCCTCGATCACCGGTTGGATGTCGACGGCGTCGAAGGTCTTGGAGACCGCCACCAGCGTCACCGCGCCGTCTCTACGGCCAGCCTCCTGCTCGGCGGCGGCGATCTTCGCCTTGACCGCGAAAAACTGCTGAACGGTGTCGCCCATATGCAAATCCCGCTGTTTTGACCCGCGTTTTTGGCCGCCGCGATGCCCATATGGTTGACGGGTTTGCCAAACCATGGTGAACACCCGGACCACATTTCGTGAACTGCCGGGCTCTTGCCCGCAGTCCGCATGCTTTTAAGTGAAAAACGTCCCATGGCAACCGAACGATACAATCCGCGCGCGTCAGAACCCAAATGGCAGAGGGCCTGGGCGGAAAAGAAGCTTTTCGAAGCGCACAATGATGATCCGCGCCCGAAATACTACGTGCTGGAAATGTTCCCCTATCCGTCGGGGCGCATCCATATCGGCCATACCCGCAACTATACGATGGGCGACGTGGTGGCGCGCTACAAGCGGGCCAAGGGCTTCAACGTGCTGCATCCGATGGGGTGGGACGCCTTCGGCATGCCGGCCGAAAACGCCGCCATGCAGAACAAGGTTCATCCCAAGGAGTGGACCTACCAGAACATCGCCACCATGCGCGAGCAGCTCAAGGTGATGGGCCTGTCGCTGGACTGGGCGCGCGAATTCGCCACCTGCGACGTCGATTACTACCACCGCCAGCAGATGCTGTTCCTCGACTTCGTCGAGAAGGGGCTGGTGACGCGCAAATCCTCCAAGGTCAACTGGGACCCGGAGGACATGACGGTGCTCGCCAATGAGCAGGTCATCGACGGGCGCGGCTGGCGTTCCGGCGCGCTGGTCGAACAGCGCGAATTGACGCAATGGTTCTTCAAGATCACCGATTTCGCGCAGGACCTGCTGGATTCGCTCGACGGCCTCGACGAATGGCCCGAAAAAGTGAAGCTGATGCAGCAGAACTGGATCGGCCGTTCGGAAGGCTTGCTGATCCGCTGGCCGCTGGCGTCGGAAATTGCCGGCGAGCACGAGCTTGAGGTCTACACGACGCGGCCCGACACCATTTTCGGCGCCTCGTTCATGGCGATCGCCGCCGATCATCCGCTGGCCAAAAAGGCCGCCGAGACCAATCCGGCTTTGGCGAAATTCATCGACGAAGTCCGCCATATGGGCACTTCGGTGGCGGCGCTGGAAACGGCCGAGAAGAAGGGTTTCGACACCGGCATCCGCGTCGTCCATCCCTTCGACGATACTTGGACGCTGCCGGTCTACGTCGCCAATTTCGTGCTGATGGAATACGGCACCGGCGCCATCTTCGGCTGCCCGGGACATGACCAGCGCGACCTCGACTTCGCCAACAAATATGGCTTGCCGGTGGTGCCCGTGGTGATGCCGGACGGCGAGGACCCGTCGGCTTTCCAGGTGATCGACGTGGCCTATACCGACGATGGCGCGATGATCAACTCGCGCTTCCTTGACGGCATGACTCCAGATCGGGCTTTCGACGAGGTCGCCAGGCTGCTGGAACAAAAGACCATCGGCAATCGCCCCATGGCCGAGCGCAAGGTGAACTTCCGCCTGCGCGACTGGGGCATTTCGCGCCAGCGCTACTGGGGCTGCCCGATCCCGATGATCCATTGCGAGGATTGCGGCGTGGTGCCGGTGCCGAAGGCCGACCTGCCGGTCAAGCTGCCGGACGACGTCGATTTCGACCGGCCGGGCAATCCGCTCGACCGTCACCCGACCTGGCGGCATGTGAAGTGCCCGCAATGCGGCAAGGACGCGCGCCGTGAAACCGATACGATGGACACGTTCGTCGATTCGTCCTGGTATTTCGCCCGCTTCACAGCGCCGTGGGCGCATGACCCGACCGATCCCAAGGCAGCGAACGAGTGGCTGGCGGTCGACCAGTATATTGGCGGCATCGAGCATGCGATCCTGCATCTGCTCTATTCACGCTTCTTCACCCGCGCGATGCGCGAGACCGGCCATGTCGACCTGGCCGAGCCGTTCAAGGGCCTGTTCACGCAAGGCATGGTGGTGCACGAAACCTACCGTGTCGGTTCGGCATCGAACGGCCGCTGGCTGGCGCCGACCGAAGTGCGGCTGGAGGATGTCGACGGCAAGCGCCGCGCCATCGACATCGCCACCGGCGAGGCGGTCACCATCGGTCCGCTCGAGAAGATGTCGAAGTCGAAGAAGAACACGGTGAGCCCGGAAGACATCACCGACGGCTACGGCGCCGACACGGCGCGGTGGTTCATGCTGTCGGATTCGCCGCCCGAACGCGATGTCGAATGGACCGACGACGGCGCCGCCGGCGCGCACCGCTTCATGCAGCGCATCTGGCGGCTGGTGTCGACGGCGGCCGAGACGCTGGCAGGCATCGCACCGAAGGCCGCCAATGATGGCGAGGCCGGAGCGGTTTCCAAGGCCGCGCACAAAATCCTGAAGGCAGTCGGCGAAGACATCGAGAAGCTCGCCTTCAACCGTGCCATCGCCCGCATCTATGAACTGGCCAACGCGCTGACCACCCCGCTCAACGAGGTGGCGGAAGGCAAGGCCGATACGGCGCTGAAAAGCGCCTGCCGCGAGGCCGTGGAGATCATGGTGCATCTGATCGCGCCCGTGATGCCGCACCTTGCCGAAGAGTGCTGGGAGGCGCTGGGCGGCACCGATCTGGTCGCGGAAAGGCCGTGGCCGGTCTTCGATCCGGCGCTGGTCGTCGACAACGAAGTCACTTATCCGGTGCAGGTCAACGGCAAGAAGCGGGGGGATTTGACAATTGCCCGCGACGCGGACCAAGGTGCGGTCGAAAAAGCGGTCTTGGCTCTCGACTTCGTGCAGAAAGCACTTGAAGGTAAGGCTCCGTGCAAGGTGATCATCGTGCCGCAGAGGATCGTCAATGTCGTTGCCTGATCGGGAAAAGACAGAGTTGAGCCGTCTGCTTCGCCGCGTCGCGCTTGCCGGTCTTATCGGCTCGCTTGCGCTCGTCTCGGCCTGCCAGGTGCGGCCGCTCTATTCGAGCGCGCCGCTGTCGACCGGCTCCAGCGCCAATGCCGAGTTGGCTTCGATTGCGGTCAAGCCGGTCCGGACGCGTTATGCCCAGCAGGTGCGCAACAATCTGATCTTCGGGTTTGGGCGCGGCGCCGGCGAACCGGCCTCGCCGCTTTATTCGCTCGATCTCGGCGTGACAGAAGCTGTTGAATCATCGGCGCTGGTCCAGGTTGGAACCGATCAAGACGAGCCGACCGCCGGTTCGGTGACGCTGACCGCCGGCTACACGCTAACCGATGCGAAAACCGGCGCGGTGATCGCGGTCGGCAAGCGGGCGATCACCTCGTCCTTCGACAGGCCGCGTCAGGAGTTTGCTTCCTACCGCGCGCAGATCGACGCCGAGAACCGTGCCGCGCGCGAACTGGCCGAAGCCCTGCAACTGTCCATCGCCCAGGATCTGGCCCGGCACGGCAAGACGGCCAGCTAGCGCGAGTCATCGTCTTAGAAGAGGGCCGAATCGCCCTCTCTCCTGGATCCTCATTTCCTGTTCCCGGGGATTGAACCGTAGGCAGCCGGGCTGTCTGGCGGCATGAAATTTCCGTCCGATGGTTGTCAGGCGAGCAAAGGCTCGTCCCTTTCCAGTAGCCGCATTTGGATGAGCAACCGGTCGTGGAAACACCATCGGGTACTCAAGTCCTCATCGTGCGGCGTCGCCGCGAAAGATACGTCTCGATCGCTGAAGCGACGCTGACGGGAAGCAACTGTTAACCACTCGCTCCCTATTGCTCAGCAGACATTTCACAGTGAGTCTTGAGCATGGAAGCCAGGCGTTTTTCTCGGGTCAATTCGTTGCACGCAGTTTCGCCCGATGACCCCCAAGGAGAGCGTTCCGGCGGCCCGCGCGGCAAGGCGGATGTTGGCCAGTCCGGTGCTTCCCACGCAGGTCATTCCGGGCGGGTTGCCGATCTCGGCGGCGACACCGAAAGCCCTGCCTGGCAAGAGTATTTTTTCCTGGCGCCCAATGTGCGTTTTACACGCACGCCGGACTATGAACCCAAGCATCGCCAGCAGCACGACGAGGTTGCCGGGGAGGGTCGCCCGCAGGCGCTCCCGACGCAGCAGGCCGGGCCTGGCGCCGTCATGCATCGCGGGCCGTCACCGGCCGGGTCCGCCCAGCCAGCGCGCGGCGGCGAGACGTCGCAAGGCGTTGTGCCCGCGGCTCCGAAGGTGCCCGCAACGGCAGTGGCCACGCGTCCGGCGCCCGTCGTCCGGAATGGCGCGCCGGTCAATGCAGCCACCGCTGAAAAAGCCCGGCGGCCCTATCTTTCGGATCACGCCTTCTTCGAGGGCCTGGCTCCGCTTCTGGTCGATGTGACGTCACCGGTCCGGCAGGTCAGCCCGGCCCCGCGCGCACCGGTCGCGGCTCCGCCGGTTGCCGCGGCGCGGGCCGACATCTCCGCGTCCGCCGCGGCCGATGTCACCGCCTTGTTCCGTGTCATCGAATGCCTTCCCGGCCAGGCACCGTCCGCCCCGCCCGACGTCTTTCCGGCCAACTCCAACAAGGCCGTGGCCGAGCCGTCCGTTCCGGCGCGCAGGACTGCCCGGCAGGCTCGGATGACCACCGCCGTCGCACCTGCCGCAAGCAACGCCGCCCCGACGCCCATTGCGCAACGCGTGGGCGAAGCCGTCCCCGCAGCGCGGGCGCCGTCGCTGCCCATGGCTGGCAAGGTTGCTCAGCCGGAGACGGGCGAAGGCTACGAGCTTCCCTCGGAGGAGCTGCTGCAGCAGCCTCCCGAGGGCCAAGGCTTCTACATGTCGCAGGAGCGGCTCGAGCAGAATGCCGATCTCCTGGAAAGCGTGCTGGAGGATTTCGGCGTGCGCGGGGAGATCATCCACGTACGCCCCGGCCCGGTCGTCACCCTCTACGAATTCGAGCCGGCGCCTGGCGTCAAATCCTCCCGCGTCATTGGTCTCGCCGACGACATTGCCCGCTCCATGTCGGCGGTCTCGGCGCGCGTCGCCGTGGTGCCTGGCCGCAATGTCATCGGTATCGAGCTGCCGAATGAGACCCGCGAAACCGTCTATTTCCGCGAACTGATCGAATCGCAGGGCTTCCGCAAGACCAGCTGCAAGCTGGCGCTTTGCCTTGGCAAGACCATTGGTGGCGAGCCTGTCATCGCCGAACTGGCGAAGATGCCGCACCTGCTCGTCGCCGGCACCACGGGCTCCGGCAAGTCGGTCGCCATCAACACCATGATCCTGTCGCTGCTCTACCGGCTGAAGCCGGAAGAATGCCGGCTGATCATGGTCGACCCGAAGATGCTCGAACTGTCCGTCTATGACGGCATCCCGCACCTTCTGACCCCCGTCGTCACGGATCCCAAGAAGGCCGTCACCGCGCTCAAATGGGCGGTGCGCGAGATGGAGGACCGATATCGCAAGATGGCGCGGCTCGGCGTGCGCAACATCGACGGCTACAACGAGCGCGCCGCCCAAGCCCGCGACAAGGGTGAGACGGTCGTCATGAGCGTGCAGGCCGGCTTCGAGAAAGGCACCGGCGAGCCGCTGTTCGAACAGCAGGAAATCGACCTTGCGCCGATGCCCTACATCGTCGTCATCGTCGACGAGATGGCCGACCTGATGATGGTTGCCGGCAAGGAGATCGAAGGCGCCATCCAGCGCCTGGCGCAGATGGCGCGGGCCGCCGGCATCCACCTGATCATGGCGACGCAGCGGCCGTCGGTCGACGTCATCACCGGCACGATCAAGGCCAATTTCCCTACCCGCATCTCCTTCCAGGTCACCTCCAAGATCGACAGCCGCACCATCCTGGGCGAGCAGGGCGCCGAACAGCTGCTCGGCCAGGGCGACATGCTGCACATGATGGGCGGCGGGCGCATCGCCCGTGTGCACGGCCCCTTCGTTTCCGACGCCGAGGTCGAGCATGTCGTGGCACATCTGAAGGCGCAGGGCCGCCCCGAATATCTGGAGACGGTGACGGCCGACGAGGATGAAGAGGAAGAGGAAGGCGACCAGGGAGCGGTCTTCGACAAGGGAGCCGTTGCCGCCGAGGATGGCGATTCCAGCTATGACGAGGCGGTCAAGGTGGTGTTGCGCGACAAGAAATGTTCGACGTCCTACATCCAGCGCCGCCTCGGCATCGGCTACAACCGCGCCGCTTCACTGGTCGAGCGCATGGAGAAGGAAGGTCTGGTCGGCGCCCCCAACCATGTCGGCAAGCGCGAGATCATGGCGGGCAAGCGCCAGCTGGCGGCCGCGCCCGCCGATGACGACGCGGATTGAGCGGCAGGCCGCCACGAGACGCCAATAAAAAAGGCCGGTTGCCCGGCCTTTTTTGTATCTGGTGTCGGACCGCTCAGCCGATCTTCTGGCCGGTCTTGGCCCAGTCGGCGAGGAAAGCGGCAAGGCCCTTGTCGGTCAGCGGATGGTTGACCAGTGCCTTCAGCGTCGCCGGCGGCGCGGTGATGACGTCGGCGCCGATGAGAGCCGCCTGCTTCACATGGTTTACCGTGCGCACGGAAGCGGTCAGGATTTCGGTCTGGAAATCGAAATTGTCGTAGATCTGACGGATCTCCTGGATCAGCTCCATGCCGTCCGAGCCGGTGTCGTCGACGCGGCCGACGAAGGGCGAGATGAAGGAAGCGCCGGCCTTGGCGGCGAGCAGCGCCTGGTTGGCCGAGAAGCACAGCGTGACGTTGACCATGCGGTTCATCTCGGTGCGGATGGTCTTGCAGGCCTTCAGGCCGTCCAGCGTCAACGGCACCTTGATGCAGACATTGGGCGCGATCTTGGCCAGCACTTCGGCCTCAGCCATCATCTGCTTGTATTCGATCGCCACGACTTCCGCCGAGACAGGCCCTTCGACGATGTCGCAAATCTGCTTGGTGACCTCGGCGATCTTGCCGCCCGATTTCAAGATCAGCGAAGGGTTGGTTGTGACGCCATCGAGCAGCCCCAGATCGTTCAGTTCCTTGATCTCTTTGATATCGGCGGTGTCGGCAAAAAATTTCATGGCGGGTCTCCTGACGATTTCGTCGTGCTTGGGAGGGCACGTTCAGCGTTGCTCTTTGATCTAGACCAAAGTCAGGGCAAGGTCACGCCTCATGATCGAAGATTCGCCCTTTGTCGCGGCCGCACCGGTGCTGGTGCCGATGCCGGCCGAACGTCCCTACACCTATGCCGTGCCGGCCGGCATGCGGGTGGTGCCGGGTTCGATCGTGCGCGTGCCGCTTGGGCCGCGCCAGGTCGCCGGTATCGTCTGGGACGGCGCGGTCGAGCAGGTCGATGCCAGGAAATTGCGCCCGATCGAGCAGGTTTTCGACTGTCCGCCGATCGACCGCGCCATGCGCCGATTCGTCGACTGGGTGGCGCAATACACGCTGTCGGCGCCGGGCATGGTGGCGCGCATGCTGCTCAGGGCGCCGGAGGCCTTTGATCCCGAACCCTGGATCGAAGGGCTGCAGCGCACCCTGCTTGTGCCCGACCGGATGACGGATGCCAGGGCACGCGTGCTGGAGACGGCCGAGGGTGGGTTGGCCTGGACGCGCTCCGGCCTCGCGCACGCCGCCGGCGTGTCGTCGACGGTGATCGAGGGGCTCAAGGCGCAAGGCGTGTTCGAGACGGTGATGATCCCGCCGCGCCCGGTGGTGGCCGCGCCTGACCCAAGCTATGCCGTTCCCGAACTGATGCCGGACCAGAACGAGGCCGCGTCATTGCTGCGCGCCAATGTCGCGGCCGGCGAGTTCAATGTCGCGTTGCTCGACGGCGTAACCGGTTCGGGCAAGACGGAGGTCTATTTCGAGGCGGTGGCGGCCGCGCTAGAGCAGGGCGGCCAAGTGCTCATCCTGCTGCCGGAAATCGCGCTGACGCATGCCTTCCTCGAACGCTTCCAGCAGCGTTTTGGCGCCAAGCCGGCCGAGTGGCATTCCGACCTGCCGCCGCGCATGCGCGAAAAAGTCTGGCGGCAAGTGGCGGAAGGCGGCGTGCGCGTCGTCGCCGGCGCGCGCTCGGCGCTGTTCCTCCCATTCAAGCAGCTTGGCCTGATCGTCGTCGACGAGGAGCACGACCCCGCCTACAAGCAGGAAGACCGCGTCATCTACAATGCGCGCGACATGGCCGTCGTGCGCGGCCATATAGGCGGCTTCCCCGTGGTCCTGGCGTCGGCGACGCCATCGGTCGAGAGCCGGGTCAATGCCAGCCAGGGCAAATACAACAGGGCCGTTCTGTCCGCTCGCTTCGCCGAGGCGGCACTTCCCGACCTCAAGTCGATCGACATGCGGCGCGCGCCGCCGGCGCGTGGCGGCTTCCTGTCGCCGGTGCTGATCGACCATATGCGCCGGACGCTTGAGAAGAAGGAGCAGTCGCTGCTGTTCCTCAACCGGCGCGGCTACGCGCCGCTGACGCTGTGCCGGGTCTGCGGCCATCGCTTCGGCTGCCCGGTGTGCTCGGCCTGGCTGGTCGAACACCGCTTTCGCGGGCAGTTGGTCTGCCACCATTGCGGTCACAATGAGCGCCGTCCCGAAGCCTGTCCGGAATGCGGCACGCTCGACCACCTGGTTGCTTGCGGGCCGGGGGTCGAGCGCATCGCCGAGGAGGTCGTCACGCATTTCCCGGACGCGCGCACCATCGTGCTGTCGTCGGATATCATGGGGGGTGTACGACGGCTGCGGCTGGAGCTGGAGGCAATCGCCAATGGCGAGGCCGATATCGTCATTGGCACGCAACTGGTCGCCAAGGGCCATAATTTCCCTGATATGACGCTGGTCGGCGTCGTCGATGCCGATCTCGGCCTTGCCAATGGCGATCCGCGCGCCGCCGAGCGCACCTTCCAGCTGCTCAGCCAGGTCACCGGCCGCGCCGGCCGCACCGGCAAGAAGAGCCTGGGCCTGCTGCAGACGTTTCAGCCCGACCATCCGGTGATGCGGGCGATCGTCTCCGGCGACGACGAATCTTTCTACCAGCGTGAGATTTCTGAACGCGAACGCGCTGCCTTGCCGCCCTTCGGCCGGCTGGCCGGCGTCATCGTCAGCGCGGTGACGCGGGCGGAGGCGGAAGGCCATGCCCGCGGCCTGCGCCGCGCAGCGCCCGAGGCGTCGGACCTGTTCGTGCTCGGGCCGGCGGAGGCGCCACTGTCCCTGCTCGGCGGCCGCCACCGCTTCCGCCTGCTGATCCAGGGCGAACGGCGCGCCGACATGCAAGGGTTTATCCGGGCCATGCTGGCCAACGGACCGAAGCAGCGCGGCTCGGTCCGGGTGCAGGTCGACATCGATCCGCAGAGCTTTTTGTAGGGACGCAATTTCAGCTACAGCTGTCTCGGCGGGAGAAACGGAAAGATCAGATGAAAACCCTTGGCCTGCTCGGCGGCATGAGCTGGGAATCGACCGCCATCTATTATCGCCTGCTCAACGAGACCGTGCGCGGGCGGCTTGGCGGGTTGCACTCGGCCAAGCTTCTCATGTGGTCGTTCGACTTCGCCGAGATCGCCGAGCGCCAGCATCATGGCGATTGGGATGGTGCCGGCATGCTGCTGGTCGATGCCGCGCGCAAGCTCGAGGCCGGCGGCGCGCAAGGCCTGCTTTTTTGCACCAACACCATGCACAAGCTGGCCGACCAGGTGCAGGCGTCGGTCTCGATCCCGCTGATCCACATTGCGGACGCCACCGCAGTTGCGATCAAGCGCGCCGGCATGCGGCGCCCGGCCCTGCTGGCAACGCGGTTCACCATGGAGCAGGACTTCTACAAGGGCCGGCTTGCCGACAAGTATGGCCTGTCGCCAGTCGTACCCGATGCGGCCGGCCGCGACATGGTGCATGGCGTCATCTATGACGAGCTTTGCCAGGGCATTGTCTCCGAAGCCTCAAAGGCCGCCTATGTCGCCGAGGCCAACCGCTTGCGCCGCGAAGAGGCCGCCGACAGCCTGATCATGGGCTGCACGGAGATCACCATGCTCATCGGCCAGGGCGATTTCGACATTCCGGTTTTCGACACGACCCGCATCCATGCCGAGGCGGCGGTGGAATTCGCGCTCGGTTGATGCGGGTCACCTAAAGTGCCTTGAGCCATCTGGCGCGGCATTTTTCCTCCGCTAGAATGCCCGGAATTTCAAAACAGGCATTTCGAGGGACACGATGGATTTTGCGCTTCCATGGCCGACGAGCCAGGGCGAATGGCTGGCCTGGTCGAGCGCGGTCTTCACCGTGTTGCTCGGCCTTCTGTTTTTCCTGGCGCCGGGGCTGGCCTTCCGCATCCTGCGCCTGCAGGCGAAACCCGAGAAGGCGGCGGCGATCGCCGAGGGACGGGGCCGCATGTCGGGCTTCTATCTCGGGGTCGGCCTGTGCTGCATCCTGCTCGCGCAGCCGCTGGTCTACATGGCGCTCGGCTTCTCCTGGCTGTTCACTGCCTTCGGCCGGCTGCTGTCGATGATGTCGGATGGCGCCAATACGCCTTTCAATTGGGTTTCCATTGTGGTGGAATTGGCGCTCGCGGCCTTGCCGCTCGCCTTTGCCTTCGGCTTTGTGCCCTGAATCCAAGGGTATTCCGGCGCGCAGGACCCTGATCTTTCGCCGGATGCGACAATAGTGCCTGAAAACCATGCGGAACGACGCATTGCGGTCTTAAAATGCCTGTGCTAGACGGCAATCGACTTTCGGCCGGGGATAGCGGAAGCCGCGCCTCCGTGCTTGAAAAAATGCAGTAAGGTCAAAGATTTAGCCAGAGTTTTTGCTCGCGCCAACAATCTGCGGCCTGTCAGACAAGAGAAAAGACGGTCCGTGGCCCAATCGTCATCGCCAATCTCAGGTGTCGCAGAACGCTATGCCGGTTCGCTGTTCGAACTGGCATCGCAGGCAAATTCCGTGGCCAAGGTCGAGGCCGACCTCAACGGTTTCGAGGCACTGCTCGCGGGCAGCGCGGATCTCGCCCGGCTGATCAACAGCCCGGTGTTTTCCAGCGAGGACCAGGCCAAGGCCATCGCGGCGATCGCCGACAAGGCAGGCATCACCGGCCTGACCGGCAATTTCCTGCGCGTCGTCGCCAAGAATCGCCGCCTGTTCGCGGTGCCCGGCATGATCAAGGCGTTCCGCCAGATCGCGGCGGAAGCCCGTGGCGAGGCCGCCGCCGAAGTCACGTCGGCTCATGAGCTGACCGCGGCCCAGCAGACCGAACTCAAGGCGGCGCTGAAGAGCGTTGCCGGCAAAGACGTGGCCATTTCCGTCACCGTCGACCCGTCGCTGCTCGGCGGGCTGGTGGTCAAGATGGGCTCGCGCCAGATCGATACGTCGCTCAAAACCAAACTCAATTCGCTCAAGCTTGCACTGAAAGAGGTCGGCTGATGGACATCCGCGCCGCGGAAATTTCCGCAATTCTGAAAGACCAGATCAAGAATTTCGGCAAGGAGGCCGAGGTCTCCGAAGTCGGACAGGTGCTGTCCGTCGGTGACGGTATCGCCCGCGTCTACGGCCTCGACAATGTCCAGGCCGGCGAAATGGTCGAATTCCCCGGCGGCATCCGCGGCATGGCGCTCAACCTCGAAGCCGACAATGTCGGCGTCGTCATCTTCGGCGCCGACCGCGACATCAAGGAAGGCGACACCGTCAAGCGCACCGGCGCCATCGTCGACGCGCCTGTCGGCCCCGGCCTGCTCGGCCGCGTCGTCGACGCGCTCGGCAATCCGATCGACGGCAAAGGCCCGATCAAGGCGGTCGAGCGCAAGCGCGTCGACGTCAAGGCGCCCGGCATCATCCCGCGCAAGTCGGTGAACGAGCCGATGTCGACCGGCCTCAAGGCCATCGATGCGCTGATCCCGGTCGGCCGCGGCCAGCGCGAGCTGGTCATCGGCGATCGCCAGACCGGCAAGACCGCCATCATCCTCGACACGATGCTCAACCAGAAGTCGGTGCACGACAACGGCCCCGAGAAGGAAAAGCTCTACTGCGTCTACGTCGCCGTCGGCCAGAAGCGCTCGACCGTCGCGCAGTTCGTCAAGGTGCTGGAAGAGCGCGGCGCGCTCGAATATTCGGTCATCGTCGCCGCCACCGCTTCCGATCCGGCGCCGATGCAGTTCCTGGCGCCGTTCACGGCCTGCACCATGGGCGAATATTTCCGCGACAACGGCATGCATGCGCTGATCAGCTATGACGATCTGTCGAAGCAGGCCGTCGCCTATCGCCAGATGTCGCTGTTGCTGCGCCGCCCGCCGGGCCGCGAAGCCTATCCTGGCGACGTCTTCTACCTGCATTCGCGCCTGCTCGAGCGCGCCGCCAAGCTCAACGACGATCTGGGTGGCGGTTCGCTGACCGCGCTGCCGGTCATCGAGACGCAGGCCAACGACGTGTCGGCCTACATCCCGACCAACGTGATCTCGATCACCGACGGCCAGATCTTCCTCGAAACCAACCTGTTCTTCCAGGGCATCCGTCCGGCCGTCAACGTCGGCCTGTCGGTGTCGCGCGTCGGTTCGTCGGCGCAGATCAAGGCGATGAAGCAGGTTGCCGGCTCGATCAAGGGCGAGCTCGCGCAGTACCGCGAAATGGCCGCTTTCGCGCAGTTCGGCTCGGACCTCGACGCCGCCACGCAGCGCCTGCTCAACCGCGGCTCGCGCCTGACCGAACTCCTGAAGCAGCCGCAGTTCTCGCCGCTGAAGACGGAAGAGCAGGTCGCGGTGATCTTCGCCGGCGTCAACGGCTATCTCGACAAGCTGCCGGTCAACCAGGTCGGCAAATTCGAGCACGGCCTGCTCAGCCACATGCGTTCGGCCGGCAAGGACGTCCTCGACGCCATCCGCAAGGAAAAGGCGCTGTCGGACGATCTGCGCGCCAAGCTGAAGGCCGAGATCGACGCCTTCGCCAAGACCTTCGCCTGAGCGAAGTGCAAGACGGGATCAGGTTTGAAGCATGCCTTCATTAAAAGACCTTCGTAACCGTATCGCCTCGGTCAAGGCGACGCAGAAGATCACCAAGGCGATGCAGATGGTCGCCGCGGCGAAGCTGCGCCGTGCGCAAGAGGCGGCGGAAGCGGCGCGTCCCTATTCGGAGCGCATGGGTTCCGTCCTGGCCAACATCACCCAGGCGGTCGGTGGCGGGGGCGATGCCCCGGCGCTGATGACCGGAACCGGCAAGGATGACGTGCATCTGCTCGTCGTCTGCACCGCCGAGCGTGGCCTGTGCGGCGGCTTCAATTCGCAGATCGCCCGTCATGCCCGCGACCATATCCGCCGGCTTCTGGCCGACGGCAAGCAGGTCAAGATCATCTGCGTCGGCAAGAAGGGTTTCGACATCCTGCGCCGCGACTATGCCGCGATGATCATCGAACGCGTCGATCTGCGCGAGGTCAAGACGCTCGGCTTCGTCAATGCCGATGCGATCGCCCGCAAGGTCATCTATCTGTTCAACGAGGGCGCCTTCGACGTCTGCACGCTGTTCTACTCGCAGTTCAAGTCGGTGATCAGCCAGGTTCCGACCGCGCAGCAGATCATTCCGGCAGCGTCCGCCTCTTCGGCTCAGCCCGAAACGGCGGATGGCGCCAGCGCCGTCTACGAGTATGAGCCGGAGCCGGGGGAAATCCTGTCCGACCTCATCCCGCGCAACATCGCTGTGCAGATATTCCGTGCGCTGCTCGAAAACGCAGCGGGCGAAATGGGCGCCAAGATGAGCGCCATGGACAATGCGACGCGCAACGCCGGCGAGATGATCAACAAGCTGTCGATCACCTACAACCGCCAGCGGCAGGCGCAGATCACCAAGGAACTGATCGAAATCATTTCGGGCGCCGAGGCGCTCTAGGCGCGGTCAGCGGGTCATTGGCCCGCGAACAGGACCGCGTGAGAAACAAAGGACGAAAAGGGTAAAGACGATGGCGAAAGCAGCGACCCCGAAGACAGCAGCCCCCGCGAAGGCGGCCAAGGCAGCGGCAGCAAAGGCGGCTCCGGCCAAGGCAGCAGCAGCGCCGGCCAAGGCCGCCGCTGCCAAGACGCAGGCCGTGGCCACCAAGGCCACCGGCGTTGTCGGCAAGGTCCGCCAGGTCATCGGCGCCGTCGTCGACGTGCAGTTCGGCGAGCATCTGCCGCCGATCCTGAACGCGCTCGAGACCAACAATGTCGGCAACCGACTGGTGCTCGAAGTTGCCCAGCATCTGGGTGAAAACACGGTGCGCTGCATCGCCATGGACTCCACCGAAGGTCTGGTGCGTGGCCAGGAAGTGCGCGACACAGGCGGCCCGATCGCCGTGCCGGTCGGCCCGGGCATGCTCGGCCGCATCATCAACGTCATCGGCGAGCCGGTCGACGAAGCAGGCCCGGTCGACGCGGTCGAATTGCGCTCGATCCATCAGCCGGCTCCGGCCTATATCGAACAGTCGACGGAAGCACAGATCCTGATCACCGGCATCAAGGTGCTCGACCTGCTCGCGCCCTACGCCAAGGGCGGCAAGATCGGCCTGTTCGGCGGCGCCGGCGTCGGCAAGACCGTGCTGATCCAGGAACTGATCAACAACATCGCCAAGGCGCATGGTGGTTACTCGGTGTTCGCCGGCGTCGGCGAGCGCACCCGCGAAGGCAACGACCTTTACCACGAGTTCATCGAATCCGGCGTCAACAAGAAGGGCGGCGGCGAAGGCTCGAAGGCGGCGCTGGTGTACGGCCAGATGAACGAGCCGCCGGGCGCGCGCGCCCGCGTCGGCCTGACCGGCCTGACGGTTGCCGAATATTTCCGCGACCAGGGCCAGGACGTGCTGTTCTTCGTCGACAACATCTTCCGCTTCACGCAGGCGGGTTCGGAAGTGTCGGCTCTGCTCGGCCGTATCCCGTCGGCCGTGGGCTATCAGCCGACGCTCGCCACCGATATGGGCGCGCTGCAGGAACGCATCACCACCACCACCAAGGGCTCGATCACCTCGGTGCAGGCGATCTACGTGCCGGCCGACGACTTGACCGACCCGGCGCCGGCGACCTCGTTCGCCCACCTTGACGCGACGACGACGCTGAACCGTTCGATCGCCGAAAAGGGTATCTATCCGGCCGTCGATCCGCTGGACTCGACCTCGCGCATGCTCGACCCGCTGGTCGTCGGCGACGAGCATTATGCCGTTGCCCGCCAAGTGCAGTCGATCCTCCAGCGCTACAAGTCGCTGCAGGATATCATCGCCATCCTGGGCATGGACGAACTCTCGGAAGAGGACAAGCAGACCGTGGCCCGCGCCCGCAAGATCGAGCGCTTCCTGTCGCAACCGTTCTTCGTCGCCGAAGTGTTCACCGGCGCGCCGGGCAAGCTGGTCGACCTCGCAGACACCATCAAGGGCTTCAAGGGCCTCTGCAACGGCGACTATGACCACCTGCCGGAAGCCGCCTTCTACATGGTCGGCGGCATCGACGAAGCGGTCGAGAAGGCACAGCGCCTCGCGGCTGAAGCGGCTTAATCAAGGGAATAGGGAGTAGTCAGTAGTCAGTAGTGAATAGCAGCTGGGTGATCGGACGGTTGTCCTCTCTCCCTACTTCCTACTCACTATTCCCTACTCACTAAATTGACATGGCTGAAGCTTTCAAGTTCGAACTGGTCTCGCCGGAGCGCCTGCTGGTTTCCGCCGAGGTCGAATCCGTCGTCATCCCGGGCGCCGAGGGCGAGATGACCGTCATGGCCCATCACGCGCCGGTCATGACCACGATCAAGCCGGGCGTCGTCACGGTGAAGAATGCCTCGGGCAGCGAAGAACGCTATGTCGTGTTCGGCGGCTTCGCCGACATCGTCCCGGCTGGCTGCACGCTGCTGGCGGAATCGGCTGTGGCGGTGAAGGATGTCGACCGCGCCGACCTCGCCCGCCGCATCCAGGAAGCCAGGGAAGACGCGGCCGACGCCAAGGACGACCAGTCGCGCAGCAAGGCGGAACAGTTCCTTAGCCAGCTCACCACGCTGGAAGGCGCAATTCTGCCGGCCTGAAATCCACACCAATGACTTGATGAAAAGCGGGGCCTTGCCCCTCTTTTTGTTTATATGCCCAAGGCGGCGAAGGCCAGAGTCGGACCATCGCGCCGCAAGTGGACGAGATGCACCGCCGTGAGTTCGATCAGCGTCTGGCGTTCGGCGTGATCCCCGGCGAAGCCGGCCAGATCGAACACCGCCGTCACGGTTTCGTTCGCCGGCAGCTGCTGGTTCAAAAGCGCGGTCAGCGCCGCATCGAGCGGATCGGTGAAGTGGCCCTCCGGCAAGGTCTTGCCGCGCGCCGCGCAGGCGGCGATCCAGGCTGCGACCACCAGCGTGAGATGGACGAACTCGGTGCCGGCTTCGAGGCACTCGATGGCCGAGGCGATGATGCGCTGCGGCAGTTTCTGGCTGCCGTCATTGGCGATCTGCGCCGTGCGGTGGGCAAGTGCCGTGTTCGAAAAACGCTCGGCAAGCTCGGCCGTATAGGCCGATGTGTCGAGGCCGGCATCACCAGGCAATGTCGATTTGGCCTCCTCCCACAGCGCATCGACGAACCGCCGGATCGCCGGATCGGCGAAGGCGCGATCGACCGTGGCGTGGCCGCTGAGCAGGCCAAGATAGGCGATGCCCGAATGCGCACCGTTGAGCAGCCTCAGCTTCATGTCCTCGAAGGGGGCGACATCGCCGACCATGGTGACGCCGAATTTTTCCCAGGCCGGGCGCCCGGCCGGGAAATCGTCCTCGATCACCCATTGGCGGAAAGGTTCGGTCATCACTGGCCAGGCGTCCTCGATGCCAAGTTCGCCTGATATCCGCGCCCGGTCGGCATCGGTCGTGGCCGGCACGATGCGGTCGACCATGCTCGAGGGAAATGCGACCTGACCGGCGATGTGGCCGGCAATTCCAGCACCGCCCGCCGAACCAGGAGTGGCATCGCGCAGTGTGGCGAATTCGATCAGCAGCCTGTGCAAGGTGGCGCCGTTGGCCGGCAGGTTGTCGCAACAAAGCACGGTAAAAGGCGGGGTGCCTGCGGCCAGCCTCCGGGCGAGCGCTTCGGTCAGAAAACCATGCGCCGTCTTCGGCTTTTGCGGATTCGCCAGGTCGTGGACGATGTCGGGATGCGCCGTGTCCAGCCCGCCACCGGCCGCTCGCAAATAGGCTTTCTCGGTGATGGTTAGCGTCACGATGCGGGTGCGCGGATCGGCAAGCACCGCCAGAACCGCGGCCGGGTCCTCCGGCGCCACCAGCAGCGAGCCGATCGAGCCGATGACATGCAGCTTCTCGCCGCCGCTGCCGCGAACCGCCAGTGTGTACAGCCCATCCTGCGGCGCCAGCGCGTCGCGGGTGTCGGCGCTGCGCAGCGACACGCCTGTTATGCCCCAGCCCGTCTCGCCGGCGGCCAGGCATTCATCGATGTAAGCAGCCTGGTGGGCGCGGTGAAAGGCGCCGACGCCGAGATGCACAATGCCCGGCGTAATCGCGCTACGATCGTATCGAGATGCGGCGACCTTGGCCGGCAATGCCTGCGCCGTACGGTTGGAAAGGCGACGATCTGTCATAGGTTTTGCGGCACTCATCTCGGGGAATGGCTGGGTCATGGAACGGCTGGTGACCCACGGGCGGATCGCAAGCGGCGTAACATCGGCGGCGCCTGCCGACAATGCTCAGCATTGCTCAAAAGTCATCATACAACAATCCAATTTTTGTATGTTGACATTATTTCCAGCCAACCCTACCGATAGCGACCCTGGGAGGATGCCCGTGGCACTGACGAATGCGGATTTGCTGTTTCCAGCCGAGGCGCGTCCGCTCTCGATCGCCCGCGATCTCTATGCCGGCATCAAGGACCTGCCCATCATCAGCCCGCACGGCCACACCGACCCGCGCTGGTATGCGCTGAACGAGCCGTTCCCCGATCCCGCGCAACTGCTCATCGTGCCGGACCACTATATTTTTCGCATGCTGTTCAGCCAGGGCGTGCGGCTGGAGGCTCTCGGCGTGCCGACGCTCGATGGCGCGCCCGTCGAGACCGACGGCAGGGCGATCTGGCGGCTGTTCGCCGAGCACTATCATCTCTTCCGTGGCACACCGACCCGGCTGTGGTTCGACCATGTGCTTGCGCATCTGTTCAGCATCGAAGAACCGTTGAGCGCCGAAACCGCGGATCGCCATTACGACACGATCGCGACGGTGCTGCAGTGGGAGAACTACCGCCCTCGCGCCCTGTTCGAGCGCTTCAACATCGAGGTCATCGCAACGACCGAAGGCGCGCTCGACGACCTCAAATGGCACCAGATGATCCGCGACAGCGGCTGGGAGGGCCGCGTCGTCACCGCCTATCGGCCGGACGCCGTCGTCGATCCCGATTTCGAAGGGTTTTCGGTCAACCTCGACCGGCTCGGCGAGATCACCGGCTGCGACACCGGGACCTGGGCCGGCTATCTCGATGCGCACCGCCAGCGCCGCGCCTTCTTCAAGAGCTTCGGCGCGACCTCGTCGGATCATGGCCATCCCACGGCCGAGACCGCCAACCTTTCCGACGCTGCGGCGCAGGAGCTGTTCAACCGGATTCGCTCCGGCTCGCAGGACGAGCGTGAACGAAAGCTGTTTCGCGCCCAGATGCTGACCGAAATGGCCAAGATGAGCCGGGACGACGGGCTGGTGATGCAGATTCATCCCGGCTCCTGGCGCAATCATTCGGCGGGTGTTTTCCAGAAATTCGGCAGGGACAAGGGCTTCGACATCCCGACCCGCACCGATTATGTGACGGCGCTGAAGCCGCTGCTCGACTGCGTCGGGCTCGAGCGCGACCTGACCGTCATTCTGTTCACGCTGGATGAGAGCAGTTACGCGCGCGAGCTGGCGCCGCTGGCCGGCGTCTACCCGGCGCTGAAACTCGGACCGGCCTGGTGGTTCCACGACAGCCCGGAAGGCATGCGCCGTTTCCGCGAGATGACCACCGAGACCGCCGGCTTCTACAACACGGTCGGCTTCAACGACGACACGCGCGCCTTTCCGTCGATCCCCGCCCGTCACGACGTGGCGCGCAGGGTCGACTGCGCGTTCCTGGCGCGCCTCGTCGCCGAGCACAGGCTGCGCGAGGACGAGGCGCATGAACTCGCGAAGGAGCTTGCCTACACGCTTGCCAAGACGGCGTATCGGCTTTGAGCCGGATGCCTTGGTTGACGAGCGTGTTCAAATGGGGGGCGACATGGCATCGGATACCGCAACCGACCTCAGGGTCGGACGAAAACCCAAACTGTCGGAGACCGTGGTCGGGGCGATCCGCAAGCAGTTGCAGGCGGGCGAGATCCTGCCAGGGCAGAAGCTGCCGACCGAAGGCCAGTTGACCGAAACGTTCGGCGTCAGCCGCACCGTGATCCGCGAGGCGCTGGCCAAGCTTGCAGCCGATGGTCTCGTCGAGCCGCGCCAGGGTGCCGGTGTCTTCGTCATCGAGCGTGTCTCGACGATGTTCGGCGCGCTCGCCGCCGATATGGGGACGAAGGATTCGATCGCGCTCAACGTGCTCGAGGTACGCCTGGCGATCGAGATCGAATCGGCCGGGCTCGCCGCCATCCGCCGCATCGCCGCGCAGGAGGCGGCGATCCAGGAAGCCTTTTTTGAGTTCGAGCGGCTGCTGCTGGACAGCGAGCCGACCGAGGCCGCCGACCTCGCCTTCCACCGGGCGATTGCCAGCGCCACCAGCAATCCGTTCTATGTCGAGATGCTCGACGTGCTCGGCCGGCGCGCCGTTCCGTCTGAACGGACCACGCCCTGGTCGATCGAACTCGTCCAGTCGCAAGACTATCAGCGAGGGCTGCAGCGCGAGCATCTGGTGATCCTGAACGCCATCATTTCAGGCGATGCCGAGGCCGCGCGCGAAGCGATGCGCACGCACCTCACCGCCAGCCAGCAGCGCTATCGCGAGCGCCTGCATGCCAGGCAGGCCTTCCATGTCAGTTCGGTCAAGGCCGCGGCCGGCGAATGATAGAATGAGACGACCGATAGAATGAGACGAACGGCATGAGCGACTTCTCCGCTTTCAGCCTGGCCGGCAAGCGCATCCTGGTCACCGGCGCCAACACCGGTATCGGACAGGGCATCGCGCTCTCGATCGCGCGCGCCGGCGGCGCGGTGATCGGGGTCGGCCGCTCGTCGATGGCCGATACCGCCACCAAGGTCGCGGCTCTGGGCGGCGAATTCAAGGCGGTTGCCGCCGACCTTGCCGACACCGGAGCGGCCGGACCGATGCTCGATCGTGTCTGGGGCGAAAGCGGGCCTCTCGACGGGCTGGTCAACAATGCCGGCATAATCCGGCGCGCCGATGCCGTCGACCTGACGGAGGCCGACTGGGACGATGTCATCGACGTCAATTTGAAGACGGTCTTCCTGCTCAGCCAGTCCTTTGCCCGACGCGTCCTTGCCGACGGGCGCCAGGGCAAGATCGTCAACATCGCCTCGGTGCTGAGTTTCCAGGGCGGCATCCGCGTCGCGTCTTATACTGCCTCAAAGCATGGCGTGCTCGGCATCACCCGTCTGCTCGCCTGCGAGTGGGCGGCGAAAGGCATCAACGTCAACGGCATAGCGCCGGGTTATATCGAGACCAACAACACGCAGGCGCTGCGCGCCGATCCCGACCGCAGTGCCGCCATCCTCGGGCGCATTCCCGCCGGGCGCTGGGGCGAGCCGGGAGACATTGGCGATGCCGCCGTCTTCCTGCTGGCGCCGGCCTCGAACTACATGCATGGCACGGTGGTGCCAGTGGACGGCGGCTGGCTGGCGCGGTGAGGAGATGGCGATGACCGAGCCTAAGATTTTCGCGCAAGCCGGTGAGGGTGCCTGGACGCCGACCCCGGACGGCAATCGCCGGCGCGTGCTGCTCTCCACCGACGAGCTGATGATGGTCGAATTCGGCTTCGACAAGGGTGGCGTCGGCGCGCTGCATTCGCACCCGCACGTCCAGGCAAGCTATGTCGCCGAAGGCCGTTTCGAAGTGACCATCGACGGACGCACCGCAATCCTGGAGACCGGCGGCAGCTTCATCGTGCCGTCCGGCCTGGTGCACGGCGTCAGGGCGCTGGAGGCGGGACGGCTGGTCGACAGTTTCACGCCACACCGCGCCGATTTTCTCGCCTGACCCGGCCGCCGGCGATTTCCCGGCCAATGAAAAACCCGCACTTCCAAGGAAGCGCGGGTTTGTTGCCTGGGCGCCAATGGCGCCGCGGTACTCAAAACATCACCGCAGGACCGGAAACCTGCCGGATCATGGTGAATATAGACTTAATGCGCCGCGGGCCGCGGGTGGTCGCGGCGGCTGGTGGCCAGCAAGCGGTGCGTCGCCTCGAGGATCGCCTCGACCGGCGTGTCGGAGATATTGGCGGACCGCCCGCGCCTTGGAGCGGTCACCACCTCGACCCTGTTTGACAGCGGCCGCCACCGTTCGATGTTGGCCCCGTGGTTGATAATGACCGTCGGCGTCATGACGGTGGCGAAGAGGTGGCCCAGGCCGCCTTCCATGCCGACATAGGCTGCAGCCATTTCGCCGAGCGCCAGCAAGAGGTCGCCGAATGCCTCGACATCGAGCCCAAGGGCCGGCCCGATGGTCGCCAGCCGGCTTTCCCTGGCGGCCAGGCTTTGCGGGGTCGGTCCGCCGCCTGGGGTGACCAGGTACAGCACCTGGTAGCCGGCCTCGATGAAGTTGGCGGCGATGGCGGCGACCTGGCCGTCGCTCATGATCTTGTTGCTGCCCCTGGAATTGCCGCCGAGCAGGACGAGCGGGCGCTGGTCCGCGCCGCGAATCTTGCCTGCCAGAGTGCGGGCAGCCTGCGAAACCTCGAGCCTGTGGTCGAATGGCAGGTGTCGGCCGGCCAGGCGTTCGACGAGCCTGTGGTAGCGCCAGGCATTGTGCTCGGGCCGCAATGTCCATCTGGCGCCCCAATGCGAGGACAGAAGGTGGCCGGCGAAGTTGGGTTCGTATGAAACGCCACGCGCGGCGAGCCGCAGTTTGGTCACGATGTGACCGGGCACGCCGGTGCGGAAATCGACGACCGTCATTGGCCTGCCCGGCCGCGCAAATTCAGCGAGGATGGTCGAAAGCGGCACAATCGTCCTGAAATCATCGACCAGGGGCGCGGCATGTCTGCGCAGCACGCCCGTGAGCGATGATTTGCGCATGCTGCCATAGACGATCTGGCTTTGCGGAAAAGCCGTTCTTGCCGCCCGCAGCGCCGGTATCCTCAGCAGCCCGTCGCCAAGGGCGTCGTTGCGGACGTAGAAAATCAGCAGCGGCGCCGGCAATTCCATGACCAGGCGGATCCGTCAGGGTCGAGTTGGAGAGGGCAACAAGCTTCGAAAGGTCGTGCAAGAAGACAGCAAATCCCGGCCGAATCCAGAGCCAATATGCCGCCAGACCTCATAAAAGGGGCGGCGCCAACAGATATCGTGGTCGCCCGCCTCGCCGTCCCCGACAATGGTCAGGTGATGCGCCTCAGCAGGCCGAAAAGCCGTTCGAACGTCTTGCCATAGGGCGGGCGCAGAAGGGCTCCCGCGCTCAGGCGCGACTGCATGAAGACCGGCTTCTCCTTGCTGAAGCTGCGGAAGCCCCATTCGCCGTGATAGGCACCCATGCCGCTGGCGCCGACACCGCCGAAGGGCTGGTTCTCCTGCACCAGATGCAGCATGCAGTCGTTGATGGTGACGCCGCCGGCGACGGTCTCGCGCAGGATGCGCCGGCGGTTGCCGCTGTCGTTGCCGAACCAGTAGAGCGCCAGCGGCCGGTCGGCCCGGTTCACATAGTCGATGGCGTCGTCGACAGTGGCGTATTCGACGATCGGCAGCACCGGGCCAAAAATCTCCTCGCGCATCAGCCGCAGGTCCGGCCCGGCGTTGCTGACCAGGGTCGGCAAAAGCTTCCGGCCCGTGGTGCCGAGGTCTTCGCCGGCCGGGTTGATCTCGGTGACGTCGGCGCCGGCCTCGCGGGCTTCCGCGATCATGGCGAGCAGGCGCTGGTAATGCCGGTCGCTGATGATGGCGGTATAGTCGGGGTTGTCGCGCAGCGAGGGGTAGAGCCGCGCCACCGCGATTGCGAGCTTGGCCGCGACCGTGGCTGCCTGGCCCTTGGGCACCAGCAGATAATCCGGCGCGATGCAGGTCTGCCCGGCATTCAGCAGCTTGCCATAGGCGACGCTGGCTGTTGCCGCCTCGAGATCGCAGGAAGGGTCGAGGATAGCCGGCGATTTGCCGCCGAGTTCGAGCGTGACCGGGGTCAGGTTGGCGGCGGCGGCGATGGCGACCTGCCGTCCGACCGGGGTCGAACCGGTGAATAGCAGGTGGTCGAACGGCAGCGACACGAAGGCCTTGCCCATCTCGGCATCGCCGGTGATAACGCTGAGCTCATCCTGGGCGAAATGCTCGCCGGCCAGTCTGACCAGCAGTTCGGAGAAAGCAGGCGTCAATTCGGAAGGCTTGACCAGGACGCGGTTGCCGGCGGCGAGCGCTGCCGTGACCGGCGCGACGGCGAGTTGGAAGGGGTAGTTCCAGGGCGATACGATGCCGACCACCCCAAGCGGCTGCGGCAGAAGGCGGTTTTTGCCCGGCAGGAAGGGTAAGGTGGTGGCGACACGACGCTCCCGCATCCAGCCGCCGACATGCGCAAGCGCATGGCGAATGCCGGCGCGCACGACAAACAGTTCCGCAAGCCGCGTCTCGTGCGACGAGCGGCCGCCGAAGTCGGCGTCGATCGTGGCGCAGATTTCGGTCTCATGCCGCTCGGTCAGTGCCAGCAGGCGCCTGAGGCGGTCCTTTCTCAGGCCGAGGTCCGCAAAGGGCTGTTTCTCGATGGCGGCGCGCTGCATCCGGAACCGCTCGCCGAGGACATCCTGTCTTGCCTGCAGCATCGCGCCCTCCCTTGCTCCTGCCCAGCTTACATCAGGGCCAGCCTGAATCCAGTCAGGAGCACATGCCGCAAGGAGAGGCGAGGCTGACATGGCTGGTTGACCTTCCGTTTGCATCCATGCCGTTGTATCGAATGCGGCAAGCTGAAATCTCCGACAAGGGCGCGTGGCGCATGATTCCGCAAATTCGTGTCACGGCCATGCGACACGGACCCATCATTACGCCGGACATGCTGCCCGGCAATGACGGGGCCAACATCAACGGGCCGTCGCTGATCAGCATGCCTGACCGGGTGCCCGGCCGGCTTGGTGCCTACTATCTCTACTTCGCGGACCACACGGGGGCCTATATCCGCCTCGCCTACTCCGATTCGCTGCATGGGCCTTGGCGCATCCACCCCGGCGGTGTGCTGTCTCTTGATCAATGTCCATTCATCGTCGGGCACATCGCCTCGCCCGATGTTCACATCGACCAGAAGCTTCGCCATTTCGTGATGTATTTTCACGGCCCGGCAAAATCCGGTGAAGGCCAGATTACCTTCGCCGCGACATCCGTCGACGGGCTTCGTTTCACTCCGCTTTCCGAGCCGCTCGGGCCGTCCTACGCGCGCATCTTCCGTCACGATGGCTGGTGGTACGGTTTGCTTGGGACGGGAGCGATCACCGTCTATCGATCGACAAACGGCATTTCGGATTTTCAACGGGGTCCGGTCGTGCTGCCTGCCATGCGGCACGACCTCGCCCCACGGCATGTCGCGCTGCAGAAATCCGGCCGCTGGCTACGGGTCTATTACACGCGTCGGGGCGACGCGCCGGAACGGATCCTTTACGGCACAATCGATCTCGCCGAGGATTGGCGGGACTGGACCGTGCGGGGCGACAGCGAAGTGTTGCGGCCGCTGACGGAGTTCGAAGGGGCCGGCTTGCCGATCCGCCCCAGTCGGACCGGCCCAGCCCAGGACAGCGAAAACGCGCTACGCGATCCGGCCATTTTTGAACAGGATAATCAGACCTGGCTGCTCTATGCGGTCGCCGGAGAAAGCGGAATCGCCCTGGCCGAGCTTGGCTTTTCCGAGGTGCAAGCTGCGGCGGCCCGGAGGCCGATCGCGGCGTTACGCCGCCGCGCAAGGCGGCTTTTCTGGCACCTTCGACAGAAGGCGCCAATGCTGCCTTCGGCAATGAGATCCCGAAATAGAATTTTCATCGCCGGCTGCGCGCGCAGCGGCACCACGCTCAGCCTCAATCTGATGGGCTGTTTTGAGGATATCTATGTCCATACCAGCGAAGCGCCGTACCAGACACTGATCGAACTGGATCGCTACCAAGCCAACCTGGTCGTAAAACGCACTTTCGTGAGCTATAGGGATCTTGAAGATTTGCCCGCCTCGGTCGGCCTGATCTATTGCGTACGGCATCCTTTCGACGTGCTGACCAGCTCTCATCCGGAGACCGTCGATCTGCGGCCTTTTCACGTAACCATGGAGCGTTGGGAGGCGGAGTATGATGGTTTGATACGGCTGCGACAGGCCCAGCCGGAGAGAGTCATCTCCCATTTGCGCTATGAGGACGTGATCGCCGAATCGGACATCGTGCAGGCTAGGATTGCCCGATCCTTCGGCCTGGCGCCGGCTACGCTCTTCAGCCGCGATGCAAACAATCCCATCAGGTCCACCTCGCTGAGAAAATGGGAGCGCAATGAAGCGTTCAGGACCTATCTGCGCGGCCTGCCGCCGTCGTTTCTCGATCGCGTGGACGGCTTCTGCCGGGAGTTCGGCTATGACAATTCGGCCGGCATATTGACGACGGAATTGGCTGAATGACGGAGGCAACCGGCATTCTGGCCAGGGACCCCAAGCGGCACGTCCTGAAGGACGTGTTCGGCTTCGACGATTTCCGCCCCGGCCAGGCCGAGGTCATGGACGCGCTGCTCGGCGGGCGCCATGTGCTGGCCGTTATGCCGACGGGGGCCGGAAAATCGCTCTGCTACCAGGTTCCGGCGCTGGTGCTGGGCGGGCTCACCCTCGTCGTCTCGCCGCTGGTGGCGCTGATGCAGGATCAGGTCGCGGCGCTGCGGCTTGCCGGGGTAGCGGCCGATACGATCAATTCCTCGCTTGACCGCGAGGCCAATGTCGCGGCCTGGCGTCGCGTCGCTTCGGGCCAGACGCGGCTGCTCTATCTGGCGCCGGAGCGGCTGATGACCGAGCGCATGCTCGAGGCGCTCTCCAGGCTCGACGTCAGCCTGATCGCCATCGACGAGGCGCATTGCATCTCGCAATGGGGTCCGGCATTCCGGCCCGAATATGAAGATCTATCTCGGTTGCGCGGCATCTTTGCCAATGTGCCGATCATCGCGGTGACGGCGACGGCCGACGAGAGCACGCGCACCGACATCGCCACCCGGCTGTTCGCCGAGCGGGTCGAGACGCTGGTGCTGGGTTTCGACCGGCCCAACATCAAGCTGGCCATCGAATCCAAGCAGGACAGCAAGCGGCAATTGCTGCGGTTCATCGAGCGCCATGCGGGCAAGAGCGGCATCATCTACTGCCTGTCGCGCAAGAAGACAGAGGAGATGGCGGCCTTCCTGGAGAAGAACGGCGTCAGAGCGCTTGCCTATCACGCCGGCATGAGCAAGGACGCGCGTGAGGCGAACCAAAACGCCTTCATGACGCTCTCCGGCGTCGTCATGGTGGCGACCATCGCCTTCGGCATGGGCATCGACAAGCCCGATGTCGCCTATGTCTTCCACACCGATATGCCGGGCAGCCTGGAAGCCTATTACCAGGAAATCGGTCGTGCCGGCCGTGACGGGCGCAAGGCCGAGGCGCATATGCTCTACGGTCTTGGCGACATCCGCATGCGGCGGCTGTTCATCGACGACGAGGACGCCTCACCAGATCACAAGAGACGGTCGCATCGCCGGCTCGACACGCTGATCGGTTATTGCGAGACGGCGCAGTGCCGCCGCCAGGTGCTGCTCGGCTATTTCGGCGAAGAGGCTCAAGCCTGCGGCAATTGCGACAATTGCCTCGATCAGGCGCCGCGCGCCGACGGCAGTGCCGAGGCGCGGAAAATCCTCGCGGCGGTCGAGCAGACCGGCGAGCGCTTCGGTGCGGCCCATGTCATCGACATCCTGCTTGGCCACGAGACCGAGAAGGTGCTGGCGCGGGGCCATCAGGCGCTGAGCAGTTTTGGCACCGGCGCCGCGCACAAGAAGACAGTGTGGCTGTCGCTGGTCCGGCAACTGGTGGCCGGCGGGTTCCTGATGCCGGATCCCGAGGGCCATGGCGGTCTCGCCATCTCCGAAAGCGGCCGCGCGCTCGGCCGCGGCGAGATTGAATTCCGGTATCGCGTCGAGACGCGGGACCCTCTCGCGCGCGGCAGGAAGCGTTCCGGGGAAGGCTCCGCCGCCGACGACGAAGGCGTGGATGCCTCGCTGCTGGCGGCGCTCAAGGCGCTGCGGCTGCGGCTCGCCAAGGGGCGCCAGGTGCCCGCCTATGTGGTGTTTTCCGACCGCACGCTGATCGACATGGCCGCCCGCCGCCCGCGCGACCTCGACGCCTTCGCCGAGGTGAATGGCGTCGGAGGGGCGAAGCTCAAGGAGTTTGGGGCGGTTTTTCTGGCCGCGATCGCGGCGCATCGGCCCGACGGGGCAGGCTGAGGATCAGGCTTGGCGATGGGACTGCCTTCAGCTGCTGTTAGGCTACCCCGCCTCCGCCGAAACGACGGCCACCGCCATACTTCCGACGGTGTACCGATTGTTTGCGGATCGAACTTACCCACCCGCTCTCTTCTCCCAGACGACGACATGCGTCTTCGGCAGACGGGATCTGAGGCGTTTCTATGGGATTGTCATTTGAGGATGATGTAGAGCGGGATGAGGATTGCCAAGGCGGCGACGCCAATAGGTTAGTGATCATGCGCCGCCGCAGCGACGTGTCGGAATCTACGCAAAACCCGCCCCTCATTATTGCGCCAACTCAGCATCGCGTAATCAAGGCGCGAGCGCAGGCATCGGCTAAATTAGATGCTCAGGTTAGTCCGGCAGGGGTTATGAAGGCGCGAACGGCTACGTGGCCTCGTCCACCAGAGCAGCGCCGGCCCGATAGCGATGCAGCGGCTCGGCGTCCTTGCAAGAGTTGCCTGATGGCGCCGAGCCTAACCGGCGAGAGACTGGTAGGGGGCACGGCATCCCGCTGGCCAGGATGATCATGCGCCTTCCTCCAATAGAAGCGAAGTTATCCGAATGAATGAAATAGGAGGTATCCTTAGCGCGACCACGTCAGCGCCTCGCCAGTATGATCAAGGCGGCTGAAACGATCGCCATCACGATCACGAACAGCGCACCGACCTCAACCAATTTATACATCAGGGGGTCACTGGGGAGCGGTTCGTTCGCCATGCGAGCGATCAACCGTCGGGCACGTTCGTCCTCTTGGCGAGTTTCAGATTTCGCCTTGCACGCATCAAGCAACTCTTGGGCGTAGAGTTGTCTGGAGTCTTCCGAAGCGACCTGCGAATTGGTGCCCAACCAAACTTTGAACAAGTCGGGCTTGATGCGCATGGTAGCGTAGCTTAGCCCCTCCAAGCTCTCCATATGCGTCGCATCGAAATTCGCGTGCCACTCTTCCCAAGTCGGGGGCATATCATCGGCACCAGGAAGTTGCCGGATAAGTGGATAATCTTCTGGGGTGTACACCGGTAAGACCGGCAATACCCGCACCACTTTCTAACCCGCCAAGGCGCGCACGATGGCGAAGCCCACGCCGATCGCAAGGCCCGTGGCGAGGCTTTCGGCAATGCGGATGACAAAGGCGCCGTAGCGCTCGCGCAAACACGCTGGCGGGGCTCTCAGGACAGCAGGAATGTCGAAAGTGCGTTCCATGCCGAGCAACATAGATCGAAACCGGGACTCTGTGAATCCCCTCGATATGGCGTCATCGAACCCGGACGGGGGCGGTCAAGACGGTTTTAGCAGTGATCTCGCGTACCACAACTGGTTAATCAAAATCCGGTTAAGCGAAGTAATATCATTCTGCAAGCGAAACGAATTAGCCCGGCGGCCTCGGCTTCCGGACTTTTTGTGGGCATGCGACGGTTGTTATTGATGTTGTGGCGGAGAGGGAGGGATTCGGTTTCACGCCTATCCTGCTGAAAATGCTAATCTTTTCGCGCTTTTTGTTACGCAGTTTGTTACACTGCTACAACTGCGATTTACAATCGCTCTTTTGAGCTCGCCTGCCCAATCCATCTTATCTGTCGAAACCGACGCAATGGCGCGGCGGTGGATTGGGTCACTCTGTCATAGTATCCGCGCTTCATTAAGTTGACGATGCCGTTTAGACTCGGAGCTGATCCTTTCCGGTCGATCACCAGGATTTGGCGCGCGACCCGGCACCGGCGGTTCGTCTTTGTACGTTTGTGTCATCCAGGCCGGATCAACTCGGCCATCAGGCTTCTCACGACTTATGCATGCGTTTCCCACTTTTATTAGCATTCGGTGCGAACCCGCACCCTGCACCAAACCTGCGACGCCTAAGCTATCGTCCTCGACTTGAGCGTTCCCTGCTTCTCGTGGAAGACGCTAAATTCGCTCGTGCGTTATTGCCGGCCAGCAAAGGCTGCGGGTCGGCGGTGAGGGTGTCGAGGAGCGGCGGCCGTTCCCTTTCACTCAATAGTGCCGCCGGCGCCTGGATGGTTTCCACGACGCCGCCCCCGCAATCGTAGCCGTTGTGATGATCATCGTGCATGCGCTGAGCTGTTGGGGACATGCTGATGGCGGTGCCGGAAGCACCGGAGACATGTGATATCTCGGCAGCGGGCAGAGCGGCTTCTCTGTCGCTGCACAGGAAAGCGTAGAGTTCCTTCACGCAAATGCGGGCGTCCTTCTTGTCTTTTTGAAAGGGCGGGACGAGGGGCAACCTGATATCGGCCTTTTGGTAGAACGGACTGCGCTCTTCGTACAGCTGGTCAACCTTCTGCTCGATGTCGGCGCCTTGCAGCAGCGGCCGGCTGGTGTCCCTCTCGAGGCGCCTGCGGAGCTCTTTCAGCTCGGGTGTCGAGCCAGATCGACCTCGCCTTATTAAGAATCAGGGCTTGATTGGACTCCTTGCCAAAGCAGCCGCCGCCGGTTGCGATGACGATGGGGCCTCTCTCCAGCTGCTTGGCGAGCTCTTTGGTCTCCAGGTCCCTGAAGTGCGCCTCGCCACGGCCAGGGTCGGCGAACATCTCCATCAGATTGCCGTGATCGGCGACGATATGCTTATCGATGTCGACAAACTCCACCCCCAACTCCTTGGCAAGCTGGGCGCCGATGGTCGACTTGCCGCTCGCCGGCATGCCGACGAGCACGACCGGCCGCGTACCGAGGGCCGCGAGGATCTCGCCGGCTTGCGGCGAGCGAGCGACCGCAATCTGTTGTCTTGCGACGATGGGCGACCTGGAGGTCCCTGCCGCCCTCGACCTGCTTTCTCCTGACGAGTCCCAGTGTAATATCTCCCAGGCACCACGGGGAATGGGGACTAGCTGTGAGCTCTGCGCGCGGTGCGCGAGCTCGGCCCGATAACTGGCCGGCGTAGGGAACTCGACCTCGAAGCGATAGTTCTGCGCGGTTCTGAACGTCGTGTGAACGCCGCGTAACCGCGGCCTGTCCATCCTGATGACCCAGTTGGTGGTCTCGACCTCGCTGCAGTCCCGCTCCTCGAAGGCCAGTGCCGCCTTCCTGAAGGCGCGCGTAAAAGCCTCGTCCGGGATCTCGAAGACATGGCGCACGGCATTGGTGACCAGTTGGGCCTCCGGCGCCGTGCTCACGCTCTGGCCGGTCAACTCGTCGGCTATCCAGACCTGCCCGCCCGACCGTTGGTCAAGATGCGGCACCTTCACCTCGATGCCGTCCTGCCGCAAAAGCTCGGCAACCGCATGCACAATTTTTGGTAATCGCGCTTTCTTGCGCTTCGGCGGGGGCGGCTTCGAGCCTGGCCCGCTCAAGGGCCTGTTCGCTGCTCAGCGTTATCGTGCTGGCGCGGTCGTCTTCGGCCGAGATTGCTAAGGCGCTGAGCAGAATGCGCTTTTCGACGGCGAGTCTGATCGAGGCCTCCATGACCGATGCCGCCAGCGTGGGGTTGTCCTTCAGATCCGCCAGGCTGCCATCGACGTCGAACCGGCCCTGGTGGAGCTTTGCCGCCTGCGCCTTGACATATGGCGCCGACTTGAAGCCCGGCCTCTGCTCCAAGAGCCGCTGCAATTCGGTGGTTTTTTGCATGAACACCCGCGCACCGGTATCGGACTTGTAGGCGTCAGTGCCGACCTTGATGCCGACGCTCAACAGATTGATGGCGCTTTCATGCAGCTTGACTTCCGACTGCTCATGAGCCGGCTCGCTATTGAGCTGCAGGTTCCAGTCCTGGAGCTCGGCCACTAACAACGCGGCCAGTTCGCAGGCCACCGGATGCCTGGCGGCCTTGCTGTCTTCCCTCGCCCTGGCGATGAGCTCATGGAGGGCCTGGCCATCCGGCCGATCTTCCTGCAACAGTGCGCGGATGTCGGCCTTGAGCTCATTATGAATGCCCTCGTAGGTGCCGAAGATGGCACGCTCGGCAAACCAGCGTTGCGCCTCCAGCGGCTGCGCCAGCACGTTGCGCTGCAGGCAGCTGTAGGTCTCCAGCACCAGCCCGGTGGCCGACAGGATCTGCTTGGACCGGGTGAACTGGTAGCCGCTTTTCTCAATGGCCGGCGTGTGCGACTTCGGCGGCTTCATCGAGGCGATGCCGCGCGCCTGCAGCTGCGCGTCGAACTGGCGCACATGCTCGTAAAGGCGAGGCTGGTCGCCAATGATGACGACGGTGTCGCCATCAAAATCGCCGTCGAGCATTTTTTGTTCGACGCTTGGAACCGCAACCAAAGAGCCGGGCGCGAACACCTCCGTCGCCTGCAGGATGCCGACGCACTCGAGCGCGGTGTCGGCCTTGACCCGGTCCTTTTCCTCCAGCCAGTACGAATGGCACTTTACGTCCTCGGCAGACATCACGACCCCGCGCTCGGCGAAGTCCGCCGGCCACATTTCGTCGGGCACAACGATCAAGATGCCTTTGGCAAAGAAGGTCGGATCGTCGGCGGCAAGCCCAGCCCCCGACCTGTGCGCGAAGTTGAAGCTATATTGGAAGGCCACGCACCGATCCAGGAACGCCGCGGTCCGGTCGCCATCGCGCGCCGACCTGACCCGGTCGGCGGCGAACGGGCGCAGGTTGGGCTTGTCATAGGGGGAGCGTCCGACAAGCACGCCAGCGTCACGGGTCAAGGTCTTGCTCTTGCCCGTCGGCACATGCAGGCATTCGTCGCTGGACGGCACGGCGATAGCGCTCGAACCCTCGATATGCCCGCCCGTGACCGTCCGGAACAGCTCCTCGGCGGTGAGGCTTTGATGGGTTTCGAGCCAAGCCTGAGCCTTCTCGCGGGTCTCCTGTGCTACCTCGACGCTACGCGGATAATGTTGCAGCGCCGAGGGCGGTACCGCCGATTGCCTTTTATCGGCATAGGCAGGCATCCGCTCGGGAGCGTCGTGGCGAGCCCGGGCAATGGACGGCATGCGCTCGGCCAGTGAGGCCCTAATGAAGCCGCAGCCGTCATGCGGCCGCAAGGCGATCTCGCCGTCTCGCCCCTCGAACCGGAAGGGATGCACTGCGCCTGCGGGATGGTCGGGCAGAAGGGACAGCTTGAAGCACCCTTCCAGCGCATAATCATGGGGGCCAATGTCGGGGATGCCCGGCGGCGCGGCAAATCCGCGGCGCTGGGTATAGTAATAGGCTTCCTTGAACGGCGCCCAGGCCCGCGACAGCTGCTCAAAGGCCGTACCCGGAGCCGTCTCGGCATAGGGGATCGCCAAAAGCTTGCCGCTTGGGGCCTCTGCGGCCGTGAAAGGCAGGTGAGAGGCAAGCTGGTTCAGGCTCTTTTGCGGCGGCTTCAGTTTGCTGCCGCCGAACAGGTCCATGCGGTAGGGCACGCCCTCCACGGTGAACGTGCGTGTCAGCATGGCTCCAGTCGGAGTTCCCTTTAGCTGCACCGCCACCACCTTCACCGCGCCCGAGGTCAAGCGGTGGAAAATGGAATAGCGCAACTCGGCTTCGCTGGCCAGCGGCCGGCCTTGCATGTCGACCACCGGCAGCCGCATCAGTCCGGCATCGCCTTGCGGCGGTCTCGGCTCGTGGTCCATGGCCTGAAGGACCCGATGGACATCGAAGCTGGAGGCTGCATGCTGGGCCTGGATCATCGATGCGTTCTGCGCCATGAAGGTGTCGAGCGCTTCGAGCGGCTCCTTCGCCTCGATCTCGGCGATCACGCTCGAGTTCGCGCACCGCCTCGGCGCGCGCCGCGGCGCTCCTTCCTCGGCTGATGAACACTGCCGATCATAGATTCGACTGCCAGCCTCAAAGCCCCATCGTCGTGCATAATATGGGCTGGCCTCGCTACATTCGAAGGGGATCGAAGGCCGATCCCACGGTGCGGTGAAAGAAGCTGCAAGCGGCTTCCAAGACTAGGTGCGAGCACCTCGATCTCATTGTAGGCCCGTCATCGGATCATATGGAAATCGGTGAGCTTCATCCGCCGGCCTTTTACAACGTGGTTTGGTCGATCCTCTAGGGGATTACGCAGTCTTAAGCCAGCATTAATACCTTAGACGCGACACTAGGAATACTTTTACTATTCGCTAAAGCTCGATGCTATTTGACGAGGACTGGTCTTGCGTTTGCAGTTTTCTAGATGAGAGGGCTAAAGGACATTAGCGTCGGGACCAAGCTCTCGTTGGGCTTTGGGCTGGCGCTGCTGTGCGTCGTGGCCGTGGGAGTATTTGGGGTCGCGCAACTGCGATCACTCAACAAGGTCACGAGCGAGATCACCAGCGTTTGGTTGCCCCAGGTCCAGATCGTCGGCGAGATGAAGCGCAACCTCGCGGAACACCAGCTCTATGCGACGTTGCGCGTGCGCACTGCCGAGGCTGCGCAGATAGCCGGCATTGAGAAGGAGATGGCGAGGGAAAGCGACGAAATACTGCAAGGTCGGCGCGCCTATCGCCGGAGTGCCGGATCGCTGGCCGAGCAGCAGCTGTTCGACCAGTTCGTCAACCTATGGACGGCCTACGAAGATTCCCTGACATCGATTTTCCCGCTCCTCGAAACAGGAGGGCGAACAATGGCTGTCAAGGAGTTCGAGACGGTATCGCTCCCGACCGTTGCCGCCGCCACGCAGCGATTGGACGACCTGCTGGCCCTCACCAACGAGCGCAGCACGGCCGCGGCGGTGATGGCGGACAGGACCTACACCGTTGCGCAAAGATTGACTTGGCTGGCAGTTCTTTTTGCCGCCGGGTGTCTTGGTGGGCTTGTCGCCTGGATACGCCACAATGTCAGCAAGCCGATCCTCGCCGTGACCGAGGCGATGCGTTGCTTGGCGCAGGGCGAGCGCCGTTCGAGTCTCATTGCGCTGAAAAGGGATCGGCAGGACGAGGTTGGAGTGCTGTTCTCGGCCTTTGCCGGCTACCGGGCCAGCCTGGAGCGCAGCGATGCCTTGGCCCGAGAAGCCGAGCTGGAGCGGCAGCAATTGGCCGCGGCCGCCGCCAATATGCCCGTAGGGCTTTGCATGTTCGATGCGGAGAGGCGGCTGGTTCTGTGCAACCAAAGCTACGCCGATCTCTACCATGTGCCGGAGCCCCTGACTCGTCCCGGCACGCCGTGGATCGATTTGATGCGGTTCCGGATCGCGGCGGGCCTCTATGCCGGCCATGACCCGGAAAAGTATGTGCAGCAGCTGACGGAGACCATCGATCGCGCAGAGCGGACGGTGAGCCTGGTGGAACTCAGGGACGGACGCACCATCGACCTCATCCATCAGCCACTGCCGGGCGGCGGGTGGCTTGCCACTCACCATGACGTGACCGACTTGCGGCGGAGCGAAGCCAAGATTTCATACATGGCGCGCCACGACGGACTTACCGAGCTTCCAAATCGCATATTGTTCCGCGAACGCGCCGAGGAGGCTTTGGTCGAGATGCGGCGTGATGGTAGCAAGATTGCTTTCCACTGCCTCGATCTCGATCATTTCAAGATGGTCAACGACACGCTGGGGCACCCGGTTGGCGACGCCTTGCTGAAGGAGGTCGCCGCCAGACTGAAACAGGTGGCCCGTGAAGGCGACACCGTGGCAAGGCTCGGCGGCGATGAGTTCGTGATCATTCAAACCGCGGTTGATCAGCCGGTCGAGGCGACAGCTCTTGCCCAACGGGTCATTGATGGGCTGAGCGCACCTTATGTCGTCGATGGCCACGGGGTTATGATCAGCGCCAGCATCGGCATCTCGATCGCGCCGGACGATGGCATTGACGCCGACCAACTTCTCAAGACCGGCGACATGGCGCTCTACCGGGCGAAGGCGGAAGGCCGCGGAACCTACAGGTTCTTCGAACCGGAAATGGATGCGCGCATGCAGGCGCGGCGGTTTCTCGAACTCGACCTGCGCGAAGCGGTGGTGCGGCAGCAGTTCGAAATCTACTACCAACCGCTCCTCAATCTCGACCGCGGCGAGGTCAGCTGCTTCGAGGCGCTGCTGCGCTGGCATCACCCGACGCGCGGCATCGTATCCCCGGGAGAATTCATCCCGCTGGCCGAGGACATCGGCCTCATCGTCCCGATCGGTGAATGGGTTATCAAGCAAGCCTGTCTCGACGCGGCAAGCTGGCCCGGTAGCATCAAGGTCGCCGTCAATCTGTGCCCGGCGCAATTTCGCAACGCGCGCTTGCTCTCCACCATCGTCGAGGCATTGGATATCTCGGGACTGCCCCCCAGCCGGCTTGAGCTTGAGATCACCGAGACAGTGCTGCTGGCCAACAGCCAGGCGACTCTCTCGATGCTGCAACATATCCACATGCTCGGCGTTCATATCGCGATGGACGACTTCGGAACCGGATATTCGAGCTTGAGCTATCTGCGCTCGTTCCCATTCGACAAGATCAAGATCGATCAATCCTTCATCACGGACGCCGGAGATATCGACAGTTCCGTCGCCATCATTCGAGCGGTCACGAGCCTCGGCAACAGCCTCGGGATGCAGACCACCGCCGAGGGCGTCGAGACCGTGGAGCAGCTGGAACGGGTCCGAAGAGAAGGCTGCACCGAGGCGCAGGGCTTCCTGCTCAGCCGCCCGCTGCCCGCGCGGGACATCCCCGCGATGCTGGAGCGGACCCGCGCCGTGGTGGCGGGCGAGATCATTGAGACCGAACCCGAAACGTCAGGCGAGCGAGACACGGACAAGCCGGGCAGGCGTCGCAGTAGGGCGTCTGTCCCCGCCTAACCGGGATGCAAGCGAAAAACAGTGCCAACGAACATGAGTTTGCCGGCCTAGTTCAGGCCGCCACTCGGATCATGTCGATAGCGGGTGTGTAGGTCGGCGCGGCTCGAAATTAGGTGTGCTGAGCGCCGGTCAAAGTGGGATTAGCTTGTCATATCGATTATGGGATCCAGGTTGAACCCGACTTGCAGGACTCTGCTCGTAACCGAGCAGATCAACCTCACATTCGGTCGCTGCTCTTCACGGCTGCACCAACATCCCGCCTACGGCCGCTGGGCTCGGGCGACGAGACCATTCTGAGTGAGCGGCGTTTTATATACCCGTTCGGTCGTCAGTACCTTGCGTTCACGACAGATACGCCGGCGATCCTCCTGCTCCGGTGTTGGCTCTTTGACCATTGCACATATGCGCGGTTCGCCTCGCTTGAAGGCAAGGAGAGACGAGCGTTTCACCATCGATCTTATCGGTTTTGGCTCGGCGACTGCGACGAGACACTGCGATAGAAGCGGGATCAACGACGTAGCTCTCGATCCCCGCCTTGCTCAGAACCCGATGGATCCAGGAGCCATCGAGCCCGGCTTCCTGGATAGCGACGACGGGGAAGTCTGGCCCCATGCGTGCTCTTGCCTTCTCTCGCACGCTATCGAAGCGACGGAACAAGGCGGATAAATCACCACTGGGGACACTGTGTTTCGACAACTTCTCGCCGCCACCTGGCGACAACGACGAGATCAGCCAGGTTGAACGGCTGAGCTCCAGCGATACGAAGATTGCGCCCAGACCAGTCCGGATAGCAGTCAGAGTTTCGGATCGGTCGGCCACTACATGCATGGTGTTCCTCCGCGGGGTGTTTGTTAGCAGCGTCACTCTGCCAGAGCACGCGCCGCTATCCATCCGTCGCCATGGGATCTGGTGATTGTTCATGTCGCCGATTCCCGCGAAGGAACGCCACCATGACCAAGATTGAAAGTAAGACCGCCAGCGCTGCCGTCAAAGACATTCTGCTTTCAGACCCGGACGGACTTCACGAAATGATCCGTGCGGTGATGCAGGAGGTGCTCGAGGCCGAGATGGACGACGGTGGAGGAGACCATCGAGCGCACGCTGACCTTCTTTTGCCTGCCGCGCCAGCATCACAAGCATCTCAAGAGCACCAACATGCTTGAACGGCTCAATGAGGAAATCCGCCGGCGCACCTATGTCGTGCGCATCTTCCCCAACGCCGAAAGCTGCCTGCGCCTCGTCAGGGCGCCGGCTGTCGAAACCAACGAAAACTGGATGGAGGCCCTACATCAACATTGACGACCTGCGCGAGCACAAGAAGCTCGCTCTACGCCAAGCCGCATGACCAGCATCGTGGCCGCCCCATTTTGCAGAACTTGACGCACACAACCGCCACTTCGAGTTTACCGACCGCACCGAGTCATCCACGCAAAGACCTGCGCAGCGTCAGCTTCAGAGCTTGGTCCCACCGGCTGAACGCCAAAAAAGCGGATCTTGGCCATCGGAAGCGCCCTCAACCGACTGAGAGGTTTCGGCTTATGCGATGCGACTGGCAGTCCTGCGCTCCGGGGACAAGGCCGTGGCGGCAGAAGATCCCCTGGACATCAGGCGATGTCCGGAAGGCAGCATCGTAGTAACGGTTTTTACGCCGCTCGCGGCACGCGCGAGGTGAACGTCGCCCGGGTGACCGACACGCTGGTGCCGTCAATATCGCTGATAATCTCCACCCTGGCCTCCAGTTGTTTCACCAGTGCTTCGACGATGGCTGTTCCAAGTCCGGTAGCCGGTACGTCGTTGGCGATCTTGCCGACGCCATTGTCCGAAACCGTCAGTTTCCAGTCACTGCCCGCGGTCTCGTAGCTCACCTGGATGCGAGCGCCGGTTCTCTTCTTGGGGAAAGCATATTTGATGGCGTTGAGCACGAGTTCGGTGACAATTAGTCCCAGACTGACTGCCCTTTGCGAATCTATCCTGCCGCCTTCGGCCATTACGGTGACCGTGATCGGCTGGGCTTCGCCGACCATCGACGAGGCGAGGCTGCTGCACAATTTCGGTAGGTAAGAGCCGACATCGATCTCGTCGACGCCGGCGGAGGTGTGGAGATGGCGTTGCACCTCGGCCACGGACAGAACGCGCTGATGGGCGTCCTTGAGATGCTGGCGCGTCTCTTCCGACGTCACCGAGCGTGCCTTCAGCAACAGGATCGAGGCAATGATCTGCAGGCTGTTGGCAACCCGATGCTCCATCTCGCGCAGCAGGACGTCTTTCTGCCGAAGCAGGTCTTCGGTGCGACCGAGCAGTTCTTCCTTCTCCCGCTCGATGATACGACGGGCCGTTATGTCATTGAAGGCGAGAAGGATGGTGATGGCCGAACTATGGTCGTAAAGCACCTTGCGGGCATTGAGCAGCATGGTGCGACGGCCGATCCGCGTTCCTGAGCCATGCTTGCCTCCCTCTATCCCTTGATCTGGATCTTCTTCGGCCGATCCGCCTCCGGCCGGTGCAACTCGACTTCGAGCAGCCCGTTGGCGAAACGCGCCTCGACCCGTTCCGGGTCGACGCGGAATGGCAATTGCACTGTCCGGGAGAAGGTCCCATAGGCGCGCTCACGGCGGTGCCAGACGGATTTCTCGTCCTCCGTTCGAGGCTCGCGCGTTCCCTTCAATGTCAGAATGTTCTCGCGCACCGTGAGGCCGATTTCGTCAGGTGATATCCCCGGCAGTTCCGCGGCCACCGCCACGCTGTCCTCGCCAGTCCAAAGATTGATCGGCGGAAACTCCTGAGCGGCGCTGGCGGTCAGCCCGGCCAAACGCTGGTTTACTTCCTGTTGCATGCGCCGCATTTCCACAAACGGATCGAACCCGATGCGGCCGAAATCCGACAAAAGCATGTACATCCTCCTATGATTCACGACCTTGCATGATTGCCACGCGCGACACGTGCGTGCGCACCGGAAGCGGAATCGATCGATGGCAACAGGAGGGGCGATCAGCACAGAGACCGAGCGGCCCGATCGCGCAACCTCGCAGAATGCGAGAAAGAGGGGTTCGGGCAGACGCCGGAACACATCCTCCTTGCGAAGCGACATGAACCGAACTCGATCCACCGTAGGGCCGGACCGTCATTCCCGTGCCAGGACCCGATAGCGGCATCCGGCTTTATCATTAGGTGGCCCCAAATGGCCTTTCACGAGGTGATCTTTGACATTCCACCAGTCACCTCTTCGGCAACAGCGGGGTCCCTTCGAATCCGTAGCCACGTTGCCTCTAGTCGCTGATTTGGCTTCCCTTTGCGCAACTGTCGGGATCGACGAAGCGTCCCGAATTGCACCGCGGTTCGATCAACTGATCGCAGGCGACGCGCCGCATCGTCATGGTAGCTGACGAATGAATCGGCATGACACGTCGCAGTGACCGAGACATCAAGCCAGCACCTATGTCGGCTTGCCGCAAGTCAAAAGAATCCAGCCCTGCGTGCCGCGTTCGCTGACCTTCGCCAGTGACGCCATTTGCATTTCGGCCGGACAGATGGGCACAGACATGTGCAATTCCCGCATCGCCCATTATTGGAACTCACAAGGCGGCGTTCTTTCCGTCTTGGCGAGCAGCGGGCCAACGCGTTACCGGCGGTGATCTTCCTGCAGCTTTAAATCAGTCGCCACCAACGACGAAATCAGATTTGGCCAGCACGCCGGCAATCCTGGCAAATCCCACAATGCTTGCCGCGCCTGCTCGGGTGTCATCTGTCCGGCGATCGCTGCGTTGCTGCTTCTCACCGCGCAACTGAATACCGGTCCCCGACGCGCTTTTGGCCACTGATTCAGGAATACGAGCGCTTCGCGCACTGTGTTGATGTCGTGACGACGTCGTTGGTCTTAACCTGGACCGGCGATAGGAAAGCCAGACCGGTTATTCTTACCTCCCTGCGATCGCACGCTGGATCTTTCATTCGGTGGTTGGTTGCGTGACAGGTTTCGAACGTTAGGTCTTGTTTTCTCTGGAAGATCGGGCTGTACGACATAATCCAAATGTTGCGACGCAGCGAAGGCTTCTGCTGGTTCCCGAGTTGAAAAAGCCAGTTGCACCTGGATGAGTGTGTCGCCGCCACCCAATAGCCCATCAGATGTTCAATGGCAGGCGGCGTCCGACGCTCGAACAGCAAGCGCCACGGCCGGCGGGTAGCCGATGCCACAGCTTTGGAGCTGCCCCGGATACTATTATAAGACCGATTGACGCGGGGCTCGACGCGTTTGCGGCAAATAAGCTCGAGTGTGGACAGAGATGTGACGTTCTATTGAGTCGCTGACCCAATCGGTAGCGACCTGGTGATCCACGCAACCAATTCCGGTCGTTTCTGTCACTAAGAACTCGATATTCGCTATTTGCACCTCGAAAGTCGCATAATTGGCAGTGAGAAACTCAACGCGTTGTGAGGATGGCATAGAGAAGCAGTAGCCCCTTCTCTAGTCTCGCTACGGGAAAAATTCTGGAAAATGGGTCTGCTTGGCTGGACGCAGAACGCTGTGGTTATTCAGCCGGCATTTCTGAAGCCTCTCCAAGACAAACAGCTTGCCTTCGCGCACGCTGTCTTCGAGCGGCTTCGGCTTCGCCAGATGCGCCGCAATCGCGCTGGCCAGCATGCAACCTGTCCCGCGCATCGATGTGGCAAGGCGCGGTGCATCGAAGCGGATGGGTTCGTGCCCGGAGCGTAACAGAATATCGGTCGACCGGGTTCCCGACGCATGCCCACCCTTGATCAGCAGGGCTTGAGGGCCGGCGGCCAGCAGTCTTTTTCCTTGTTGGAGCGCTCCGTCCTCATCCACTGCCAGTTCGGAGCCACTAAGGAGCGCCAGTTCAGGGAGGTTGGGCGTGACAATGCAGCAAAGCGGCATAAGATCGCGCTTCATGGCAGCGATAGCGCCTGCTTGCAGAAGTGCGCGGCCTGAGGTGGAGGCCAGCACAGGGTCGAGTACTGCGGGGACATGCGGAAATTTGCGCAGCACTGCGGCAACGGCAACAATGATCTTGGCAGTCGCCAGCATGCCGATCTTGATTGTGGCCACGTCGTTGGCCTGCAGCGCGGCGCACATCTGATTGGCCACCAGGCTAGGTGGCGAATAATAGATTTCGATCACGGCGTCATGCGTTTGCACCGTTAGCGCTGTGACGGCGAGACAGGTGCGCACGCCAATGGCAGAGATCGTCTCGATATCGCGTGCAATTCCAGCACCGCCACTGGAGTCCGATCCACCGACGACAAGCACATGTGGTTCTCGCCTCAGCGCCATTGGTCCGTCTTTTCGATCCATTCTCGCGTGCGCGCCTCGGGGTCGTCGTTGAGCGTGATGTCGGTCACCACCGCCGCGCTGTCCGCGCCAGCCGCAAAGACACCGTCGAGCCGCTCAGGGTTGAGGCCACCAATGGCGACCAATTGAAACGGCGCGACCTGGCGCTTCCATTCGCTGATCCGTTCGACCCCTTGCGGCGCCCATTTCATCTTCTTCAGGATGGTCGGATAGATGGGTCCAAGCGCTATGTAGTCAGGCTCGGCGGCCATCGCCGTTTCCAGCTCCTGATGATCATGTGTGCTCAGTCCGAGCCTTACGCCGGCTGCCCGTATCGCCAAGAGGTCAGCGGTCTGCAAATCCTCCTGGCCGAGATGTATGAAGTCGCAGCCTTCCTCGATTGCCAGGCGCCAGTGGTCGTTGACGATGAGTTGGCACTGGTATCGAGCACACAAGGCCTTCGCGGTGCGGATCTCCGCGCGCAACCCAGCCTCATCCACGGTCTTGATGCGCAGTTGCAGAAGCCGGACTCCGAGTGGGACCAGCCGTTCGATCCAGGCAGCGCTGTCGACGATCAGATAAAAGGGATCGAGCTTCATGAAAAAACGGCCCTGCCGACCATCGGTGTCGATGGCACGGCGACGTCGCGCGGTTCGAGCATTCCCGAACTGAACGCCTCACGACCGGCGTCGACCGCCTTACCGAAAGCACGCGCCATGCCGACCGGATATGCCGCCTTGGCGACCGCTGTGTTCAGGAGCACGGCGTCAAAGCCGAGTTCCATGACGGTGGCCGCGTGCGACGGCCGTCCGAGCCCCGCATCCACAATCAGCGGGACGCCAGGGAAATATCCGCGCATCGAGCGCAGCGCCGTCATGTTGACCGGTCCCAAGGCGGAACCGATCGGTGCGCACCACGGCATCAGGACCTTGCAGCCCGTTTCCAGCAGCCGCTCGGCGACAACGAGATCGTCGGTGGTATAGGGGAATACCGCAAAGCCGTCCTCGCACAGGATGCGGGCGGCTTCAACCAGACCGAACACATCCGGCTGTAGCGTGTCGTGATTGCCGATCACTTCGAGCTTGATCCAGTTGGTGCCGAAGACCTCGCGCGCCATTTTCGCGGTGGTGACGGCTTCCTTGACGGAGAGGCAGCCGGCGGTATTGGGCAGGATTCTGGCGCCCAGCGAGCGGATCAACGACCAGAATTGTTCGCCGGCTCTACCGCCCGCCATCTCACGCCGCAACGAGACGGTCACCACCGACGTGCCCGACGCCTTGACTGCATCGGCAAGGATGGCCGGCGAAGGATATTGAGCGGTGCCGAGAAGCAGGCGCGACGAAAGCTCGGTTCCATAAAGCTCCAACATGCTAGCCGCCCTGCATGGGCGAGAGGATTTCGATCCGGTCGCCGTCGCTCAACTGGAACTCCGTGCGGTTGGCTTTGTGCACGAGGTCGCCGTTGACGGCGGTGGCGAGCCAATCGCCCTCATAGTCGAGCGCGGCAAGCAACTCGGCCAGCGTGGTGGCGGCAATCTCACGCGCCTCGCCGTTGACCATCAGTTTCATGAGCATGCTCCTTGGTTCTGTCTTGACTGAAAACCAGGCCGGCAGCCTGGCGCGCCATGGCGGGGGCGAGGAGAAAACCGTGACGATAAAGACCGTTGATCGCGATGATCTCACCGTCTGTTTCGACGCGTGGCAAATTGTCGGGAAATGCCGGACGGACACCCACACCGGTTTCAACGATCTCGGCCTCACCAAAGGCCGGATGGAGGGCATGGGCGGCGCCCAGCAGCTCCATCATGGAACGCGCCGTCACCGGTCCGGCGCTCTGGCTTTCAATCATCGTCGCTCCGATCATGAAACGGTGATCGGTGCGCGGCACGGCATAAAGCGGAAAGCGTGGATGAAGCAAACGGACCGGCCGCGACAGCGAGACATCAGGCGTGCGAAGGATCAGCATTTCGCCGCGAACACCGCGCAGCCTGTCATCGGCCGCTGCCATTCCCATGCAGTCTATCTGACGGGCGAAACCCGAAACAGGCCGGGCGTCGCAGCCGAAGTGGAATTTGACACCCATGGTCGCAAGGTTGTCATGAAGTGCCGCCATCGCCTGGCGTGGGTCGAGGTGAGCCTCGTTGGGGAAGAGCAATCCACGCCGGAAGCGGCCGGCGAGGTCGGGTTCCAGGAGCGCAATTTCGTTTTCATCGACGCGCCTATGCCCTGACGTGCGACTGGCGAACCGGTCAAGCTCACCGGCATCACGCGTCGCGGCCACGACCAATGTCCCGGCCCGTGTCACCTGACCCGACAGCACCGCATCCCACCAGTCGGCAGCGTCGCGTCCGAGATCCAGCACCGGCTGCTCCGCGCTTTCGCGCTCGCACCATGGCGCCAGCATGCCGCCGGCGAACCACGACGCGTTGCCGCCAAGGCCATGCCGCATCTCGGCGACTGTGACCGTCGCGCCGCGGGCGGCGAGTTCGAAAGCGACGGTGAGGCCGGCAACGCCGGCCCCTTTGACGAGCACCCTCATGATGGTTTGGGAGCCTCCGGCACGACCGGTACGCCAGTCTCGTCCGCCGGCATGTAGAGATCGCCGCCCTCCCGGTATTTTGCCGCCATTGCCGCCATGCCTTCCTTCTGAGCCTCGGCACGGATGTCGTGGGAAATGCGCATGGAGCAGAATTTCGGCCCGCACATCGAACAGAAATGTGCCAGCTTGTGCGCCTCCTTGGGCAAGGTCTGGTCGTGGAAGGACCGTGCGGTTTCGGGGTCGAGCGACAGGTTGAACTGGTCCTCCCAGCGGAACTCGAAGCGCGCGCGCGAAAGGGCATCATCCCTGGTTTTCGCTGCCGGATGGCCCTTCGCCAGATCGGCTGCATGGGCGGCTATCTTGTAAGTGATCACCCCAATCTTGACGTCGTTGCGGTCGGGAAGGCCGAGATGCTCTTTCGGCGTGACGTAGCAAAGCATTGCGGTGCCGAACCAGCCTATCATGGCGGCACCTATCCCTGAGGTGATGTGGTCATAGCCCGGCGCGATGTCGGTCGTCAGCGGCCCCAACGTGTAGAACGGCGCCTCACCGCACACTGCGAGCTGCTTGTCCATGTTCTGCCTGATCTTGTGCATGGGGACATGGCCCGGGCCTTCGATCATCACCTGGCAGTCCTTTGCCCAGGCAATCTTGGTGAGTTCTCCAAGTGTTTCCAGTTCGGCGAATTGCGCCGCGTCGTTCGCATCGGCGATTGAACCGGGACGAAGGCCGTCGCCGAGCGAGAAGGAAACGTCATAGGCTCTGGCGATGTCGCAGATCTCCTCGAAATGCTCGTAGAGGAAGCTCTCCCGGTGATGGTGCAGGCACCATTTGGCCATGATCGAGCCGCCGCGCGAGACGATGCCCGTGACCCGGTCGACGGTCAGCGGTATGTAGTGCAGCCGCACGCCGGCGTGGATGGTGAAATAGTCGACGCCTTGCTCGGCCTGCTCGATCAGCGTGTCGCGATAGACCTCCCAGTTGAGGTCCTCGGCGATGCCGCCGACCTTTTCGAGCGCCTGATAGAGCGGCACCGTGCCGATCGGCACCGGTGCATTGCGCACGATCCAGTCGCGGATGTTGTGGATGTTGCGGCCGGTCGACAGGTCCATCACCGTATCGGCGCCCCAGCGGATCGCCCACACCATCTTTTCGACCTCTTCGGCCATCGACGATGTGACAGCCGAGTTACCGATGTTGGCGTTGATCTTCACCAGGAAATTTCGCCCGATGATCATCGGTTCGCTCTCGGGATGATTGATGTTGGCGGGAATGATTGCGCGTCCGCGCGCCACCTCGTCGCGCACGAATTCGGGTGTGACGAAATCTGGGATCGCCGCGCCGAAGGCTTCGCCGTCGCGTTGCAGCTTGCCGCGCATCACCTCGCGGCCGAGATTCTCGCGGATGGCTACGAACTCCATTTCTGGCGTGATGATGCCGGCGCGCGCATAGGCAAGTTGGGTCACCGCCTTGCCCTGCTTGGCCTTGAGCGGCCGATTGCGTATCGGAAATTCCGGTGTCAGGCGCTCGCCGGTGGCGAATCCATTGTCTTCCGGCCGGACGTGGCGGCCGTCATAGGCTTCGACATCGCAACGCGCCGTGACCCATTCGTGGCGAAGCCGGGCAAGGCCTTTTTCGATGCTGGTTTGGACTGATGGATCGGTGTAGGGGCCGGACGGATCGTAGACGGTGACGGGCGGTTCGCCGGCCGTCGGATGGACGGAAATCTCGCGCATCGGCACCCTGATCTGCGGGTAGAGGACGCCGGGCTTGTGGATTTTCCGCGAGGCGGGCAGTGGTCCCGTCGACACGGCGGGGGTGAGGGCATTCATCGTGAGGCTCCTTTGCTCATGCATTGGAGACCCAGTTCTGTGCCGGAAGGATGAAAAGACGCTTCTGTAGACCTGCTGCAGCAGGACCTCGGGCGTAAACTCCCGCAAAGCGCTTGCACCGTCCCTACGCCAGTATGAACTGGATCAGGTTCAACGGGTCACTGCGCCGCGAAAGCCAGCAGTATCTCAGCCCCTTACCGGGACTCCCCTGGTGAATGCCTCAAGTTGAATGGGCCGGTGCTGCTTTGTCAAGCGCCTTCGGGCGCCTTCGGGCGCCTTCGGCCGGTGGCGACGTCCGGCGGCCGGCCGAGCGGAGAGCTCGCGCATGCATCGGGGACAAGTCACGCCCCGTAGACCAGGGCTGGAATGGCCAAAGTCTCATTCGCTTCGTGAAGGATGGAAAAACTGTATCGGCCATGTGCGTCGAGATCGACCGAGTAGCTCAGGCGGTCACGGATGTGGTTATCCTGGTCGAAGGCGACGATTTGCGGCTTCAGCGAGGTGATTTGCACCACGTCCAGGTAGATGGAGTTGCAGATATGATCTGGTCGTCGGGCTGGCAGGTGCAAGCGGCCGCTCTATTCAGGATGCGGCATCGGCGGCGTTCCCGATACCAATGATATCTTGCGGGCAACTTATGCAATCACCGGCTTCGTAAAACCCGACGGCGGCGGCCGTGTCCTGGCGCTGAGGATGTGCCGCTGTTCCAGCAGAGAAATCGCGTGGGCGCGGAGTTTTCGCTCTGCGAGGAAGAGTTGACGCAATCGTTTAGCTTGCTTGCAGTTCGTAGAGACCCGCCTTTGAAAGCAACTAAGCTATTGCATTGATATGTTGGTGCGCGATCGATCGCTACATAGCCGGCCGCCATTATCCGAGTATTGATCCGCCGGTGTTCGTGTTGCCGTATATGGCAATCCCTGCGAGATCGTCGCGGCCGGATCGGCCGCACCCTCTAGTCATAAAAGGGGAAGCGACCGAGAATTCCGCTGCCGAAAACTTCTCTGGCTTGGCTATGCATGCGGTAGATGAGATCGCCGCCTACCGCGACCTGGTCGAGGAAGGCATCGACGCCCAGTTCGGACAGCCTGGTTATCGCAATGCGTTAGCGGCTCAGACTTGCGGTCTCGAGAGCGGCCTTTGGGGGTCACCTCTTTTTTGTTTCAGAGGTTGGAAGACGGCTGCTCGTTACCCAATAGAAATGGCGACTACGGAACGCGATCGATCGCGGCCATCAGGAAACACCTGTCTTCGGCTCAACCTCGACATGGCGTCCGATCGACCGCAGATATACAGCTATCTCGTCCATGAGATGATCGCGTTCGCCGTAGATCTCAGCAATCCTGCGCAGCTGTGGCTCGACGGACCTCCGTTGCGCCGGCGTCAAATCAGCATCGCCAAAGACATATCCCAAGTTGCCAATCGCGCAAATGTTGCAGCCGGCCTCCACAACTGCTTGCACGAATGCCGGAATGTCTTTTCTTGCATAGTCTTCATGTCGAACCTCTCGTGAATGGCGTGCTTGCGCGCCCATGCTGCCTTTTCAGCGTGTCCTCTGGGCGGCGCAAGCCTTGAGCGTAATTGTGCCGGGCAACCTCGACTATCCCGTCTGCCACGCTCTTTAGAGTCGGTGGGGTCTGGTGATTGCAGGCTGGGCCACTCAAAAGCCTGCAAGAAGAAAGTCATGGCGACCATTGCTCAAGATCGCGAGGGTGCGTGCAAGACCTTCCGTTGGCAGTCATGCACGCTCACCCAGCAACTGGGTATTGAGCAACTGGGTCTCACGTCGCGGGTCTCGTGTGCTTCACAGCCGAAAATAAGGTACCACCGTGGCTATTCTCAAGTGCAGGCTACCTCTTCAGGACACGGCGGAGTGCCTTCCGACGCACCCCTGGTGCAACGTGCGACCTAACGAGACACATCTCGTTCGCGTTCCCTCGACCTTTCTTCGTATTGCTGCTTGCCCTGCGATTTCAGGCCCTCTGCTAGCTTCTCGGCCGCTCTTTGGCCTGCAATGTCACTATTCAAGATCATATCCGACATCCCTGGATGGTCATAACCGTAATGCGCATGCAGTTTCCCTCACGAGCAGCGCCTATCCGTCGATTAGTTCGTCTTCCGGAACCCGAAGCCCTTTTTATCCGGCGTACCTATCCACCATTCAACCGGTATACCTTTCCCAACTTTGGCGGACCATTTACCTCAGGCATGATCATCTCGCGTGACATTTTTTTTGGCGCCATCATCGCACGTGGCATTTTCTAAAAACCAAGACGTGTCAATTTGTAAAATCAAGGATGCGGCCGCGCCCGTTGCGAGGATTTGCAGGTAGCTCTTCAGCCCCAACACGATGTGTGAGGCGGCGGTGGAAAAGGCAACCGACGGCGTCGACGCGTCCTTTGATGATCGCAAGCGATATGCTTCGTCGCGAGCCCAGATTGCGGTCTCGGGCACAAGGCGAGATCACAGTTCTGCGATCTGTGGTAACGCGAGCCCGCAAAGCGCCGCTGCGGCCACCGCTTTTGGAATCTGGACGAGATTCGTCGTCGTCTGAGATCAGTTGATCGAGCAGTTCGCGCGCGCGGGACGCGCTTGCGGTGCAGTCTCTCCCGCGAGCTCGCCCGTGACCTTCTCATCGACGACATCCGAGAGCTGCGCGGACGGCCCTATGACCTCGTCGCTGTCGCCGGCGGCTGGAAGCACCTGACACGGCCGGCCTATGCCGATGCCATCCGCGCCTGCGGAAGCAGCGGGCGTGCCGTGGACCTGACGTGGTCGGACGTGCTGATGCTGATGTGCATCGGCACTTCCAGCCGATTACCCGCGCCGAATTGTCGTCGGTTTTCGGGAAGTAATCAGTCGCGACCTGATCGGCCATCTGCGGCACCGGCCTGATCGCGTCGAACCCGCGCAGTCCGACGCCCGGCGCTCCCTACACCTATGTGACGACAAAAGCGTCCTGCTCGAGTTCGGCCTCGACACGCTTCGCGATCTCCCGGACTGCGAGGCGCTCGAGGATGCCGGGCTGCTGAGCAGAGATGAGCTGCTTGCTGGTGAAATTATGCCAGAGTTGGCTAGTGGCCATGAGGATGCGGGTTTGGATACGGAGGAATAGCTTGGCGCTGCAGACGCTGTGGCCACCGGGCTTGCGAGTGCTTCCAGCTTTCCATAGCGAATCTAGCGCGCCCAAGGGCGTCCGAAATTTGTAGGCAAATTTCGGACATGGACACGGTCAGCGACGTCAAGCAGGCAGCGGTATGCGGCCTCTGCACCGCTGTCGCCCAAAAATTCGTGGCCATGGGCAAGCCCCACTTGAGACCCCCAGAGAGAACGCTCGTGAGCGATGGAAACGGTTTTGGTCCAAAGCTTGATACAGATGGCCTGCAGATGGGTGTAGGGTTTCAAAGCGCTCGAAGACGCGCCTTCGCAGAGTTAAAAGTCCGCGACGAACTCGTGTGTCGTTTGTCGCCAACTGCAAATTCGATAGTTAGCGCAATTATACTGCGCCGAGTCTGCCATCTCGAGCCCCAAGGGTTTGTGAGGCCTCTCGGCTCACCACCGCCTTTGCTAACCGCCGTGATTCCAAAGACGCGTGCCTTTACGGAGGGGGTCAAACGGCCTATATTATTCTTTATAAGGAGAAGAATAATGGGCACACTTGCTCGCATCTACACCCCCGCAGAGGCAGCCGCCGTCAGCGGGATAGGAATCAAGGCCGTGCACAATGCGATCGACAAACGCATTGTCGATACTGTGCCAAGCACTGCTCGGCGCATCGGTGGGGTCGTCCGACGGGCATTGACCGGCGAGGATTTGCTGCGGCTCAAGCTTTGGTATGGCGTGGGTGCGACATTGCCCGCTGATCGTCGCTACCGCCTGTTCGAGGAAATCAAAGCTGCCCCAAGGGCCAAGACCGTAAGGGCCGACGACCTGCTGATCGTCGACGTCGCCGAGGCACGTAAACAGCTCAAAGCGCGCATCGTGGATCTTGATGAAGCGGAGGCCGCCATCGGCCGCGTTAAAGGGGTGATGGGCGGAGAGCCTGTCTTCAAAGGAACCCGCATCCCTGTTCGTATGATCACGACGATGCTAGCGCAGGGCGCAGATGAAGCGGAGGTTCTGGAGGGATATCCGAAGCTAACGCCGCGCGTGATTGAGCTCGCCAGAATGTGGGTCGCCGCGCACCCGGTTCGTGGGCGGCCTAAGAAGCTGGTCGAGCAGGGCGTGAAAATAAAGTCGTCGAAGCGCGTGGTTTTGAAGGGCGACCCAGGTCCGTCGGCCAGGTCGAGACGCGTGTGACCTCGTGAGGTTTCTGATCGATGAGTGCCTGCACACGTCTCTGGTTGCGGTAGCCCAAGAACGCGGACATGAAGCAAACCACGTCAACTGGCTTGGGCTAAGCGGCGAAACCGACTGGGACCTCATGCCGCTCATTATCGATGAGGATTTCACCTTCGTCACCAACAATGCTAAGGACTTCAGGAAGCTCTATGCCAAAGAACCGGTTCACGCCGGCCTGATTATCGTCGTCCCTCAGGTCGGGCCTGAAAAACAGAGAGAGCTCTTCGATGCTCTCCTCGAGGATCTTGGCCCAGAGGAATTCCTGATTAATGAAGTTATCGAAATCGAGATCGAAAACGGCATTGCAATCGTAACACGATACGATCTGCCGTCGCCCTAGCTGAGGCTGCGCGATCTCCGCTTATGACCGACCCGGTTGCCAGTCGCTCATCTGCAAAATGTTACCGCCGAGTTTTGCAAACGCGCGTTGGCGGCAGGAGAAAACGAGAATCTGCTGATCGTGTGATTGACGATGCAAAGCGTCGAACATGCGCTCGATGCGGTCGTCATCGGAATAAACCAAAGCGTCATCCAGGATAACCGGTGTGGGTCGGCCGTCGCGGGCAAGCAAACGGGCGAAGGCCAGACGTGTCAGAACCGAAAGCTGTTCTCGCATGCCGCCACTCAACCTATCGACATCCTCATCCTGACCATTGCGGCGAACGGTCTGTGGCAACAGTGTGTTCTCGTCGAACACTATGGAGATGTCATCGAATAGCAATCCAAGCAGCGGTCGCAGCTCGGACATGACCGGCTTCAGATAAAGATCGCGTGCCGTCGAGCGCGCAGCGACCAGCGTCGTGCGCAGCCGGTCGAGGACGGCTTTTTCGAATTCGAAGCGTCTCGCTCGCTCTCCAGCGATTTCCAATTTTTCTGTGGCCTCGCGCAAAGCTTCTTCCACCGCGTCGTCGGACCGAGTGCGAATATGGCCATTGAGATCGGCCAGGGTTACACGCAACTGACTTGCTTCCTGTGTGGCGGCATCCTGAACCGAACGGGCGCGGCGCAGAACGGCTTCAGCGCTGGTGAGATCGCGAGCGCCGTCGCGCAGGGGAGCAGCGCGCATTTCGGCCGCTTCGCGCAGCTTTTGTCGTGCGGTGGCCTCGGTGAGCAGCAAGCGCCCCTTTTCCTCGCGCGCTGCATCGGGTCCCAATATGACCTCGAGGCTGGTCAGTTCCGCCTGGATGGTGACATAAGCCGTCTCCGCAGCCATGACAGCCTCGTCGGCATGGCTGCGCAAAGGCAAGGCCTCGCGCACGCTGTTGCGTGTTGTCGCCACACGCTGCTCGGCTGCGGCATGATGTTGCCGGATCTGTTCTGGATCGACTTTGAGTTCGAGGTCCCCGGCCCCGAGGGCACTCAGACGAGCAAGCTCCTCGTGTAATTGCTGTATCCCCTTGGGCGCGAGATCGGCAAGTCGCTGACGCGCCAAGCCCAGTTCGGTAGCTTTGTCGCGCGCTTCCACTAGGCGCTGGCGTGCCGTCCTGAGGCTATCGACACCGAGGGACGCAAGCAGGCTGCGGTGCTTCGCTTCGGCGTCTTCGATGGTCCGGTCGGCCTGCTGCGGCCGATTCGATCGCAGGGTCAAGGCTCCGATGCCGGCAATATCCAGGCGTACGGTGCCAGCAAAGCTTTGGTCTTCTGCATGGGGCAAGGGCTTGGCATCGATGGTCACCAAATCGGCGGCGCCGTCCCGGTATTCCATGCATAGCGTCGGCAGGGTTGCCAGGTGAGCTGCACGAAGGCTGGCGATCTCGATTTCGAGCGCCTGGAGTTGCTCGACAGCTTGTTCCGGCACCGCCAGCATCGCCAGTGCTGCCTCTCCATCTTCGATCTGGGTTCTGGCGACTTCGGCTTGTTTCAACCGGTTGTCCGAGCCGGCCAGTTGTTCGGCAGCGTCACGCGCCAAAAGAGTCGCATCCAGCCGCGCGAGCAATTCGCGTGCTTCGCGCTCTTCCAGTTCGGCTGCTTGAACTTCGCCCATCGCTTGTTCGTTTTCGGCAATGGCAGAAGCGCGCCGATCGAGAACCTCACTGCGGCGAAGCTGCGCAATCGTCGACTGCTGGCGCAAATCCGTGGCTCGTTTGAGCGCGGTCCGAAAACTATCGAGGGCCTGCTGCGCCGCGTCGTGGTGAATTGCGGCAAGGGCAGCTTCCGCCTCGGCGGCTTTCAAGGCTTCGCTGTGCGATTTGGCGGCCTCGACTGCGGCTTCCGCGGCCGAGATGGCTTCCCGCCGAGTGGCGCCTTCTTCGGGGTTTTCAAGCTCAGACAGACGCGCCAACGCCATGCGCCGCTTGTCGAGCGAATCGCGCAGACCGGTGACTTCGGCGCTGAGACGCTGCTCGTCTTTCACCAGCTTGTCACGCTCGTCGAGCGCTGCCGCATAGAGACCGCCGCTCTTGGGACGCAGCGTTGACGTAACCAGGCTATAGAGTTCTTCTTCACATGCCGCGGCGATTTCGGCCATGCGTCGCCCGCCGGTCAGGGCTTCAACTTCCCCCTGAACCGAGGACAGTAGGCTTTCGCGCACGCGTCTTTCGCCGTCCTCCTCGCTTTTGCTGCGCCTTTCGATGCCGGTGACCCCTTGGCGAACCCAGAGCAATCCTGCCGGTCCTGCGCTTCCGCCATGGATTAGTTTGCCGATAAAGGCTTCGGCCTCATCGGCTTGAGCCAACAGTCGCCCGCCGTCGAGGTCAATAACGCTGGCCAGCCTGCCGCCATAAAACTGCTTGGCAAGTCGATAGCGTCCTTCTGAAGTGGTGATGTCGGCCTCCACCACCGGATTGCCCCCACTGTAAGGCCGCAACAGTCGCACGCCTTCGGGTGTGCCCGTGTGAGGCTGGAAAAAGAGTGCGTGCAGCGCTTCGAAGAAGGTTGATTTGCCGAACTCATTGACCGCGCAAAGCACGTTGACGCCGTCGCCGATGTTTTCGATGGCGACGCCTTGCCCGGCGAACCGTTTGACGTTGTGGAGCCGAAGGGCCGTAAGTTTCATGATCCCATCGCCTCGCAATAGCTGAACAACCGAACCAGTGCTTCTCGCGATATGTCGCGTTCGACAGCCGACCGGGTTTCGTCGCTGCTTTCATCCAACAGTGCCTGCGCTGCCTCGCGAAGGGCACCAGAGCGGTCGATCCGATCCAAATCGCCACTTTCGCAGTCGGTCGCGAGCCCGTCCCCGTCCAGTTCCAGATAGGCGAAGTCGGGCGCGGCTACCGCGATCGCCGCTTGAAGGATCGTTCGCCCACTTAACCGCACCCGGCCAGACGCGGCAATTCGCAGCAAAGTCTGACGCCGCAGATGAGCCGGTGGAAGCAACGCTTCAAATGCCGCGGCGCTGTCGTCGCCAGACAGCAGATGCAGGGGAGCGGTTTTCCAGGAAAAGCTAGCTGTTTCAACGGCCACGATCTCGGGCACGGCGCCAGGCCCGGCAATGGAAACGACAAGGGCCTGACCGGGTGTATCATGCTTGAAACGGTCAGGTTCGGGCGCACCGCTATAACGGCTGCGCTCATTGATGGTGACGGGTCCGTGCCAGTCGCCAAGTGCCAGATAATCGAGGCCGGCCTTAGTCGCGCGATCTGGTGCAATGACATCGGACGCTGCTGAATCTTCGGAAAAGTTCTGAATAGCGCCATGAGCAAGGCCGAGCCGGATGGCGCCTTGCGGCGTCGCGGCGCTGTTCATCCACTCGGTAAGGTCGCGACCGGGTCTGCGGGTGGTGCAAGGTGCAGGCAGCAGCGCCACGTCCGCGCCAATGGTCAGGGTTTCGGGCCGCGTCGCCAGCAGGACATTGTCCGGCACAACGCTGTCCGCTGCACTCCACAATTGATCAGCCAACAGGGAATCATGGTTGCCAGGCAGCAATATCCAGCGCAGAGGCGCGCTCTGGCTCATCTCGGCCATGGCCTGCCGCAACATCGCTGGAGTGGGCGTTTCGGTATCGAACGTATCGCCGGCCAGAAGTATGGTGGATGCACCATGGACGCGTGCCTGCTCTGCCAGCCGGCTGATCGCGCCATGGCGCGCTTCACGGAGCCGCCCGCGCAGATCCTCTGGCATGTTGCCGAACCGCTTGCCGATATGAAGATCGGAGCTGTGGATGAATCGAAACATGGAGTCTCCGAGACTATGTCGATGCCAGGTTGCGCTGGGCGCGATCGATGGCTTCATCCAGCCGGGAGCGTGAAATCGCCGCAAGTCGCTCGACACCGAGCAGACGTGCAAGGTCGAGAGCGGGGTCGGACTGTTCCAGAATGTCCTCGTTCGCAACGACGACAGCGGCCAGCTCGGCGATTGGAATGTCGGCAATGGACCGGCGGGCATCGGCATCGAACGGCATGCGATAATCAAGCAGGTCGACCACCGTCCCTCTCTTCCATAGGAAGCTGCCGCTGGATTCTTCAGTTCTATCGAACTCGCGCAGATGCAGGTCGATCCGCTCCCGAATCTTGTTGCCCGTTCTGAGCCAGCCATGCGCCCGTGCGATGCGCTGCGCAAGGACGTCATCTCGCAGAGGTCCTTCCTGCTCGATCACCGCGTCGACCATGGACCGCAGCGTGCCTCGGTAGACGAAGTCATAAAACTGATCCGGGCTGGTGGAAAATCCGGTTAGATCAGTCAGGCGATAACGGCCGCCCGTCGGTACGGTATCATGCGTCGAATGCGCGGCCGCAGGCAAAATTCCTGCAGATGCCGATGGGCGCTCTCCCGTCGCGAGGGGAGCGGCGACAAGTTCTGGCTCTGATTTTATCGACGGATGTTCCGGTTCGCCGGCCGATGCTAGGTCTTCGGCTGGCAATGGGTCCATGGGGTCGACCTTATGTCCCATGTCCCAATGGATCGCGGCTTCACTTTCCTGTTGTTCAGCCTGTTTGCGACGGCTTTCCTCGAGCAGCGCGGCCAGGCTGGCATGAAGCCTCTCGGTGCAACCTTCGAGATCAAACCACCAATCGGTTGACCATACCCGGACAATGTTCCACCCGAGGCCGCGCAGGACCTGCTCGCGGACCTTGTCTCGATCTCGCGCCGTGGCAGAACTGTGATAGGTCGCGCCGTCGCATTCGACCCCAGCCAGATAGGCGCCGGCGAGATCGGGATGCCGGATCCCTATATCCACTCGAAAGCCCGAAATGCCGACTTGAGGAACGATGGTCCATCCGCGCTTCTCAAGCTCGGCAGCGACGGCCTCCTCGAAAGGGGATTCCAGGGCTCCGACCGATCCGCGTTCCTGCGCTGGCAATGCCACAGCGCCGCGTTCGGCAAAATCGAGAAAGGCTTTGAGATGCTGTACGCCGATCGCTTTGGTTCGGTTGGGGTCGATCTGGTCGGCGGCAAAACCTGAAAATACGATCAGTTCCTGCCGCGCACGCGTCACCGCGACATTCAGCCGGCGTTCGCCGCCGTCCCGATTCAGCGCGCCGAAATCCATGCTGCGCTTGCCGGCATTATCTTGCGAAAAGGTGATCGAAAACAGGATTATGTCACGCTCGTCCCCTTGGACATTTTCCAGATTCTTGACGATGGCGGGCTCAATACGCTCGTCGGCAAAGAACCATTCAAGCTCCGGCTCTGTCTGGCGTGCCTTGTCGAAAAGGTCGAGGATGAGCGACTGCTGTTGCGCGTTGAAAGTGATGACTCCGAGCGTGGGTCGGTCCTTTTCCGGTAGGGCCAGCCAACGCCGCATCCTGCTGACCGCCTCGTCGGTTACCGCTTGGGCTTCGATTCGATTGGTGCGGCTTTTGCCACGGTCATAGATGCCGGTCGTGATTTTTCGCAGCTGAACTGCCCGATCTTCCACCGTTGGCGAAGGGAATGTGATGAGCCGGTTCTGATAGTAGTGATGGTTGGAAAAGGCGATCAGCGACTCATTGCGGCTACGATAATGCCAGCGCAGGTCACGTACCGGGATGCCGGCCGCTTTGGCTTCGTCGAGAATGCTCTCAAGATCCTTTTCGTGTTCGACGACTTCCTCGTCCTCCTCGTTGCGGCCAAAGAAATTGGTGGGCGGCAACTGCTTGGGATCGCCTACGATTATGGTTTGATGGGCTCGCGCGATGGCACCGACGGCGTCCCAGGTGGTGATCTGCGATGCTTCGTCGAAAATCACCACGTCGAACAGGGCTTGGTCGGGCGGTAGATATTGAGCGATTGAAAGAGGGGACATCAGCATGCACGGCGCGAGCTTGGCAAAGCTCGTCGGCATCGCGCCAATCATCTCGCGGATTGACCGGCTGGGCCGCTGCAATTCCATCTGATGGCGCAACAGGCCCAACTCGGAATTGCGCGGGACGCCTTGCACAGCCGGCAAACCATGAGCGATGGCACTGATGACGCGAAGGCTTGCTTGAGCGCGGACAAGATCGTCGATTTCCCGGAAATCTTCGATGGCGTGCTCGTGCTGGAAGCGACGGAAATTCCGCAGCACCGGATCGGCATCCAGCGTGGCCGGCAGCCACCAGCGTACATAGGCCAGGCGGAACGCGGATTGAGCTTCAGCTGGTCGCACTAGACCCGCCTCGATATCGTCGACCAACGCTCCCAGATTGTGACTGACAGCCCTGCGACGAATGCCGCACCACGAAGTCCAGTCCCGGAGAAGATGACGGGCGTCGAGCAAGTCTCCCATCGCAGTCGTCAATTCGGTCAGCGGGTTATCATGTTCTGCCCAAGAAGGCGTCTTTCCAGCAGGGATCGCAAATTGGGTCTTGGCAGCCTCGAATGCTGCAGAAGCCGCAAGGAAGCGGGCTGCCCCATAGCGCATCGTGCTATCTGCTGCACCGCTTCGCAGGCTCGGGGCGGTTGCTTGCAGGAGCGCTTTGAAATCCTCCGTGCCGAGGCCGGGCAGGCGTAGCGTCTGTCGAAGCCTTTCGGCCATCGAGAGTATCTGATCGATACGGTGGGTGTCGGTATCAAGTGCGGCAAATCCGATCGGCTTCCCAGATAGGATGTTGGCTTCGACAGTGGCCCGGCGGTCCTGCATCAGGCGCAACAGCAGCAAGTCGTGCTGAGGATCGGCTACCCCCTCTGTGACATAGCCTTGAAGCAGCTTCTGGACTTTGCGTTTGCCCAACTGACTGTTTGGCCAGAATGCAGAAGCGGCCTGCTGCCATTGCTGCTCTATGTCCTCCACCCGTATGCGCGCAACGGCAGCCTCGTCATAGCGGGCCGACAGGTCCTTGCGAGACTTGCGATAGTCTCCGATTGCCTCATTGAGAGTGGCGAGGGCTCTCCGCAACTGGGCGAAATCTCGATCAAAGACAATGCTGACGTCATAGCCGGCACTGTCCTGGAGTGCCGCTGCTAGTTTTCGCAGCGCTTCGAGCTCCGCTTTTGACGCGTCGCCTTTGGCGCGCAGGCCGATGCTCACCAGGAAGGCGTCGAGTGCGGTCGCTAGAACCTCGGACGCATTCTTGAGGGTCTTTGCCCCTTCGAGCAAATTGTCCTGCCAGCCTGACGTCCACTCGGTGACATCTATAAGACGCAAGACCGACCGCATCTCCACCGACTGAAATGCGAGACCTGTTTCGGCGGCAATATGCTCCAGCGCCAGCCGGTTTGCCTCGTCATGGGAATCGCGCGATGGCCAGGACAATCTCGGAGCGTGCTGCCGCTTGTTCTTGAGAGCGATGCCGAGCGCCAGATAAGGCGTCAGACCATTGACATGGTGCCGATGCAGCGCTTCGACATAGGCATTCAGTTCGTCGCGACGGACGCGAAGCCGCTCGTTGATCGCAATCCACTCCGCTGCGTCCACGCGCACGCCGCTTTCCCAGCTGATCCTGAGCTGGGTGAGAAAGTTGCGTCGGTCCGCCTTGCTGGAATGGAGTTCGAGACAATGCGCGCCCAGGCCATGTTCGCGCAGGCGGCGATACACCACATCGAGCGCCGCCGTCTTCTCGGCCACAAACAGCACGGTTTTGCCAACTGAAAGACAGTTGGCAATCATGTTGGCAATGGTCTGGCTCTTGCCAGTGCCGGGAGGACCGATGATGACAAAATCGCGACCCTCAGCGGCGGCAAGACTTGCGGCGGTCTGTGAGGAGTCGGCCGGCAGCAGCAAAACCATGTCGGACGGGGCATAGTGCCGGTCGAGTTCGCGCTCGTCGCGGAATGATGCGCCATTGCCCTCGAAAGCTATCTCCGGCGTGTCGATCAGATGGCGCACGACACGGTTTTCGCGCAGCGCATCGGTACGCTCGACCAGATCCTTCCACATGAGAAACTTGGCGAAGGAAAAGGTCGACAGCGCCGTCTCGTCCACCACCTCCATGCCGGGGACGTCGCGCACTGCCTGGCGCATAAGACCGAGCAGCCTCGGCACATCAACGCCGCTTTCGTCCTCGGGCAGCTCACCGGAAAACTGTGGCAGTTTGAGCTCGAAGTCGCGTTCGAGAAACTGCAACAAGGTTGCGTTGAATCGCGGTTCATCTTCATGGAAGCGCAAGGTAAAATGCGATGTTGCGCTGCGGCGCTCGATTTTGACCGGTACGAGCAGCAATGGCGCGCGATAGCTGCGCTCGTCCTCGGCCTTCTTCTTCCAGCGCAGGAAGCCGACCGCCAGGAAGAGCGTATTCGCGCCGCCCTCGGCAAAATCGTTGCGCACTTGCCGGTAAAGATCGATCAGCCGGGATTCCAATTGACGCCCATCGAGCGTCGACGGGAGCTCGTCGCGCAGAAGCGCTTCCGCGGCAAAGCCACGCTGGAGGTCACGTCCGTGCACCTCGCGATAGAGGACAGCATCCCGCTCGCCCAGTGGATTCTGTTCGGGGAGCGAAATCAGCCGGATCGAAGCGCCTGCCATCAGACGGTCCTCGAGGTAGCCGACGTCAGTACAAAGAAACGGAATTGTCTTCTTGGAGTCCGGAAAATTGAGCAGGCGGTTCCGCAGTGTCAAATCGAGGAGCTTTTTCTGCCAGCGGTCGATCCGTCCGGCCGCTGTCGTCGGCTTTACCTCGACGATCTCGACCGGCAGGGCTACCACGGCCGGTGCGGCTGGCAACGGCAACGCGATTTCGGTTGCCGCCTCTGCATCCACGCTGCGGCGCGTCGGTTCGTGCGAAGCAAGCGGTGTGATGCCGCCGCTGCGCGAGCGGCGTATATCGATGGCTGCGACAAAGGTGGCTACCTGCGTTTCGTCGAGCCGCTGTTCGATTGCGTGTTGGGCAGCCTCCAACGTCATCGCCGGCCGATGCGTCACGCCTGTCGTCTCAAACACGATGAGTTCGCGCGATGCCAGCGCCTTGCGGACCTCCATGGCATCGGGTTCAATGGCGTTGGCGAGCGTCCTTTGTGTCATCCAGACGCCGACGGCCGCGTGTCCCTGAAACATCAAAACGACGGGATGCAAGCCCGTCGCCTCCAGGGCGGACGCGAATAACAGACTGGTATCGAGACAGGTTGCCAGCTTTTCTGCCGTAATAATTGAGGGACGTCGAATTTTTTGGCCGCGGCTTTCGAAGCTCGCAGGTGGCTCTGCATAATGCAGCGATAGGCCAGCAATGGCCGAATAAATTGCGGCCGCCAGCATGAATGCGCGTTGCGGATTGCCGCTTTGATAGCCATCGAGGCTGGAAGGATGACCATGCGCTGCGAGCAGCTCCGCTGCGGAACGCAGCAGTCCTGCGATCGCCGGGTCGTTCGGCATGACGAATGCGGCGAGCAATTGCGCCATATCGACGACGCCACCCCATTCGTCGCGGGCAAGCAGGCGCACCGCAACGCGCTGCTCGGCCAGCACTGCGCCTCCTGAGGTTAGGCGCAACGTTATCTCCCCGCGCTCAGCCTCGTTGAGACCGGCCAGATAGCCGGCGTCGAGATCGATTTTTCGATCGCTTAAGGGAAGCCGGTCGCCAGCAACGATCCGATCAATTGTCCAGCTTTTGGCGCGCAAAAAAGGGGGTTCGATGTCAGCTCGAGAGTGCATTTTTCGAAACCCTGCTGGGTCGGGTTGTTGAGCGCGATAGACCGGATCACCGGAATAGCATTTTGGAAGGACGCATATGTAAAGCTGGCGGCGATGTCCGCCACGACTTCTATTACGGGCGCGGCTGATATACCGGCAGCATCGCCAGTCTCCGAACTCGTTTCCATACCCCATCCCCTATTTTCATTTACGATAGAACTTTGCCGCCAGAATTTGAAAGTAAATTCTCGGTATGGTCGCCGCTTATGTCCAGCAGCATAGATTTCTAAAAGTGTTACCGCCCAGATAACGGTCGAAATGGAGACAGGCGATAATCGGTCGTCACGATTGGAGGGGATCCAAAAGTCGCGGAAATCGGAGCGCCGGCGCACGCTGCTGAAACCCAAGACGGGCAGGACGTCATCCGCAAATGTGTGGCGGTCCGGGCGCCATGGACCAAGCGTTGCGCGCCTATCGCGAGCGCTGTCGTGGCGCCTATCGCGGACTCGGACCCAGCCCGACAGTGACGGCGAACCTCGATCGGCCTATCGGTGAGGCGGTCGAATTCCGCCCATAGACTATCGAAAGGCACGCACTTCCAGCTCTATCTCCTCGTACGCGTTGCCGGCTACCTAAATTCGTGCGCGCGGTCCAATGCCTTTGATTGCTGATGTCGTTGTGGAGACGTTTGATCGCTGAAGCATTTGTTTGCTGACCTAGCGGCGCGGGGGGAGGTCATTTATTGGGTACATCTCCAGCACTCTATGTGCGATCGCGAGGAAAATTTGTCCAGACAAGCGAATTCATCGAATCTGGACTAATCAATAAGTATAATGATGGTAAGATTCGGGGGGCAGGAATGGCCGAGGTTGGACTTTTGGAATGGGCGGATAAGCAGCCCGACTGGATTAGGGATGCCTTAAGAAGACACGCCGCGCGGCCGGGCTTCAACCTCGAGCAGGAGGATAAGGCCGGTGTAACAGCTCGGGTCCGCCACGTCGGTGGATTTACCGCTGATCTGCCCGAATGCTCTCCGCTCTCGGCGGAGCATTTGAGGGCCAACAGTTCGAACGAGCCGCGCGCGGTGCTTTGCTCACTCGGCCCCGTCAAGCATTTGAACCGCCTCGCCGAAGAGCAGCAACTGCGTTTCGCCACCGATGGCATCACCATTATCTACGGCGACAATGGAAGCGGAAAGAGCGGCTATTGCCGGATCGCGAAGAAGCTTTGCCGTAGTCTGACGGCGGATGATCTTCTTGGCAACGTGTTCGAGATCGGCACCAAACCGCCAGCCGAAGTGCTTGTCCGGTTTCTCGAAGAGGGTGCTACGGAACCGACCCCCATAACCTGGAAGGACGGAACGCTGCCCCCCGCGTCAATTGCACGGATCTCCGTTTTCGACTCCGCGAACGCTCGCCTCTACGTCGATAAGCAAAACCGTATCGGTTTTCTGCCCGCAGCCATCGCGCTTCTCGAAAGCCATGGACGTCACCGCACCGAGCTCGAAGCCGACTTCCGGGAAGAAATCAAAGCGATCGAAAAGAACCTAAAGACACCATTGCCGAGTGGGTACACAGCTGCCGGCGCGGTCGTAAAGCTGCTGGCTCGTCTCGAAATCAAGTCAAAGGACGTGATGCCTTCCGCAGCCGAAATCAAAAACCTCGCTGCCCTCTCAGAGCAGGACATGGCTGATCTCGCTGGCCTCGAACAGGCTCTGGCAAGCGACCCTTCAACGATGGCGACAAAGCGTCGGCGTGCCAAGGCGGCCTTGGAAAAACTGCTGACTGCATCTGAACAGATCGACGCGGCTCTCTCAGCGGCGGCCCTCGAGATTTATCGCAATCTATATGCAACAGCCGATTCTACAGCGCAGGCTGCACAACTTGCCGCCTCAGGAGCGTTCGCGACTATGCCGTTGAGCGGCGTTGGGCTTTCTCCCTGGCGGTATATGTTCGACCATGCACGAGCCTATTTAGCGAGCGTCACTGGCATCGATCATCAGCACTTGCCAGATCAGGAAGGCGATCGTTGCATGCTCTGCCAGGAGCCGATGACGGCGGACGCCGCGGGGCGGATCCAATCCTTCAATGACTTCGTAACGGGCGCCGCAAATAAGGCGGCGCAAGTCGCATCTATTGCCCATGAAGAGGCCCTGCGCCAAATCAAAGGACTCACCATTGCGACCGGGGAGGCGGTTGAGGCGGCTCTCGGAGAGTTTGGCGATCTGTCCGCCGCACGCAAGGCGATGGTGGCCCTGATCTCGGCATATTATGTCGAGGCAGGTAAAAGGCGTGATGCAATTGTCGTTGCGGCTGCGCTGTCCGAGTACGCTGCGTTCCCGCAACTTGCGGCGCCAGTTGCATCGAAACTCCGAACGGAGGCGGAGGCGCTAGAGGCCGAAGCGCTGACGGACGACAAGGCAGCGGCCGACGACGGGAACCGCGCTACCGATCGAGCTCGTCGCGATACACTCAAGGATCGGAAAAAACTGGGCGACGATCTCACCATCGTTCTCGCGCGCTTGGCGAATCTCGAAGAGCGGCGCAAGCTTCTCTCATGCTGCGATGCTGTCGAAACAGGCTCGGTGTCACGGCAGATGACGTCGCTTCGACGAAGCCTCGTCATGCAGGATCTCGAAAAGCGCGTCGTCGCCGAGATTGAGACTCTGGCGTTAACGCACATCCCGTTCGCAGTTAATGATCGTAGTCAAGATGGGCAGAGCTATTTCGAGGTCGGGCTCAACGCGGCAAAAGCGATCTCAAACAGCAAGGTCTTAAGCGAAGGAGAGCAGCGCGCGCTTGCCCTGGCCTGTTTCTTAGCCGAGGTCGGAGGAGACACATCGCGTCAAGGCATGATCATCGACGACCCCGTGTCATCTCTCGACCATGTTCGGATCAGGCGGGTCGCGGCAAGGCTCGTAAAAGAAGCGGCCACAGGACGTCAGATTATTATTTTCACCCATAATCTTCTGTTCTTCAACGAGGTGGTTGACGCAGCTGCGCAGGCCAATCCGCCGATTCCCCTTGTTCGAAACTACATCAACAAGTCCGAATCTGCCGGTTTTGGCTTGATTAGCGAAACTGACGAGCCGTGGATCGCACAGTCTGTCACGAAGCGCATCGAGACTCTCAAGACGCGCCTGAAGAGCTTCGACGGCGCCACTGATTTCACCACCGATGCTTGGCGAAGGTCAGCGAAGGATTTCTACAGCGATCTTCGGGAAACCTGGGAGAGGCTCGTTGAAGAAATCCTGCTCGGTAAAGTCGTCGAGCGATTTAACAGCGATGTCAAGACACAGAGCCTGAAGGGTGTGGTGGTCGAGGACGAAGACCACAAGCGAATCTATTGGGCCATGAAGCGAGTTTCGGAGCGTTCTGGACATGACATGGCGTCCGCCAAGGCCATTCCAGTTCCAACACCAAACGATATGAAGAGCGATCTTGATGGAATTGACCAATATCGTATCGACACCACCAAACGAAAAAAGGATGCCGAAAAGCGCCGGATTGAATTCGAACAGCCTCCCAAGGCGACTGTACTCTAGCCTAATGACTATTGTCGTGTATTACTGGCCCTCACTGGCTTCATCCTGCTGCGCATGCCGGTGTCCGCCTGCCGCGGGCGAAGCCGACGTGACGAGGAAGTATCGCGAGGGCGCCAAGCCATCAATGGCTGTGCGCTCGCTCTTCATCTTGGATTTCAGCGCCGAGAAGCCTGACCGCTGGTAGTGCTTCGCCTGCACAATGTCGCCGCCGGCAAGGGCATGTCGACCATCCATCGCGTCGTCCGGTCCCTCGGGAAAGGCCTCGAAACGCTTGTCGATCTCGCGACCTACGAGGTCGCGGGCCAAATCCTCAAACTCGTTATGGGACAAACTCGAGAAATCATAAGCCATGCGCCCAGATTGAGTGCCCATTTGGTGGGCAGACAAGCAACCGGGGGCACAATTGCGTCGTGCCTCTCCATTACCAACAAAAAGATAAACGCGCTTTCCAGGCGATGCGGTCGGATGATCGTTTCGCGCTTGGCAAAAGCGAACGGATTAGTCTATGGCTCTCGGCGGGGGGCGAGTTATGCGACGGGTGCGAATCCTTCAAGTAGGCGATATTCACTATCCGGATTGGCATCCTTCCTCTAGCAACATCGATGCCAAGGATAGCAAGTTCGCTCCGAAAATAACGCAGAAGCTACGCGCGTCTTCGCTGCGTGCCGTCTTGACGAAGCTTCGGCGGCTGACGACTTCGAAGCCCTTGGATTCGATCGCCTTCATGGGGGATTTCACGAGCCGTGGCGACAAGACTTTCATTGCTTCGGCATTCCAGCATTTCACGTTGCTCTGCCGCGCACAGGGGCGCAGTTCAAAGGCGCTTCCGTTGATATTCGTACCGGGAAATCACGATGTGAACCGTGATGACGCGCGCGAACTTGGACCGACTGAGAAATTCAGCGAAATGGCGAGTTTAGCCGCCCGCTTGGGTTGGCAGACCGTTCCCGTGGACCAACCCGTGCACTTCAGACTTCCGACAGGATCCGCAGGCGCAAACTTCATCCTCGTCAACACAGCGATAGGCAGTTGGGAGCTTCAGAACCTTCCCGCGTTCCTTCGTGATCGTCTCGAGGCACTCGGTCCTTCTACAGAACCTGTAGATCTCGGCTCGCCGGACACCTCGGGACATTCGCCCGCGACACCTCCCAGCGATCCAGACAAGGAGGCGTCCGACGACGAGTATTACGGTCAGATGGACACGCCATACATCTCGCGTGAGATGCTTGCAGGCCTACAGGAATTGCTCCAGCAGCCCGACATGCGTTACGGCATCATGATCGGCCATCACAATCTGCTGCCACAAAAGACTCCGCGCATTACGCCATACGCGGAGATGCTCAACAGCGGATTTGTCAGAACTCAGCTGCTGCAGGGCAACAAGCCTATCGTCTACCTGCATGGACACATACATGCCGATCCGGTCGAGATCGTCAACGATCCAAGGTTTCCGGACGGCAAATTGATCTGCATCTCAGCACCAGAGATACAGTCAGGTTTCAATGAGCTCGTCTTCTTCACGACCGATCAGGGAGAGCTCGTCGGCATCCGACTTATACCCTACCGCACCAATGTCGCCGACGGGACGGTCATGGAAGGCGAACATTGCTTCATCTCGACTATGTCCAACGGCAAGGCCTTTCTGAACAACGACACGTTTGACCTGATGCGCCGACTGCGCGACCATGCCACCAGGCGCGGGAATGGGTTACTCTTCTGGGACGAGATCACTGAGATTGCCGCCTCCGCCGAGCTCGGGCTAGATTTGGAAGACTCTCTTCTGATGCTCCAAGCGGCGCGCTTCGTCGAGATAGACGGCCTCACGAAGGCAAACTCGGCTTGGCGCATTAAGGTAAGGGACGAATAGAGATGGAGAATCCGTTCGGCCCCAACAGGATCGAGTACGAAAGTCGCCCGATACTGTGGTTCAGTCAGAAGTCGGCCTTGATTTCTGCCGCCGCCAAGCCGGTCTTCGTCGCAGGGACGAGAGGCAGCGGCAAGACCAGTATTCTTCGCTCGCTTTCCACAGTTCATATCCTCGAAGACAAAAGTCTCGCGGACCAAGTCGGCAAGCTCGGCTGGTATGGCGTCTTCTTCCAGCTCAATGAGACATTTTCGCCCCTAATCGACAACGCGGTTCTGAACCTCATTCCGGAGCGGATACGCTTCGACACGGCCGCCGTGATCCCGCGGCAATTCGTAATCTTCTCTCACTATCTGGAGCTGAAGATAGTCGAACGCCTGCTCGAGAGCATCAGCCAGCTCAGACGCGACAGCCACTTGAAATACCGGGCCTCTGAAGATAGGGACGTCGCCTTGGCACTGCATCGCGAAGTGCTGCACTTCATACCCCAACCTGCCCGTCTCGACTTCTTCAGCATAGATGAGCTGCGGGGTGGGATAACCCGGTACGTCGACGAATGCTTCAACGCGTTCTTCTTTGCCGCCGATGAGGGAGCGACCGGCTTCAGAGCGACAGACCCTGGCGCGATCATTAACAAGGTCGCGACCGCGATCACCCCACTTTTAAATGGCCCATCTTTCGCCGGTGACAGGGCGCCCTTCTTCAAGATCCTGATTGACGACTGTGAGGCACTGACACCGCTCCAACAGCAGTTCCTGAACACCTTGGTGAGGAAGACGCGCGGCAATGTGAAATGGGTCCTCGCCTACATCGGCGGCCTTTACGACACGATCCGGACGATCATACCCGGCCAGTCGCTCTCGAATGCTGACCGGGACGTCGAGAATCTTGATTCAGTCGATCCGAGGGAGTTCGCCACGCTGTGCGAGAACGTGTCGTCGCTTCGGCTCTACTATGCGCTTCCTGACCATCTGCGGAGTGATCTCAAGCGCAACGATGCGCTCAGCGCGTTTTCGCTCAAAAACCGGCTGGGGCGGCTTTCCGTCAATGACATCATCGAGCGGGTTATCATATCGGGTCATTCCGAGGGCAGAGAAGAGCTTGTGGCACTCGCTGATGCAGCACGTGAATTCCTCTCCGTGAATTTGAGGACGGCGGATCAGCAGCAATTCCTTCTTGATCGAAAAGCGCGCCCTTATGCCGAAGGGCTGGCGCTCGCGCTCATGAACCCGGAAATCAAGCGCCGGCCCATGAGCAAGGCGGATGCTTCAAATCTGAAGAGGTCGATCGCCCGGAAACAGGGATGGGCTTTTCTGAAAGCGTGCCAGATGCTGCGTCTGCATGACTACCCGTACGTAGGGCACCAGATCATCACATCATTGAGCGACGTCTGTATACGCGATTTCCTTGATATAATGGGAGAGATCTTCCGCCGCAGTGTTCCGAGTTCCAGTGATCCACGAAAACTGGTGGAATTCATCAACTCGGATTTACAGATTCATCTCGAACAGCAGAGACAGGCTGTGAACGCCGCCTCTCAACGGAAGCTTGATGGACTTCAGGCGCTTTCACATCCGTACGAAGAAGAGAGCGTGCGCATGGTGCGGGCGTTGGGTTACCTGACCGCTCGCCTCCAGACAGAGTTTGCCGAAGAAAATGCTCTAGGAACGACAGAGAGAGGCATTTTCAGGGTTGATCTAAAGGAAATGCGCTCGCTGGTGAACCGACTGGAGCAACCCAGCGGAAAACTGGACGAGGTCCTGCGTCGGGCGGAAAGGGATGGGTTTATCCGGGAGGTCTCCGCCGCCGGCAACTTTGAGGTGGACCGCGCCGACCCCGCATCGAAGGAGATGCTGATCAGATTGCATCGGCGATTTGCACCTTACTTCGGGTTCTCCTATCGCGGCCCGTACGAAATCAACACAATCCCTGCGGCGCAGATGGTCGACCTGCTTTTTACCAGGCATCGGCTCCCAGAAGACTGGGCCGACTCGGTGTTTAAGGAGCTCGTCGCGCGGCCCGCACTCAAGACCGAATTCCAGCACTCGCTTTTCGAGAGCGATCTCGAATGACCGCTTCAACTGTCGAGTATCGAGTCTTCGGCCATCTGGCCGTCACTGAGAAGGCGAGAGATGCAGGTACCTGCGAAACGATGGAGGCAGATATCGCGATCGTCGCGCTTGGATGGGAAACGCGTTTCGCCGCGTTCGAAAACCATCTTGACCTGAAGGTCGGCAAAATCGTGGTTCTGGACTTTGCTCTGAAGGAAGCGAACGTCCCAGCCGTCGAAGAAAACCGGCGAAAGCTCATCGCTATGGGTACCCGATGGGGCGTCGAAGTGACTGCGATCACCCTCGAGCCTTCCATCGAGTATCAGAAGAACATCAATCTCCTCGATCACCTGCTCACTCAGATGGCCGCTTCATGTGGCTCATACGAAGGAAGCCTGCGGAAGGTTTTCGTCGAGTGCTCGACGATGCCGCGAATCTACATCCAATGGCTGATTGCGGTGGCATTCAAGAAAATGTCGATTCAGTCTCTCGAATTCGGGTACGCCGAAGGTATCTACGGGAACGCGATCGGCAAAGAGGATTTTTCCAGCGGCTTGGACCGATACGTCACCGTCCCTCATCTTCAAGGCAGCGGAGGAATGGGCGAAGAGAAAGTCCTGCTCGTGGGGATCGGAGGAGATGCCGACGTATTCTACGGATTGATCGATATCGTCAGTCCGGAACGGATCTCGCTCCTCGTCCCAAGAAGCGAGAAGAATGCGCATATCGATGCTTTGCTCGATCAACAGGTGGCCAAGGTACGTGAAACCCACCGGCTCGAAGATGGCGAAGTTCGCGACATCCAGGCTTTCGGGCTGATGGCCCACCTCGATGCTTTCGAGACGTATCTCGACGGGTTCGGCTCGCGTGCGGTGGTGAACGTTTTTGTCAGCGGCCCGAAGGTTCAGGCCATCGCTGCTGCCGTGCTCGCCTGCTCCGACAGCCGCGTCCATCTCAAGGCACGAATTCCCACCTCCTATGCCCATCGTGAAGTCTCAGCGAATGGGCGGTATCATATCTATAGGCTGATTGACCTGACATCCCCTGCCTGCAGCCTTCCCGGGACGTTCTGACACGATCTTGCATTCGAGTAGCATCATGGTCCCAGTAGCCGTTCCGCCAAGCCTTCAGCGCATGTTCGTGTCGCCCGATCCGGTCGATGGGGGACTAATTCCCACTTAGAAGCTGCTCTACATCAGATCAGGGGAAATGCAGACTGGCAGAATTCCATAATTAGCGACTCAAAACATATACTCAGGCGAGACTGTTTAGCATAGAAATAGTGAGCGCTCTCCAATATGTTAGGCTCTGTCGCAGTAGCGCAACAAGCTCAGTCTTTGGATGGGTGGTATGAGGATGAGACGACTGAATGTGTACAGGCTCAGTCATTTTATCGAGGCTCTCGTTTTTGTCGTAAGCGCGTTCGGTGCGACGTGGCTTACCAGCTTTGTGAACGCGCCATGGTGGGCATATGTGATTATAGCGGCCATCACTATGGGCATGTTCGTAGCCGTGCGTCGGGTCCTTTCTGAGCCGCAACGTATGGGACTCTTGGCACACAACTCGGCAGCGACCTCTGCGTGAACCCAGGCGCCTTGAAAATGTCCCCGATGCGTCCGGATTTTTGGCGGTGATCTTCAATCAAATGCGATGAGCTGCAATTTCTGGCGACGGCCACGCTAAGGGCGGGCCTCCAGCACCATGTTGAACGGTGTCTCCGCGGCGCGACGCAATCGCTTGAAGCCGCCGCCGGTCACAACCTTGCGCAGCCTCGCCTCACCGGCCTGGGCTCCAAGCGCGAGCCCGACTTCCTGCGACACGGATGCGGGCGTGCACACGAAAGTGGAAGCGGCATAGTAAACGCGGCCGACGGGATTGAGGTTCGCCGCCAGATGATCATGCGCGAACGGCTCGACGATCATCCACGTGCCGTCCGGCTTGAGCGATCCGTGGACATGGGTGGCGGCGCCCGTCGGGTCGCCCATGTCGTGAAGGCAATCGAAGAATGTGACGAGGTCATACGTTCCGGGATAGCTCTTGGCGGCCGCCACGTCGAACCGCGTGTTAACGCCGACGCCGGCTACCTCGGCCGCCTTGCGGGCGCGCTCAATCGAGGGGGCATGATAGTCGAAGCCGACGAAGCGCGAATTGGGGAAGGCCTGTGCCATGAGCACGGTCGATGCACCATGACCGCATCCAACATCCGCGACGTCCACGCCGCGTTCGAGCTTCTCGACGACGCCCTCCAAGGCCGGCAGCCAGGAGTCGATCAGATTGGCATTGTAGCCTGGACGGAAGAACCGTTCCGTACCGCGAAACAGACACGCGCTATGATCGTGCCACCCGACGCCCTTGCCGGACTGGAATGCCTGCCTCACCTTTTCTTCATCGAGCCACAGCGCGGACAGGAACTCGAATGCGCCTGCCATGAAGGCCGGGCTGTCTTCATCAGCGAACACCAGCTCTTGCTCGGCGTTGAGATAGAATTTGTCGCTCGCTTCATCGTAGTCGACGTAACCCGCCGCCGCCTGCCCGGAAAGCCATTCCCTTACGAGGCGTTCCTGGGTGCCGGTGCGTGTCGAAAGTTCGGCGGCCGTCATCTTGCCGCCTTCGCGCAATGCCTTAAACAGGCCGAGTCTGTCCCCCAGCAGGACTCCCGCGCCCGTTGCGATCGCACCGAGATCGCCGACCATTTTCCCCAAGAATGCGTCCAACTTTTCCTGATTCGCTTCAGACATCTGAATCTCCCTTTGGGTTCAATCTCTCCAGGCGACGGAGCCGTGCTCGTCATGAGGCGCCTTGAGCATCAGATGCTCGAAGACATGCAGATATCCCCGGCGGCTCATCCGCGCTGCCGATCCTGCACCAGACCATATCGGTGACGAGCGGCGCGGTGGTCGGGAATGACAGCCACCTCCATGCCGTTGAAAAGCAGGAAATCCGTCACTTTGCCCTCGTCGGTAACCGGCGGAGCCGGAGTGGTCGTCACCAGGGCAAGCCCTGTTGCAGCAGGTATCCTTGGGCAGCCTGTCAGAACATCGATGACTCCGGTTGTGGTGCCGGGGCGGGCGATCAGGGGCCAAGTGATTGTTCCGCGGCGGCTGTATGTTGTGGTAAGGTGATCATGCGAACTCTTGTTGGTCGGTCACGTGTTTTGCGGATGACCCGCATGTACTGTGCCAAATGAGAAAACCATTCAAACGCAATCCAGTAGATCTGACTGTATCCGACATTGTCGGAATTTGGACATCGCCGAACGCGAAGCGCTCGGGGCTTGTGACGATACTTGAGCGTGCTGCTTCGGAGGAGGGATGCGCCTCGAACCGGCCGCGAGGCCTTTTTCTGGCAACGGATATTCCGGCCGGGTTAGGCCGCGAGGAAAGCGACGGTGAATAAGAGGTAGAGGACCAACCGTTTTGAGCGGGTAGTTGCCGTGTTGCGCCCCCAGGCAAAGGCCAGCACCACGGAGCAGTATTTCTGGTGGCGATACTACATCGCCTTTAAGTGCCGGTTACCCGTTTTTACCCAGTTGGCCTGGTGCATTCAGAGCGAGGTCGTTGGAAACCGCTTATTGTGGCTATGAGCAAACTCGGGATGGAGGAGTGGACCCAAAAATTGGCAAAATGCCCCAGGGAGGATTACATGGGTCGCTCATTCCCCGTACTCGTTACAGGTGCGCGTCGCTACGCAAACAGCTTGCTTTTGACTTGGCGTTTCTTGCCGTTTCGGCATCGCTCACTAATTCGGCCGCTGCCGACACCGTGAACTGGCGTCAATTCGAAGGGACCAGCATAACTTGGGCCTACGACATCCACCCCTATGCGGATGCTCTCGCTGCGCAACTTTCCGGAGTTCGAGAAGCTGACCCGGCATCAAGGTCACGCCGGAACTCTACCCAGACGATTCTTACTGGAACAAGATGACGATCCAACTGACGACGAAGTCGCCAGCATGGGATGTGTTCGGCACTGGCATTCAGCCCGCGTAGGACCTCGCTCCGAGTGGCGCCTGCTGGACAAATACCTGAGTGATCCGAAGCTTACCGATGCTGGATACGACTACATTCGGACATGATCAAGAAGTGCGCGGCTCCTTCCTTCGCCAATGATAACTGGAACCAGGTCGTGGACGGCATCTCGTCCGGCCGCACCGCGATGACGATCGACTCAAAAATGTTCGGCTTCTGGAACGATGTTGCGGGGAAGCCGGCATCCGGCAAGATCGCCTTCGCTCCGCCGCTGCACGCACCGAGCGCCACGAGCTTGGATTCTGACATCTGGATCTGGGCTCTCGCCATGAACGCGGCTTCCGAAAAGAAGGGCACGGCCTGGCTGTTCATCCCGTGGGCCACCTCCAAGCAGGTGGCGCTCAAGGGTGCCCTTGCTGGCCAGCTCGTCAATCCGCCGCGCACGTCGACCTGGCAGGACGATACCTAGACTAAGTACGCTTCGCAGCCCGAGTTCAACAACTTCGTTGACAGCTTCAAAAAGATACAGGATCAAGCCGCGCTGGCTTTCACACCGCGTGTCGGCTTCGGCGAAGCCATGAACGCATGGGCCGTGGCGATGCAGAAGATGGCAAACGGCGATGACGTCGAGACGACGTTGAGGGCGCTTGCCGAAGAAATCCGCACTGGCCTCTGATCAAAAGGAACAGGGCAGTACTATTGCACTGCCCTGTTCCCGCCAACGGCGGAGATCACGCCGTGTCACCCCAAGCACTTAAACCCAGCGCTGCTTCGCCCGGCCGCGCCGACGATTTTTCTTGGCCGCCAAGGCGGCAGCCTGCGGCCGGGGCCACAACCGAAACGACCACGGCGATCAGTCCGTAAGCTGCCCGGGGCAGCGGAAGGGCGGAAAGCGCCTTCAGGTGGCCGCACAAGTAGGGTCTCGAGACGGACTCAGCGCGGCAGCACGCTCGATCCCATCAGCGCCTCATCGATGGCGCGCGCCGCCTGGCGGCCCTCGCGGATCGCCCAGACGACCAGCGACTGGCCGCGCCGCACGTCGCCCGCCGCATAGAGCTTTTCGACGCTGGTCCTGTAGTCCCGGTCATTGGCCTCGACATTCTTCGAGCGGCGGCTGTCAATGGCGATCTTCATCTGGCCGGCCAGTTCCGACACCGGCCCGCGAGCGGCTGGCCCGGCAAAGCCGATGGCGATGAACGCGAGATCGGCACGAATGACGAATTCGCTGCCGGCGATCGGCTTGCGCTTTTCGTCGACCTCGCAGCATTTGACCCCGGTCAGCTGGCCGTCTTCGCCGATGAACTCGAGCGTCGCCACCTGAAACTCGCGCTCGGCGCCTTCGGCCTGCGAGGACGAGGTGCGCATCTTGGTCGCCCAGTAGGGCCAGACCGAAAGCTTGTCTTCCTTTTCCGGCGGCTGCGGACGGATGTCGAGCTGGGTGACGCGGACCGCGCCCTGGCGGAAGGCGGTGCCGACGCAGTCGGACGCGGTATCGCCGCCGCCGACGACGACCACATGCTGGCCGCCGGCGAGGATCGGATGCGACGGCCACGCCACCGACTGGATCGGTTCGCCGCCGACACGCCTGTTCTGCTGCACCAGATAGGGCATCGCGTCATGCACGCCGCCGAGATCGTCGCCGGGAATGCCGGCCGCGCGCGGCGTTTCGGAACCGCCGCAATAAAGCACCGCGTCATGTTCGGCGAGCAGCTCGGCAACCGGCTTGTCGACGCCGACATTGACGCCGCAATGGAAGGTGACGCCCTCGCCCTGCATCTGCTCGATGCGCCGGTCGATATAGTGCTTCTCGATCTTGAAGTCGGGAATGCCGTAACGCATCAGCCCGCCGGGCCGGCTCTCGCGCTCATAGACATGGACGTCGTGGCCGGCGCGGCCGAGCTGCTGGGCAGCCGACATGCCGGCCGGGCCGGAGCCGATGACGGCGACGCGCTTGCCGGTCTTCTTCTCCGGCGGATAGGGCCTGATATGGCCGGTCTCGTAAGCCTTGTCGGCGATCGCCTGCTCGACCGTCTTGATGGCGACGGGAATGTCCTCGAGGTTCAGCGTGCAGGCTTCCTCGCAAGGTGCGGGGCAGATGCGGCCGGTGAATTCCGGGAAATTGTTGGTCGAATGCAGGTTGCGGATCGCATTGTCCCAGTCCCTGTTGTAGACGAGGTCGTTCCAGTCCGGGATCTGGTTGTGGATGGGACAGCCCGTTGGCCCGTGGCAGAACGGAATGCCGCAATCCATGCAGCGCGCGGCCTGTTTCTCGACCTCCTTGTCCGACATCGGCAGCGTGAATTCACGGAAATGCCGGATGCGGTCGGAGGCCGGCTGGTACTTGTGCACCTGCCGGTCGATTTCGAGAAAGCCTGTTACCTTGCCCATAGTCCAGCTCCTGCTGTCCAGATGGCGCGCCTGGCGACGCCCTGCAGCTGGATCAGATGGGGCATCCCGTCCACACATGGGCCGCACCAAGTTGCCCAAAATTCGACTATGTACACTTGCCGGGCTCAAAGCTCGTGAGGGGCTCGCCATGCAGCCAGTTCTCGACTCTAATCGAAGGAGCCGGGGACTCCATCTGCAATACCACGTTGCGGTCCAAAGCTATTTCCAAAGGTTTCTGCACGAGCTGGTTTCCTCTCAGAGACGGCACACGGGTTCAGGGAGGAGCGCATCGCTCGTCTTGCCCCATTAAGTGCAGTCACAGTCACTCAGTCTCAAAAGCCATGCCAACGCGCTCAGCGCGCAGTTAGCGCCCATTGCTTCGAAAAACCTCGTCAGTGCCCAGATGTTGGTTGTAATGAACCTGACATTTGTCTGACGCTGTCAGCTTTTGGACACGCGATCACGCGCTTCGTGCCGCCAGGCCAGGCCGAGCCCTGTGTTGCCAGCGGTCGCTTCGATGATTGTACCGCCCGGCGCGAGCTGGCCACGCTGTTCGGCATTAACGATCATCGACAACGCAATGCGATCCTTGATCGATCCGCCGGGATTTTGGCTTTCGAGCTTGACGAAGAGAATTCCTGACTCCGACGTTGTACCGCTGACCAGCCGTGTTGGAGCTGAAATCAGAGGAGTTCGCCTTGGTGGAGACCTTTCGGACGCAGCGATAGCAGCCATCAACCAGCTTCTTCTAAAACACAAGGTGATCTTCTTCCGCGGCCAGGAGCATCTCGACGATGCGGAGCAGGAATTGTTCGCGCGGCGTCTGGGTAACCTTGTACCTCATCCCACGCAGGGGCCGGCAGCCGGCACGGCCTCAATCCTCAATCTCGATTCCGGCCGTGGCGGTGGCAGGGCAGACCAGTGGCATACCGATGTGACTTTCGTCGATGCCTATCCGAAATTCTCGGTCCTACGTGGCGTCGTCATTCCGGCGGCGGGGGGCGACACGATCTGGTCCAACACGCACGCCGCGTACGAGAATCTGCCGGCGCCGCTCAAAATATTGGCGGACAATCTGTGGGCTATTCATAGCAATGCCTACGACTACGCAGCCGTGCGCCCGCGCGCCACAGCCGAAGAGAAGAAGCACTTCGAGGAAGTTTTCACATCGACGATCTACGAGACCGAGCATCCGGTCGTGCGCGTCCATCCGGAAACCGGGGAGAAGTCGCTGCTGCTCGGCAATTTCGTGCAGCGCCTCGTCGGCCTTTCCAAGAGCGATTCCGCCAAACTCTACGAGGTGTTCCAGTCCTACGTCACTGCCCCGGAAAATACCGTGCGGTGGCGCTGGCAAGTAGGCGACGTCGCTATCTGGGACAACCGTGCTAACCAGCATTATGCGGTCAACGACTATGGCGACCAGCACCGGGTTGTGCGTCGCGCTACGGTTGACGGTGACGTTCCGATCGGCGTCGACGGTCGCCGCAGTATAACCCATGTCAAGGCAGCCAAGCCGGCGGCGAAGGCAGCCTGACCGTCTGAACAGGGTAAAGATGAAAACTTCGTATCGCCGCGGCCATATCGCGCTGCTTAACCGCCCCACAAAGCCTTATGATTTCCGAGAAGCAAGGCGAGTTGCGGGCTCGAGGCTTGGCCCGAAATCGAGGTCCTGCAGCGTGGCGCATGGCTCGAGTCGCTGCTCGTGGCCCCGCTGCAGCGGTACAGGTCCCCCACCGCCCCACCATCTCGCCCGCCCTGCACCTCGGATAGCGATCATTCACCGTTTGTTCATTATGATAGCGCACGATCATAACTGGACATGCTGGTAGCTCGTACATGCCTGAAGGCCCTGCGCGCCGACCCAGCGCCGGGGCCTTTTTACTTCCGCAAAATCGATTCCAGCAACGCGGGCACTTCGCAGGATGTCGGAATCCCGCGCTTGCGATGATACGCCGTACAGCGAATTGCGCGAGTCAAACGAATTTGGGTTTCTCAAATATAGAATCGTCGATACCGATCCTGATGGATCGAGCCTCGACGACGAAGTCAACCATCTTCAAACGGAATTATTCAACATTGCCGAGAGCTCCCGGTGTGCCGTCGAAGCCGACATTGGGGAGGTCAGCGGTCACCAACGATCATGGTGATCGCCAGCATCTTTCGTATTCACATAACCGTCGGCCTTGTACTTTCCCGAGGCCATGACATGAGTGGGTCTTCCAAGCACCGATTTGGCCCGGTAGGATTTGCAGGGGGCGCGGACAAGCGGATGAACAAACGGAATGATGCCGGAAAACTGCGCGCGCCTGCTGGGATTTAGCCGACCGTCGATAGGAACATAGCCCTGGTCGACGGCTTTCTGAAGGGCAAGAGTTTCGCCGACCTGGCTCAGGAACATGGCTTGTCGACAACGAGGGTGCGCCAAATCATCGAGAAGGCCGATCGGCTCGTGGGCGGCGCATTCAGACCAAGACTGAAACGTCCAACGCCTCGCCTCGGTCCGATTTCATGGTCGACTATCCCTATGTGTGCAAATGGCCGAGAAGCACCGGCTGGGTAGCGTCACGCCGCATCATTCTTTGCGGAGCTGGAGCGCGCGGGATCGCTGGAGCGGCTGGTGAAAGCGGTTGCCGGGGCGCACAACACGTGAGCTGGCGCCTCGTGTGGCAAAAGGAGAGGGCGAGAGCCCATGGCCTGCAATGAAGCGATCAAGCATTGCGATCGTGGAACCAAGCTAGTCGACCATCCGGACCGCGGCCTTCAATGCCAGCTCGCCTTGGAATCGGCCTTCCAGGAATTGGCTGAGCGCGCAGCGGAATCCGGCTGGACCGAGGAGATAGCCACGCGCTCCTCGAACTCGCCGGCGCGCGCCTCAGGAGCGACTCCGCCAATGACAGACTGAGAGGACGATTAATCGTGCCAGGGCAACGAGAGAGCGGCAGGTTCAAGAAGCTTCGCCTGAACCGATAGGAACGTCGCTGCGCCAATAAAATTGGCGGTGAAGGCTGACCGCGGCCGAGTCGGGCAAGCGAGCGAAGTGCTGAAATAAGGGCGTGAGAATCCAAGACATCGTTTGTAGAGAGCATCGAGCTTCGCGAGATTGTGGTACAGGATCGACCGCAGGTGTTCTCGCAGCGCTCGCAGAACCCGGGATTCTTCCGCGGCACCCGCCAAGGCGAAGAACGGTCAGAGTTGCACGATAACGTTTAAAAGCGAGCCTTCCTCCGAAAGTCTGCGCGCGCAGTTCCACGGTCCGATGCGCTTTCATAGCTATTCCAATCGCCGCGCCCATCCTCTCCCGGATCAGGTCCAGCGGGTCTGCAGTGCATGCGCCCCCAAAGTGGACGCCATTGGGCCGGGTGAACCGGGCTCGATTGCGCGCCGAAGGCCCGTTCCAGGCCCGGAAATCCGGGTCCGTCAGGGCGAGCGCGTGCGGGTCGAGGTAGAGAACGGCCTTGCCGAGAAAACGACCGTGCACTGGCATCGCGTGCGTGTGCCACATGCCATGGATGGCGTGCCTCACCTCACGCAGAAGCCCGCGAAAAGGCAACGGAAGATCTAGCATTTATGGGGGAAATGTTTTTTCGGAGTGCTTGACCCGCAGGAAGGGCAGGGCATGACTGCCTATCGCCCGACCCGGCCGGCCGCACTCATGACCGGCTGGGCTCGGTTAATCCTGCATGCCGCGCCCATGAGGTTGCGCTCTGTCGGGAGTGCGTCGAGCACAACGACGAGATGTAGTTCACGATCTTTGAAACGCGTGTCAACCATCCAAAGTGTGGATGCCTTTCATCGAAACAAACGATTTCATCAATGTTCTGGAATCCTGCATGGGCAGAACAGAAACCGCCCGAAAGGAGATTTTTCATGCGCTCTACCGGGCAGTGGAGTGCTGGGAAAGGGAGTTGCAACTGACCGGGTCCGACTTCTTCCGAGTCTATGGACAGACTGGGAGACGCGCACGGTGTAGCGGCTCACATCGTCATACTGCACCTACGCCACACACCGGCCGGACCTGATCCGGCTTTATGAGCATTGGGCTTTGTCAGTTGCCCAAGCGTGATGGCTTTCGCGACGCGGCGCGCCTCAGGAACTGAGCCGCGTCCAGGTCGAAACGCGGGAAAGAAAGACAGGAAACAGAATGGCCGATCAATTCGCAACGGACGTCATTGCCCTGATCAAGAAACGCGCCGAGTCGGAGAGCGGTGAGGGAATGCCTGCGTCATTCGTCGGCGAGATAACAATCGCCACGGAACTGGACGCGCTCGGGTTTGATTCGCTGGGTTTGGCGGACGTCCTCTGGGATGTGGAGCAGGCCTACGGCATCAAGATCGACATGAACACGGCCGATGCCTGGTCCAATCTCAAGAATGTCGGCGACGTCGTGGAAGCCGTCCGCGGCTTGCTTGCGAAGGAGGCTTGAATGGACAGGCGCGTCGTTATCACCGGAGTGGGCGGCCTGTGCGGACTGGGCACCGACGCCGCCTCTATGTGGAAAGAGATGCGCGAAGGCCGCTCCGCCATCGGCCCGATCGCCAATTCCGAGCTTCATGACCTGGAGGGCATGACCGGCGCTGAGATCAAGGCGCTGCCCCAGCACGACATCAACCGGGGGCATCTCATCTCCATGGACCGCTTCAGCTTGCTCGCCGTGCTTGCAGCGCGCGAAGCCATGCGGCAGGCCGGACTTTCCTGGGACGAGGGGAATGCCCATCGCTTCGGCGCGACAGTGGGCGTCGGATTTACCGGTTCATACGCAACAGAACAAACTTACCGCTCACTGCTTTTGGGTAGCGCAATCCGTGCTGAACTCTTCACTGGAGTAAAGGTGATGCCCAGCGCCGCTTCCGTCCATCTTAGCTTGAGCCTCGGCTTGCGCGGGCCGGTCTTCGGGGTGACCTCCGCATGTGCCTCGGCCAACCATGCGATCGCCTCGGCGGTGGACCAGATCAAGCTGGGCCGGGCCGACGTAATGGTTTCCGGAGGCAGCGACGCACCCTTCGCATGGGGCGTGCTGAAAGCATGGGAAGCAATGCGCGTGCTTTCACCCGATACCTGCCGGCCCTTCTCCGCCGATAGGAAGGGCCTGGTGCTGGGCGAGGGTGCGGGCATGGCCGTGCTGGAAAGCTACGAGCATGCCACGAGGCGTGGTGCCACAATTCTTGCCGAGATCGCCGGCGTCGGCCTTTCCGCCGATGCCTTCCACATTGCCGCGCCATCTGTCGAGGGGCCAGCGTCGGCGATGCGCGCCTGCCTTGCCGATGCCGGGCTGAATGCCGAGGACGTCGACTACCTCAACGCGCACGGCACCGGTACCAAAAGCAATGATCAGACTGAAACGGCGGCGATCAAGCGTGTGTTTGGAAACCACGCTTATTTGATGTCCATCTCTTCCACCAAGTCCACGCACGCGCATTGCCTCGGCGCAGCGAGCGCGCTTGAAATGATCGCCTGCGTGATGGCAATCCAAGAGGACGTCGTGCCGCCGACCGCCAACTATCGCGAGCCAGATCCCGCTTGCGACCTCGACATCACACCCAATGTGCCGCGCGAGCGCAAGGTGCGCGTCGCCATGAGCAACGCCTTCGCCATGGGCGGTACGAACGCAGTTCTGGCATTCAGGCAGGTGTAGAAGCCATGCAAGACGCCTCATTTGAGGTCACCTGTCGTATCTAGCTGCTTGCCGGACCACTATGTGAAGCGAGCGCTATTGGCTGCCTCTGCGATGCGGGAATTGGCAGCGGACGTCTCACGATCAAACAGGCATCTGCTTGTAGAATTCTTTTAATCGTGAAGCGGCGCGAGTGCGCTATCCGTTGAGGTGAGCAAGGCCGGCGCCCTGGGTGAGCGCTGGTGTCGGGTGGTGGAAAGTACAGGGGGAGCTGTGTGGCCCCCTCTTTCTCGGCCTCGACGATGTGCGAAGGAGCCTGTGCGGCGAACGGGCCGACGCCCCAGGCTCAGAACCTGGGCGAACCTAACTCCCGCCAAAGGACAGCCCAGAGCTGGATACACGAAAGAGATACTGAACCCGCGAATCAGATTCTGATCAATCGTCGTGTCTGAGCTCCGCTCGGCTCTTACGGAGATAATCGCGCGGCCCGGCAACGGCCGCGCGTGCCGCGGGCGTGAGCTTTGCGCTTCGTCAGAAGTGCCTCGAGCGTGACGACGATAATTGACCAGCCATATGGAACGCATTCGCCCAGTTATCCAAAGCGTGGATACCTTTCATCTAAACAAAGGATTTTACCGTTTTTGCTGCAGGTCCCATAGAGGCGCTTCAAGTTGGAAAGATAGGTAGTTCCCATGGTTGCGTTGGATCCGAGGAGCATCATCTGGTGTGCGGGGCGCACAAAGTCAGTCGCATCTGCATTACGGCTTGGTCTTTCGGCGGTCTCCACAAGTTACGCCCCGTTGGTGCGATGCCAATTATTTAACCAATGCTTGGACATTTATCTCAACCAGACAGCTCCAAGGTGAGGTCTTCCATGCGCCCGAATGTCGATTGGAAGTTGTGCTGGGAAAATGAGCTGCAACTGGCCGACCATGTCGAACTCTCCGACTTTTTTCGAAAGACCTATGGACGGACTGGCGCCTTCAACGCGGAGCCATTCGAAGGCGGCCGCAGTTGGGCCGGCGCGAGGCCGGAATTCCGCGCAATCGGCTACGACGCGCATGGGGTAGCGGCTCACATCGGCATGCTGCGGCGCTTCATCAAAGTTGGCGAGGTCGACTTGATCGTCGCTGAATTGGGCCTGTACGCGGTTCGTCCGGATCTTGAAGGGCTCGGAATCGGTTTTTCGATGCGCGTGGCGTACCCAGTGCTCCATCAGTTGGGTGTTCCATTCGCTTTCGGCACGGTTCGGCACGCGCTGCGAAACCATGTCGAAAGATTCTGCAGAGCCGGCCTCGCGAACATTGTGTCGGGCGTTCGCGTACGATCGACCCGTCCAGATGTGCATCCCGACCTGCCGCCCACGCGCCTGGAAGACGTACTCGTGTTGGTTTCGCCGATCGGACGCTCGATGGACGAGTGGCCGTCCGGTACCCTGATCGACCGGAACGGTCCGGAACTATGAAGCCTCTGGACTACATATGCGAAGGGCAGAGTGACAATGCCGATGGCACTGCAGAGCGCAGCGTCTATCTGACGTTTGACGATGGTCCCAATTCATTTTTCACACCGCAGATACTCAATGTGCTGGCGCAACATCAGGTGACGGCGACCTTCTTCGTTGTTGGGGCCTACGCGGCCGACGAGCCGGAACTCGTTCGCCGAATTATTACAGACGGGCACGGTATAGCCAACCACACGATGACTCATCCGGACCTGGCCAAATGCGGGTCCGTCGAAGTCGACTGCCAGATAGTTGAGGCAAACAGAGTCATAGGGATGGCTTGCCCGCAGGCCATGGTTCGGTACTTTCGTGCACCGTATGGCATCTGGACCGAAGAAGTAATCGCTGCATCAGCGGGTGCGGCATTGGCGCCCGTCCATTGGTCCATTGATCCACGCGACTGGTCTCGCCCCGGCGTTGACGCCATCGTCGACAGAGTGCTCGCCGATATCCGGCCGGGCGCAATCGTGCTGTTGCACGACGGGTGCGCTCCCGACGAATTGCAACCAGGCAATCAAGCCAGTCTGCGCGACCAGACGGTGACAGCGTTGTCACGCCTAATTCCAGAATTGCACGGCCGCGGATTTGTAATCCGATCACTTCCTCAACACCCCTGAACAAACAGAGATCCTATGGACCTTCTCACCACAGCCAGTACTGTTGCCGTTTCGTCTTATGCGGTGCTCTCGACTGTTTACAGAGGCATGCAAGCGGTCTACTCCCAACCGGAAAATGTTACGCCGCCGTCGGAAAGCTTGTTCGGATCCGACCGTTGGCCGAGCGTGGATGTCATTATCCCCTGCTACAATGAGGACCCGCGCACACTCGCGGCGTGTTTAGCTTCCATTGCAAATCAAGATTACGCCGGAACATTTCAGGTCTATCTGGTTGACGACGGTTCTGGAAATCGTAATGCCGTCATCCCGGTACATCACGCCTACGAGGGCGACCCGAGATTCAATTTCATTCTGCTCCGCGAGAATGTTGGCAAACGCAAGGCGCAGATCGCCGCCATCCGCCGCTCATCTGGAGATTTCGTGCTCAGCGTCGACTCTGACACGACACTTGCGTCCGACGTCATCACAAAGCTTGCAGTAAAAATGCGGGATTCCATGGTCGGAGCGGCCATGGGCCAGCTGACGGCATACAACCGCAGCGACACTTGGTTGACCCGATTGATCGATATGGAATACTGGCTGGCTTGCAATGAGGAGCGCGCGGCGCAAGGTCGCTTTGGTGCGGTCATGTGCTGCTGCGGCCCATGTGCAATGTACCGCCGGTCTTGTCTCCTTTCTCTGCTGGATCAATACGAGACGCAGCTGTTCAGGGGGAAACCAAGCGACTTCGGTGAAGACCGTCATCTTACGATCCTCATGCTGAAAGCAGGCTTTCGAACCGAGTACGTTCCAGGTGCCGTCGCGGCGACAGTCGTTCCGGACAAGATGGGACCTTATTTGCGCCAACAACTCCGCTGGGCACGAAGCACCTTCCGGGACACGATGCTTGCGCGAGGTCTACTGCGTGGCCTGGATCGCTATCTAACTTTGGATGTGATGGGAGAGAATCTCGGCCCATTGTTGCTCGGCATCGCGGTAGTAACGGCGCTCGGTGAGCTACTATTTTCACATACAGTAAATTGGTGGACGGTGCTGGCTATTGTCACGATGACCATAATCAGATCTACGGTGTTATCTTTCCGCACTCGGCAGCTTCGATTCATCGGCTATTCAATGCACGCGTTAATCAGGATATTCCTGTTGATCCCCTTGAAGGCTTACGCCCTGTGTACATTGAGCAATAGCGATTGGCTGTCGCGTAAAAGTGTTCCCCTGCCCAACAGGAGCACAAAGGAAATCACAAGCGCGATGCCGCTTGCCGGAGCAAATGCTGCGGGCAATTCTGGAATTGCGGAGTCACTTCATACTGCAGATCTTTCGCTCACAGCTGGTGAAGTCTGACGGCCTTGCAGCGCCGAGTGACCGAGTAAGTTGTGTCAGTCGACACGGGGTGAAGCTTTCGAGTTACCTATGGTCAGAACGGGAACTATCTGGAAGCGACACGTGGCATCTTGACGTTATTCTTTGGCGGAAGCGATACACGCGTCGCTCCGGCCGCGACTTTCCAAAGGTGCCATCTCAAGGCGGTGGCCTGCTCTGAACCAGAATTCGCAAGTAAGCTGCCGGTGGCCAATCGGACTCATTCCGCTTGAGATAGACGCATGTCCAATGTAGCAATCGACCTTACCGGCGTAACCAAATTATTCGGAAACAAGCTCGTTGTGGACGGGCTGTCCTTCACCGTTGCATCGGGAGAGTGCTTCGGTCTGCTGGGGCCGAACGGCGCAGGCAAGAGCACGATTGCGCGTATGCTCCTCGGTATGACCCGGCCTGACGCGGGTGATATAACAGTCCTCGGTCTACCAGTGCCGGCACGCAGCCGCTTGGCCCGCAAGGGCATAGGCGTGGTCCCGCAGTTCGACAATCTCGACCTGGAATTTACGGTACGCGAGAACCTGTTGGTGTTCGGGCGCTACTTCGGCATGAGTACAAGAGAGATCAACGCCGTCATCCCACGGCTCCTCGAGTTCGCTCGCCTTGAGAGCAAGGCGGATTCACGTGTCGGCCTGCTATCCGGCGGGATGAAGCGGCGCCTGACGCTGGCACGTGCTCTGATCAACGACCCCCAGTTGCTTGTGATGGATGAGCCCACGACCGGCCTCGACCCGCATGCCCGCCATCTGATCTGGGAGCGACTTCGTTTCCTGCTGGCGAGCGGAAAAACGATCATTTTGACCACCCATTTCATGGAAGAGGCTGAGCGGCTTTGTGATCGGCTGTGTGTTCTCGAGCGGGGACGCAAGATCGCCGAGGGCAGTCCTCATGCGCTGATCGACGAGTACATTGGGTGCAACGTGATCGAGATCTTCGGCGGCAATCCACAGGAGCTGATTTCGCTGATCAGACCGTACGTTCAGCGTGTCGAGGTAAGCGGCGAGACGCTCTTTTGCTATGCGCCTGAGCCGGAGGATGTGCGCATCCAGCTTCGCGGTCGAGCGGGTCTGCGTATTCTAGAGCGTCCACCCAGTCTGGAGGACGTTTTCTTGAGGTTAACCGGACGTGAGATGGAGAAGTGAGCAATGGGTGAACGTTTTGCGGCCGCTCTACCCGCCAACGCCTGGAACTGGATCGCGGTGTGGCGCCGCAATCATCTGGCATGGAAGAAGGTGGCATTTGCTTCAATGCTCGGCACCCTTGCTGATCCGATGATTTACCTTTTCGGGCTCGGCACTGGCCTTGGACTGTTGGTAGGCCGCATCGAAGGTGCATCCTACATCGCCTTTCTGGCAGCCGGCATGGTTGCGACGAGCGCGATGACAGCATCAACCTTCGAAACAATTTACGCGGTTTTCGGTCGAATGCGCGATCAGGGCACTTGGGAAGCAATCCTGCACACACAACTTACCCTCGGCGACATCGTTCTCGGTGAATTGACCTGGGCAGCCACAAAGGCCTTTCTGGCCGGTACGACAATTGCGATTGTTGCCGCCGCGCTAGGTTATGCCGCGTGGACGTCGGTTCTCTACGTGCTGCCGGTCATCGCTCTCACCGGGTTCGCCTTTGCGAGCCTGGCCATGCTCGTCATCGCGCTCGCGCCCAGTTATCACTATTTTATTTTCTATCAGACGCTTGTCATCACACCCATGCTGTTCCTTTCGGGCGCGGTTTTTCCAGTCGGCCAATTGCCAGGAGTGTTTCAGCAGATTGCGGCCTTCTCGCCGCTGGCGAATTCTATCGATCTAATCCGTCCGGTGATGCTCGGCCGCCTGGGCGACAATGTAGGGCTGCATATAGGCGCACTTTGCATGTTCGCTGTATTGCCTTTTTTTCTGTCGGCTGGACTGTTTCATCGACGACTAATGCGTTGACGCTTACCTACGCCCATCAACGAGAAGGAGGTCCGCAATGCCGGATTGCAAACTGCCCCCAGCGGCCCGGAGGCATGCGTGTGCCAGGAATCGCGAGTGGTACAACAACGCCGAAGCCGGGCGCCACCCAGCCGCTGCAGGCACGCGCCCATCTTCGCGACCACACCTCGGAGTACAGGCTGGGTGGTGAGGCGCGCGGACCCACCCGGAGCGTTCAAGCGATAGCAGCCAAGCTTCTTGTGCGCGTCCCCAGACCGTCGCGGCCATTATTTAGTTGGATACACATGCAATGACCCACAACGAACCAACTCCTGAGCCTTTTGTGATCCTTGCTATGCCAAGGACCGGAACACACTATTTAGAAGAATTGCTAAACGAGCATCCGACCGTTCTGAGTAACGGTGAGTTGCTAAACGAATATGATCCCAATTGGCCCAGCACGGATCGCCTGCTAGGCACGGATCGCGAGCTTCTTGAGCTTGCCTATGTGCGCTGCCCTATGCGCGACTACAAGAATGTGACGCATCTTGGCTGCAAGATCAATGAACCTCAGTTTCGCGAGCGTCCAGCATTCTTTGCGGAATTAGCTCGTTGGCCAGCACTCAAGGTCATCCTCGTTGTTCGCCGAAACGTATTGGAATCGCTCCGATCCTTTGTGCAGGCCAGGGAAAGCGGTCAGTGGCTGAAGTTCAGCTCGGACAACGATACCGCTCGGCCACCGAGCGTCAGGTTGTCAATCGCCGACTGTGAGGCTTATTTCAAAGCCGCCGACGATTTTCACGCTCGCGTTATGGACTCCTTCACGTCGACCAACCTGCTTGTAATGGAATACGAGAGCCTACTTCACGAACCTGCCCAATGCTTGGGAGCGGTTTGGGATTTCCTGGGCGTTCCAGCGCTTGAGCCATCAGATAACGCCATCTTGCAGCGCCAGGAAACGCGACCGCTTGATCAAACGGTGGAGAACTTTGACGAGTTGCGGATTCACTTCGCACGCGGACCTTATTCAAGATTTTTGACCTCGGAGATTCAATGCGCTCCTACGCTTAATCGCTTGTACCGCGTGCTCTGATGGGCGTGTAGGATATCCTGCAGTTTGCGCGCATTCCGTTCCAAAACTGACAAACCAAAGTCACCAAGGCAACCGGCAGTCGATCTGCGGCGAACATCAAAGGGCACGGGCGCAAGGCGACCTGGTCAATTCCCTCTCTGATGAAGCACTTCCTCAGACGCGATCTTTGGCGAGCCTCGAGTGCAGAATTCCGGCAAGGTGGAGGGTTCCAGTGCGCAACTGCACCAATCTCGCTGGACGGGACAGGCGTCCAGTTGGCACGGCGCTTGCTCCGAGATGACAGCAGCGCTCGACCGGAGCGCAGCATGGGAGAAGGAGGAGCCCCCACCCCGATCCGGTCAGGGAGAGAGAAACGATGTTGGTTCCAAGAGTCCCCCGCGCGATCGCAGCGCCCCGCAAGCGCCATTTTGCCCGGACCTACGTGCAGGTACTTGCCGCCATGGTCCTTGGAGCCGCAATTGGCTACCTCTATCCGGAAACCGGCCAAAGCCTGAAGCCGCTCGGCGATGCCTTCATCAAAGTCATCAAGATGATTATCGCACCTGTCATCTTCCTGACAATTGCGACCGGCATTGCCGGCATGAGCGATCTGCAGAAGGTCGGCCGAGTTGCCGCCAAGGCGATGGTTTATTTCCTTACCTTCTCGACGCTTGCACTCGTTGTCGGGCTGATTGTCGCGAATATCGTTCAGCCTGGCGCCGGCCTCAACATCGATCCGGCCTCGCTCGATGTCGAAGCCGTTAAGGGCTATGTGGCCACGGCTCACGAGCAGTCCGTGACCAGCTTCCTGATGAACATCATCCCGTCAACGATTGCCAGTGCCTTCGCGGAAGGCGACATCCTGCAAGTCTTGTTCTTCTCGGTCTTGTTCGGCATTGCTCTGGCGATGACCGGAGAGACGAGCAGGCCGGTCGTTACCTTTCTCCAGGCGCTCACCGCCCCCATTTTTAAGCTCGTCGGCATTCTGATGAAGGCTGCACCCATCGGCGCCTTCGGCGCTATGGCCTTTACGATCGGCAAATACGGAATCGGTTCGGTGGCCAACCTCGCGATACTGGTCGCGACGTTCTATCTGACCGCCTTCCTCTTCGTGTTCGGGGTTCTCGGCGTGGTCTGCCGCTGCAACGGCTTCTCGATCTTTTCTCTTGTCCGCTACATCAAGGACGAGCTGCTGCTTGTCCTGGCAACGTCCTCCTCGGAGGCCGCGCTGCCCTCGCTCATGGAGAAGATGGAGAAGGCCGGCGCCGCGCGTTCGGTCGTAAGTCTCGTCATCCCTACTGGATACTCATTCAATCTGGACGGCACCAATATCTACATGACGATCGCCGCCCTCTTCATCGCGCAGGCGACGAACACAGATTTGTCAATTGCCGATCAGATCCTCCTGCTGCTAATTGCGATGCTTTCCTCGAAGGGTGCGGCAGGCGTCACCGGCGCCGGCTTCATCACATTGGCCGCTACTCTGTCTGTCGTGCCGAGTGTTCCCGTTGCCGGAATGGCTCTAATTCTTGGCGTGGACCGCTTCATGTCGGAATGCCGCGCGCTGACGAATTTAGTCGGTAATGCGGTGGCATCGCTCGTTGTCGCTCGCTGGGAAGGCGAATTGGACCAGTCCCGGATGGAAGCCGCTTTCCGCGGTTAGGGTTACATCAAACGGGCTCCCCGCAAGCAAGCAATAGCGCGACGTGTAAGTCACGGCCTTCACAGCAGTCGAATTGCCGGCCTCCAAAGAGCGCTGGAAATAGTGTACTAACGCGGAGAGTAATACAACACCATGAAGCCCCTAAGCAAACGAACGGTTCACGGAAACTCATCTGGGTCCGCATGGAGCGCTGTTCGTCGAATGCGTTATCAACCGTGGGGTGTGGTAACTATTTCAGCTTGCCGCCCCAAGCCGTCGCGGGATCGCACCGGATGACGGAGGACCGGCCGATCAGAATCGCTAGGGGAAAGCGCGTCACAATTGCCGATCTCGCCCGCGAAGCCGGAGTCAGCGTAGCAACAGTCGATCGGGTTCTGAACGTCCGCCTTCCGGTGCGAGAGGAGACCGCCCAGCGGGTCCATGCGGCCGCGCACGCGATCGGCTATCATGCTGCCGGTCTCATCAAACAGCGCTTGCAGCAGCACCTGCCGCACTACAAGCTGGGCTTCATCTTGAGAAAACCTGCCCACGATTTTTACCAAGATTTCGCTCGCAATATTGAAGAGTCGGTCAGTATGGCTAAATCCTTCCACGGCCTTCCGATCATCGAGTTCGCGCAGTCACATTTGCCGCGTGACCTGCTCCCGCTTCTTAAGGACCTTGGAAGCCGCTGCCAGGCGATCGCCATGGTGGCGGCCGATCACCCGAAAATCACAGCATCAGTCGAGGAGCTCAAGGCGAAAGGTATCCCGGTATTTTCGCTGTTATCCGACTTCGCCGATGGCGTGCGCGAGGGCTACATCGGCCTCAACAACAGCAAGGTCGGACGGACTGCCGCTTGGGTGTTTTCCAAGGCCGCAAAACGGCCCGGCAAGGTGGCGGTGTTTGTCGGAAGCCATCGCTTCCAGGCGCATGCGACGCGGGAAACGGCCTTTCGTGCCTATTTTCGTGAGAACGCGCCCAAATTCGAGGTGCTTGATCCGCTCGTGAACCTTGATGAACGGCAGCTCACTTACGAAAAATTGCTGGATCTTATGCAGCGGGAACCAGAGCTCGTCGGCTTCTATATGGCCGGCGGGGTATAGAGGGAGCAATTTCCGCGCTCCGAGAAGAGGGGAGCGGTCAGGATCTCGTCGCGATCGTGAGTGAAATGACGCCGCAGTCACGTGGGGCGCTTGCGGATGACATCTTGACGATGGCGGTCGGCACGCCAATGCGCCGACTTTGCCAGGAGCTGATAATGGCAATGGAGCGGGCCATCAAAGCCGGCGTCGCGGAGAGCCCGGGGCAGACATTTCTGCCGTTCGACATTTATCTTCCGGAAAATATTTGACCTTGATGGATTTCTATCATGAGCGCCCATTTTCCTTTCACCGATGAAAGGAAAGCTCGATTGACTCGGCCGTCTCTGTCCGATCTGTGAACCGGCGTGGTTCCGTCTTGAAAGAAGCCGGATGCCGAAATGGCAGCCGCGCTTCATGGAAGGAAAGTCAAGCAATGCGCCAGGTATCGCCCCGCTTTGCACTCGATCACATGGCGGCGCCCCGCCTTGACGTCAGTGCGCTTTTCGCGCTTGCCCGTGACCAAGGCCTGACCGACGTCCAAATCCGTTACCCTCATTTCAGCAATCCTGTCGCACGCGGCATTCCGGCTGCGGACGTTCGGTTTGCCGCTACCGAAGCGGGCGTCACGATCATCTCTGTCAACGCCTTGCAGCGGTTCAACGACTGGACTCCAACGCGTCAGGCCGAGGCAAGCAACCTCGCCGATTATGCGACGGCGTGCGGGGCAGAGACGCTCGTGTTGGTGCCGGCCAACCGCAGCTCGTGGCCCACCAATAGCGAGCGCCAGGACAATCTTCGTTTCGCTCTAAACGAGATCAAGCCAATCCTCCAGTCGCGGGGTCTGATCGGTCTCATCGAGCCGCTGGGTTTCCGAACCTGCTCGCTTCGATCAAAGAAGGAAGCGGCCGAGGCCGTTGCCGCGGTTGATGGCCAGTCCGTCTTTCGCCTCGTGCACGACACGTTCCACCACACCCTGGCCGGGGAGACATGCCTGTTCTGCGAGCTTACCGGCCTGGTGCACATTTCAAGCGTAAACGACCCGACCTTCTGGATTTACCCCGATCGCTTTCTTGCAGGTTCCGACAATGGCAGCCAGATTCAGGCGCTGCTGGATGGCGGCTACGCGGGACCTTTCTCGTTCGAGCTGATCGAGGAAGTCCATTCTCTGGACGATCTCGCAGGCGCACTTGCCGCCAGCATCGACTTTATCCGGCGAGGGCTATTGTCGTCAAAGTAGATGGTGACAGGTGTAGTGACTATAGGTGCGCCTGAATTTTCCGAGGGTTCACAGCGGGGCAGCCATCCGAGATGCCTCCTGTATCATTATCTCCCGCATCCAGATGCTTGCCGGATCGCTATTGTGGAGGGCCGGCCATTGGAGGGTCTCGGTGAATGTGGGAAATGGCAGCGGAAGTTCGATAACCCGCAGGGGGAACGTTTTTTCGAAATGCCTGACCAGCCGTAAGGGCATGGTCGCTATACGAGCTGTGCCGGACACCATAGGTGGAATCATGCTGAAGCCCTGCACGGCGACCTCGACACGTCTCTTAAGGCCATGCTCAAGCAAAAACCATTCCTCGATAGACGGCTTCATCGTACGCCCGAACCTGACCGCGACGTGCCTCATCGACATGTATCTCTCGAATGTAAGCTGCTGTGGCAGCTGCTTGTTTGTGGGACAGCCTACGCACACGAGCTTCTCGTCAAACAGCGCAATGCTTGAATGCACACTCGACGTGAACATATCCGGTAGAATTAGAAAATCGACGTCACCGCGCCGGAGAAGCTCATCGGGGCTATCGTCGACAGGCAGCAGTTCGAAGCTGACGGCGGGGGCTTCCCGTGAAATACGCTCCACAAGCTTTTCGAAAAACACGAGCGTGACGAAATCGGAAAGAATGATCCTGAAGAGGCGATCGGCTCGAGCTGGGTCAAACGGATCCGAAGAAATAATCGAGCACTGGATGTGCTGGAGAGCGTCGCGAACTGCGGGGGCAAATGCTGCCGCACGCGGGGTTAGAAATCGTTCGCGACCTCTTATCGTAAACAGTTCATCGCGGAAATAATCGCGCAGTCGGGCGACGGCCGCACTCATGGCGGGCTGACTCAGGTTGATCCTGCGTGCCGCCGCCGAGAGATTACGCTCCGTCAGGAGTGCGTCGAGCACAACGAGGAGATTTAGATCAAGTCCTTTGAAACGCATGTCATCAGCCATCCATGGGATGGATGCCTTTAACCGAAACAAACGACTTTAACAATTTAGCATTCTTGCAATCTTTTGTCGCAAAAAGTTTATGATGGATGACGTTAAGGTCCGACATATGAGCCGCGTGATCTGCCGAAGCGAGCAATCGTTCGTACTGTGCAGGTCAGAGATTGGCAGTTTGAAACGCCGGGCCGATGGCGCCGGGCTATCAACCAGCGTCTTCGGCGGCCCCGACCTAGCTGGGCGTGGAATCTAATAGGGTGCACCTTTCCAGTCCGAGGCGACTGATGGGCGGTTTGATCCTAAGCTGCCGTGAGGCCTGTGCCAATTGTATCGGCGAGCCAATGCAGCAGTCCGGCAGCGTTTTTGAGAGCTGTTGTAGGCTCGGCCTAAGCCCATTGGCGCAAGCCTATCTGAACGAAGCGCTTGGCCTTGCCGCTATCCGGTATGTGATCTGTGGTGTCTTCTCGTCCTGCTGTTCTTGTTTTGGAACGCCCTTATGGTGAGCCCATCCGGGACGTGGGGCACCGGGAGCACAAAGGTGCAGGCAGGCCGTCAATAGACCGTGGGCTGAGAGCCCGAGCTCGTTACATGGCCGCCCCTGGCGACTTTCCCGGATGCGCTGCGAGCGCGGATCAGTAGATGTCGTGTTGCCCGCCAGCTCCCGTCTTTGACCGAGCCAAGAAGGAGGAACGGGCATGCTTATCATCGGACTGGATATTCACCGCGCCTTCGCCGAAGCAGTGGCATGGGAGGAGGGCAGGCTCAGGCGACTCGGCCGCGTCGACATGCGGCGCGATCTGCTGGCGGCGTTCGCCGCGAAGCTGTCGCCGAACGATGTCGGGGTGATCGAGGCCACCGGCAGCGCGACGTCCGCTGCAGCTGTGATTGCGCCGCATGTGAAGAAGGTGGGGATCGCCAAGCCGAAACAGGTGTTTATCGTTGCCTATGCCAAGATCAAAACGACGATCGACGCCGACGTTCTTGCGCAGCTCTATGCCAGCGGCTTCTTGCCAGAAGTCTGGATTGCGGACGAGCCGACGCAGGCTCTGCGTCGACAGGTGACACGGCGCAATCAGATTGTCCGACAGAGATCTCGATTGAAGAGCGTCATCCAGTCGATCCTTCATAGCCACCTGATCCGTCCTGCCCGCATGCCGACCTGTGCGGCGCCAAGGGTCGGACCTGGTAATCGAGCAGGTCGTACCGCAGGACGAGCGCCTCGCGATCGATGGGCATCTGCGCGAGTTCGACCGATTGGGCGAAGACCTCCAGGTCATCGAACGCGATCTTGTCCGCTCGGCTCTCGAGGATGAAGGCGTGAAGCGGCTGATGACCATTCCCGGCGTCGACATCACCGTCGCGCTGGCGATGAAGGGCGGCGATCGGCGACGTGTCGCGCTTCGACGATCCGCAGAAGCTCGTGACCTATCTCGGGTTGAACCCAAGCGTCCAGCAGTCCGGCCAGGTCCGGCCTACCATGGGCGGATCACCAAGCAGGGCCGTGGTCATGCGCGCGGCATGCTCGTCGAGGCGGCCTGGGCGGCCGCTCGTGCTCCCGGACCGTTGCGAGCCTTCTCCCTGCGGCGTGCGAGCCCGGCGCGGACAGCATGTCGCGGCCGTGGCAACCGCACGCAAACTCTCTGTCGTGATCTGTCATCTGTTGAGAAGGGCGAGAGTTACGCGTAGGCTCGACCCTCCCTGCATGCCAAGAAGCTTGCGCGATGTGGAACTCAAGGCCGGGAGCAAGGCTGTGCGCGGCCAAAAGGGAGCGCACGCCTACAACATAAAGAGCCACCGGGAAGAAGAGCGCCGCTGGGTGGAGCAGGCCGAGGGCGCCTATGCACGCCTCGTCGCCGGTTGGAACCCACGAGGTCCGAAGAGGGTAGGCACGGATGCCGCAAACCGGGCGCCCAGCTTGGCATAAGGGCTACGTGGCCTCAGGAAGCGTCGTCGCCAATGCAGACCATGGACGAATTCCCAGCCGATGCCGAGATGCCGGTCGACCGTGCCTGTCGCCGTCCGGTGATGCGATGCCCCCGAGCGGATGAGTTCGCCCCGGATGCTCCCGGTCACGACGCACGGGTTCGGGTTCCAAGGCGCTCAGTTTTGTTCGCGCCCAATCGGTGTAGGACGCGGCAGAAAATACGAGCGTGACGAAATCGGGAAGAATGATCCTGAAGCGGCGATTCGGTAGAGCCGGGTCAAACTATCCGACGAAATAAACGAGCACTGGATGGGCGGGAGAGCGTCGCGAACTGGAGGGCAAGAGCTCCCGGACGCAGCGTTAAGTTTGAATACCTCCGCGGACATGGTCGCGAGCTTATCGCGCAAATAATCGAGCAGCCGAGCGCCGGCCGCACTCATGACCGGCTGGGCTCGGTTAATCCTGCATGCCGCGCCCATGAGGTTGCGCTCTGTCGGGAGTGCGTCGAGCACAACGACGAGATGTAGTTCACGATCTTTGAAACGCGTGGTCAACTATCCAAAGTGTGGATGCCTTTCATCGAAACAAACGATTTCATCAATGTTCTGGAATCCTGCATGGGCAGAAGCACCTGACGCACACCGATGCCCCCACTGCCTCATGGCGTGGCGAGCGTCTTAAGAAACCGCCCGAAAGGAGATTTTTCATGCGCTCTACCGGGCAGTGGAGTGCTGGGAAAGGGAGTTGCAACTGACCGGGTCCGACTTCTTCCGAGCCTATGGACAGACTGGGAGACGCGCACGGTGTAGCGGCTCACATCGTCATACTGCACCTACGCCACACACCGGCCGGACCTGATCCGGCTTTATGAGCATTGGGCTTTGTCAGTTGCCCAAGCGTGATGGCTTTCGCGACGCGGCGCGCCTCAGGAACTGAGCCGCGTCCAGGTCGAAACGCGGGAAAGAAAGACAGGAAACAGAATGGCCGATCAATTCGCAACGGACGTCATTGCCCTGATCAAGAAACGCGCCGAGTCGGAGAGCGGTGAGGGAATGCCTACGTCATTCGTCGGCGAGATAACAATCGCCACGGAACTGGACGCGCTCGGGTTTGATTCGCTGGGTTTGGCGGACGTCCTCTGGGATGTGGAGCAGGCCTACGGCATCAAGATCGACATGAACACGGCCGATGCCTGGTCCAATCTCAAGAATGTCGGCGACGTCGTGGAAGCCGTCCGCGGCTTGCTTGCGAAGGAGGCTTGAATGGACAGGCGCGTCGTTATCACCGGAGTGGGCGGCCTGTGCGGACTGGGCACCGACGCCGCCTCTATGTGGAAAGAGATGCGCGAAGGCCGCTCCGCCATCGGCCCGATCGCCAATTCCGAGCTTCATGACCTGGAGGGCATGACCGGCGCTGAGATCAAGGCGCTGCCCCAGCACGACATCAATCGCAAGCAGTTCGTCTCCATGGCCCGCTTCAGCTTGCTCGCCGTGCTTGCAGCGCGCGAAGCCATGCGGCAGGCCGGACTTTCCTGCGACGAGGGGAATGCCCATCGCTTCGGCGCGACAGTGGGCGTCGGCGGCTTGGGCTGGGATGTGATGGAGGAAACTTACCGGGCCCTCCTTTTGGACGGCGCGAGGCGAGTTGGCATCCTCGCTGTACCCAAAACGATGCCAAGCGCCGCCGCCGGCCAGGTGAGCTTGAGCCTCGGCTTGCGCGGGCCGGTCTTCGGGGTGACCTCCGCATGTGCCTCGGCCAACCATGCGATCGCCTCGGCGGTGGACCAGATCAAGCTGGGCCGGGCCGACGTAATGGTTTCCGGAGGCAGCGACGCACCCTTCGCATGGGGCGTGCTGAAAGCATGGGAAGCAATGCGCGTGCTTTCACCCGATACCTGCCGGCCCTTCTCCGCCGATAGGAAGGGCCTGGTGCTGGGCGAGGGTGCGGGCATGGCCGTGCTGGAAAGCTACGAGCATGCCACGAGGCGTGGTGCCACAATTCTTGCCGAGATCGCCGGCGTCGGCCTTTCCGCCGATGCCTTCCACATTGCCGCGCCATCTGTCGAGGGGCCAGCGTCGGCGATGCGCGCCTGCCTTGCCGATGCCGGGCTGAATGCCGAGGACGTCGACTACCTCAACGCGCACGGCACCGGTACCAAAAGCAATGATCAGACTGAAACGGCGGCGATCAAGCGTGTGTTTGGAAACCACGCTTATTCGATGTCCATCTCTTCCACCAAGTCCACGCACGCGCATTGCCTCGGCGCAGCGAGCGCGCTTGAAATGATCGCCTGCGTGATGGCAATCCAAGAGGACGTCGTGCCGCCGACCGCCAACTATCGCGAGCCAGATCCCGCTTGCGACCTCGACATCACACCCAATGTGCCGCGCGAGCGCAAGGTGCGCGTCGCCATGAGCAACGCCTTCGCCATGGGCGGTACGAACGCAGTTCTGGCATTCAGGCAGGTGTAGAAGCCATGCAAGACGCCTCATTTGAGGTCACCTGTCGTATCTAGCTGCTTGAGGGGCGGGGCATTGTGATACAGGGAGAGCTGTGGGGTCCCTCCTTCTCGGCCTCGACGATGTGGAAGGAGCCTGTGCGGCGAAACGGGCTAGACGCCCCCAGGCCCAGAACTTGGGCGAAACCAACTCCCACCAAAGGACAGCCGGTTTAGTAGCCGAACAATGAAACCTCGCTCGACGAGCCGCCGTCTCTACTGTCTCCGGCCTCACGCGGTTGAAGCGAACAGCGCAGCAGCTACTGTTCCGCACAACTCGGATGGCAATTGGGACAAGTCCGCACATGTCGTCACGTACGCTGAACGCCGCAGGTACAGCCAAACTGGGGCGGGGCGTTTCTGCCGTTTTGATAGAATTCTATCAAACTGACAATTTTCCTTGCATAAATGCAAGGAGAGCTCGGTTGACTCCCCTCCTTTCTTGTCAAGGATGAGTTTGCAGGCTGCGGTGCGGCAGAAGCCGGACAGAACAGCGACCGGTCGAGTAAAGGCCTGCGCAAACCGCATATTGCGAGCGCCCGCGCGGAGGAAGACGCTCGTCCTGGTGAAAGGCAACGATGCTCAGGCGCCATTGCCATTTGCCGAGGGCGTCCGCGCGCCGAAAATTTCGAAGCAACAAAGGTGAGATCGAGAATGATGATGACGAAATACAACACAGCTCACCGTCCAGTGCAGTTCTACCGGCGGGTGGCGGAGTGGGATGGGCTGCCAAATGGAACGTAAAAAGATCAGCAAGGAGATGCTTGGCGATAGTCAGGCGCTGCGCAAGCTGCGTGAGCACCTTGTCAAGGTGGCCAAGGCGAAGACTACGGTCCTGTTGCGAGGTGAATCCGGAACCGGTAAGGAGCTGGTTGCCAAAGCCATTCACGAGCTCTCGCCTCGCGCCAAGCAGCCCTTCATCAAGGTCAATTGCGCGGCGCTCACCGAGACGCTTCTGGAATCTGACTTGTTCGGTCATGAGAAGGGTGCCTTCACCGACGCGAGCAGTTTGCGCAAGGGGCGCTTTGAGGCTGCCGACAAAGGCACATTGTTTCTGGACGAGATTGGCGAAATATCAGGTTCGTTCCAGGCTAAGCTGCTGCGTGTCCTGCAGGAGCAGGAGTTTGAGCGCGTCGGCAGCAACCACACCATTAAAGTTGATGTTCGCGTGATTGCCGCAACGAACAGGGACTTGGAAACGGCAGTTCAACGCAAGGAGTTCCGGCAAGACCTCTATTATCGCATCAACGTCGTCACTTTACGCGTGCCGGCATTGCGCGAAAGGCGAGGTGATATTCCGCTCTTGGCCGCTCAGTTTCTCAAGAATTTCAATACTGAGAATGATCACACGCTGACCTTCGCTCCCGAAGCGATTGAGGTGCTAATGAACTGCGAATTTCCAGGCAACATCCGAGAGCTCGAAAACTGCGTTCAACGGACGGCAGTTCTGGCGACGGGTCCATCAATCCTCAGAACTGACTTTGCCTGTTACGCGGATCAGTGCTTGGCCGCGGCGCTGTGGAAGAACGGACCGCCGACGTCAGAGAAGTCGACTACGATCCAGCCTTCCGCCGCCTGTGCCGCCCCGCCCGTCGGCGACGGGCAAGCGCCGATAGGCCCTGCCACGAGTCGTGGTAGGGTGCCCGATGCCGATACGGTCATTGCTGCCATGGAAAAGTGTGGCTGGGTGCAGGCAAAGGCGGCGCGCCTGCTCGGTTTGACCCCGCGCCAGATCGGCTACGTGCTGAGAAAACGCGGTATCGAGATCAAGCGTCTCTGAAACAACCCGCCGAGCAAGAGCTGGAGCAGGTCAAGCATTGGTGCTCTGGCGAGCCCATCGGCCAGGCTTACGAAGTGGGTGTGAACAGCGCTGCCAAGATTCCGGCCGTGTGCTTTCTACCACGTAGTCATACTGGGGCTCTGCGACTGACAAACTAAAAAGGAGTAATCCTATGGCTAGTAACTTCGCTCTACACCGCAAGGCAAATCAATTCGACGTGCCTGGATCCAGAAATAATCGATGTATTATTGGTGACACGCCAGCATGCGTAGAGGCGACGCGCAGATCTCCGCTGGCGGGACCTGGTCGATACATTAGCTGATGGCTTACCGCTCGATATCACGCAATCTGAGATGGGCATGAAAGTGAGTTCGACCGCTGGACAGTTGCCGACCTCGTCAGGTATTGGCCCCTGCGACCGGTTGATCTGCGATATCCAAATTCGCGGAAGTTGGTCGAGACGAAACTGTCGCCCCGGCTCGTGACCGACCGCGCGCCCGGCAAGACCGAGTTACAAAGTTGCCGAGGCAGTTTGATGTGCGTTCCTGCATCACTGTACGGGACACGACCTGACGGGAGACTATGATGCGTAGCCAAAAAGAAAAGATGCTCGCAGGCGAGTTTTACAATGCGGCGGATCCGGAGATCCAAGCTGACCTGTTGGCCACCGGGGCTTGGCTCAAGCGGTACAATGATACGCTGGGGCAGACCACGGGGCATTGGCATGAGCTTTTGTCCGAGCGGCTGGGAGAGGTTGGGCGCGGAACGGTCATCCGTCCGCCCTTTTTTTGCGACTACGGATTCAATATCCGCATTGGAGCCAATGCCTACATCAACTTCAACTGCGTTATTCTTGACGTGGTAGAGGTCAAAATCGGGCAAGGAACGGCAATTGGGCCTGCTGTGCAGATTTATACCGCCGATCATCCACATGATGCCGAGCAGCGGCAGGCCGGCCTGCAGGTCGGGCGTCCTGTTCACATTGGCAGCCGTGTCTGGATCGGCGGTGGAGCAATCATTCTGCCTGGCGTCACGATTGGTGATAATGCAGTGGTAGGCGCTGGCTGCGTGGTCACACGAGATGTTCCCGCCGGGGCAAAGGTAGTGGGAATTCCTGCTCGCGTGGCCGACCCACATAAACAGGCATAATCAACCTCGTTGACCCTGGAGGTGCATGCGAACTGTCGAAACTGTGCCGAATTTTTGTCGAAGCCATTGAGCGCTGCATATGTTGTCGCGACTCGGGCGCTTCAGTTCTTTTGCCACGGGGGTCACAAGATCATGTGCGTAATGCCGCCGCAACGTGCTCACGTCCCGCAGCAGCGGACCCTTTCACATCGCCCAACGAATTCAGAGCCTACGTTGTGCTGCCACTAGCATTACTACTCACGAATGTATTCCCAACTGAGTTTTCGCCCTTGGAGGCAAGCAGCGACTCACCAGCAATCGCCGGCCATTAATCCTGGCTAGCATCGACCCCGACGAGGCGAGCCGCGGCGTTGCGGATCGGCATGTCGATGACCGTGATTGCGCCTTCGGCAAGGAAACGACGTTCGTTTCTGGTCAGCGTAGCCGAATCGATCACCGCAAAATGTGGGCCAGTGGAGCGCTTCATCAGCTGTCTGGCATATGTGCGCAGCATCTGATCGTTGAAGCGGCAGCCCACGAAGAAAAAACCCCGGTTGACGCGCCGTTGCTTCACCGCGTCCGGGATCGGCGTCTGGATATCAATTTCGGTTAGGACTTCGACGTAATCGGAATCAGCCACGAGGAAGTTTGCCGCCGGCCTGACGCTGCCGTGCGGCGCATAGAGCACCGTCCTAGCCACTTGTTCGGCCTCGAGTTCTGTTCCTGACAAATCGTAAGTTCTCGTCCAGATGTTACCGATTCCGGTCGCGCGCGTCGTTCCTTGTATCTCGACAACGTCTGTTTGGCCGGCCTCTGCAAGGGCTGCTCGCATGGCGCCATCGTACCAGCTGTCGATGATGACAGACAGTTGAAGGGTTGCGAGCCAGGCGTGAAGAACGGTCGGCTCGGCGGGGGCTGCGAATATCTCCGCCATCCACGCTTGGAGAGTCCGACGATGTCGGCGCTGCTCGATAAACTGCGCGACCGACCACATATTGGTGCGAATCCTGGAAGGGGCAGGCGCCCGCTTGTTGAGGGCCGCGGCGACATCTTCAGGGGTGCAAGGTACAGGTGATTCCGGTGGGTTAAGCTGCAGAAGACCAGGACCGAGATAGGGGATCACTCGATCGGCCTTGAGAGCGCCGTTCAGCAGGTCAATCAGTTTTTTGGCAAAACTGCCCCGGACGACGACGAGATGGTCCCAGCTCAGCATCGTGTTCATACGCGTTTCCTCTCCGCCACTGAACCCACCGGCATCAGGCCCCGTCGGAAATCTTCATCGCCTCGACGGTGATCGGCAAACGCGTGTCGCGCGGAAGGTCGGGCAGCATGAGCCGCCAACCGTTCCTGAGCGTCACGGTCCCGCCCCATAAGTCAGCGTTCTCAATCTCGGTGATCGGCTCTTCGAGATCCTTCTTGGGGACATAAGCCGACAAGCCAGTAGCGGTCCTGCGAATCATTACTTTCATCCGGCTGTTCCCCCGTTGGAAATGCCTTCAGCTCCGCAGGGAACCTCGACTTTGTCGAGGCTAATGAGTTCGCGCGCTCGCATGCCGACGACCGTGCCACGATCGATCCATTCGACCGCATAGATGAAGAATTGCTGGAGAAAGGTTCCAATGTCGCGCACGTAGCCTTCGTCGCCCTTCCGCACGAGGTTTTCGCCGATCTCCTTGCCGGGATAGGTGCCGTCGTTTTTTATGTGGCGTATCGCACGGACCCGCTCACCCTGCATGAACCGTGGCGGTCTGCCGATTTCGACCTCCTGTTCGCGTCTGGACCACATGCTGTCCATTCCTTTCTCGAGGCTTTTGTTGTGGTCGCGGGTTGCAGGCGTCGTCGTGCGGCGAACCCGACCGTTTCGGTAGGAATCAAGCGGGAACGCAGGTTTTCGGTACCGGACAGACCGACACGCATTGCTGCGTATCGAAGGCCTCCTTGCATTCGGTGCACTTGTTTGGATCGATCACATAGGCGTCGCCCTTGAACTTGATCGCTTCCGAAGGACATTCGAACTCGCAGGCCCCGCATTGGGTACATTGGGATGCGATGATCTTTAAAGCCATTCTAACTCCTGGTTATCGGACGAGACGGCTCAGGCCGTCGCCGCTAGTGGTCTGATCCCAAACTCTGCCGCGTAAAGTGCGCTGACTGCGGTCTCGATGTAGTCATGGCCATAGGCGTCGGTTACGCGCAGTCCAGCTCGCGAGAGTTGTTCCTTCGGGCGATTTCCGATCTTGGCGCATAGCACTATGTGTATGCCTTCGAGCGCTGCGATGACGCCCTCGAGGATGGCTTCTTCGCCCCCGCCTCCGAGGCAATACCGCTCGACCTTCCGATGCCCGACCAAGCTGATCCCTCTAGGCGAGACTTCATAAACCTGGAATTCCTTCGCGTGGCCGAAGTGTTCGTTGACCCGTCCACCTCCCTTAGTGGCCACCGCAACCAGAAGCGACTTTTCGGAGTCTGTTGCCTTGACCATACCGATGGCCTCGCTCCTCGCCGCCTCATGATCACGGCGCTCGTGTGCGACCACCTGCCGATAGGCCTGACGCTTGCCAGCATCGTAGGCGACATCGTCGGGAATCCCGTCCAGCGTGAATTCCTGGCCACGATCTTCACCGAGCAGGCCGACAGCATCTGCCCGGCACTGCCGGCAGTGGCGCATCAACTTGGCGCCACCTTCAAGTCGATCCTGAAGAGCCATCATCTCCATTGCCGTTGGGCCGCGCTGCCCGATGAGTCCGTAGTGGGTACCGTGCGCCGGGTCCGAAATCAGAGGCATCACGTTGTGCAGAAACGCGCCCCGCTCCCTGACCATTTTGTTCACCTCAAACAGGTGCTGGTCGTTCACTCCAGGAATCATCACCGAGTTGATTTTGGTGAGGATGCCGCGCGCGCTCAGCATCTCCAGGCCCAGCATCTGCCGCGCGTGCAAGATTCGAGCGGCTTCGATGCCGAAGTAGCGGCGATTTTCATAAAAGATCCATGGATAGATCTTCGCGCCGACTTCCGGGTCGACCATGTTGATGGTGACCGTCACGTGATCAACATTCATTTCGGCAAGCTCGGCGACATGGTCCGGCAGCACGAGCCCATTAGTGGAGACGCACAGCTTTATGTCGGGGATTTCCCTGATGACGCGGTCGAGCGTTGCCTTCGTTTTCTCCCAATCGTAACAGGCATCCCCCGGCCCAGCGATGCCAAGAACCGAAAGCTGCGGAACTTTGTTGGCAACGGCGATGACCTTGCGTAGCGCTTGGTCGGGCGTCAACTTCTCAGACACAACACCAGGCCGGCTCTCGTTGGCGCAATCGTATTTGCGATTGCAATAGTTGCACTGGACATTGCAAGCCGGCGCGACCGCCACATGCATACGCGCGAAATAATGATGCGCTTCCTCCGAAAAGCAGGGGTGATCCTTGATCCTTTCCCAAATAGCCGGATCCCCTTCGCCCGGGCTGGTCGGCGACGAGCCGTAGGAGGACGATGCGCAGCCACCGGATTTCGCGGCTGCCAGAAAACCCTCGGATGTCGTGCTAGTCGGCCCCTCAATCGAAACTGTCGGTGAGGACATCAAACGGCTCCGTTGCTGGTAACGTCGCGGTTCAAGGTGCAAGAGCCATACCAACTGAAAAAAGCGGCTTCAGTTCACTATTCGGGTCGATATCGCATTGTGTCAGGCCGGCGCGACACAATTTTGTCCTGCTTGCGACAGTGCAAGTCCAAATCCGTTCAGAAGCACGAAGCACTCCTTGTCGCGCACAGGGCGCGCAAGACCACTGGCCTGACGATTGGCTCATCAGGCTCTTAGAATTTCCTTCACCTCGATACTATGCCGGCGTATCGCCTAGCCGACTTGTCGCAGCTTGAGGCCGAGAATTCGAGCCGCATTAGCCTGAACCCAGCCGGCCTTCTCCATTGTGTCGATCAGCCGTCACGCTCCGTCCGCCGCGGTCTCAGCCCCCGTCCGGCCGTATCGTTAGAATCGCAAGTGGCTATCTCGTGTTCAGGGGGCGCCGATGCGCCGAACCGGCATCGTGCTGGCCCGTGAGAGCTCGTCGATGACATTGCCACGTTCCGAAAGATTGGTTCCTTCCAGAGGAGAACGCCAAGCACGCAGTTCTCCGGCTCGGACGTTGCCGGGGAAATAGCATTGCGAGATCAGCTCAACTGCCGACGGCGCAAAGCCATGGTTCTCCATATTTCAAGGGTAAGCGCTGTGTCCTTCCAGGAGGACCCGCGATCTGTGGGCCTGCCGATTCTGAGGTGGATCGGAGATCGGCTTGTGTCTGAACTTGAACTTACGATTGACCCTGAGCGGCAGCCTCGGCGTTTTCGAGGGTGATCAACGGCGCTGTTGGTCGGCGGCATTGGTCGATGGACGACAAGGCACGGAGTCATTCCGAGACCCTGGAGCCGACGCGGTGATCTCGGAGGTTGCCCGGCGCTACGGGCTGCGGCCGCGGCGGAACGCTCGCAAGCTTGCGACGTCGGCAGGACAGGCCACTCCCGCCTAGTGGTTTCGGTGGCGCCACCGGAACGACCCGTTGGGCCTATCCGTGCACCAGAGCTCAAGGCCACGGCCTGAGAATCGGCCGCCGCTCACCCTACTTGGTTCCTCAGCCGACTGCGCTAAGAAGGAGAGCAACTTCCGTCGGCGCGAGGATCATTGCGTCGTGGCCAGTGGCGAGTTCCTGCCACGCCCAGCCATCCTGCTTCGCCACCCATTCTCGCGCTCCCGCCATCGGCGGGTGGAGTGGATTAGTGCAGACGACATAGGTTCGGGGTCTGCCGTTGCCGAGCGGGTGCTCGAGCTTAAGTCCGCTTTCGTAGGTGCCTGCCGGATGCGGTGTTATCCGGCGCCGCACCCAGTCCGTGAGCGAGTGTCCCTCGGGAATGCCGAATGCTGTTGGCGGCGGAGTCGGCATGAAGATACCCCGTCCTTCCTCCGCAACCAATTTTCGACGGGCCGCGACGATGTCGGGGGCATGGTGCTGAATACACTTTGACCGCTCTCGACGATGGCGCTGTCGAGATAAACGAGATGGCTGATATGGTCGGGTATCCGGTCGGCGGCGCCGGTGATGCTGATGCCGCCTAGACTGTGACCGACAAGGATCACATCGCTCAGCTCTTCCGTCACAATGTGGTTGACGATGTCGGTCACGAATGTGTCGGGCGTGATGTCCTTGCACAGCAAACGTGCGCGTTCGCCGACACCTGGTCGGCGTGGTCACGTGGCATCCCATCTTGCGAAGATTGGCAGCCACGTCCCGCCAACACCATCCGCCATGCCAGGCACCATGCACTAGCACATACGTCTTTGCCATGGGTTGTGCCGTTCCACTTGCTCACCGGCCGTTGTGGCTGCCATCCGGCACGATGGCCGGGCGTTGTCCCAAAGGGGCTCGACCACGTGACCGGTGGTAAGTCCGGCGCACAGGGCAGCGCCGTGGCCTGAGGACACCGCTAACGAGTCAAGGAAATTTGAATTGCGAAAGGCCAATATTCACTAGCTCTTTGCAAGTGGATGGAGAGGCTCATGGTGTGCCGCAGTTGCTCGCTGCCGGCATGCTCTTGGCACGGTCCCGGCTGATCATCCGAACTTGAACAGGACACCAAAGCCGCCGCGCGGATAGTTCCACTCGATGTCGCCGCCTTTCTCGCACAATATCCGGCAGGTGCCGCATTCCATGCAGCCGTCGGCGGTGATCTCGACTTGACCCTTGTCATTCAACTCATAGCATTTCGCCGGACAGACGTAGGTCAACGCAAGCAAGTTCGCGCTTGGCTTGTCGTGCGGTCGCACTATAATATGGGGGCGGCCGGAATCGACCAGATAGCGGTTCTGGTAAAGTTTGTCCTCGACACGAACCTTCGTCACTGCGATCGTCATCTTGTACCCTCTTCAGCGCCATGCCAATGCCAGGCGGACCGCGTCGCTGACCAACCCCCAGCGCGAGCGCGCGTTGATGAAGGCGGCCGTGGTGTTCTTTTCCTTCTCGATCTTCGGCGTGCCGTCGACACGCATGAAGTTCTGAGCGGCATGCGACATCAGCCGCGGATAGCTGTCAAAAAAGTTGCTGGAATTGGTGTGGAGCAAGGCTGGCATGTCCTTGTATTTCTTAAGATCCTTGATCACAAAGGAGTCATCCAGCATCGTCTTGTAGAGCGCAAGGTTCGCTTTGGTCATAGGACCGTTGCGGCTTTTGACTTTGATGATCGCCTCAGCCGCGACACGACCCGAGGTCATGGCAAGGTTCGAACCCTCACGGTGAATGGCATTGTTCAGTTGCGCTGCGTCGCCGACGATGACCCAACCGTCGCCGAAGAGCTGCGGAATGGCCTTGTAACCACCTTCGGGGATAAGATGGGCGGCATATTCTTTCACCTCCGAGCCAGCGATCAGCGGCCGGATCGAAGGATGGTTTTTCATCGCATCCAGGAGGGCGGACGGGCTCTCCATCGTCGCGGCGAAATCCGAGACCAGGCAGCCGATGCCGAGTGATATCGACTCCTTGTTGGTGTAAAGGAAGCCGAGCCCGGCCATGCTGCGAGAGATCGTGCCCACGGCCTCGATTACGCAGCCTTCATCGCCCTTGACCCCGAACCGCTGGCCAATGACCTCTTCGGGCAAGAAATGCATTTCCTTGACGGCAAGCGCCACGGTCTCCGGCTTCGGCATCTCGCGCAGGCCTGCGCGAGTGCCAAGCAATCCCGACACCCCTTCTGCGAGAACGACCACATTCGCGAAGACCACTCCGCCAGCCCGGTCTGTGCGGACGCCGATCACCTTGCCATTGCCATCACGGACGAGTTCCGTCGCGGTCGTCTCACACAGGACCGTCGCGCCAGCCTCGCGCACCTTGCGGGAAAACCATTTGTCGAACTGGGCGCGAATGATCGTGTAGCGGTTGGGTTTCGCCTCATTGAAGTCGTCCGACCGGTAATGAATTCCGGTGTGAGACGTGTCGTCCAACACCCAAAGTCGCTGTTCGACCAGGTGCCGCTCGAGGGGCGCATCATCCCGGAAGTCCGGGATGATCTTCTCCAGCATGTTCGCGTACATTATGGCACCCTGGACGTTCTTAGAGCCCGGATATTCCCCGCGCTCCAACTGCAGTACCTTCAGCCCCTGGCTTGCCAAAGTGTAAGCAGCTGCGTTTCCAGACATGCCGGCTCCGACCACTATGGCATCGAATTGTTCAATCATGTCCTCTCCCTCAACTCGCAAGCTTGTCTCGACTGTGCGGCGACAGCCGCCGGGTGAAGGCTTCCGTCAGTGCGGGCAGGAAGCGGATTGCATCCGTGACGATCCCGAGGTGGGCGAACTCGAAAATCGGCGCGTTCGGATCGGTGTTGATCGCGACGATGAGATCGGCCCCCTCGACCCCAACTCGGTGCTGGATGGCGCCGGAAATTCCGGCCGCGATGTAAAGCTTCGGTCGAATGGTCTTGCCAGTTTGTCCAATCTGTCGATCAGCCGGCATCCAGCCCTTCTGGACCAAGGGGCGCGAACAGCCATGCTCGGCGCCGATCGCTCGGGCAAGATTCTTCACAAGCTGAAGGTTCTCCGCCGCTCCGAGACCGAGGCCTCCCGCAACCACGACATCCGCATAGGCAAGATTTGCCATTGCCGACTGGTTATCCGGTAGGAAGCCGAGGACTTTGGTGACGATATCGTCCTCAACGAGCGACAGCTTGTGCCGCATGACACGCCCGACCGGCTTATCCACCCGTTGCGGCATAGGCATGACCCTTGGTCGCACCGTCGCCATTTGCGGCCGGTAATTTAGTGTATAGATCGTACACAACAATGAGCCACCAAAAGTCGGACGGGTCGCGGCGAGTGAACCGTCGGAATCTACATCAAGTTCGGTGCAGTCGGCCGTGAGCCCCGTCTGCAGGGTCGTCGCTACCGAGCCTGCAAGATCCCTGCCCAGTGTGGTCGCGCCGAGAAGGAGGATTTCGGGTTTATGGGTATTGACCAGATCCGTGAGCGCCTTGGCGAACGGCTCGTTCCGGTAGTCGGCGAGCGGCGGCGCATCGACGATGTAGACAAGATCCGCCCCGTAAGCGAAGGCCTCGGCAACAGCGTCCTCGACCATCTCGCCCGGCGGTCCCAGCACGACGCCCGCGAGCTGGACTTCAAGCTTGTCGGCCAATTTGCGGCCTTCGCCCAGCAGTTCGAATGATACAGGATGCACATTGCCGCGTTCGAGCTCGAGGAAGACCCACACGTGCCGGTAGTCTTTGAAATGGTCGGGAAGTTCTTTCTTTACACCGGCACGGCCGGGGGCAATGCGAGGGTGGTTTGGCTTGCGGTCGACATTTTCTGCTCCTGGCCGTCACGTGCCGCTGTTGAAGGCCAGCTCATGTTCCAGCGCCGGCCGGCGGGTTAAGATATCGGCGATGAGTTCATCGGCTATGTCCTGCAAGCCCCTTTCCGCGGTGTCGATCTGCGCCGCCCTTTCTGCCCGTGCGGTGGGGGCGAAAACACGCTTGACGACTGTAGGCGAGCCACGCAGACCGCACCGGGTGAGATCGTCAATGCCGGCGTCGGCTGCAGTCCACTTCACGACTTGCCTGCGCGCCGCGCACAGAGCCTGCTGGAGCGAGCCCCGGCGGATTTCGTTGGTGTCTTCCAGCATGGTAATGAGGCAAGGGAGTCTGCTCTTCAGCAACTGGGTGCCGCCTTCGGCGCGACGCGCGACTTCGATCTCTCGCGTATCGAGATCGATGGAGGCAATCTTCGCGACATAGGTAAGTTGCGATAAATCTAGGCGCTTGGCTATGCCCGGTCCGACCTGGGCGGTATCGCCGTCAATCGTCTGCTTGCCGGTGAAGACGATGTCCGGCCTGCCGAAAGTCTCCCCAATTTTTGCGATTGCTTGCGAAAGAGCAAAGGAAGTCGCCAGCGTATCGGATCCGGCAAAATAGCGGTCCGTCAAGAGAACTGCTCGGTCAGCACCGTAACCGAGCGCCTTTCGCAGCGAGTCCTCCGCCATGGGCGGACCCATTGTGAGCACAGTAACCTCGCCACCATGAACGTCGCGCAGTTTGAGCGCTTCTTCGAGGGCGAACAGGTCGTAAGGATTGATGATGGTCGGAACACCCTGACGCATGATCGTGTTCGTCACCGGGTGCACGCGGATCTGTGCCGAATCCGGCACCTGCTTGATGCAGATTACGATATGCATTGGCGGTTTCTCTAAGCTCCCAGTCCGGATTCGTGCTTGGCGGTTCGCCTCATTGCCTGCATCGTTCATGCCAAGTCGTCTTCCTGCCTCTATTCCAGAAGGTGGCTTCGTTTGCTTCCGAGGAGGCGTCATGAGGACTGGATTTGTCGACTTCTCGACATTGTCGCGTCGCAGCCGTGTCGGGCTCATTACTTTCCGAACCGCTTCAGTGCAGAGTCGAGCGGGACGAAGGCGCGGCCAGGTGCGGGACATATGTTTGGATCGTGGTCCCTTAGCACCTTGAACACACGTTGCGTGAGCGGCGAGGAAGTCGCGAAATCTTCGTAGGCGCGTTCCAGCTTGGCGCGCACCCGCGCGGCGATTACCTGGTTAGGCAGACCGGAGAAATCTTCTTCGGCAAGGTATTGGCCCACGCGCTTCATGATATGGAGCCGCGAGACATTCATCACTTTCGGGTCGTAGGAGACGCCAAGGCAGGCGAAGAAGTCCTCCGCGGCCGACAGGCCCTTCAGTCGCGCTAGGATATCGGTGCGATCGATCGGGCGGCTATCAGCGGAGCAGTTCATTGTATTCTCCCGGCGCGTAATTGTGGTGTCGATGCATTGGTGACATTGCTGACGGCGTGCCGACCTCTGGCACGGCGGCTGGGCAAGAGACTTGGCGATCTCAAGCTTTTCTGAAGTGGTGAAGGCGACCCCGAGTTTGACTGCTCTCCATTGCGCAGGGTCGTCACGTTGAGGAAGACCTCACGGCTCGTCGGCTATTGTGCCGCTCGGACCCGGGCCGGAATGAAGCTGTTCTGCACCTCGCCCGCACAGTCCAGCACTGGGAACGGCCCGTAGCTTCTCGGTGATCGCAGGCAGGACCTCAAGCACGCGGTCTACGTCATCTTCGCCGTTGTCACGCGACAAGGAGAAGCGGACTGCCCCACATGCCGCGTTCATAGCGATCAGAACATGGCTCGGTTCCAGTGAGCCAGAGGCACAGGCGGACCCGGCGGAACAGGCGATTCCCAGCCGGCTCAGGACAATTGGAATTGCATCGCCTTCGATACCTTCGAATCCAATGTTTGCAGTGTTTGGCAATCGCTCTTGCGGATCGCCGTTGATGGATGTGTTTGGGATGCGCTGGATGATCCCGTTCTCAAGGCGGTCGCGCAACCATTTTATTCGTTTTGTCTCGTCCATGAATTTCAAGGCGAGTTCGGCCGCCATGCCCAGTCCGACTATGCCGGGTGTGTTTTCAGTGCCTGCACGCCGGTCGCGCTCTTGGTGCCCACCCTTGATCATGGAGGAGAAGCGCACGCCACGTCTTACATAAAGCGCGCCTATCCCCTTTGGACCATGCAGCTTGTGGGCGGAGAGCGACAGCATGTCGATCGCGGTCGATTTCAGCTCAATCGGAAGCCTTCCGACCGCCTGCACTGCATCAGTGTGGAAAAGCGCGCCGACTTCCCTGGCTAGATCGGCAAGCTTAACCACGGGAAAGATCGTACCGGTCTCATTGTTCGCCCACATTATCGAGACGATTGCCACTTGTGGAGTGAGAGCGGTTCTGTAGGCGTCCAGGTCGAGCCGGCCGTGGTGATCGACTGGGATAATGTGCACCTTGACGCCGCGCGTCTTTTCAAGGTGCGCGCACAACTTCAGAACGGCCGGATGTTCAACCGCGGAAGTCACTATTTCCGTTCGGTCGGGCATCACCTCCAGCGCCGAAAGGATGGCTGTACTGTCGCTTTCAGTCCCGCCCGAGGTGAAGATGATCTCGTCCTCGAATCCCGCGCCGATGAGGGCTTGCAACTGTTGCCTCGCCTTTCTCACGGCTTCAGCAACCGATGCGCCATAGGCGTGCATGGACGAATGATTGCCAAATTGCTCCGTAAAGAAAGGCAACATCGCTCCAACGACTGCAGGATCAACCCGCGTCGTTGCGTTGTTGTCGAGATAGACAGGGTTCATGGGAGTGATCCTTCAACTGCTGAAATGATTCAAGGGTAGGCGGGCCATTGAACCTCTGGCGCATATCGTATCTGGTAAGGTGGGCGGCCGGGCGAGCGATGGCTTGGCTGACCGGTCGCTGTCGACATTGCCCTTTGGTGGCGGCATCTGCCGGGAATTCAGCTGTTTCGGGCAATTTTGTTTGCTTGCCCACGGCAACGATCGATGATCGCGATTTGGCGCATCACCGAACGCAATTGTTCCGGGCCGACAGTGCGTGTCGGCCGGTTCCAGAGCGCCGGCGGTGCCGGTTCGACGCAGTATTCCTTGGCGTCGCTATAGTCGAACATAGCCTGTTCCCTCGCAATCATTTGCAGGACTTGCCGCAGCCGCACGTCTCACGCGCATTGGGGTTATCGAAAACAAAGCCGGATGTTTCGAGCCCAGTGACGAAGTCCACGGTCATGCCGGCTGCATGGGGTTGGGAGCCTCTATCCATGAACACCTTGAGCCCATCTCGCTCGATGATCGCATCGCCCTCACGTGAGACGCTCTCCAGGCCCATTGAGTATTGGAAGCCGGCGCAGCCGCCGGCATGGACCATGATGCGAAATCCTTCCGCCGGCTCGCTGGCGCGGTAAAGAGCGGCCTTGATGGCGGCAACAGCGTTGTCGGTGAGCGTAATCATGGCTCGATTTCTCCTCGGTCCGACGTTTTCGCGGATCATCTCGCATGGACCGTGCCAAAGGGAAGACGTGTCAAAAACCGTAGGACATCCCGACGTCTCTTATGCTCGATTGCTGGGGAGACGTCCGACAACCGACACTTACTGTCGGATTTGTCGCGTCCGCGTCACAGGAAGGGCGCCTGAGTTCGCGATGCACTCACGCGTAAAGCAATGAACAGAGCCAAAGATGTTCAGAGCTTGCCGCGGAGCAACTGGCACGATTTTTGTGAAGCCTTCGTTGCGGCGGCAAAATTGCCGGCCGATTCACCTTTGGGTTGCCCTCGCAATCGAAGAACGAAGGAGAGCAATATGATCCATCAGACCCGCCTTGAGTGGGAAAGCAGCACCGCCGGTGGTACCCGAATGCTCGATCGGCCGATTGGCGCCGACCACCCAACAATCGCTCTCTACCGGCGATTGGCCGCTGACCGCCCGGAGACAGGATTCGACTGGCATGTGCCTGACGATCGATCGCGTCCGCCGTGCACACCCCTGAGGCCCGTTTTTCGATCGATCGTCAAAAGAAGAACGGGGCAGGGGTAAAACATGGATCAGCGCAAGAAGCGGTCGCCCAACGAAATCCGGCGTGCGTGGGAAGTCTGTCCGAACATTCCCGCGCGTGATTTCGCAGCCCAATTGGCCATTTCGGAAGCGGAACTGGTCGCGGCCCATTGCGGTTTCGGCGCGGCACGCATCGACCCGCGCGTCAATCACGTTCTGACGGGCCTCGAATTCGTGGGCGAAGTGACGGCGCTGACCCGCAATCAAGGTGCCGTGCACGAAAAGATTGGCGTCTTCAACAGAGTGATAACCGGCAACAATCACGCCATGGTCCTTGGTGACGAATTCGACCTTCGCGTCTTCCCGCAAGCTTGGAGGTATGGTTTCGCTGTTGAAAGGCGCCATCGCGGCGGAATCCAGCGCAGTTTGCAATTCTTCGACGCCACCGGCGCAGCAGTGCATAAGGTGCATCTCAGGCCGGTCTCCAACCTTCATGCCTATCGAAAGCTGGTGGCCGAGCTCGTATCCGCCAACCAGGAGCCGACCATGTCGCTTAAGGCGAGAGTAGCCGACCTGGGCGCGAGGACTGCGGACTGGGCCGGCACGGTGGACGACCTACGCGAGCACTGGAGCCGGCTGACTGACGTCAACCTTCTAAAGACGCTCAAGCTCAGCCGCTGCCAGGCTTTGCGCATGGTCGGCCAGGATTACGCTTGGCTGCTCGACAATGCCGCAGTTGGCGCCGTGCTCCAGCGTGCGGCCGAAGACGAATTGCCGATCATGTGCTTCGTCGGCAACCGAGGTTCTATCCAGACCCATTCCGGCTTAATCAAGTCGGTCAAGCAGATCGGGCCGTGCATCCATGTGCTGGACGAAACGTTCCGGCTGCATCTCAGGACCCACCAAATCCGTGAGGTTTGGGCCGTGCGCAAGCCGACCAATGACAGTCACGTCACCTCGCTCGAAGCATATGGGTCCGACGGCAAGATCATCATCCAGTTGTTCGGTGCGCGCAAGGAAGGCGAACGCGAGCGCGACGACTGGCGGGTTCTGGCGGAAAACCTGCCTCGTTTCCCCGACAGCTACATGAGAAAAGACCGATCGTCGTCGGTGGGACGCCGGCGCCCATCTGCCTCCGCAGCCAGTAGCCGGGCATTGAAGCCGAGACCGGGGACACGATGACGCAATAAGCGCGCTGTATTATCGCAACGCGATGAGCAGGAAGCAATTTGGCGCTGCCCCATCGACCGCATGGTTACGACGAAGCCGCGGCCTTTGGGCCGAGCTCAGAGGTGGCAATAGCGTGAACGCCGCCGACCGTCACTCCCCACCAGGCGGTCAGGTTTTGCGGTTCGGGCCGAGCAAAAATACTGTCAAGACAGCGAGGAACGTGGCAACCGCGCTGTAGACAAAGACACTGGCAATACCCGTGTGATCCACCAATAGGCCACCGAAAGTTGTGCCGGCTGCGATGGCCACTTGGAAGGTTATGACCATCAGTACACCAGCGCTCTCGGCCTGTTTCGGAGCGGCGCGTAGCACCATCCATGTCTGCAATCCGACCGGGACCGCGCCAAAAGCAAAGCCCCATACGGCAACTGCAATTGCCGAGGTCAAGGCCGATGCTCCCATAGTCAGGAGCGAGACAGCGGCTACGGCAATGAGCAGGGGCGGCAGGGCCGCGACCGCCTTGAGACTGTGTTTGGTGAGGAATGCGCCGGCTAAATTGCCGAAGACGCCGGCCGTGCCAAAAGCAAGGAACACGAGCGGGATTGACTTCTTTTCGAGCGCAGGAACGCTCTCGAGAAAGGCGCGGATGTAGGCGAAGCTGGCAAAATGGCCGGAAGCGACCAATAGCACGACTAGCACCGCAACCTTCATCGCCGGATTCTTCGCGACATCCAGCGGACTGCGGAATCTGCGCACTTCGATCGGAGGCAGTGGCGGAATGGTTACGAGTTGCACGAGCAGCGCAACGGCACTCACGATTGCGGCGACCTTGAACGAGGCTCGCCATCCCCAAATGTCACCGACATAAGCGCCGATTGGAGCCGCGCAGACGGAGGCGACAGAAACGCCGGTGAGGATGATCGACATGGCGCGCGGCATGAGGTGACTTGGAACCAGCCGCATCGCCAACGCTGCCGAAATAGACCAAAAACCACCAAGCGATATGCCAAGGACGACGCGTGCCGCCAGCAAAACCGGCAGCGACCCCGCAACCTCTGCCAGAACGTTCGACAGGATCAGCAGGAGCGTCATCGCCCAGATGACGACCCTGCGGTCCAGACGCTTTGTCACGATGGCGATTATCGGTGCCGAGATCGCCGCGACGATTGCGGTCGCTGTTAGCGCCTGTCCAGCCGTGCCCGTGGTGATACGGAGATCATGCGCGAGCGGTGTCAGAACGCTGGCGGGCAGAAACTCTGCCGTCACAAGCCCGAAGGTGCCGAAGGAAAGCGAAATGATGGCACCCCATGCAGGGCCAGAACGTTGATAGGGACTTTCTGGGTCAAGCCGATCTCGGTCGAACAAAGCCGCGTCCACTAAATCTGTCGCCGATTCGGTCATGAATGAGTTCTCCGGCTAGGAGCTGTTGCAGCAGGGGTGGCTACATCGCCGGGGATCAAAGCCGCGAGACCTTCCGGCGGCGGCCAGTCGGCATCAGTCGAGGCCTCGGCGCCCGACGCATCCGAGGCCTCATCGGAGGGCCGACGGACCCAACCGTCGACAATGCGGGAGAGTTCTCGGCGCGGTCGCATCGATCGCATTCGTCGAAGTGCGGTCTGTTCACTGCGAACCAAGCAAGCCGAACGCGGTGTCCTCGATCGAGGCCTTGATGGGGGGATGATCGACGATCTCTATATTGCTTTGAAGCAGGAAGTTCCGTCGCCATATGTGGTTATCCTGGCAGCCAGAATTGAGCGGTTGTCGCAAGCACCAAGGCGGTCGCAATGAGTGCAACGAGGCGGAAGTCTGATCGATGGCTGCGGTTCGATGGCCGCGCGATCGACAAAATTGAGGTGATGAGTTATCCCTTTTGAAGCCGTTGCTCCCAATTCTGGGATAAGGTAATTGCAGGCGGTCCCAGCAACGTCGGGCGGCCTTTTTGGTGATCGAATTCATGGGACGACACTCTCGGTCCGTGACGCATCTGCGAATGACTCCGCAAGTTCCGTGCCATCAACGACAAATCTGGCTCTGCTGAGCGGGTGGTGGAGGCACGAGCGTGGGCTATCCCAAGAGCTTGCCGCAAGGTTGTTCGAAGTTGAGGTGCCGGATAGACCGCAAATATGTCGGGCGGCCTGGGGTTGGCCAACACGAAGATGCGCAAGTTCAAAAGGACGAGCTGAACCCTTGCCGATATCCATCCGAGGCTGATCTGGAGAAGGTCAAGAACTGCGTCTTGAAGGCTTCCGCCGCACCGGCAAATGCTAAGCCAAGGTGCTGGGCAAGATGGACAGGGCCATCCAACCCGTCGACTGGACGCTCATTAATGGCGTCGGTGTGGCTCTGTAGCTGGCGAGAAAAACGCCCTGCTGAAAGACAAAAGCTCGTGTGGCCGGCTCTGAAGGACGGCCAGTGAGGCAGGCGAGGAGAGGCTATAGCCCATTCGTGTAGACTGATCTTGTCCCACGGAGGCGGCTAACCACCCCGCCAGACATCATCGAGGGGAGCGCCACTAGGCTTACCCCAAGTGTTGGTCATTTCCACCTGGGTGACCTCGGCCAAGTCACCAAGCCGCTTAGAGCAAGCTTTCGAACTGGATGCTCCCCGGGCACATGATCGGCTAGCTGTGAGCTTTCGGGAGGTTGTCCATTCGGACCGGACCGAGGAGACTGGAGTTACCACGCTTCAGCATCCATCGGAGGATCCGAATGAACATCCATAAGAATGCCCGTCTCACACCGCTGCGTCGAGAGGAGATGGCGCTGTCGGTGATAGAAGGCGCTTTCTCCAAAGCCCATGCGGCGCGTGTCTACGGCGTGTCGGCCAAGATCGTGGCGCGCTGGGTCGAGCGCTACAAGTCCGAAGGGCGGGCCGGCATGATCGACCGTTCCTCGCGGCCCGCCCATATGCCGCAGGCCACCGCTGCGTTGATCGCCGAGCGCATCATGGCGCTGCGGCGGCAACGTTGGACCGGCAAGCACATCGCCCATGAGGTCGGCGTCTCGCCCGCCACCGTTAGCCGGGTTCTCAAGCGTGCCGGACTGTCGCGGTTGCGGGATATCGAACCGGCCGAGCCGATCCGACGCTACGAGCGCGAGCATCCTGGCGAGATGATCCATATCGATATCAAGAAGCTCGGTCGTTTCGAGCGCATCGGTCATCGCATTACCGGCAAGCGCACCGGCAATGCCAGCTCGCGCGGCAGCAGTTGGGAGTTCGTCCATGTCTGCATCGACGACGCCTCCCGCATCGCCTTCTCGCAGATCCTGCCCGACGAGAAAAAAGAAAGCGCCATCGCCTTCCTCAAGGCGGCGGTGGCCTACTACGCCAGCCTCGGCGTCACGATAGCCCGCGTCATGACCGACAACGGCTCCTGCTACAGATCAAAGGCCTTCGCCAAGGCCTGCCGCGATCTCGGCCTCAAGCACGTCAGGACAAGACCCTATACACCCAAGACCAATGGCAAGGCCGAGCGCTTCATCCAGACAGCACTGCGCGAATGGGCTTATGCCATCGCTTATCCGACTTCAGATCACCGCGCCGCAGAGTTGCCGGTCTGGCTGCACAGATACAATTGGCACCGTCCCCACGGGAGCCTAAAGTCCAAAACACCTATCAGTCGCCTCGCTCTAACCGAGGACAACCTGTTGAGGCTCCACAGCTAGCGATCCCACCAGTTGAGTTGCTCCAAGTCGGTGTCTAGCTTTCTACATTCTGTGTCCGACGCTGGACAAGAATGTTGCAATCCCGACCAGCAAGTCAGCGCAGGCGCCACCTGTTGCCCAGCAAACGGCAAGGATTATCGAAAGACGAATTCGGCACGGAGCTTGCACCAACGATTGCATGCAAATGCCGACAGCATCTCATGAACGGTCTCTCGATTCTGGCGCGGTTAAATCGCGGCCGGTTCCAGATCATGTCCCGCCCGAAATGGTGAGGGACTTCAGCCTGTTTACGTCGCCCGGCATGTTGCCGACCGCTAACGGGGATCCGCATGCAGCGGTTGCTTGCGTTCATGCCGGGCCTCCGATCTTTTATTCAACCAGCAACACGCGCGACGGTCGGGGTACCTGGGTCATCACTCGCGCGAGCGACCAGCGCCGGGTGCTGCAGGACACCGAAACGTTTTCCAGCCATCGCAGCATCTTCGCCTCTGTGCTCGGCGAGAGCTGGCCGATGATCCCGCTTGAGCTCGATCCGCCATTCCACGGTGTTTTTCGCTCACTGCTCAATCCGCTGCTTTCGCCAAAGCGGGTAATGGCATTGGAGCCGGCTGTCCGGGAACGAGCGATCAAGCTGATCGACAGGATCGCCGCATCAGGCACGAGCTGCGACATCATGAAGGATTTTGCAGTTCCGTTCGCGGTCAATATCTTCCTTCGCTTTATTGGGCTTTCGGACAACGGACTAGAAACATTTGTCGGCTGGGCTAGAGATCTGCTCCACGGCGATAAGGAGCAACGACCACCCGCAGCCCGGACGATCGTGGCCTTCATCGACGAACTTGCCACCGAGCGCCGCAAGGAGCCGGTCGATGATTTCATGACCTTCATCGTGAAGGCAAAGGTCGAGGGTCGTCTGCTCAGTGACGAAGAAGTCCGTGGCATCGGCGTGCTTGTGTTCGTCGCGGGACTCGACACGGTCTCAGCAGCCATATGCTTCGACTTGGCCCATCTCGCGCGCAACCCCAAAGATCAGGAATTGCTACGAAGCGAACCGGACCGGATTGCCGTCGCTGCGGAAGAATTGCTGCGCGCCTATTCGACCATTCAGATGATCCGAGTGGCAACGAAGGATGTCGACTTCAAAGGCGCGCCGATCCGCAAGGGAGACTATGTTTCCTGTGCCACGATGATTGCCAATCGTGACCCGGCGGAATTCGAATGCCCGAATGAGATCGATCTGGCGCGCGAGGACAACCGGCACGCTGCCTTTGGCTATGGTCCCCATCGTTGTCTTGGCTCACACCTTGCCCGGCGGGAGATTGTCATTGGCCTGGAGGAGTGGCTGGCGCGCATCCCAGCCTTTCGGATCAAGACAGGGACTGAACCTATCACCTTCGGCGGCCATGTGTTCGGGATCGAGAATCTGATCCTGGACTGGTCCTGAAGTTTCAGCCAACGACATTGGAGTTCGCTATGCGTGTCGTCGTACATAAAGCCAGATGCCAGGGTCATGCGCGCTGCTGGGCGCGGGCGCCGAGAGTCTTCAAGCTTGATGACGCCGGCTACATCTTGCCCGGTGATATTGATGTTGCCGATGGGGAGCAACTGCTTGCCTCAAAAGGGGTACGAGCCTGCCCCGAACAAGCTCTGGAAGTTGACGAGCCCCCCGCTAACTCAGTTGTAGAGAGAGACACACGCAAAGTGCAGACTGGCATCGGGAAGGATAAAACAATCATACAATTCGCGACAGACCCTGTCGACCACGCGAAAATTACCGAACTGCGTGACCGAGAGGCGATCCGCAACTGCCTGTATCGGTACTGCCGCGGGATAGACCGCGCCGATGAGGCGGCGCTGCGTAGCGCATACTGGCCCGAAGCGTATGACAGGCACGGTCCCTATTGCGGACCGGCAGAGGACTTCATCCAATTTGCTCTCGGTCTGCCGGGGCACCGTAACATCCATCAAATCACGAACAGCCTGATCGACTTCATCAGTTCAGCAGAGGCCGCGGTCGAGAGCTATTTCACCGCGCTGCAACGCGGACCGGATACAGACCAAGAAATACGTCAGACGCTGCTTTGCGGCCGTTACTGCGATCTGTTTCAGAAGAGGCAGGACGAGTGGCGAATTGCGGAACGGACAGTCGTCTACGATTGGGTTGAGGAGCAAATCCCGCCAGCGATTCTTGAGGCAGATAGGTTCGGCCGGCGACAGCCGATTGGAGCACAACATCCAGACGATCCCATCTACCAGTTGCTCAAGGGTCACATCCCCACCGACCAAGATGGCGTCGAGGGTCCCCAACTGGGAGCTGCATAAGTGGGTAGAAATGGAGGATGAGCGCCCTACGGGAACGACATCTGTGTGGGGCCGCAACTGGCGGTCACTGCAACGATTTGGCTCGGCCCTTCATTCCGCCCAAGGTTGATGGGCTGAGATCACAAGCGGTCATCGTGGAGAAGCTCTCGTGAAACTGGCAGCACGCACCGTAATCATCACAGGCGCTGCGGGCGGGATCGGCCGTGCCCTGGTCGATATCCTTGCCGCGGACGGAGACACTGTAGTTGCGGTGGACCTTCCGGGCAGTGGTGTGGTTGAACTGGCTCGGGATCTCGGGTCGCCGCACGTCGGTCTGGAGTGCGATGTGTCGCGAGAGAAGGACATGCTCTCACTTTTCGGCCAGGTCGAAGCACGGTTCGCGCAAATCGATGTCCTCATCAACAATGCGGCGGTTGGACCCACGATGGATAGGATCATCGACACCGCTGTCGATACCTTCCGACGCGGCGTGACAGTGAACCTTATTGGGCCATTCGTTATGGCCCGGGAAGCGGCGCGGCGCATGAAGCCGGGCGGTGCGATCGTCAATGTGGCTTCGATGGCGGGCGTGGTCGGCAATCCCAGGCGCAACGCCTACGCAGCCTCGAAAGCTGGCGTGATCTCGTTGACAAAGTCCCTTGCATGCGAGTGGGCTATGCGAGGAATCCGCGTCACGGCGGTGGCGCCGGGCTCCGTCCGCACCCCAATGGTCACAGAACTGGCACGCGCTGGCAAAATGGACCTCGCGGCGATACGCCGCCGCGTGCCGATGGGGCGCTTGGCTCGCCCCGACGAGATCGCCAGGGTCGTGCGTTTTCTGAGCAGCACGCAGGCGCGCTACATCACCGGCTCGGTGCTGGCAGTCGACGGAGGCTGGATGTCATTCAACCAGCCGGGGGATGCTCACCCGCCGGTGGATGGTGCGCTCCAAGCCGAGCTCTCCTGTCCGGCCGAATGCACAGATGCGCGAATCGTGCTCGTCACCGGTGGCGCAAAAAGCATTGGCGCGGCCGTCGCTCGCCGCTTTGCCGCGAACGGCGACACCGTCGTGATTGCTGATAAAGATGGCACTGCAGCGGCAGAGCTGGCTACATCGCTCCCCGGCAAGCATCTGGCGAAATCGCTGGACGTGGCCGTCGAGAGCGATGTGGTGTCGATGTTCGAAGAACTGAGGGGACGCTTCGGGTATATCGATGTTCTGGTCAATAGTGCTGATACCGCCGACAGGATTGTGCCTGCGATCGAGCAACTGTCGAAACAGCTCGAACACGTCCTGGATGTCAACCTTACCGGCGCCTTCACCTGCGCGCGCGAAGCGATCAAGGCTATGCGCCCGGGCGGCGTGATCCTCAATCTCGGGTCGATCGACAGCTTTCTGCCGTTCGCGCCGCGCCATGCCTACGGCGCCTCCAAGGCGGGGATGGATATGCTGACCCGTTGCATGGCGGCCGAACTCGGGCCGGTCGGAATTCGGACAGCCACCGTCGCTCCTGGCCACATCCGCACGCCCGCACTTGCTCAGTTGGCCAAAGCCGGCCGCATCGACCTGACAGCAATCGGACGACGCATCCCCATGGGCAGGATGGGACGGCCAGAAGACGTCGCAGATGCATCGTTCTTCCTTGCTTCGTCTGACGCCTCATACATCAACGGCTCGATCCTCTACGTGGACGGCGGCTGGACCTCGTTCGGTGATGCGGGAAACGCCAGCGAACTCTATGACGAATGTTTTGCGGAGGCCGCAGGTTAATTGCCAGGCCTTCGCAGGGCGACCGGCCGAGCATTATGAAGCCTCGGCTCCACGACGCACCTGAGGTGCTTGAGATCCAAGCATGTGCATGCCGAGCACATTCCCGGTCGGCTGACGTGTCTATAACGAGGAGAAATCATGGAATTTGCCACTTTCATTCTGGCCGCCCAGCGTGGCTATCACCAATCCTCAGAAAGCGTCATCCGCAACTCCATCGAACAGGCCGTCGCTTCGGAGCAGGCTGGGTTCAACACCGCGTGGTTTGCTGAGCACCACTTCAACAATTACAGCCTCATACCATCCCCGCTGATGATGGTGGCGCACTGCGCCGGCTTGACAAGCACGATTCGCCTGGGCACTGCCGTCTGCGTGCTGCCGCTTTACCAACCGCAGCGCCTGCTGTCCGAGATCGGCTTCGCCGACATCGTTGCGAACGGCCGTCTCGAGCTCGGCGTAGGCTTGGGATACCAGCAGTTCGAGTTCGAACGGTTCGGCGTGGACATCGATGAGGCGCCGGCCGTCTTTTCGGAATACCTGGACATCATTCTCAAGGGCCTCAACCAAAACGTCTTCGAACACGACGGCCAGTATGAGAAGATCCCCCAACAGCGATTTCGGTCCGCACAGTCCAGCAGCCGACGCCGCCTATCTGGATCGCTGGCGGAGCCGCACGGATGGCTCGGGCCTACCGCGAGGGGCACAATTTTTTTGTCACAGCCTTCCACGACGGCTTAGAGACTTTGACCACACTGCGTGAATCAGTCGAGAGGGCGGCGGCATCCGAGGAAAAGAACGTCACCGACGTCAAGATATCGCTGCTGCGCTGCTGCTATGCCAGCCACGACGAGTTGGAGATCAACAGCTATCTCGACAATGCCCGCTTCCAGCGCCGGCTTTCTGAAGCCCTGCATCAGCGCCGCCAACAGAGCCACGATGGCTACCTGCTGCAGGAGACACCGACCCAGCAGGATCTGTCCTTCGAGACCATGCGCAAAAATTTGCCGATTGGCAGCGTAAATCGCGTGATTGATCGCCTGCTGGAAGAGATCGATATCTTGAAACCGGACCAGATCGCAGTTCAGACTCAATTGGGCGACTTCGACCAAAAGACGATGCTGCGCCAGATCGAGCTCTGGGGCGACAAGATCATCCCTGCGGTCAACAAGGCGCTTTGTCATGCCGGAAGCTGAAGCCGGCCGTTACGATGATGGCTGCCTATCCAGCGCGCAATGGCGTGGGTCCGAGCTAGGGAGGAGCTTCGATCAGCATGTGCTGCCCTGCGTACATTCACGTTCGCTTGAGGAGGTCCAGGCGGGCGAGGTGTTGGCGACGGAGGGGACAGGCCTTTCGTCTGTCGAATTGCGTGATGTCTTGGCCGCAACTTTCCCGTCTACCTCCAGCAGCGTATTCGCTTTGGAGGAGTTGAGCGAGCCCGAGCCGGAACTGGAAGAGGAGCTGCTACGCCGGCTGCTGCTAGCGCATGCTGCGCCGGCCGACCCGGCGAGCGGCCGCTTGGCCAAGATCATCGCCCGGCGTGCGATGCGCACGGACCATCTTTGGCGGGATCTTGGCCTCTCAAATCGCGCTGAGCTCAGCCGCCTGCTTGCCAGACATTTTCCCGCGCTGGCGGCAGGCAACACAGAAAACATGAAATGGAAAAAGTACTTTTACCGCAAGCTGTGTGAGGCCGAAGGCTTTTCGTCATGCACTGCACCCAGTTGTCGGGAATGCCAGGACTTCGAAAGCTGCTTCGGCCCGGAGGAAGTTGAGAGTCGCCTCTCGCCGACCAGGAATGCCGGTTAGTCACTTCGCTTGATCGCAGCTGCGGACAAACGCTTATCGCGGCGCCGTAGTATGGAGGAAGGGATGTTCATCGCCTCGCGATATTTGGTGACGGTACGGCGAGCGACATTGATGCCGGTCTGCTTGAGCTGAGCAACGATGTCTTCGTCGGAAAGTACCTTGTCGAGCGATTCTTCGGCGATGATTGCCTTGATCCGATGGCGGACAGATTTGGCGGAGTGCGCGTCGCCGCCCTCGCAGGATGCGATTGTCGCTGTGAAAAAATACTTCAGCTCGAACACCCCGCGCGGAGTTAACATGTACCTGTTCGAAGCCACCCGGCTTACCGTCGACTGGTGCATTTTGATCCCGTCAGCGACATTTTTGAGACAGAGAGGCCGCAGATGGGCGACGCCGTGTGTAAAAAAGGCATCCTGCTGGCGCACGATTTCGGTCGCAACCTTAAGGATCGTCTTAGCGCGCTGCTCGAGGCAGCTGATCAGCCAGTTCCCTTTTTCCTGGCAATGGTCGAGAAACGCTTTGCCTTCCGGATTTTGATTGGTCAGCTGCGAGATTTCGGCGACATAGGTGTGGTTGATCAACACTTTGGGCAGCGTGGCCGGATCAAGCTCCACCCGCCATCCACCTTCGGACTTGGGCATTACCCAGACGTCCGGTACGATGGTTTCCGGCGTCCCGGACTGGAACCGGTCTCCAGGCTTGGGATCGAGCGCGCGGATTTCGTTCCTCATGTCGAGGAGATCCTCCTCGTCGACTCCGCAACGCTGCTTCAATCCCTGAAAATCCCCCGTGCAAGCATCTCGAGATTGGCGACCAAAGCTGCCATAGCCGGGTCGAACCGGTCTTGCTGGCGCAGCTGAATCTCCAGGCATTCGCTGAGAGTTCGCGCAAAAATCCCCGGCGGATCAAATTGCTGCAAGATTCCGATGACCCGTTCCACATCAGCTTGCCGAACGTTTAACCTCCTGGCCAGATCGAAAAGGTTTACCTGAAGATAGCCAGTGTCCTCCAGATGGGCGGCGAGCTGTCCGGCAATCAGCCGCTCCTGGGGGTGAACGGGGTGAGGGCGACCTGGCGGGCGACATGGTCGTGCAATGTTTCGGTGTGGGCGGTAAACTCCTCGACGGCAGGTCGATCGTTGCCGCTACTGCGTTGCGACTTCCATTGCCCGCGCCCGCCAGACGGCCCGCCAATGGGCGATTCGCCGATTTCGCTTCTGCTTTGACTGCTCCGCTGATCCACCCCTGACAGCGGCGAATCGTCGTCAAACGGGTCAGGCTTCAAAACGGGGTTCCTCTCGAGTGCCTGCTGCACGAGCTGATGGAGTTCAGTATGCGTCAATCGCAGCAAGCGAATAGCTTCAATGGCTTGAGGCGATAAGACCATACGTTGCTTCTGGCGTTGAAGCAGGCTTGCTGAGAGATGCATGTTGAACCGTAATCTGCCGAGGATGCTCTAGTGTGTGCTTGGGTTGTGTGAGACTTGCCACTTCTGGGTCATGCCGCCGCCTTCAGTTTGTCGAGAACGTTTTGCGGGGATGAAACGCCATAGGGGTCCGTCTCGCAGTTGTCACAGAAGCCTTCCTCCTCGAACCACTGCTCCACCACGCCATCGTCGATCAGAGCGGCGTATCGCCAGGAGCGCATGCCAAAGCCCAGATTGTCCTTCGCGACCAGCATGCCCATTTTGCGCGTGAACTCGCCCGACCCGTCTGGGATCAGCTCGATCTTCTGCAGCCCCAAGGACTTTCCCCACGCATTCATGACGAAAGCATCGTTGACCGAGACGCAGTAGATCGCGTCAATTCGCAGTTCCAGAAATTGATCATAGAGTTTTTCGAAATCGGGCAGTTGGAAGGTCGAGCAGGTCGGGGTGAAGGCGCCAGGCAGCGAGAACAGGATGACGCGCTTGCCCCCGAAATAATCGTCGGAGGTCTTGTTCTCCCACCGATAAGGATTTGGCCCCCGATCGACTCATCGCGAACACGCGTGCGAAAGGTCACGAGAGGAACGTTCTTTCTGTCGGTCATTGATTTGCTCCCAGGCCAAAGTGGTACGGTGCATTTTTCGGTTAAACTGAAGCGGCATCGACTTCGGTCGACAGTTCCGGCAGCCTCGCGCCTTGGCGTGGTTGCCTCGGACCGGTCTTGTGCAAGACCGCCCCCGAGCAGGCACGTTTAAAGGCGACGAGCTTCCGCGGAGACGGGGAATTTCGCTCGCGTGCTTTATCGAGCTTTGAGAGGTAGGCATGGTCTGCAACCGTGATTTTGACTGCGTTCTATCGACCGAGTCGCAAGCGCCATGCCAATTGACCCGATGCCTTGGGTTCACTTCGGTTTTTGCAGCAACTTTCGTGTTGTGCAGTAATGCCGGTCGATATTATTGCTCAAGCAGCACTGGAAATTGGGTGCGACTCCGTTCGGCAAACCCGGCCTTTGTCCGAAGCCGGACACGAATGTCGGAAATAGCCAAACGCCAGGATCTGGGGCGGGTTAAGAAACGTTGCCGTGGGCACCGGCTTCAGCACAATTGCGCCACGCGAGCATGGCTCCCAGCGTCAATGCCGTGCAGCAGCGAGACGAAGTCACTGCAGAATATCAACCTCTGCGAAGTCGTTGAAACCCAGCATGTGCGAGCCGTTCGAGGCGCAGATCAAGGCATGCTCGAGGAAGAGCTCGTGCTCTCGGCAGCAAGTGTTGCGACGTCTGACAAGGATCGTCGCGCTTCAAGGAAAAGAACCTGAATGGTGCACGGCTTGTGAAGGCCGGCGCATGGAAATGGCTGGGCTGATCATCCTCCATGAGGGTTGAATGAAGAGCTGGCCCCTATCTCCCTCAGCTGCAACGGGGGGAGGTAGGGCATGTCCGTCTATCGCGCTGGGTAACATTCCTCGGTGAGGCAATAAGGGGGAGCAATTTCTCATTTCGGCAGACACGACCCAGCTCTCCTTTCATGCGCTGATTCCCCCAAGGGAAATCGCGACTCCAGGCTTCCTATGCAGCGAATCGCGGTGCTGTCCGATGTCCGACAATGTCGGATGCGGATCGTAGCTGGGCTAGATCCGTCACTTTGCCTCGATGGTTTCCCACTGGCCTTATATCTGCTTCGCCCCAAATGCGGCGACATAACCTGTGCGGCATCTGTGAATGGATCGACTTCAATCGAGACCTCGGAGGTCCCGATGCGCGAAGGGAGCTTGCCGATATGACGGCCACCATAGCGAACCACGGTCCGGACGACGAGGGGACTTGGATCGGCGGGCCTGCGGCGCTGGGACACCACCGCCTGGCAATCATCGATATCCAGGGCGGCCGTCAGCCGAGGATGCTCCAGGAGGATGGCCGACCTGACTTGGTGCTCGTCTACACGGGTGAGACTTACAACTACCGCGAGCTGCGTCAACAGCTGGCCGGCCTAGTCCATCGCATGAACACGAGCAGTGACACCGAGGTGGTGCTGCACCGCCCCCGCGAGTGGGGCTCTTCGGCGGGTACACTTTTTTCACGAAATCCGTGAATGTTTCTCGCGACATCATCCCGCAATCGGTGGTGCAGCGGGTGAAGAGCCCGTATCCGGCTATCCAGAATGCCGCCTACGACAAAATACTACGTACGCGGTTCACTGCGATGCTGGACGACCTAGTGCCGGCAGTGGCACCGCTGTTGTCCGTCGACAGGTCCCGCGCTTGCTCGGTGCGACCAACAACCTTAAGCGCTAGGGCGTAACCTGACCCTGCAAGATCTCCTCACCGACTATAAGGTGCGCCTCACGATCTGAGACGATGGGACAGGATGGCTAAGGAGGTGCGCCGTCTTGCATGCCCCGCCACCGAGGCGAACCCTCTTGGCTACGCGCGCCACAGCGACGCTCCATATCGTCAGGCCTGCGTCTCATGCTCAGATGAGCCGGTATTTGGCTCTCTCATCAGCAAACCGAGAGAGCCCATGCCAAGACGGAAGCAAGCAAGACGAACGAGCGTCAGAGATATCCTGCGCCTGACCCATAAACAGGGCAGTCCGGTGGGCCAGGTGGCAGAGCAACTGAGGTTCGGCAAGACTTCGGCTTCCACCTATCTGCGGGCGCTGGAGACGGGCTGTCGTGCAGGCCCTGCATGCGGCTTTGAGGACGATGCGATGTTGAAACACCGTCTGTTGCGCCGAATCGGCCGTCGGCCACACGTTGGGTCGTCATCAGGTTCTCGACAGCTTGCCGGTGTCAAATCCAAACCGTGGTCGGCGATCCCCACCAGGGTGGGAAGGCAGCGCTGATATAGCCGAACGTCGATCAAGTCACGATCAACTATTGCCTCATGTCACATGCCCTGCGGGACTGAAAAACGGAGAAGAACATGTGCGATGCAAAACTGAAGACCGTGCTTTCGCTTTTTTCGCCGGTGGCCAGCAAATTAGATGCTCTCTCGTCCAACGGACCAGCGACGGATGCAAATTGCGTTAAGCTAAATACGAACGAGAACCCGTTTCCGTTGCCGAAGAGCGTAATGCAAAGTGCAATTGCTGCGATCGAACACCAGTATCTTTATCCGGAAGACGACAATCTCAGCTTAAGGGCAGCTGCCTCCGATGCTTACGGATTTTCCAAAGATCAGGTGATTGCCGGCAACGGTTCGTCGGAGCTGCTCGGACTCATCTACAGAGCTTTCCTCGCCCCAGGAGATAGAGTGGCGATGCTGTCGCCCGGATTTTCGTTCAACCGTAAACTTGCCATGTTGCAGGGTGCCGAGTTTCTCGAAATCGCATCGAGCGAAGCTCATCCCCTGCCGATAGAAAAACTGCTGTCCGGCCCCGCAAAAGACGCGAAGTTCATTCTGTTGGCTAATCCGAACAATCCGACCGGAACATTCGTGCCGGTGGCCGAAATCGAACGCCTTGTGGAGCAAGCAGATCGCTTGGTCGTCTTGGATGAGGCCTACGTTGACTTCGCACCCGACAATGCCCTGCGCCTCGTCAATAGACATCCGAATCTTTTGATCTTGAGGACTTTTTCAAAGAGCTATGCTGCTGCTGGCGTGCGAGTCGGCTTCGGTTTCGGTCACCCAGAAATCATTGGCAGGCTGCGCAACATCCAGAATGTCTTCAACATGAACGTGATCGGGCAGGCGGTCGGGAAAAGCATTCTTGCGCATCGCCACGCCTACGAAGAGAACCACAGGCACATCAAGCATGAACGACAGCGAGTGACCCTGGCGCTGTTGCAACTTGGCTTTTCCGTAACACCCTCCCACGCAAACTTTTTGCTGGCCCGTGTGCCGGCGGGACAGGAGGGCTCATGCTGGCAAGCCGCGTTGAAAGAGCAGGCGATCCTCATCGCCAGCTTTCCTGACGTAGATTTGAAGAACTGTATTCGCGTCAGCATTGGCACCACAGAGCAGATGGACAAATTCCTTGCTGCCGCCAAACGCGTCTGTATGAGCTTTAAGAAGAATCGCGGTGTGCACAAGCATTAAGTCAATTCACATTAAGCGCCAAGTAATAGGTGCTGATATGTCGCCAGCTATGATGATTAGCGAATAAATAATAGGTAATTTGGAGAACAATTAATTGAAGAAAATTTCCGCTTCGGGCCTGACCTTCGGCATCTTCGATCATCTGGACGAAAACGGCGATGACATCGCACAACAATATGCAGATCGGCTGAGCCTAGCAGAAGCGTGCGATGGCTATGGCTTTTATGCGTATCATCTCGCCGAGCACCACTGTACGCCGCATGGCAGAGGTCCATCACCGAATTTGTTCTTAGCGAGCGTCGCCCAGCGAACCCGCAGTCTTCGTGTTGGTCCCATGGTAATGCTACTTGCGCTCTATCATCCGCTGCGTGCCTTCGAGGAGATCTGCATGCTTGATCAGTTGAGCGGCGGCAGGCTTGAACTCGGCATAGGGCGCGGCTCTGCTCCCACTGAATTGGGATACTTCGGGGTTGCTGTAGAAGCAGCACCAGAACAGTATGCGGAGGCCAGTGAGATTCTCATCAATGCGATGAAAGGCGGGACGCTTTCTTATCAGGGCCGCCACTTTGAGTTGAAAGATGTTCCGCTGACGTTGAGACCTCACCAATATCCCCATCCGCCGACATGGATCGCCACCAATCGACCCGAGCCGGCTAGCTGGGCCGCTGCGAATGGGGCAAACATCGCCTGCGTCGGACCTTCCACTTCTGTTCGCAGCGTTACCGACGCGTTCCGCGCCGCCCGAATTCACGATGCTGACATTGGCCAGCAAGCGCCATTTCTTGGATTGCTCCGAATGGTGGTGATAGGGCGTTCTGAAACAGATGCGTATTTGCTCGCAGCACCTGCCTATGAACGATGGCTCAATAGCTTCAAATTTCTATACGAACTAAATGCCATTTCCACTCCACCAAACTTGCCTTTGAACTTCGATGCAGCAATTGAAAGTGAATTGTGCGTCGTGGGAACGGCAGATTCTGTCCGAAAAGCTCTCCTTGATCAGCTGGAAGAGGCAGGTGCTAATTATCTTCTGTGTCAACTGGCATTTGGGGATTTGCCGCTGGATGCCTCACTATACACCGCATCGGCCATTCGATCCGAAATCATGGCTCGAGTTGCCGCATCGTGAATCCGTCGTGTGATTGGAGGAGCAGCGGCAGCGCTGCTCCTCATTGCGAAACGGTTGTGGGGGCCGGACTCCTGTCAGGTGTAAACCATTGGAGCACGTCCTATCTGATCCAGGTCATATCCTGCGGCTTTGAAGTAGTTGGCACATTCGGCTGGGGTGAAGAGGTCGACGACCGCGCCGAGGCCTTGCCCCTCTGATCTAATCCGGTTTGAAGTTCGTTCTGGCCCATCCAGAGGATCAGGACATGAAACGCAGCCGCTTCTCTGAAGAGCAGATCATCGGAATTTTGAAGAAACACGAGGCCGGGGTATCGGTTGGCGATCTGTGCCGCAAGCACGGGGTCAGCGACGCCTCGATCTACAATTGGAAGGCCCGCTTCGGCGGGATGGATGTCACCGAGGCTCGGCGACCTGAAGGGCTGGAGGACGAGAACACGCGCCTGAAGCGGCTTCTGGCCGACGCCATGCTCGACAATGCCGCGTTGAAGGACCTTGTGGGAAAGAAATGGTGACGCCCGCCGCCAAGCGGAAAGCTGTCGCTCGCCTGAAGGAAGGCTTCGGGATGAGCAAACGGCGGGCGTGTAAAGCCATCGGCTGTTGCCGCATGACGGTTCGCTACCAGACCAGCAGGCCGGACGACCGGGAGGTTCGCGAGCGGATGAAGGCGATCGCGCAGGAGCGTCGCCGGTTCGGCTACCGGCGTCTTCTCGTGATGCTGAGGCGGGAGGGCCTGGTCGTGAACCACAAGAAGCTGTTCCGGCTCTATCGGGAGGAGAAGCTCGCCGTTCGCCGCCGTGGCGGCCGCAAGCGGGCGATCGGGACCAGGGCGCCAATGCTGGTGCCGCTGAGGCCCGACGAGTGCTGGTCGCTCGACTTCGTATCGGACCAGCTCACCGACGGGCGCCGCTTCCGCATCCTGGCCGTCGTCGACGACTGCACGAGACAGTGCCTGGCACTCATCGTTGATACGTCTCTCTCGGGCATGCGGGTTGCCCGCGAATTGGACCGGCTCATCACTAGCGCGGCCGGCCCAGGATGATCGTCAGCGACAATGGCAGCGAGTTCACCTCGAACGCCATCCTCTCCTGGGCGGATCAGAACCGCGTCGAATGGCATTACATTGCGCCCGGCAAGCCGATGCAGAATGGCTTCATCGAGAGCTTCAACGGCCGACTGCGCGATGAACTGCTCAACGAGACGCTGTTCACCTCGCTGGCTCAGGCGCGCGTAGCCATCGCCCTGTGGCACGCCGACTACAACACCGCGCGGCCGCACTCCCAAATCGCCTGGCAGACCCCGGCCAAGTTCGCCAGCACCTTCAATCCGCGACGGTCGCTCGCGCTGCGCTATGCCAAAGGCTCCGCGCCAGCGCCCGTCGCTTCACCCGCCCAGCAGGGCACAACCCACGCCGGAAACGAACTCAAAACTGCTGGGGCAACGTCAGTCCCATAGAGCCTTGATGGTCGGCCTTTGCTCGCAGCAGCGCCTTAGGTTGGGCGAAGGCGTTCTCAATCGGATTGAAGTCGGGACTGTAGGGCGGCAGGTAGAGCAGGCTCGCCTGCGGCCTCAATCGCGCCGCGCAGGGTTCTCCAGGCGGATGTCGCCAATGTCAAATTTGCTGGCATCCATGTCGCCCTCGCTTTCTGGTTCGAGATCGGAAAATCGCCGAATAATCAGCACATCAACCTGCGCCTGAAGGAGCTCACTGCCACTTTCGGCTGGCGGGGTGTGCCGCCCCACAATTAGAATGTCAATTGTCGTGCCAACCGCACAAGCGAAGGCCAGAAAGCCAACATGTGTTCTGCGGCTTAATTAAGAGTCAGCCGATGTCGGCCGAACATCACCTTGTCTCGAAGTCGACGATCCGACAGCAGATTGCGAAAGTTGGCGCGATGCGAAACAAACTGCTGAAGCGCTCAACTTTTATTGATCACGCGTGTTGGACGCGACGCACTCCCGTTCCAATCGGGCTGAGCGCAAATTCTCCCGGTTCACAAAACTGAGTCGCTGGAGTAGTGGGGGCGCAGAGAAATCTCCGGTCGCAGCCTTACCCGGTCAAAACAAGGATACCAATGATGAAGACTCTCGCCGTCTGCTCTGGCGGATTGGACTCCGTTTCCCTTGCTCACATGGTGGCAGCGGAGCACGAACTCACCGGCCTTCTATCTTTCGACTATGGCCAACGGCACAGGAAGGAATTGGGCTTCGCCGCTCTTTGCGCGCAGCGACTGAAGGTCCCGCACCAGATCATCGACATCGGCGAAATTGGCCGTGGCCTTTCCGGCTCAGCGCTGACTAGCAGTATCGACGTGCCGGACGGCCACTACGCCGAAGACACGATGAAGATTACGGTGGTGCCGAACCGCAATGCCATCATGTTGGCAATCGCCTTCGGTCTCGCCGCCGCCCACAGCGCCGAAGCGGTGGCGGCGGCCGTGCATGGTGGGGACCATTTCATCTATCCCGATTGCCGTCCGGCCTTCATTGAAGCTTTCCAGACAATGCAAGACCGCGCGCTCGACGGCTATGCGCAGATACGCCTCTATGCACCGTATGTGAATCTCGGAAAAGCTGACATTGTTGCGGATGGCGCAAGATACGGCACCCCGTTTGCTGAGACCTGGTCCTGTTACAAGGGCGGCGTGCGTCACTGCGGACGATGCGGGACCTGCGTCGAGCGGCGCGAAGCGTTCCATCTCGCCGGGCACGCTGATCCCACCGACTACGAGGACGCCGATTTCTGGCTTGAGGCGCTGCGCAGGAGGCGCGCGTAATGTTCCACATCACCAAGGAATTCCACTTCTCGGCCTCGCATCAGCTCACCTCCTTGCCTCCCAACCATCAATGCGCGCGCCTGCACGGGCATAACTATGTCGTCGTAGTGGAGCTGTCGGCCAAGGAACTGGACGCCCACGGCTTCGTGCGCGACTATCACGATCTGGCGCCGCTCAAACGCTACATTGACGAGAGCTTCGACCATCGGCACCTCAACGACGTGCTGGGACATGAGAAGGTCACGGCGGAATGCCTGGCCAGACATTTCTATGAATGGTGCAAGGCACGTCTGCCGCAGACCGCGGCCGTGCGCGTTAGCGAAACACCGAAAACTTGGGCGGAATACCGTCCGTGACCGACATGCATCCCGCAATCCGTGTGAGCGAGATATTCGGGCCGACTATCCAGGGCGAGTGCGTGCTCATCGGCTTGCCGACGGTGTTCATCAGAACCGGCGGATGTGATTATCGCTGTTCATGGTGCGACAGCCTTCACGCGGTGGACAATCAGTATCGCCATGAATGGCTACCGATGCCGATCGATGCCGTGTGGCAAACCGTCCATGCGCTTTCCGGCGGCAGGCCGGTTATGGTCTCCTTGTCAGGCGGCAACCCGGCCATTCAGCCGTTCGGTCCCCTCATAGAACGCGGCCATCGCGAGGGCTATCGTTTTGCACTGGAAACGCAGGGTTCCGTGGTGAGGGAGTGGTTTGCGGATCTTGACGTGCTGACCCTTAGCCCAAAGCCGCCGTCCAGCGAGATGACCACCCGTTGGGCTGCGTTTGATGCATGCCTCGAAGCGGCGCAAGAGAAGCCGCAAATCGTGCTCAAGCTCGTCGTTTTCGACGAGAGTGACTATGCCTACGCCAAAGAAGTCGCGGCGAGATATCCGCACCTTCCGATCTATCTGCAACCCGGCAATCACACGCCGCCGCGCCCTGGCAGTGAAGACGCCTCTGTCGACTTGGACGGAATAATGATGCGAATGGAATGGCTTGTCGAAAGGGTGACTAGCGACAGGTGGTTCGAAGCCCGCGTGTTGCCGCAGCTGCACGTTCTGCTTTGGGGTAACAAGAGGGCGGTCTAGTCTGCGGCTTGCGTCGCACCGGAAGGCCGGGCTCCAACGGCTTGGCAGGCTCTCTTCGCGTGCCGAGTACAGCCGAGCTTTGTTCGCGTCAGCGGTCTCGCGATTGTGCGGCTGGAAACCGCCCGGACACCCCGCTGCCGGCGTGTGTCACCTTGACTCCGATGAGCTGTCGTCACGCAAAGTTGAAATCCGCAAGAACTGGCCTTCTCGCCCCACCTGCTCCGTCGCAAGCACGTCATCCCCTCATCCTTGTCCAGCTCTTATCGATGTATCTCATTGTCCGGCCTGACGCACGACTGTCAGCATGGGAATGCATCCATTGCGCAAATGCCTTCCATAAAGAAGATCGATTTCCTCACTGGCCCAACGTGAAATATAGCAACGTTTTCGTGGCGTGGGTCGGCTGCGTCGGGAGTAGCGATGAAAACGTATTAGGGTCGCCTGCGTCTCCTTGGGCAGCGAGTGTAAAGTATAGCGATGCGGCCTCCGGCGCGAACGGCAGCCGCGCAGTGATCACCTTCGCCTGTGCCTTTGCGGCGGGGGTCAAGCGCTGGTCTGCTCAAATTTTTTATCGTTTAGCTGGTTGAAACTGCTCCCGTTGCGGGCTGCAGAAGCCGGCCAGCCGAGAAACGGCAGCCGCACTTATGAAAGCACGCCAAGGCATGCGGGCATCTATCAGTTGCAAAGGACAATACTGGCCGCGCCGATTGGCCATCACGCGTCCATTAGGGCAGCCACCAACATCAGTTCGCAAGAGGAGCAAAAGTAATATGTATCGTCGTCACCTGATCAAAGGGTTGGTTGCGCTCGGCGCATGCCGGATTTGCGTTCAAGCCGCCCAAGCGACCAGTGCCCATTGGGGGTACACCGGTCCGGTCGGACCGGAGCACTGGGCTGATCTGGATAAGGAAAATTTCGTATGCTCTGCCGGCACGCAGCAATCGCCGATCAATATCAACAGCGCGGTCAAGGCGGATATCCCGCATATCGCCATCGGCTGGCACAAGGGCGGCGGCAATATGGTGAACAACGGCCACACCATTCAAATCAATATGCCACAAGGCAGCACGCTGACCCGCAGCGATCGTGTCTACGAACTGGTACAGTTCCATTTCCATGCGCCAAGCGAACATCACGTGGCGGGCAAGAGCTTCCCGATGGAGGTGCATTTCGTTCACAAGGACACGCAAAGTGGTACTCTGGGCGTGCTGGGCGTCTTTTTAACGCCCGGCGCGACAAATGCCAGCTTTGCTGCCCTTGCTGCGGCCTTTCCCGAACTGCCGAATGGGGAGGTGACGATCGACGAGGTGAATCCCAACTGGCTTCTGCCAGCCTCGCTTGGCTATTGGACTTATGAGGGCTCACTGACGACGCCGCCGTGCACCGAAAACGTCGAGTGGATGGTGGCGATGGAACCGGTTGACGTTGATCCGGCAGACATCCAGCGATTTGCCTCCCTCTACCCGTCGAACGCGCGCCCTATTCATTCACCCAATCGACGCTTCATCCTGCGCCAGAGTTGAGCGCCGCCCCAGCGGTTCCGCACGGTCCAACATTCTTGGCACAAGTTGGCGCGAAGCCTCCTCTTCCGGTCTGGCGGTCTGACGGCGCTCCCCAAGCTGGCTAGTCTAAATGATAGGGATTCGGTGCCGACACCACTCGTCCCAAAGACGTCGCGGCGAGGTTTGTCTGCAACCCGGCAATCACACGCCGCCCCGGCGTGGTAATGAAGACGTCTCTGTCGAGTCCGACGGAATATGATGCGCATGGAATCGCTGGTAGAAAAGGTGACCAGCGACAGGTGGTTCGAAGCCCGCGTCTTGCCGCAGCTGCACGTTCTACTCTGGGGTAACAAGAGGGTGGTGTATACCTTCTCCTAGCTTCGCCGCCAACTACTCGGTTTTCCGAATTGCTCTCTATATTCTTGAAGACGATGCGTTCGTTAAAGACATGTGCTGCGCACCTGGTGTAAAAGCTGCTCTCATCATGCAGAGGTCAAGCCAGTCGGGCTCATCCGAGGCTATGGCCGTGAGCACTGTTCAGTTCGGCAGAGAGGGCGCTTTTGTACACACTTTGCGATCGTGGCGGCCCCGTGGGCAGATCTGCAAGCTGCCGCGACACTAACCTCTCGAAGCCCGCCCGCCCGCCTGTTGATGCGTGTCTCCCAGTAAGATTCCTGTCCAAGAACGTGATAATCTTCTTGCCAGTGTTGTAGCTGATGTTGCCCTTGATGCCGCAGCCTACCGCGGCGGGACCAAACTCAATGGCAAGCAGGCCGGCTAGGATCGTGCAGCCAGTCGCGAGCCTCGCCCACAACGGGGTCTCACGCGCATGAGGGCGCCGACCATGGGTTCGGCGGTTCGTACGCGTATAACACGTATCTTTCTGAAAAAATCAATGCTCTCGGCTAAGCTACTGAATTATTTGGCTTCCATATAGCGCGTCGGCGGAACCAACTTGTAGACGGGCTATGAAAGGTTAAGCGCGGATGTCTATCGGCCGCCGGCGTTCCCGCTCTGTAAGCCTGCCTGAACTACCCGCGCCGCGGTCAAGCCCCAGGCTCCTGCTCATCCAGCGACCGCCCGATCAATGGCAGGCTGGAAAGACAAGAGCCGATGTCTTCCGATGGTCTCGCCATCAGCTTTGGGCTAACTTCCCCATTCTCCCGCTTCGAGCTCGACACACGGCGGTTTGGATGGCGCACGACAATCTGTGTCGGCTTTGTCGTGTCCGTGACAGACGCCTGAAAGGCCCGTTCGCGCGTTTTGCCGCCGTCTAAGCGGCTGGAATTTAATGACAAAGTTTTTTCTGGGATCGGCCGATCACGCTGGTACGCTTTTTGCGATGCTTGGTGTGAGGCGGCACGAGCTGCCTATCGGCACTTGTGTCGCGGGCAGTCGCGATGATTAGAACGAAGGAAGGAAAGCTATTATGTCAGGTCTGCGTCAGATCGCCTTTTACGGAAAAGGCGGCATCGGCAAGTCCACCACGTCCCAAAATACGCTCGCTGCCCTTGTCGACCTCGGGCAGAGAATCCTCATCGTAGGATGCGACCCCAAAGCCGATTCCACACGCTTGATCCTGAATTCGAAAGCTCAGGATACCGTCCTGGATCTCGCCGCACAGGAAGGTTCGGTGGAAGACCTCGAACTCCAGGACGTGCTCAAGGTGGGCTACAGAGGCATCAAGTGCGTGGAGTCCGGCGGCCCCGAGCCGGGTGTCGGTTGCGCCGGCCGCGGCGTCATCACCTCGATCAATTTCCTCGAGGAGAATGGCGCTTATGACGATGTCGATTATGTCTCCTATGACGTCCTCGGCGACGTGGTATGCGGCGGCTTCGCCATGCCGATCCGCGAAGGCAAGGCCCAGGAGATCTATATCGTCATGTCCGGCGAGATGATGGCGCTCTATGCCGCCAACAACATCGCCAAGGGCATCCTCAAATATGCCCATTCGGGCGGTGTGCGGCTGGGCGGGCTGATCTGCAATGAACGTCAAACCGACCGCGAACTCGATCTGGCCGAAGCACTGGCTGGCCGATTGAATTCCAAGCTCATCCACTTCGTGCCCCGCGACAACATCGTCCAACATGCCGAACTCAGGAAGATGTCGGTGATCCAGTACGCGCCGGACTCAAAGCAGGCAGGGGAATACCGCGCTCTGGCCGAGAAGATCCACGCCAATTCGGGCCAGGGTACGATCCCGACGCCGATCACCATGGAGGAGCTGGAGGAGATGCTGCTCGACTTCGGCATCATGAAGACCGACGAGCAGATGCTTGCCGAGCTTCACTCCAAGGAAGCGGCGAAGGCGGCGGCCCAGTAGTGACATTAGCGCTGCCGTGAATCGGCGCGCCTTGCAGAGAACGGCGCCTATTCTTTGAGGCGTCACCCAACCTTGAAAGGGGGACTCATGAGCCGGGAATACGAGAATGACGGTGCTCTTCATGCGAAGCTTATCGAAGAGGTGCTGTCGCATTATCCCGACAAGGCGGCGAAGCGCCGCAAGAAGCACCTCAACGTCGCAAAGAGCGGCAACGAGGCTGGCGGGGAAAGCGAGGTCCTTTCCGAATGCGACGTCAAATCGAACATCAAGTCCATTCCCGGGGTGATGACGATTCGCGGCTGTGCATATGCTGGTTCGAAAGGCGTGGTGTGGGGGCCAGTCAAGGATATGGTCCATATCTCGCACGGCCCGGTCGGCTGCGGCCAATATTCTTGGTCGCAGCGCCGCAACTACTACGTCGGTACAACGGGCGTCGACACGTTCGGGACAATGCAGTTCACCTCCGATTTCCAGGAGAAGGACATCGTCTTCGGCGGCGACAAGAAGCTGGAACAGATCATTGACGAGATTGAAGTCTTGTTTCCGCTCAACAACGGCATCACCGTGCAGTCCGAATGCCCTATCGGCCTGATTGGCGATGACACCGAGGCCGTTTCTCGCAAAAAGACCAAGGAGTATGACAAGACGATCGTGCCGGTACGCTGCGAGGGCTTCCGCGGCGTCTCGCAGTCGCTTGGCCACCACATCGCCAATGATGCAATCCGGGATTGGGTCTTCGACAAAAAGGATGTCAAGTTCGAGGCCGGCCCCTACGACGTCAACGTCATCGGCGACTACAATATCGGCGGCGATGCCTGGGCCTCGCGCATACTGCTTGAGGAGATAGGGCTGCGCGTGGTTGGCAACTGGTCGGGTGACGCCACACTCGCAGAGATCGAGCGCGCCCCGAAGGCTAAGCTCAATCTTATCCACTGCTACCGGTCGATGAATTACATCTGTCGGCATATGGAGGAAAAGTATGGCGTCGCCTGGATGGAGTACAATTTCTTCGGTCCCTCCCAGATCGAAGCCTCTCTGCGCAACATAGCCAAGCATTTTGGGCCGGAAATCGAGGAGAAGACCGAAAAGGTCATTGCCAAGTACAGGCCGCTTGTTGATGCGGTCATCGCCAAGTACCTGTCGCGCCTGGAAGGAAATACCGTGATGCTCTATGTGGGCGGCCTGCGCCCCCGCCACGTCGTCACGGCCTACGAGGACCTCGGCATGGTCATCGTGGGCACCGGCTATGAATTCGCCCACAGCGACGACTATCAGCGCACCGGCCACTACGTGAAGAACGGCACGCTGATCTACGATGACGTGACCGGCTATGAGTTGGAGAAATTCATCGAAGGGATTCGCCCAAATCTGGTCGGCTCGGGAATCAAAGAAAAATACCCGGTGCAGAAGATGGGCATACCGTTCCGCCAGATGCATTCCTGGGATTATTCAGGCCCGTATCACGGCTACGATGGCTTTGCCATTTTCGCACGTGATGTGGATCTCGCCATTAACAACCCGGTCTGGGACCTATTCCACGCGCCTTGGAAAAGAAGCCGGGGCGATGAGCGGGCGATGGCTGCCGAATAAACATTTGCTTCAGCCCCAGTCTCCCACTGAGACGGTGAACTCCCGCGGCCTCTGATCCGCCGGAGCCTGGAACGTCTTGACGTCCTGAGCTGCCGTCCCGCGCAGCCAGATGCAAAAGAGGTAATCATCATGCCGCAGTCGGCTGAAAAAATTCTCGATCACGCTCCCCTGTTCCGCGAGCCGGAATACAGAAAGATGCTCGCTGAGAAGAAGCTAAACTTCGAATGTCCGCACCCCGATGAAATCATTTCCGATCAGCGCGATTTCACCCAGACGTGGGAATACCGCGAAAAGAACCTCGCCCGCAAAGCGCTTGTCGTGAACCCGGCCAAGGCCTGCCAGCCGCTGGGTGCGGTATTCGCTGCCGCCGGCTTCGAGCGAACCATGTCCTTCGTCCACGGCAGCCAAGGTTGCGTCGCCTATTACCGCTCGCACCTGTCGCGCCATTTCAAGGAGCCTGCCGCGGCGGTCTCCTCCTCAATGACCGAGGATGCGGCGGTGTTTGGCGGCCTGAAGAACATGGTCGACGGGCTCGCCAACACCTACCAGCTCTACGACCCCAAGATGATTGCCGTGTCGACGACCTGTATGGCAGAGGTCATTGGCGACGACCTGCACAGCTTCATCCAGAACGCCAAGGACGAAGATTCAGTCCCGCGCGACTTCGACGTGCCCTTTGCCCACACCCCGGCCTTCGTTGGCAGTCATGTCGACGGCTATGACAACATGGTCAAAGGCATTTTGGAGCACTTCTGGAAAGGTCAGGAGCGTACGCAAATCGAAGGAACCATCAACATCATTCCGGGCTTCGACGGCTTCTGCGTCGGCAACAACCGGGAGCTCAAGCGCCTGCTCGATGTAATGGGCGTGTCCTATACATTGATCCAGGATGCCTCTGACCAGTTCGATACGCCTTCGGACGGTGAATACCGCATGTATGACGGGGGCACGAAGATCAACGAGGTGAAGAAGGCCCTCAACGCCGAGGCAACGCTTTCGCTGCAGCATCACAACACCCGAAAGACACTGGGCTATTGCGAGGAGGTCGGGCAGGCGACGGCCTCGTTCCACTATCCGCTCGGCGTTCAGGCGACGGACGAATTCCTGATGGAGGTCGCGGCGATTTCCGGCAAGGAGATTCCCGAGGCAATTCGCCTCGAGCGCGGCCGACTGGTAGACGCCATGGCGGACAGCCAATCCTGGTTGCATGGTAAGAAATACGCCATCTACGGTGATCCCGACTTCGTTCACGCAATGGCCCGCTTTGTCATGGAGACCGGCGGCGAGCCAACCCATTGCCTCGCCACCAATGGCACCTCGGCATGGGAAGCCGATTTGAAGAAGCTGCTAGCATCCTCGCCTTTCGGCAAGGCTGCCCAGGTTTGGGCGGGCAAGGACCTGTGGGCGCTGCGCTCACTGCTCTTTACCGAGCCGGTGGACCTTTTGATCGGCAATTCCTACGGCAAGTACCTGGAGCGCGACACCGGAACACCGCTGATCCGGCTGATGTTTCCGATCTTCGATCGGCACCATCATCACCGCTTTGCGCTCTTTGGCTACCAGGGAGCGTTGCGCGTGCTGACGACGATCCTCGACAAGATCTTCGACAAACTCGATCGCGAGACGAGCGAGACGGGTGTGACGGATTATTCCTATGACCTCACGCGCTAAGAGCCGTGGCCGGCTTTTCGCCGAGGCCATTCCTTGCCCAATGGACTGGGGAGGCTGAGCAATGTCCTCCCTCAGCGCCAAAATCAAGGACGCCTTCGATGAGCCCGCCTGCGATAAGAACCGTGGCAAAGATGCCAAGGCGCGCAAGGAGGGCTGCTCGAAGTCGCTGACACCAGGGGCGGCAGCCGGCGGCTGCGCCTTTGACGGAGCCAAGATCGTCCTGCAGCCGATCACCGACGTTGCGCATCTGGTCCATGCGCCGCTCGCCTGCGAGGGCAATTCTTGGGACAACCGTGGTGCGGTTTCGTCAGGGCCGACCTTGTGGCGGACAAGCTTCACGACCGACCTCACCGAACTCGACCTTGTGATGGGGCAGGGCGAGCGGAAACTCTTCAAGGCGATCCGCGAGATCAAGCACACATACGCGCCGCCGGCGATCTTCGTCTACTCGACTTGCGTAACGGCGCTGATCGGTGACGACATCGAGGCCGTGTGCAAACGCGCCACGGAAAAGTTCGGTTTGGCCGTGGTGCCGATCAATGCGCCTGGCCTGGCAGGCTCCAAGAACCTCGGCAATAAGCTCGCCGCCGAGGCGTTGCTCGATCATGTCATCGGCACGGTCGAACCCGACGACCCCGGACCCTACGACATCAACATCCTTGGCGAATTCAACCTCTCGGGCGAATTCTGGCTTGTAAAGCCGCTCCTCGATCGGCTCGGGATCCGGGTGCGCGCCTGCATTCCCGGCGATGCGCGTTACCGCGACATTGCTTCCGCGCACCGCGCCCGGGCGGCAATGATGGTGTGCTCGACCGCGCTGATCAGTCTTGCCCGCAAGATGGAGGAGCGCTGGGACATCCCGTTCTTCGAGGGCTCCTTCTATGGCATCTCCGACACATCGCAAGCTCTTCGAAACCTTGTCAGGCTGCTGGTGAGGAAGGGCGCCGATCCGGAGATCCTCGAGCGCACAGAGACGCTGATCGCGCAGCAGGAGGCGATCGCGTGGAAGAAACTCGAATCCTACCGGCAAAGGCTCCAAGGCAAGCGCGTGCTGCTCAACACAGGCGGTGTGAAGTCCTGGTCGGTTGTCCATGCGCTGATGGAGATCGGAATCGAGATCGTCGGCACCTCGATCAAGAAATCTACGGTGCAGGACAAGGAGCGCATCAAACAAGTTCTCAAGCACGACAAGCACATGTTCGAATCCATGGCTGCGAGCGAGCTGTACGCCATGCTCTCTGAACACAGGGCCGATATCATGCTGTCGGGCGGTCGCACGCAATTCATTGCGCTCAAGGCCAAGACGCCCTGGCTCGATATCAACCAGGAGCGCCAGCATCCTTATGCCGGCTATGACGGCATGGTGGAACTCGTACGCCAGATCGACCTCGCCATTCACAATCCGATCTGGTCTCAGGTGCGCCAGCCGGCCCCGTGGGATTGCCAGCCTGAGCTGATAGGCGAATTGCCGTGCACGAGGAACGAGACCGCGTACCTGTTTGATGAATTCGCCTGCGCGACGGCACACGAGTGTTGAGGCGACCGATGGCCCGCATCCTTCCCCAGAGCAAATCGGCGGCAGTCAACCCGCTGAAGTCGTCGCAGCCGCTGGGTGCCGCCTTTGCCTTTCTTGGCGTCGACGGTGCGATGCCGCTGTTCCACGGCAGCCAAGGCTGCACAAGCTTTGCGCTCGTTCTCTTCGTGCGGCACTTCAAAGAAGCGATTCCCTTGCAGACTACGGCGATGGATGAGGTGGCGACCATCCTCGGCGCAGCCGACCATCTGGAAGAGGCGATCCTCAACCTCAAGAACCGCACGAAGCCAACGCTGATCGGGGTGTGCACGACCGCGCTGGTGGAGACGCGTGGCGAAGATTGCGCGGGTGATATTGCCAACATCATGCGGAAGCACACGCAACAGCTTGCGGGTACGGAGGTCGTGCTGGCCAACACGCCGGATTTTGACGGCGCGATCGAAGAGGGCTGGGCCAAGGCAGTCACCGCAATGATCGAAGGGATTACGCGCTCGGGCGAACGGGCGCGGCACCCGAAGAAGATCGCAATCCTGCCCGGATGCAACCTCTCTATCGCCGACATCGAGCATATGCGGGACATGGTTGAAAGCTTTGGGCTCAAGCCGGTTATTCTGCCCGACATTTCAGGCTCGCTCGACGGTACGGTTCCTGACCGCTGGGTAGCGACCACATACGGCGGCACCAGCGTCGAAGACATTCGCGAGTTGGGCACGGCCATGCAATGCATCGCCATCGGTGAGCACATGCGCCGCCCGGCGAAAGCGCTGCACGGGTTGACCGGCGTGCCTTACGTGTTGTTCCAGTCACTGACTGGGCTGCAGGACACGGACCGCTTCGTGTCGCTGCTGTCTGCGATTTCGGGCGCGGCGGTACCGGCCCGCGTGCGCCGGCGCCGGGCGCAATTGCAGGACGCGATGCTCGACGGACATTTCCATTTCGGCGGCAAGAAAATTGCCATCGCTGCCGAACCAGACCAGCTGTTCCAACTTGCGACCTTCTTTGCTGGCCTCGGCTCCGAGATAGCCGCGGCCGTCACAACGACCGACAGGTCTAAAATTCTCGAGAAAGTCCCGGCGGTTTCGGTTCAGATCGGCGATCTCGGCGATCTGGAAAGTCTTGCCGTCGGTGCTGACCTGCTTGTCACGCATTCGCACGGGCGCCAAGCATCGGAGCGGCTCCGAATTCCGCTCATGCGCATCGGGTTCCCGGTCTTCGATCGACTAGGCAGCCAGCACAAGCTCGCAATTCTCTATCAGGGCACCCGCGACATGATCTTCGAGGTCGCCAGCATCTTCCAGGCCAACCAACACGCGCCCACTCCTGAGGCGCTTGATCCACTCCGTAATCGAGAAATATCACGATGAACGCTGTTCGCCGCCTCTCGCTGGTCAGTAGTGAGGTTTTCGCCCCGATGCCTGAACGACGTAAGGGCGCATTGCGCGTTGCGATCGCCACTCAGGACATGCAGGACCTCAACGCCCATTTCGGGTCGGCCAGGCGCTTTGCTGTCTACGACGTGACGCGCGAGGAATGGAATCTCGTAGAAGCCGTGGCCTTCGATGACGTGTCCGATGAAAGCGGGGAGCATCGGGCCGAGCGCGATGATCGCATCACGCCAAAGGTGGATGCGCTCAAGGGCTGTCAGATCCTGTTTTGTCTGGCAATTGGCGGCCCTTCGGCAGCCAAGCTTGTCGCGGCAAAAATCCACCCGATCAAAGTGGCGGAGCCCCAATCGATCCCACAGGTGCTCTTGCGCACGCAGATGATGCTCAGGACGTGTCCTCCGCCTTGGCTGCGCAAGGTGCTGGCGCGAGCGGGCATTGCCGAAAAGAAACCGTCCTTCGAGGACGAGGACTGAAAAGAGGAGGACGCCAATGCCTGACCCCGCAATCCCCCCAGCTGTCGCCGAAGACGAGGCGGCTCTTTGCACCCCGTTCGTCAAATGCCTCGTGCGGCTGATCCGTTCTCAGGATTCCTATGGCTCGTGGGAACGCAAAGCGGACGCTGAGCTGCTGGGCGACTTCATCATTACCAAGGAACAGCGCCGAGGGATCCCAATCATCGGAGATCCCGATCCCGACGTGCTGTGGAGGCTCGACAAGTACTACGCCGCCATCGGGCTTGCGATCGAGGAGCGCTGCGGCCTTATGGCATCGCCGATGATCCAGGTGAGCCATGAGGGTTTTGGTCGGGTGCTTTTCACGACCGGACGGCTGGTCGTTTTGTCCAAAACGCTGCGCGATGTCCACCGGTTTGGCTTCGAGACGCTCCTGAAGCTCGCCACGGCCGGTACGAAGCTGGTCGACGATGCGATTTCAGTCATCGAAACCTTTCCCCACGTGGCGCTGGCATGATGGGCGCGATTTTCGAGAAAGGCCATCATGACGGACCCGAGAAACTATGTTGGCCAGTCCCCTCGATCCAGGGACTCGAGGCCGACCAGGTTGTTGGGGTATCGCCGATGAAGAAGCCGCTGGTCCTGATCTGCTCGCAAGATGCCGAGTTCTATCTGCTCTACAGCCACATACTGGAGGTTGACGGTTTCAGCAGTGAGACGGCAGACGGCGCGAAGGCTGCGCTGGCCTTGGCCGAACAACGGGAGCTTCAGGCCGTAGTGCTGGATTGCGACCCAGCCAGCATAAACGGGTCCGCAATTTGCGCCCACCTCAAGCGGGAACCGCGCACCACCGACCTGCCTATCATCGCCCTGATCGCGCCTGGCGCCGAGCACCAGCACCTCGATCTCTTGAAGGCAGGCGTTGAGAGCTTTGTGCGGCCGGTGGCTCCGGCCAAGCTGCTCGACTGCCTGCGGGCGAGGCTCGGGCTGACCAAGCGTGGTCCGAACGGGGTTGAAAACGACAGTTGGATTTGTTGTGGAGGCCTGGAGATGAAGCTCGATGCCCATCGGGTTCGCGGTAATGGCCACGACATCCATCTCGGACGGATCGATTTCAACGTGCTGCGGCTTATGATTGAGGCCCCCGGCAAGGTCTTCAGCCGGGACGAGCTTATCGGGGCGGCCTGGCTGCCCAACATTCATGTCGGTGCACGCACCGTCGATGTCCATATCAGCCGAATCAGGAGGGCGCTGAAAACGGCCTTGCCCGGCAGCGTCATTCGCACCGTCAGGTCGGCCGGCTACTCGCTCGAGAAGCCGGACGACTGAAATCGGTGATCGAACGTGGTGCCGCTCTCTCTTCCTCCTGAGAGCGGTGTTGCCGCTTTGAGGCGCTCCTAACGAAGACCAGGAGAAGCAGGCAAATGGAATTTAAAAGCATATTCAGTGTGACGGGTGCTGATCATTCTGATGAGGACCTCACAACAGCTGCCGGACTGTGTGCCGAGGTCGGCGCGCACCTATCGGTACTCATTATACCGCCTCCATTGCTCTTGATGTTGTCTCCGCCCCCCGAATGGAATACAGGACGTGCACAGGCAATTGCAGTACCGAACTATCGATTTCAGCAAATCGAGAAATTTTCACAGGACGTGACCAGAATGGAAAGACGGTCCGCGGATATCCTCAAAAGGCTGAAAGCTATGTCGCTTTCCTGTGACGTTGACACCGACTATTGCGATCCGGCTAGCCTCGGTGAAGTGGCACGACAGCGGGCGCTCTGCGCTGACCTGACGATCGTTGGAGGAGACCTCCTCAACGATGAGACTCTCGGACCTCCTGTTGTCAACGGCTGCTTGTTCGATAGCGGAAAGCCGGTGCTCATCGTGCCGAAGGGCGTTAAGGCGACGCTGTCGCCTCGACGCGTGCTGGTCGGCTGGGATTCGCGTGTAGAGGCCTCGCGTGCGGTTCGGGAAGCTCTTAGTATCCTATCCGCTGCCAAGGAAGTCTGTGTCGCTATGGTCGATCCAAAGGCGCAAAACAACGGGAAAGGCGCGCAGTCTGGAGCTGACATCGCTGCCTATCTTACTCGGCACGGTGCTCGGGTCTCCGTTGACCTGCTTAAGAGCGCCGGCAAATCGGCGGGCACAGTGCTGACCCAGCACGCGAACGACATCTGTGCTGACATGATGGTTATGGGTGCTTATGGCAGCCGTGGGCTGCGTGAGCGGATTTTCGGCGGTCCGCCGAGCTGGAGCTTTGGGAAGACCACATTGCCGCTGTTTTTGGCTCGCTGATCAGCTCCGTAGGAACACCGATCAGGTCGTAGGACCGCCAACCAGTCCGAAGTCGTCGTCGGTTACCGGTCGGATTGCGGAGACATGGCTGGATCCGCGAACATCTTGCGACGCTTGTCAGAGCCAAACCGGACGCCTCGACTGCTTCACGACGCTCTCGTGAACCAACTCGTGCGAGATCGTCCGCAACGGGCAGTAAAGACGAACGGCTGCAGCAGACCGCAGCCAAGCCACAGGGCGGGTGTACCAGGAGACCCCGCCTCGTGCGCGAACCCTGTTGGAAGGCCCCTTATCAGTACCCGGACGCGCGTCAAATCGGCGGCTGTCCCTGTCAGCCTGCGGTGTGCAAGGGCCGCTGCCGCGGAGCTTCCCCTGCCCGATCGTCGGGCGTGCGACAATGTCGGATTCCAGACGAGCTGGAACTGCGCGAACTCGTTGGTTTGACAGGTCTTTATCCGGCACGCCGCATGCATGGGAGTCTCCGAAAGCATTAAGAGCCGTTATCCATGGTTACGCCCCTCGAAAGAAAGAGCCGCTTCCGTCGTGGCAGGGAAACAGCCACTCCTGGGGTGGAGGCCGGCGCTAGAAGCCGCCGTAAGATCCGGAAGAGCCGCGCGACAGCATCACACACTTTCCTTCTGCTCTTGGGTTCGGATCACGCCGCGCCGCTGTCGATGCCGCCGACATTGAGCCCAAGACCTGGAAGGCGGCACACGCTTTTGCTGTCCTCTCAGTCGGGACCGCGGCTCAAGCATGCCTGTGAGGTTCGCATTGCTCAATGCCCGGCAATCGACGTCAACATGCCGCTGAGTTGGAAAACACTCCTAGAGGAGTAAGGATAAGTGGACCTCTTTTGTATTGGTGTGGGTGCTGGACCATCTAATTTGAGCCTTGCGTGTCAGATACAGGAAGAGATTGCGCAAGGGGCACTGTTCCTGGACCGGGAGGTCGATTTCCGAGGACATCCAGGCAGCGCTTTCGATTGCGCGGAGCTCCAGGTCGGCCACTTCCAGGATCTGGTTACTCTGGTCAATCCGCGATCAGCCTACACATTCGTAAACTACCTCCACGAGAACGGGCGTCTTTACAATTTCCTCAATGCGCCATTTCACGGGGTGCTTAGAGCCGAGTTCGCCCAATATCTCAACTGGGCGTTCCAGAAGAATCCGCTTGTCCGTGGCGGCGAGGCCGTTCGCGAAATCCGCTTTGACGGCGAGTTTCGCGTGCGGACGGACAACGCGGTCCTTGATGCAAGAAACCTCGTCATCGACATAGGCAAGCAGGCGCAAATTCCGCCTCAGTTTCATGGCTGGACTGGACCCAACCTGTTCCACTCATCTGAGTTGGCCCACATCAATCCTGAGGTGCAAAAAAAGCATGTCTGCGTTGTTGGCGGCGGACAGTCGGGAGCCGAGCTGCTACTGCACCTTGTCGGCCGGCCGAAAGAACGGCGGCCCGCGGCGATCACATGGGTCTTGACGCGCGAGATGCCTTTCGACGACCACGCGTTCACAAACGGGCTGTTCACGCCATGCTTCTCGGATCGTTTTGCTGCGATGAGCGAGGTGCATCGACAGCTGTTCCTGCGGCGTTTCGCGCTTGCCTCCGAGGGCATTTCAGAAAGCAAGTTGCGCGCGGTCTATCAGGCGCTCTACCACCACGCCTTTCTCGAGCCACACCAATGCGAGATCACATTGCGGCCAAGTTGCAACGTGTCGCGCTGCATCAATGCCGGAGCAGGGCACAGGCTCACGCTGCAACGCGGCTTGGACAACATCGGAGAAGTAACCGCCGATATCGTCATCCTGGCCACCGGGTACGAGAAACCGCTGCCGGGTTTCCTAGAACCGATCGCAGATCGCCTCGAACAGATCGGCAATGAGCTCGCCATCGGCGAGGATTTTTCGGTGTACTGGGACGGACCGCGAGACCGACGCCTTTTCGTTCAGAACGCCTGCCTTGGACAGCGCGGGCTGGCTGATCCGAACTTTGGGCTGCTGGCCTGGCGAGCGCGCCGCATCCTTGACAGCCTTCTGCGGCGCGCGCCATGCGCCAATCCCGAGCATCTAGGGTTCATCAACCGTCCCTTGACGGAGTGCTGGCCCGACCTCGGAGTCGAACAAATGGGCAGCGGGATATGATTCGTCGATATTGATGATCGGCGGTGGCATTCAGGAAAGATTTCCGCCTCTGGCGGCAAAAGCGGGACGAGCAATATTCCTACGGCGTCAGATCGCTCTGCTCGCGCTTGAGCAAGGTAGCGTCGCGCGACTCCTGCTTGGCGTGAAACAGCAAAGGGCATTCAATCACGATGCAGCTTTACGTGCTGTCGGGCTCAACGCCACGTGGATCGAGCCCAACGCCGCCGTTGGCAACCGCGACGCGAATTATGACGCCGGGCCACATGCGGCGGTGGCTGCAAGGGTACCGAGCCTCTCCCGCACTTTCGACCCCATCGCCGAAGTGCGACTACTCCAGGACGCCGAAGCCGGTCTTATCGCCAGCGGGCCAGCCAAACTCTCACCTTCCTAAACGGCAGCCGCTAAGGTGAGCCGTCGAAAGCCGACATTCAGGTTAACGTCAGCTGGCCGTGTTAGGGCTCGCTTATTCAAGGCGGTACCGGCGCTTGCCGAAGCTAAGAAGGGTTGGCATGCCCTTTGCCGTGCTTGATGTGCGGCAACACGGTGAGAGCTCCGCTGAAGCAAGCGAGAGGGAGCAATGCCCTCGAGACCGTGTCCGATTTTGACTGGAAAATATTCCGCGACAAAAGAGACGAAAGGTGTGGAATGACTTTGGACACCAAGATGGAACTGCGTATGGGGTCCCCGGCTCCTGCGCTGAAAGTGGAGAACTGGCTGCGTGGCGAGCCCCTCACGAGCCTTCGGCCCGGCAAGGTCTACCTCGTTGAATTTTGGGCGACTTGGTGCCGACCATGTGTCCACGCCATGCCCCATTTGATCGAACTGCAGGAGAAATATAAAGACAGCGGATTTGAGATTATCGGAGTCGCAGCTTGCGAAAAGGCTGCAACCGCGGACGAAGCGCGGACCAACGTGGATGCCTGGCTGACCGAGAAGTTCCCGAATCTGAATTATCGGACAGCGTTCGATTGCACTGGCGAAATGAAAAAGCTCTGGCTGGAACCCAGCTCTTCGTTCGGGATTCCCACCTCGTTCGTGGTCGACCGCGACGGCCACATCGCTTATATCGGCCACCCGGCACCTCTCGATGACGTTTTGCCGAAAGTCCTTAACGGCAGCTGGCGCAGCAGCTATGAAGCGAAAGCCGTCGATGCAAAGCGAATCTCGCGTGTGCGCGAATCGTCGCTGAGTCAGCCGATATACGCCAAACTTGGGCCGGCGATGCAGGACGAGGATTGGGCAGCGGCACTATTGGCCATCGAAGAAGGCCTCGCCGTGATGCCAGACTCTTTTGATTTTCGGCGGGTTCATGCGGATATTCTGCTTCACAAGCTGCGCGACATCAAAACCGGCTTGCCGCTTATGCGCGAATTGGTCGAGGACGCGATCAACAAAAAGTTCGAAGCGATGTCTTGGGTGGTGATGGCGCTGAACCAACTCTTCCATCCCACGATCGACAACTCCCATCTTCCGCATGATGATCGCTTTGCGATGGGCAAGGAGCTCTCCGAACAGATCCTGGAACTTAATCCTCCGCAAGGCGATGGAGACTTTAAATTCGGGTGTTACTTTCCGGTCGCTCAGTATTATTACGAGAGCGGCAACAAGGACCGGGCGATCGAGTTGATCGAGGTGGCAATCAAATCGCTGGACCATTCGGAGCCAGTGCCGGACCAAACCAAACAGCGCTACCTCACCTCGTTGCTCCAAGCCCTGGCCAACTACACGGGTGAGCCTGCCTGTCACGCGGGTCTCTGTGTGGCTCCGCAAAACAAGACTTCCGAAACTCAAAACGCTGTCACTTCCTGAGCAAGGATCGCGAAGGGCATGACAATTGGAATTGAACACCGGCAAATCCGCCCGCCCAGGCGCACTTCGCAGCAATAACGTCGATGCCGCAAAAGTGCGCGGCTTGCGGCAGGTGGAATTTCCATTGCGTTTACCTCGGGTCGAACCGCGGCGCAGGCGTTCGCGCCGCGGTGAAAGGTCTCGCATTGGTGGACGTGCTCGAGGTCGGCCACGGGACACTGTTGCGTGGGATCGGCTCGCCCAAGCCATTCCCCGCCCACGCAAGCGCCCGAACCACACATCGCAGAAAAAGAGATCGTCCTTCAAGAGGAGTACTGAAATTGGGGAAAAGCGAAATTCCTCATGAACCGGTTGGCCCTGCTGTCCACGGGGACGGCGAGGCCCTTGCTTCCCCGTTCGTCAAATGCCTCCTGCGGCTCATTCGTACTCAGGATTCCTTCGGCTTATGGGAAGGCCATTCGGATGCCGAGCTGCTGGCCGAGTTCATCATCACCAAGCAACAGCAACGTGCGGTACCCTTTGGCGGCGATCCCGATCCTGACGCGCTGTGGAGGCTCGACATGTTTTACACCGCCGTAGCGCTTGCGATCGAGGAGCGCTCCGGCGTGTCGACGTCGCCGACAATAGAAATGAAACCCGTGGGGGCTTCCGGCGGTTGGGCGTTCTGTCGAGACGTCCACCGGTTCGGCTTCGAGACTTTCCGCAAACTTGCTGAGGCCGGTACGAAACTGGTCGACGATGCGACTGCAGCCATTGAAGCCTAGCCCGAGATGGAGCGCATCAAGAAACCATTGTTCCAGAAAGGATCTATGTCAGACCTAGATAGGATGAGGAAAAAAGTCTGAAAGCTCCAGTTGCGTGCAGCTATTGCCAAGATGGCATTGCAGGACCTCGTCGAGGGTCTGCCGGGCAAGTGGGCCGACATACAGGAAGTCGCCGAGAAAACCCAAGCCGTTTATGCCGAGTTGGATGTTGCCAAGAGAGAACTCGCTTCAATGAAGAATTTAGGATGATGCGCACATTCACCACCCGTGACGGCTCCATTTGGATGCCGCCGTACCTGACCTCCATCGATAGCAAACCTGCATCGGCTGCTGCCGTTGTTTCAAGGTCTGCTCGCGCGATGTCATGCATCTTCACGGCGTTGATGATGCGGGTGAAATCCTCGGCCCCTGCGATGACGAGGACGACGATTTCGACGGCAAGCTCAATCGCATGATCATGGTTGTCGATGATGCCGGCCGCTGCATCGGCTGCGGAGCCTGCGGCCGCGTCTGCCCCAAGAACTGCCAGACGCATGTTGCGGCCGACGAGCTCGCAACATGATCTGGCGAAAACCAGGGGAGCGGCGTGCACTTCATCTTTTTGTCGGCTCGTGGGGCTGGTCCTGTGCAGCAATGCGTCGATGGTTTACTTCGCTTTGGATTCGCTCCGTGTGGCAGTCGTCACGACGCTGGCCTGTTCGCTGCTGCTTCAGGCCGGCTCCTTCGGCCGCGTGCTCTTTCTGATCTGGCAGTCCTCTAGCCGCGCTCGTGGAACTCGCCACAGGGGCCAGCATGCCGATGGTTACAGGAAAGCTCGGGTACCAGTCGTCTGACTCTGATCAACTGCGGAATGCAATTTTCAGCTGTGTCCCGGCTTGGTCGAATGCCCAGCATGTGCTGCTGCTTTGATGCGCGGATGACAGGATCAGTGCTCAGACCCACACCAATTTTGGTCACCCTCTGATGACTGAGCTGATCGTATAGGGAATCTGTGTTCGGCTAACACGCGACCATACCCCTGGGCTGACCGGTGCGTAGCCGGTTCAGGTACTTTTTTGCTGGAGATAGCATGCTGGAAAAATTCGAACGTTATCCGCTCACCTTTGGACCCACGCCGATCGAGAGGCTCGACCGCCTCGGCAAGCATCTGGGCGACAAGGTGGAAATCTACGTCAAACGCGAGGACTGCAACTCCGGTCTCGCGTTCGGCGGAAACAAGCTGCGCAAGCTCGAATACATTGTGCCCGACGCGATCGCGTCAGATGCCGATACGCTCGTCACAATCGGTGGCGTGCAGTCCAACCATACGCGCATGGTCGCTGCGGTCGCCGCCAAGATCGGCATGAAATGCCTCCTGGTCCAGGAGAGCTGGGTCCCACATGATGATGCTGTCTACGACCGGGTCGGCAATATCCTCTTGAGCCGCATCATGGGGGCAGAGGTGCGCCTGGTTGACGAGGGCTTTGACATCGGCATCCGCCGCAGCTGGGAAAAGGCACTTTATGAAGTCAAGGCAAGGGGCGGCAGGCCATATGCGATACCTGCCGGCGCCTCTGTCCACAAATACGGCGGCCTGGGCTATGTGGGGTTCGCTGAGGAGGTGCGTGCCCAGGAAGAGCAGCTTGGGTTTGCCTTCGACTATATCGTCGTCTGTACGGTGACTGGTTCAACCCACGGCGGCATGCTCGTCGGGTTCGCCAAGGATGGTCGACAGCGCAACGTGATCGGTATCGATGCCTCCGCCATGCCCGCCAAGACCAAGGCGCAGGTGCTCGGCATCGCCCAAAATACAGCGAAGCTCGTCCACCTCGGAGCGGAAATTGTCGAGGCAGACGTGGTGTTGTTCATGGACTACGCGTACCCGGGTTATGGCGTTCCATCGGAGGAAACCAAAGAGGCAATCCGTTTGTGCGCGCGGCTCGAGGGCATGATTACGGACCCCGTTTACGAGGGCAAATCGATGCAAGGGATGATCGACCTCGTCCAGAGGGGCTTCTTTCCACAGGGATCGAGGGTCCTCTACGCACATCTAGGCGGCGCGCCGGCGATCAACGGGTACGGCTACACCTTTCGCAACGGCTGACGTTCGGCAGTCTGCGATTCCGCGGTCGCGCTCGAACGTGGGTAGGTAGCGTCGTTCGAGCGCTTGGCTGGAGAAGTGGAGGCAGCGACGGGCATCCACTAATTGGTACCATTACGTGCTGTCGGGGCTCAACGCCACGCGCATTGAGCGCATGCCGCCGTTGGCAACCGCGAGGCGAATTTTGACTCCGGGGCAAGAATCCACACGCGGCGGTGGCGGCACGAGGACCAAGCCGGCGAGTTCGCGCTTTCGAACTGGCGCCAAACTGCCACTGCTCGAGGACCGAGGCCAGTCTAATCACAGGCGAGCCGTCCAAGCTCTCAAGAGATAGGGCGAAACCCGACAGCGGCAGAAGACATGTCGGGTTCACGACAATCGGCCGCATTTAGCCTCGTGGAGAATTTCAAAGCATTTCCCGCCGCTTACCGGAGCTGAGGGAATTGGCACCTCCGTTGCAGCTTGATGTGCGGCAACACGGTGAGAGCTTCGCTGAAGCAAGCCAGAGGGAGCGATGCCCTCGAGACCGTGTCCGATTTTGACGGGAAAATATTCCGCGACAAAAGAGACGAAAGGTGTGGAATGACTTTGGACACCAAGATGGAACTGCGTATGGGGTCCCCGGCTCCTGCGATCAAAGTGGAGAACTGGCTGCGTGGCGAGCCCCTCACGAACTTTCGGCCCGGCAAGGTCTACCTCGTTGAGTTTTGGGCGACTTGGTGCGGACCATGTGTCGACGCCATGCCCCATTTGATCGAACTGCAGGAGAAATATGAAGGCAGCGGATTTGAGGCGGTCGGAGTTGCCGCCTGCGAACAGGGTCCTACCGCAGACGAGGCGCGGACCAACGTGGATGCCTGGCTGACCGAGAAGTTCCCGAATCTGAATTATCGTATCGGGTTCGATTACATTGGCGAAATGAACAAGCTCTGGATGGATCCCAGCTCTTCGATTGGGATTCCCACCTCGTTCGTGGTCGACCGCGACGGCCACATCGCTTTTATCGGCCACCCGGCGGAACTCGATGACGTTTTGCCGAAAGTCCTTAACGGCAGCTGGCGCAGCAGCTATGAAGCGAAAGCCGCCGATGCAAAGCGCATCGCGCATAACCAACTTGCAGCGCGCGAAATGTCGCTTACCGGGCCGATATACGCCAAACTTGAGCCGGCGATGCAGGCCGAGAATTGGACGGCGGCGCTCTTGGCCATCGAAGAAGGCCTCGCCTTGATGCCAGACTCTTTTGATTTTCGGCAGATTCATGCGGATCTTCTGCTTCACAAGCTGCGCGACATCAAGACCGGCATGCCGGTCATGCGAGAATTGGTCGAGGACGCGATCGACAAAACGTCCGACGCGGTGTCGTGGATGGCCTTGGCCCTCAACCAACTCTTCGATCCCACGATGGACAATTCCCATCTTCCGCGCGCGGAGCGCTTTGCGATGGGCAACGAGCTCTCGGAACAGATACTGGCACTCAATCCCCCGAACGGCGATGGCCCGTTTAAATACCGCCGGTACCTCCCGGTAGCTCAGTATTATTACGAGAGCGGCAACAAAGATCGCGCAATCGAGTTGATCGAGGTGGCACTGAAATCGGTGGACCGGCTGGGGCCAATTCCGGACCACACCAAACAGTACTATCTTACCCCATTGCTCGAAGCACTGGCCAACTACACGGGTGAGCCTGCCTGTCACGCGGATCTTTGTGTGGCTCCGCAAAAGAAGGCACCCGAAACTCAAAACGCAGTCACTTCCTGAGCAAGAATCGCGAAGGGACTGACAATTGGAATTGAACACTGGCCAATCCGCCCATCGAAGCTCTCTTCGCAGCAAGTATGTCGATGCAGCAGGGCGGCGGCTTGCGGCAGGTTGGATTTCAATTGCGTTGACCACCGGTCGGATCGCGGCGCAGACGATGTGCGCCGCGAATTCGCGCCGCAGGTCTCGCACTCGTGGACATGTCGAGGTCGGCCACGGGGCACTCTTGGGGTTGGCCCGCCCAAGCCATTCGTCGGCCACGCAAGCGGACCCGGAGTGGGCATCGCAGGAAAAGGAAATCGTACCTCGAAGACGAAGACTGAAATGACGAACAACGAAATTCCTCCGGTTGGCCCTGCTGTCAACAATGACGACGAGGCCCTTGCTTCCCCGTTCGTCAAATGCCTCCTGCGGCTCATTCGTACTCAGGATTCCTTCGGCTTATGGGAAGGCCATTCGGATGCCGAGCTGCTGGCCGAGTTCATCATCACCAAGCAACAGCAACGTGCGGTACCCTTTGGCGGCGATCCCGATCCTGACGCGCTGTGGAGGCTCGACATGTTTTACACCGCCGTAGCGCTTGCGATCGAGGAGCGCTCCGGCGTGTCGACGTCGCCAATAATTGGAATGAAGCCCCTGCGGGCTTCCAGCGGTTGGGCGTTCTGTCGAGACGTCCACCGGTTCGGCTTCGAGACTTTCCGCAAACTTGCTGAGGCCGGTACGAAACTGGTCGACGATGCGACTGCAGCCATTGAAGCCTAGCCCGAGATGGAGCGCATCAACAAAACCATTGTTCCAGGAAGGATCTATGTCAGACCTAGATAAGATGAGGAAGAAAGTCCGAAAGCTCCAGTTGCGTGCAGCTATTGCCAAGATGGCATTGCAGGACCTTGTCGAGGGTCTGCCGGGCAAGTGGGCCGACATACAGGAAGTCGCCGAGAAAACCCAAGCCGTTTATGCCGAGTTGGATGTTGCCAAGAGAGAACTCGCTTCAATGAAGAATTTAGGATGATGCGCACATTCACCACCCGTGACGGCTCCATTTGGATGCCGTCGTACCTGACCTCCATCGATAGCAAGACCTGCATCGGCTGCTGCCGTTGTTTCAAGGTCTGCTCGCGCGATGTCATGCATCTTCACGGCGTTGATGATGCGGGTGAAATCCTCGGCCCCTGCGATGACGAGGACGACGATTTCGACGGCAAGCTCAATCGCATGATCATGGTTGTCGATGATGCCGGCCGCTGCATCGGCTGCGGAGCCTGCGGCCGCGTCTGCCCCAAGAACTGCCAGACGCATGTTACGGCCGACGAGCTCGCAACATGATCTGGCGAAAACCAGGAGAACGGCGTTGCACTTCATCTTTTTGTCGGCTCGTGGGGCTGGTCCTGTGCAGCAATGCGTCGATGGTTTACTTCGCTTTGGATTCGCTCCGTGTGGCAGTCGTCACGACGCTGGCCTGTTCGCTGCTGCTTCAGGCCGGCTACTTCGGCTGCGTGCTCTTTTTCACGGACGTCGATGATCTGTAGAACTGTTCATTCGCTCCGCAGAGGGCCGGCGAATCCAATCTCTTCCTAAGCCCGTTGGCCGTAATCGAAAGACACGGGGCCGGCGAGTTCGTGCTCAGCTGCCACTGTGCTAGCAAGGGAACGGAATCCAATCCCGGGGCAGATGGCCAGAGTTGAGCGAAGACTGCGGTCGGAGCTCCTGCGCTTCCGGGTCTCCAAGGGGACGACTTTGCGAACCGAAGGGACTTTGAACCGTTGACGTGGCCGGCGTGCGGTAGGTTGGGCCAGCGACAGGGATCCCAGCCGGCCGGGAAGCACCGCCCTCTCAATGTGCGTTGACTTCGCTTCCTTTGGCGAAATGTGGGTAACGGCGAGGGCCGCACTCTTCCCGGGCCGTCGACATTCCCGCCCTTTTGGTGCGTGCGCCGTTAGGCGCGACAATTCGGTGCCCGCGTGTAACTGCGCGCATTCGCCGAAGCTTAGACGTGGTGCATTCCCGCTCGCCCGTTTGGCGGACAGTTCCGGCCGTGCTGGTTTTGCCGCCTAACGCCCGCCGCTCGTCACTGCCACACCCCTCTCCGGCAACGGCTCGGCGCATCGCGCAAGCCGGTTTAGCGATCAGGCCAGGCCCTTCGCGAGTTCCAACGCCTGCCGTTCGAAGAGGCGGCGGTAAATGCCACCATCGAGATTGATCAGGGCGGCATGATCGCCGTCCTCCATGATGCGGCCACGGTCGAAGACGAGCAGCCGATCGAGCGAGCGGACCGTCGACAGCCGGTGTGCGATGACGAGTGTGGTTCGGCCCACCATCAACCGATCCACCGCTTGTTGAATGAGCACCTCGGATTCCGAATCGAGGCTCGATGTGGCCTCGTCCAGAATAAGGATCGGCGCGTTCGCGAGGAAGGCGCGCGCGATCGCCACGCGCTGGCGCTCGCCGCCGGAGAGCTTCAAACCCCTTTCGCCGACCAATGTCCCATAGCCCTTCGGCAGGGGCGCGATGAATTCGTGGGCACTTGCCAGTCGTGCCGCTTGCTCGATCTCGGCCTGGCTCGCGCCAGGCCGGCCATAGGCGATGTTCTCGGCAAGCGACCTGTGAAACAGGATCGGCTCCTGCTGCACGATCGCGATCTGCGAACGAAGGGACTCTTGGGTCACCTCGGAGACGTCCTGACCGTCTATCAGGATCCGGCCGCCGCTCAGGTCGTAGAGTCTCTGGATCAGCTTCACGAATGTTGTCTTGCCGGAACCGGAGGGTCCAACCAACCCAACCCTTTCGCCAGCTTCAATCGACAGCGAACATTCGCTATAGAGCGGCAGGGGATGGTTGGCGTAGCGGAAGTGGACGTTCTCGAAATCGATACGGCCCTTCGTGATCCGGATCGGCTTGGCCTCTGGACGATCGGCAACATCCACGTGCTGATTGTGGATGGCCACCAGTTCTTCCATATCATTAACCGAGTGCTGCACGTTGCGGACATGCATGCCGGCATCACGCAGATAGCCCTGCAGGACGATGAAGGACGTGAGAACATATGCTATCTCGCCCGGCGTTGCCTGTCCATGCGACCACAGAAGCAGGGCATATCCGACCACCGCCACCCTGAGCGCAACCAAAGTTACGCCTTGGGTTGAGCCGATGATCGTTCCGCGCACCCAGCTCCGGCGCGCGCGGTGCCGCCATTTCGTCATGATATTTGCAAGCCGCTCGTCTTCGCGAACCTCTGCGCCGAAGCCCTTGACCACAGCGTTGCAACTGACCGCGTCCGCAAGCGCGCCGCTGAGCCTTGTGTCCCATCGGTTGGCAAGGCTCGCCGCTGGCGCGACATAGCCGAGCGACAGCGAAATCGAAAACGCAAGGTAGACGAGAGAGCCGCAAGCAAAGATCACGCCCATGACCGGCCAGTGCCAGCCGAGCAGCACCGTCGAGCCGATCAAGATGACAAACGACGGGAGCAGCGTGACGAGTATCGTGCTGTTGAGGAGGTCGAGCGCCCACATGCCGCGCGTTATCTTGCGCACTGTCGAGCCGGCGAAGCTGTTTGCATGCCAGTCTGTCGAAAAGCGCTGCACATGATGGAACGCTTCGGTCGCGACGTCGGAAATCATTTTCAACACCAAGTCGTTCAGGCCAATTAAGGCGACGTGGCGCATGGCAATGCCACCGAGTGCCAATGCAATCGGTACAGAGAATGCTGCAACAGCTGCCGAAGCTGGTGCTGCCGCATTAGCAGCACGAGAAACAGCGTCGATAAGTCGGCCAGAATAGAGCGGCATCAACACGTCAGCCAGCGTGGAGGCGAGCATCGCGGTCATGATGATCGCGAGCCGGGCCGGCTGCCTGTTCCAGAGGCGAACAGTGAAGGCGAAAACGTCGCGACAAGTGGCGCCGCGCCCATGGACGGGGAAACGTCTCATAGTTTCCAAGCGGGCGCATCAACACGCTCGGTCCCAAAGACGATAAAAGACAAAACTGGAATTTCGACCTCCCCCATAACAGCATCAATTTTGGCGGGCAGCTCTTGCCGCCTCACGACGGTGAGTTCAAAAGTCGTGCCAACTGAGCGGGAACATCCGAAGGACAAATTCAGCAGGTTACCGAGCCTGGAGAAAGTCAGCCGCCATCCAGTCGAATACGATTGCTACGGCTGCTCAACTCGGGAGATTGGAAAAGAAGGTCGATGTATCGATTGAACTTTGAGCTTGTTCTTGCCTCGATCAAATAAGTACAGTTGCAATGCAGCTCTCAGGCCCGGCACTTAGGTGCTGATTTCAAAAGCGCGCCGCGAATACTTTCCTGCCCATATTCCGTCAATCGAATGCTCGACTGTCGGATTGTGCGCTCCCCGACACAGTGCTGTCGGTTCGCCTCCTGGGTACCTCCCCCGTCGATTGACGACCTGAAGGAGAAGCTTCGCTCGCAAGCTGGCACGACTCTTGAGGGTACTCCAGGTGGCGGAAGGAACTCCGGCTCGAGTCCCGTTGACTTCGGATGTTGCGAGGCTGGGTTGGAGCAAACTGTGCACCAATGAGAACGCAATGAAGGAGACATCATGGAACTCCGGCGGATTGCGGTGGAGTTAGACCTATTCCTCAAGATGACTGATGATGTCGCTCAATCCGAACGGTTGTTCGAACTGTTGTCTGCGTTTGCGCTGAATTTCGATTGCCCGTGGATTGCCTATGGGTCGCTCGCATCAGAACAGAGGGTTTTCAAGCCGAACCGAGAGGGTTCTGTGGTGATGTGGAATTATCCTGCTGAATGGCAGGAGCGCTACTCGAGAATGGGCTATGCCAAAATAGACCCACTCATCAAGAAAGGTCGAAAGGAGGCGGGACCCTTTCGATGGAGCGAGGTGTATACCGATGAAAGCATAACTGAAGATGGACGCCGCGTCTTGGACGAAGCAGCAACATTCGGCTTGAGGTCAGGCGTTACCGTCCCATTACATGGCCCTGGTGGCAGCTTTAGGTTTGTGAGTTTTGCTCAATCCTCGGACTGCGAATTGCAGAATAGAGCGATCACCTACCTGCAAATGGCCGCGCTGCGGTTTCATCGGATGGTTACGAAGTTCGACACTACGACTGCGTCGGAACGAGCTCATAACCTGTCTCCGAGAGAAATAGAGTGCATTGATTTGGTGTCACAAGGAAAATCATCTTGGGAAATAGGAACTATTTTAGGCAGATCACGAAATACGATAGATTTCCATTTAAAAATGTAATGCGGAAGTTGGATGCGACCAGCAGAACGGTAGCTGTTGTAAAAGCTTTGAATCTTGGGATTATCGAACCGCCGTAGGTGCGCAGCTAGTTCTCCGCCCGTAGTAGCGCGCGTGATAGCCGAGACGCTCCGGCGTGCGCTCGCTCTTCGAAGCACCCAGCGCCTCGTCCATCTCGGCCTCGAGCACCTCCTGCATCACGGCGCGAATCACCTCGTGCAATCCATCCGGCTTCGAAAGCAAAATGTCGTTGACGCTGCTATGGCGGATTTATCTTCAGGCTTGGTCCTGGTGGCGATGCTGAGTTCGCTTCGCTGAGATTGGGCGGTCATGACAGGGTGGTGTTCAATGTCACCGATTCCTGGAAGAAATTACCATCCGTATTAAGCGACTGACGATGAGTGATGTGTGTCCAAAATCTGACAGCTGTCAGAAAACATGTCGGGTTCAATACAGCGGAGCGTCTTAGCTCTGTCGGGCTTTTCGAAGCCTATCTCGCAGTAACTGCGCGCCAGGCGCACTAGCTCGGCCTTTGCTGGTCGATGTGCGGCAATATAGTGTGAGGGCTGACCCGCATGAGAACACGGAACTCGCTCGATGAAGGATGATCGACGGCATCCAGAAAGCTTCTCTCCGGCGGGTTCGAGGGTGCTGCGCGCGCATCTCGGCGACGGGCCAGCGACCAACGGTTGAGGCTACATCTCCGGAGCGAGTGATGCCTCGAAAGATGCAATGCTGTCTCTGGTCCGACGCGCTGGAAGTTTGTGAAGGTCGGCCCGGCAAGTCGGTGAACCGGGCGGCTTAGGCTGCCAAAAAGGGTAGATGTCTGCGTTGCCTCGGTAGATCAGCAGGCGGTATCAGAAAGCCAAAGGCACACGCACACCATCGTGGCGCTTCGCAGGAAGTAGATGGGAGTAATCACCAGTGATTTTACCGGAACTTCGCTCAGCAAACACAGCCGGCAGGGTTTTGGAGATAACGACGACCACAGGATGCGTCGTAGGATGTTCATATTGTCCCCAGGACAAGTTCGCGGTCCGGCAAAGAAAAGTGTCTCATGCGAGTCATCTGGATCTTGAAGATTTCAAGCGGTGTCTGGCCCGCGTACCGACTTCCGTCGACATTGGTTTTGCGGGATACTCCGAACCTTGGCTCAATCCGGACTGTACCGAAATGGTGGAGCACGCCTTCGCCAAAGGCCATGGCATCAGGATTTTTACGACGCTGGTGGGAATGAACGGGCAGGACCTGCAGCGATTGCAAGCCTTGCGCTTGGGCGTATTCGTGGTCCATGTTTTCGATGACGGCACCTACATGAACAGCCGCCTGGTCGGAGACAAGTATCGCGATCTGGTTCGTCAACTCGTCGACGCGGACATCCCCTTGATCCGATTCGTGGCCTTGGGCGAGCCCCACCCAGATATAGCCGACATTATTCCTACCGAAGCCCTGATAAAAGCGCGGCCGGTGAGCAGTAGGGGTGGAAGCGTCGACCCTAAGATCGTTGCACCACGTCAGCCAGTGGTCGGAGCCCTAACCTGCGTGGACGCACGACAGTATCGGAATGTTCTTCTTCCAAACGGCGACGTTACCCTGTGCTCTATGGATTTTGAACGGCGTCACGTATTGGGTAACCTTCTATATGAGGGTTACTCCGCTCTGTTTGAAAAGCCAGTTTTTCGCGAAATCGTCGACCGCATGAATGGAGCAGATGGTTTTCTGCTTTGCAGGATGTGTGAATTCGCCGACCCAAACGACCGGACCTGAGTGCATGCCGGCCGAGAGGGCGTGCCTGGCAGTGCGGATGGCCCCACGACAGATGCACCTGCCCGCGGCGCACGCCATCGTGTTTTCACGTTACGCCAGTATGTTCCTGTAGGCGCGGCAGTGGGTCTCGAGCATTTCGGAGACGAGCTCATCGAAAGGTCTTCGCCTTCCAACCGAGCTTGTCGGCCTGCCTAGCTTGAGGTAACGCCGATCACAGGTCAACCATCGGTCGGATGGAAACAGTGTTAGTCGATCCCGATCAGAGCTTGATTGCTTACTCACGGCTCACCTCGTCAACGCCTTCACCCTCCCGGACGATCTCCTTTTCGACTCGCCTGAAGGCAGCAGCCCAGCTGCGGCCGGGGATGGTTGCCGTCGCGGTAGTGGACGTTCTCGAAACCGATGCGGCCCTTCGCCAGCGCGTCTCCCGGTTGCTTCCGCCTGGCCTACGAACGGGCTTTCCGTCAAGGGGGTCCACGGCGGCCCCGCCCTCTTGATCCGGCGGCTCGGGCCAGACATCGCGCAAGAGATCGGAATCCGCATTCTTCTCAAAGAGAGCGTGGCTTTCGCTGTGTCATCGGTCATCAAATAGTTTCTTGAATCAGGTTGGTGTCCGCAGCCCGAGTTTGAACGGCGAATATTGATGACCGCCGCGAAGCCGCTCGCTCGCTACGGCGCTATTGAGGAGCGCGCTCGCGAGCGGCTTCGCTACCGCCGAGCGACACAACCTCTGGCGACGCGACCCTGCTGATCTCCTTGGACATTTGTCCGGAGGCGCTATGGGCAGCGATGGGTGGTACGTCAACTACCTGATGCCATAGTAGCGATGCTTTCGCGGAAGCTTTAGAAGCCATCCTGTTGCAGCACATTCTCCGAAAGCATCCGAATGGAGGGCAACGCAACCCAACAATATTTGATGAGGATGCCGGCATCACCAGACTAACCAAGGCTGCCTCCGGCATTCTGCTCTCAATGTTAGATGACGAACATCTACCGCGAGCAACCAGCCATTAATCGCTCTCTTCTTTGAACGACCCAAGTGCAGAGGACTCAATATGAACACCGACCCTTTCACGGCCCATGAGTCCAACGTTCGTCGCTACGGTCGGTCGTTTCCCGCCGTCTTTGCGAGGGCACTTGGGGCCACCATCTGGGACGAGACCGGTAACGCATACATCGACTTCCTCGTTGGGTCCGGGGCGCTCAATTACGGGCACAACAATCCGGATATCATGGCGCCGGCGATTGAATATCTCGTCGGTGAGAACATTCTTCTGTCGCTTGATATGCATACGGCGGCAAAGCGTGACTTCATTGAAGGGTTCGTCGATTGGATCCTGAAACCCAGAGGCCTTTCATACAAGATTCAGTTTCCTGGGCCGACCGGCACGAACGCCAACGAAGCGGCTCTGGCGCTGGCGCGAAAATACACCGGCCGCTCGAGCGTCATGGCCTTTACGAATGCGTTCCACGGTATGTCGCTCGGCTCTCTAGCGGTGTCGGGCTCGGCCTCAACCAGGGAACTGGGAGGCGTCGCTCGCCACGATGTGATCCGTGTTCCCTATGACGGCTATCCGAGCCAAGCTTTCGATTCCGCCAGTTACATCGACAGCGTTTTGAGCGACCCGGGGAGCGGCATAGAAAAGCCTGCCGCAATCATTCTGGAGACCATCCAGGCCGAAGGCGGCATGAACGCCGCATCCGCAGCTTGGCTCACGGAAATTCAGCGCATTTGCCGCACGCATGGCATTGTTTTTATCGTCGACGACATCCAGGCAGGTGCGGGCCGAACTGGCGACTTCTTCTCATTCGAGTCTGCAAAAATCGAACCGGATATTGTGTGTCTTTCCAAGTCCCTAAGCGGTTCAGGTAGTCCGTTGTCCATCGTTCTGATTCGACCCGACTTGGACATATGGAAGCCCGGAGAACATAGCGGGACCTTCAGAGGAAACAATTTCGCCTTCGTGACGGCAGGAGCCATGTGCAAGATGTGGTCGGATAGGAAATTTACTGCAGGTGTCGAGCGGACAGCCGTCAGGCTGCAAACGCACCTCGATCGCCTGGTTGCGAAATTTCCAAGATACATCGAACAGAAGCGCGGCCGCGGTCTGATGGCCGGCCTGAAATGCCGTTCACCGGCAGTTGTCGGCCGCGTGCATGATGTCGCATTCGAAAATGGCCTTCTTATCGAATCCTCGGGGCCAAATCGCGACGTTATCAAAGTCCTCCCGCCGATAACCATCACCGATGCCGAACTCGATCGTGGCATCACCATCCTTGAACACGCACTACAGGAGCAAGACAATGCCTAGTCAGATATCTCAAGTGCCAGCCATCTCGCCGGTTTCGATCAAAGAACGGACCGGGTCGATCAACACGGCGGAGATCATCTCGGTCCTGAAAGGTGAGCTCACCGCTCTGCACATCAAGCAAGCTTTCAGCACCGAAGTAGCCGAGGAGATCACTACGAACTTTATTGGAAGCTCTGGTCTCAGAGAGCGTAAAGATGGTGTGCCCGGACAATATGTCGGCGCATCTCACTACAGGAAGGATGCAGCCACCTATTTCGCAGACGCCGAAAACGCGCGGCCGTACGTCGATGCCCTTTTTAAGAATTTGGTTGACCCGGTTCGAGCAGTATTCGGGGCGTTGAAGCGAGAGCTTCACAACCAGGGCATCGAATTGCGGCTAGCCCGTTCCGAACACGGCCAGGCCAATGTTTGTCGCGCCCTCAGTTGGTCGGGCACAGGCACGTTTTCCTTGGATCCCCACGACGATGTCGCTCAAGTCTTACGTGCTGGCGATGATTACGAGCTTTCTGCGGTGGCGCACAACACGGTCGCAGCGCTCAACCTCTATCCGAGCATGCCCGAGAACGGGGGCAATCTGAGGCTCTGGAGCCATAAGCCGACAGTTGCGGACCGAAAGTCGCAGGGTGTGGAGACCACTGGATATCCCTATTCGGCAGCCTATCTTGAGGCCGTCCCGTGCCGCGAGTTCCAGCTCAAGGCCGGGGATATCGCCCTAATCGATGGCGGCTTCGTTCACGGGGTTACCGGTCAATCAGGCGACGGAAAGCGTCGCCTGGTGCTGAATTGCTTTTTCGGATTTGCCCGGCCTGATCTTGTTCTCTGGTGGACCTGAAATAGGAATGTCGCAGCGACCGACCGGATTTTAGCCGGCAGTTAAAGCGTGAACATCCTTCGTCACGGGGGACTTGCCACGGGTGATTTCCTCTAGCTGCAATTAGAGTCCATCCTAATTGGTTTAGAAAGAAGATCACTCGTGGCGTGAGTTCCAACGAGGACATCGTTGCTTGCAAGGAGCCGGCCTCCGAAGCAGGGAAAGAAACATGTGGGTCGTCGCACGAATTCTTTCTTGCGATCCGCGACGACTGCGGCGTCATAGCTTTGACCGGTTGAAAAGCCATTGACCATCCCACTGAGACGAACGCCTTGGATCCCTCGCCTCCGGCCCCGTCGCGTGCGTAAAGCGTCTGCCCTGGTAAGTCAGCACGGTAGAGATTGGGCCGGAATATTCTCATGCATCATGGCGCGCCACCTCCCGTCGAAAGCACTATCGATCTCGCCGTGCCAAGACCGATCTCCCCGCGTGACTTGACCTCGCTATCCGCGGCTGACGGCTTGGGTGGAAGGCACCATCGACACACTTTAAAGACGGCTCAATTTAAAAACGAAACAATCTTAGATTCTAAGTTTTTGAAAGATTTCTCGAAAGGTCGCTCCGACTTTGAAAGCTGGCCTGACTCCTGGTCGCCGCGCAGAGGAGAGGCCGAACCTCGCGAGCAATTGCCAGTCTGGCCTCACGGGAACTCAAACGTCAGTTCCTGTCCGGTTGGCTCTTGAAACAGAAGTCCGTGACGGTAATAAGCTTCGTACACCAGGAAAAGTAGTTAATGACACCCCCCCCAACGTAAAAGTAGGCGAAATCAAATACAATATCTACGTTGTTTAAAATTAAGGAAGTTGCATTATACCTTTAATACATTAGTTGTTGAATTGCCCCAAATAAAGTGATATTGATCCCTAAGTGAACTTTATCAGGAGGTCTCATTCGTTCATTGTACGTAGGAAGAAACTGAGTTGCCAGATTTTCCAGGGAGCCCAACAGGGGGCGCCGATACAGACGGAGATGACTATGACCGCGCTACCGCAAATCTCATTGGCGAAACTGTCTGCCGATGCGACGGGACATGAAGAGCAACAGCGCTTGCGCAATGCATGCGAGGTGTACGGGTTCTTCTACCTTATCGAGCACGGAATCCCGAAGGAACAGATCGCGGATGCCATCGACGCGTCCCGGCGGTTTTTCGCGTTGCCACTGGCTACGAAGGAACGCTTCGGTCACGCCGCACAAAACGTGTACCCCACTATCGCACGTGGATACAGTCCGCTGTACGGCGAAATCCTGCATCCTGAGGCCGGCCGCGATCCAAAGGAAGTGTTCGATCTCGGAATCGACAACGAAGGCGATCGGCGTCCGTTTGCGGGGAGCACACTGTTTCCGGATGAGGCTTTGGCTCCTGGTTTCGCGCGAAGCCTGCTTGCCTTGCAGGCTACCGTGCTCCGCGAAGTCGTCCCGCAGCTCGGAACCGCGCTTGCCGACGTGATCGGTTTGGAACAGGGCTGGTTCCAACGGTATTTCAGCCCGCCGACGCTCGAGCAACGCGTAATCCGGTATCCAGCTCGCGGCGGCACGTGCGCTAAGCACACCGATGGTGGCTTTTTCACGCTGCTGCTGCAGGAGGAACTCCCCACCCGGTCGTTGCAGGTGTGGTTGCGCGGGCGCTGGATGCCAGTGCCGAGCCTGCCCGACAGTCTCGTAGTCAATTTGGGCGATATGCTTCAGGCTTTGTGCGACGACCGCTTCAAGAGTACGCCGCATCAGGTCGCGCACAATGGTCTGACCGACCGAATTTCGCTTCCCTTCTTTATCTATCCCGACGTCGACGCGCGCCTGACTTCGCTGGAAGGGCGCCACACCTTCAGTGTCGCGGAAATGATGCTGCGCAATTACGAGTCAGTCGAGACAGGGAATGGCGCCGGGCGCGCCCGAGAGTTGCAGTAAAGTGTCCGGTGTCCTCAGGCTGCCTAAACTCATGCGACGACCACCTCGGGGTGACACGCTGGGAGAACTCACGCAAAATCCCGCGTCGCGCGTATAGCGCGGCGGCGGGCGGACGGAAGCCGTCTAGTCATGGTCCTTGCAGCCCTTAGACAACCTTCAAGAACAGAAAAATACTCATGTTCGTGAGTCATGATCTCACCTATGCATTGCAGGCGACCCAGAATTGGGTCAGCGATCTGGCGTGGAGACTTCGTTGGCATGATCGCGAGCGGGTTTTCCTAGCTTTGATTGCAACGCTGCACGCCCTGCGCGACTGCCTGGGTCGGGACGAGGCCGTGTACATGGGTGCGCAGCTGCCAGCCTTACTGCGCGGCTTTTATTACGAGGGTTGGCACCCCGGCCGACGGGCCATAGCCAGAAACCGGAATTCGTTTCTCGATCGGATCCACGACGGCGTCCACCGCGACCCGGCAGTGGATCCGGAAGAGGTCGCCCGCTCCGTCCTAGGCCAATTGGCGGACCGTTTGTCTGCAGCAGAGATCGAAGAGGCCAAGGCTGCAACTCCAAAACCACTGCATGATCTTTGGCCAGACTGAGAGACGTCTGCCCATGAGCATAGAGACATGAAGCCATCGGCTTGGGAGCCTTCGACCAGGAAAGTCGCCGGCGTTTCCATTTCCGCCAAAACGGGCGGTAAGGGCTCGAGGCCAGCGTTTTGAGGGCGCATCACGGCCCTAGGCCCACTTGAAAATTGGCCAATCTCAGACCCATCGAGCCAACAAAAGCGACCGGAACTCTGAGCTGCATAATTCGACCGCTGTCCTGCTGCTCAGTGAAGGCTGATGAAAGACCATCGCGGAGCCAGTGAGCGCCTCCTCGGCTTCATCCTGCTGACACCCAGCCAATTGGCGCCAGAACGCGTCGCTCTTCGCCGAATTCTAACACTATCCCCGTGGGGGACACTCGTCTCATCAGATCTCATTCAGTATGGCGTCAAACATCTTTTCAGCAAATAATGGTTGGGCTGTTCGTGTTTGCTCTAGGGCAGTATGGCATCACCGATGTCGCTGGCGACACGATGCCGGAATTTGCCGCTCCAGTTACTCCTGTTGGGTAATCAAAGAATGCTCGTCTGGCTAACAAGACAAAGTTACGCCTATATAATACGTTTCCAGCAAATGCAGCCCACGTATCTGGTAGGTACCCGAAGGTAGAAGACAAGCTATCATCGCGGGAGAGGAATTGGCTAAAAGGAATTTCAATCCTTGCGATTTGTCGGTCTTAGCGCGGGATCTGCGTCGTTATCGGTCGTGCGTGGGGCGGGGGCAGGTGGCGATTGAGGTCGCATCAAGAAATGCGATCCTCATAGGCAAGCAGGAATCGACCTCCGCTGTCGGCTTCTTCGAAGCCTATTTTTGCGCTCAGAAGCCCAAAGGCGGCTTTCCCAGGAAGACACGTACGAAACGTTTGATGCTCAGTACCAAGAGGAACCGGCGGCGATCGACAAGCATGGCTACTTCAGAAGTGATCAAGAATTTCATCGATGGGGAGTGGAGAGATTGTTCGTCCGGCAAACGGATCGAGGTTGATGACCCTTCAAACGGGGAGACGGTAGCGGTTATCGCAGAGGCAGGACCTGAAGAAGTACATCTCGCCGTTGCTGCCGCCGACCGTGTCTTTCGCGACCGCGTTTTGATAGACATGCACCCGTACGACCGTGGGCGTATGCTTTTCCGCGTGGCGGACGCACTTGAGTCACGCAGCGACGAGGTCGCGATCATTAACTGCATAGAGACTGGGAAGGCGTTGGACCTTGCCCGTGGCGAGGTTCGGACCGCCGTCAGATACCTGCGGTACTACGCTGGCTTGGCGGACAAGCTCGAAGGTCGCTCGATTCCGCGCGGGGCGGATCTTGTTGACTATACGGTCAGAAGCCCCTTCGGAGTGTCAGCCCAGATCGTTCCTTGGAACGGCCCCCTCGAACTGACGGCCCGTTCGCTAGCTTGCGCCATTGCAACTGGTAACTCAGTGGTAGTGAAGTCCCCCGAACTGGCCCCTTTATCAGGCATCGAACTTGCTCGCGCCTGTGAGACCGCGGGCCTGCCTGCCGGAGCCGTAAACGTGCTCACTGGGTACGGCCAGACGGCAGGCCAGGCGCTGATCGATCATCCCGATGTTCGCCACATCGTCTTTACGGGCTCCATGGCAACCGGGCGAACCGTCCTCAAGGCTGCAGCGGAGCGCATCGTACCCTGCATCATGGAACTGGGCGGCAAATCGGCCGCTGTCGTTTATTCCGATGCCGATCTCGATGCCGTCGTGGAAGCGGTGCGTATCGGAACCTATCTAAATGCTGGCCAGAATTGCAACAACCTCACAAGATTGCTTGTAGAGCGTTCAATCGCTGATGAAACGTTAGAAAGAGTGAAGGCTTGCGTCGAAGGACTCTCAATTGGACCAGGACGCGAAAACTGCGACATCACCCCGTTGATCTCTCAAAAGCAGCGAGAGGGGGTCGAGAGCGCCTGCCGGATGGCCCTGTCGCAAGGGGCACGGCTTGTGGCCGGCGGAACTGCACTTTCGGTGCGAAGCGGCTATTTCATGGCGCCGACTGTATTTGCCGATGTCGCGCCCGACAGTAGTCTTTTCCAGGAAGAAGTCTTCGGCCCTGTTCTTTCCGTTACTGCTTTCGATGATCCGATAAAAGGGATCGAACTGGCCAACGATACCGATCAAGGCTTGGCAGCGGGCGTTTTCACCCGGGATATCGACCGGGCTCTTTGGAGCGCGGATCGCCTTTGGGCTGGCCAAGTGTACCTGAATGGATGGTACGTCGGCGGCGTAGAAACGCCGTTCGGTGGAGTGAAGAAGTCTGGCTACGGCAGGGAAAAGGGTCAGGAAGCCCTTGATGGCTACGTGCAGACCAGAAATATTGGCATCCGGATCTCACAACCCTTGTCTGGTTCGGGCAACAGCGAGCCCGCCGTGAACCGATCCGATCGTTATTGCTAGTCGCCAATCCGCCGTCGGGAAGTCTTGCGGCGGAGGTTTAGTCGTCGATGCTGGTCTGGGGTCTTCACAGGGCACATCGCGCACCAGAACGCTGACCTAGCACCCGACCGGCACAGTATCTCTCGTCGTAACTTTCAGAAATGTTGAGAACCCGTAGTTGCGATTTGGAAAAATTGAACCAAGCCGGATGCAGGCGCATGAGCCCCCTACTCCCCTGAAAGCTGCGGGAGGGCACAGGGTTGTCAATCTCGCCGGATATTCCCACCGGTCCAGCGCGTGCATCGAGATCGAGGTGGTCTTGCGGCTGAGCCTCACGAACAACATCCGGTCGAGGATTACCCATGTCGTGTCGTCGGCCAGCGAGCGGGCATTCCAAGCATTCCAGTGCGTCTCCTGCTTGCCCCTTTCTAGGCGACGATCGACCAGGACGTCGTGATCTGCATCGGGCGCAAGGTGACACGAGGGAGTGTCGCGTGCTCATGCCCGCTAAGTAGTCTCGAGGCGAAGCCCCGGCGTCATCCGTGCGTCGCTGATTGGCGCTGAGCCCTGCTCCTCCATCCACTGGCTTTGCCTCGTCGATATCTAGCCCGCTCGCGGACCGGTGATCTGCTGATGTTGAAGGTCCTGTCAAAGTGCGCGTACGGTAGCCGGCGACATCGACGGCCTCATCAGCGCGCCGACGGCTGCTGGCCAAACAACGGAGACAGGCAAGCACCGCCCCAGCGACTATTCAGCGAGAGCCAACCGGATCCCAGCCGGGTGGTCAAAAATCGCAACAAATCATTCAGCTAACTTTACAAAATCTTCGCGAGATCAGATCGCTGAGCATGGTAGCTTCTCTTGGAGGCTGACGTCAGGCCGAACAACAAGTCGACGCCTGTTTACCCCCAGGCCGTCGCACTGCACACTGCGGAGATCGACGGCAATGACAAAAAGAGCTCTCATCCTGGTTGAAGGTAACAGAAGTACTGGTGAGCTATACGTTAAAGCGGCCAAGCGTCTTGGCCTTCATCCAATTACCTTGTCGGCTGACCCAACCCAGTACGATTATCTTGCAGCAGACGATATGGAGACAATCCGCGTCGATACGGACAACCTCGATGCCCTGATCAGCGAATGTTCCCGGGTGCGTGCAACTTATGATATTGCTGGCATCACCGGCTTTACGGGTCTCGATGAGTTAGCCTATGCTACAGTTGGTAAGCTATGCCGATCCTTCGCTCTGCCAGGGCCGAACCCCAGTTCGATTGAACGATGCTGCGATAAATTCACTCAACGTCAGATCCTCGCGGAGGCCGGCGTTCCTATGCCGGCCTATCGCTTAGCATCGAATGCCGCGGACGTACAAAGCTGTGCCGCGGAAATCAACCTCCCGGTAATTCTTAAGCCTGCCGTGGGCAGCGGCAGCAGCGGTGTCCTATTGTGCCGCGACGTCGACGAACTAGCAAAACATACGATCCATCTGTTGGGCGGGAAGCACAAATGGCGGGCTTCGCCCAGGATACTGGTCGAAGAATTCGCACAAGGCCCCTATTATTGGGCTGACATAATGGGGAATGAGGTCATTGGAATTGGCGGCGCTGACTTCGGGCGCCCACCGCATTTTGTCCATCGTGGGTGCACCTATCCAGCGGTGCTTACTGACGTCGAGCAGCAGCGTATCGCCGATGTATCGCTAAGCTGTTTGGAGGCTCTCAGCCTTGGCTGGGGGCCATCGAACATTGGATTCCGCTGGACAAGGCGTGGCCCAGTCGTCATCGAGGTCAATCCGCGTCTTGCTGGCGCGCCCGGTCCTCAAATGGTTAAATTGGTTTATGGTATCGATCTAGTTACCGAGCACATCAAAGTGGTTATCGGCGAAGAATCGGATTTGCGAAGTACGCGTTCGCATGTCGCGGGCGCTCGGTTCCTCCTCCCGGAGGGTGATGGCATCCTCGATTGGATTGATGGCGCCAGTCGAGCGGCTGCCATAGAAGGTGTCTCGGAGGTCAAATTGCATGTTCAGCCTAAGACACCTATCGTCAGGGAAGGCGATTACCGAGACACGATCGGACACGTCATCGCCGCTTCCCCGAGCCGCCCTCAGACCGACGCGATACTTCAGCACGCCGTTGCCTTGATTGATTGGTCGATCACGTCGGTTTCTGCCCTTGGCGAAACGGAACACGCTGTGGCCCCTTACCTTCCACCTGGTGCGGAGATGGTGACAGATAAAGGTACTCATCGCAGCATATTGGTGAAATCGAGTGCAGGAGACGATGCGGTCTAGGGTGAATTGGCCATCCGCGAGGTGACCATTATGCTGACGGGCGTCATTGCTTCCTAGAGCCGACGCGCTCGCCTACCTCCGCTTTTATGCACATGTCGCCGCACAAAGCCGATTTCCTGCGTGAACGCGGAAGATTCGAATAGATCGGCCATTTACATGCGCTACATTCAGTAAGGGCGCTCTGAGCGGTCCGGTCCTCTTATTGTAAGCGGGCCTGATGCGGCTGGTTCAGAACGTTTGCGAAGATACGCCTCCTCCCAAGGCGCACCTGCCCGGCAGCGAGCTAAGTCTCCTGCCGGGCGCCCTGAGTTGTGTGCGCACTGAGCCAGCGTCCAGCCTTATGAGAGCGGATGAATGCTGAACGATAGACGGTCCCATGGGCTTTGGGAGCGGACAGCTCCGCCGCCGCCTGCAACGGAGAATCTGCGAGGCAACCTCGTCGCCGATGTCGCGATCGTCGGCGCCGGCTACACCGGGTTGTCCACTGCGCTGCACCTTGCCGAGCGGGGCCTGGACGTTGTCGTGATTGAGGCAGCCGAAATTGGTTTTGGCGCCGCCGGGCGAAGCACCGGGTTGGTGAATGCGGGCCTTTGGGTTATGCCCTCGGCGCTGAAGGAGACGCTCGGTCCGCTCTATGGCGATCGTTTGCTTAATTTGCTGCGCGATTCCCCACGCACCGTCTTCGAGATCGTCGACAAGCACAACTTGCAGTGCGAGCTGAAGCGGGCCGGCACGATCCATTGTGGAGCCGATAAGAAGGGCGTTGCCGAGATCGCGGAGCGAGCTCGGCAGTGGCAGGCGCTCGGCGCCCCGGTGCACATCCTCGACGCCGGGGAGACGCGTGCCAAGACAGGCACCTCGGCCTTCCCCGGAGGCCTCCTCGACCTGCGTGCCGGGACGATCCAACCGCTCGCCTATGTGCGCGGCCTCGCTGGTGCGGCGATTGCCGCCGGCGCGACCGTCTTTACGGCGAGCCCGGTCGAGCACATCGGGCGCGAGGGCCGCCTCTGGCGGCTCGCCACGCAAGGTGGAACCGTCCGGGCGACGTGGGCGGTTCTTTCGACCGACACCTACACGTCGCGCATCTTCCCCGAGCTGCGTGGCGAGCAAGTGGTGCTCCCCTTCTTCCATGTTGCGACTGCGCCGCTGAGCCACAGAATTCGCCACACGATTCTGCCCGAAGGGCACGGCGCATGGGACACCCGCACCGTGCTGACCGCCTTTCGCACAGATAATGCCGGCCGCCTCATCGTCGGCAGCGTCGGCGCGCTCCGCGGCACCGGAATCCCTATTCATCGTAACTGGGCGCGGCGGCGTATCCGGGCGCTCTTCCCGCAGATCGGTGAGGTCGAGTTGGAGCACGAGTGGTACGGCCGGATCGGCATGACGAACGACCATCTGCCTCGCCTTCACCTCCCAGCGGAAAACATGATCGCGCTGACGGGTTTCAACGGACGAGGCATCGCGCCTGGCACAGTGTTCGGCCGCGAGCTCGCCCGCCATATCAGCGGCGAGCTGCCGCTCGACGGGATGTTCCTGCCGGTATCTTCGGCGCGGAGCGCCCCCTTTCGGGCCATCAGAGAAGGCTACTATGAGCTAGGTGCGCAGATCGCGCATTTGCCACCGGCCTGCTGATCTCGGGGGCACGGTCCTCGCGACCTCTGGGCATGAGCTATCCGGAATGCACTCGCTCTGCCGTCGGTTGCCGGACGCGTGCGCTGCCGACCACCGCGCTACGCGTCAGCCCTCCTAGATGTTTAGTCCCGGCATTTGCTGGAGCGGATCGAGTTTGAAGCGTTCCGGTTGTGACGCCCACGCCTTGCAGATGAACTCGTAGGGCGTAAGGCCTTTGAGGGTCTTGAGCCTGCGACCGAAGTTGTAGGCCGAGATGAAGTCGGCAAGGTGCTGGCGGAGTTGGTCGTGGCTCTCGTAATAGAAACGCCTGACGGTTGCATCCTTGATAGTCCGGTTCATCCTCTCGACCTGGCCGTTGGTCCACGGATGCCTTGCCTTGGTCGTTCGGTGCTCGATGTCGTTCGTGGCGCAAGCGTATTCGAAGGCATGGGCCCAGAAGCGTTCGCCGTTTGCGATGGCCTCCTTGATCAATGGCACGGCCGAACCGCCGGCGCCGGGCGTCGTGAACTGGATACCGTTGTCGGTGAGGACAGTGTGGATCTTGTAGGGCACGGCCGCGATCAGGCGCAGTAGGAAGTCTCTCGATATGGCGGTGGTGGCCTTCTCATGCAGTTCGACGAAGGCGAATTTCGAGGTGCGCTCGATAGCGACGAACATGTGCAGCTTGCCCTGTTCTGTGCGCACCTCGGCGACGTCGATGTGGAAGTCAGCCGATCGGATAGCTCTTGAACTTCTTCTTCGCCGGCTTGTCGCCTTCTACGTCCGGCAGGCGGCTGATGCCGTGGCGCTGCAGGCAGCGATGCAGTGATGAGCGCGTCAGGTGTGGGATCGTCGGTTGTAAGGCATAGAGGCAGTCATCGAGTGGCAACAGAGTGTAGCGCCGGAAGGCGACTATGACGGCCTCCTCCTCGGGCAAGAGCACTGTCGATCTAGGCTCTCTCGGACCGGTCGGCAAATCTGCCACCGAGGTACCGTTCCCGCCATTTGGCAACAGTCTTTTGGTTGATCCCGTAGCGCTTCGCCAGCGCCCTCAGGCTCTCTTGACTATGCTGTATCGCTCGACGGACCGCCTCTGTCGTCGTGGCGCTCCCATGAAGAACCTGGCCCATAGCGCATCCCTTGATTCGGAGGACAAGGATGCCCCATCAAAATCTGGGATCAAACATCTAGGGATGCCGCAGCCTCGAGATAGCATTGGCGAAAGGCGGGCCGCTGCAATCAGCTTGAGACCACCAGCAGCAGTTGACGAAACTAGAAGACCCAAAACGGGTGAAAAGAGTGGCCGCAAAAACTCAAAAGACGAGGCTTCGGGTTTCCTGCCGCTCATCGGGCGTGTCGAAACTCTTCCCGCATGGCTTCTGATAAGATGAGTTCCCTTACCGCCTAAAAGCGGAGGGAATTGGCTCCCTTAGTTGGAGTCCAGCAGGATGGCGATTTCTGCGGAATTCGTAAACAATCGCCGCTTTCCCGCCGAAAGGCGGTCCCATTCGCAGATCTTCGCTTCAACATTGTGCTAGCCTGCAGCCGCAGGATGGGGAGGAATTGTTGCTCTTTGACTATATAATTGTAGGTGGCGGCTCATCTGGATGCGTCCTAGCGAACAGATTGTCGGCCAATGGCAGTCAGGTGTTGCTCATCGAGGCGGGGCCTGACTTCCCCCCGAACGAAATTCCTGACGATATTCTCGACGGCAACCCCACACGCGCTTATTACAATCAGCGGTATCAATGGCCATCGCTTACCGCAGCCATCGCCCGAGATGGCAACAGACGCGTGCACTACGAGCAAGCTCGGGTCATAGGTGGAGGCTCCAGTATCAACGCTCAGGTCGCCAACCGGGGCGGCCCCGCCGATTATGATGAGTGGGCGTCCACGGGGGCAACGGGTTGGGACTGGGAAGGCGTATTGCCATATTTCCGCCGACTCGAATGCGATCTGGATTTTCGCGATCACTTCCACGGCAATAGCGGGCCGCTGCCGATTAGCCGGGCCGACAAACGAGAGTGGTCAGGATTCGTCAATGCGGTATCGACGGCTTTTGAGGATGAAAATATACCCTTTCGACCAGACTTCAACGGTGAGTTCCGCGACGGCCACTCAGTTGTTCCACTCACAAACCTCAACCGTCGCCGCGTATCAGCCGCGATGGCCTATTTGCCCGAGAATGTCCGTGCTAGGCCGAACCTCAGAATTTTGTCAGAGACTACGGTCGTAAAACTAACCCTTTCAGGTCGCCAAATAACCGGCGTGGATACTGAGAGTAAGGCTGGTCGCCAATCTTATAGCGCCCCAGAGGTTGTTCTATGTGCGGGCGCTATTCATTCGCCTGCGATACTGATGCGATCCGGTATTGGTCCGGGAAGAATTTTATCAGAGGTCGGCATTCAAGTTGTCGCAAATGTTGAAGGAGTCGGAAAAATCTCCAGGAGCATGCCGGGGTCGCCATCTCGGCGTACTTGAGACCGGAGGATCGGATGTTGCCGACCGCGACCGGATATATCCAATTGCATGCCCGGTATTCATCCGGTCACGATGGTTGCCCGCCTACCGATATGGCCATCTCAGTTCTGGCGAAATCTGCGTGGCACCCCGTTGGCAAACGTTTAGGGACACTGAATTTCTGGGTCAATCGTGTCTATTCGACAGGAACTGTCTCGCTCAAGAGTTCGTCTCATCTCGTTGAGCCAGAAGTGAATTTCGATATGTTGAGCGACCAACGCGACGCTGAGCGATTGAAAAATGCGTTTCGATTCGTTGCGAGACTGATAAATCATAAGGCCTTGGCGCACACGGCGCTTGACCCCTTTCCTTCTACCTGGACTGGACGAGCAAAGCGAATCGGCAAGTACAACCGTTTTAACTACGGTCTCACCTCATTTCTCGCAGTCCTTATGGATAGTTCCTCTTCGCTCCGGCGAAGCCTGATCAGGTTTGCAATCACTGATGGTCGCAGCATCTCAGACCTTCTAAATAGTGACCAGCTTCTTGATAGCTTCGTACGACAAAACGTTTTTGGGAACTTTCATCCCACTTCAACTTGCAAAATGGGATCTGCGCATGATCCAAACAGTGTGACGGATCCGACTGGGCGCGTTCATGGACTATCGGGTTTAAGAGTCGCCGATGCTTCGGTGATGCCATTCTGCCCGCGAGCAAATACCAATATCCCAACAATTATGCTTGCCGAGAAACTGTCTGACGCCATACTTCGTGAACGGGGGCGGCAATGAAGGTGACGTTTTGTCCAGGGGGTTCTGCAAGTTTAACCGGCCGCGGGGCACACCTCCGTCATTTTAGCTCGCTATCAATCTGGCTCGTCCGGAACCTTGCCGAATAACCAAGAATACTAACCGACCGCCGATATCGAGAGGCCCTTTGCAAACGCGGGATTTTGCCTCATCTCGATGCGAGATGGGGCCGATACACACAATGCATTTGACTGTAGAGGTTCATCCCTAGACTCTTTCCAGCGATAGCACAAACGATGCGGAACCGCCCATCTAGGATGCCCCCGAGAGCGGCGGCGCAGATGTGGCTCGAGCTGGCAGACCCGAGGCAAGGGTCTGCTCAATTTGGTGCAGGAGACAAGAATGCGCAGCGTCAATGATTTCCGGGATATTCATGATGAGGCTATCGCTTGGCGCCATCACCTCCACCAGAATCCGGAACTTGGATACAACGTGCACAATACCGCCCGCTTCGTCGCCGAAAAGCTTGCTTCCTTCGGGATAAATCATATCGAGACGGGCATCGCGGAGACCGGTGTCGTCGCGGTGATCCAAGGTGCAGGCGGGGATGGACCGACGATTGGCCTGCGCGCGGATATGGACGCGCTGCCGATCGTCGAGGCTACCGGCAAGCCTTGGACTTCGCAGATCGAGGGGAAGATGCACGCCTGCGGTCACGACGGCCACACCGCCATGCTGCTAGGTGCCGCTAAGCATCTCTCCGCCGCGCGGAACTTCAAAGGTTCGGTGGCGCTCATTTTCCAGCCCGCCGAGGAAGACGGGCAGGGCGCCGGTCGAATGGTGCAAGAAGGCTTGATGGACAGGTTCAATATCTCCCAAGTCTTCGGTATGCACAACATGCCAGGCATTGACGTGGGCAGGTTCGGTATTCGCGACGGATCGATTATGGCGGCCCTCGACGAATTTGACATCACCATTACCGGCCGGGGCGGACACGCCGCAACGCCTCATTTTACCATAGATCCGGTGGTGGTCGGAGCGCAGATCATCACGGCCCTCCAGACCTTGGTTTCCCGAAATCTCGATCCGACGGAAGCGCTCGTTGTGTCAGTGCCGAAATTCACCGGAAGTGAATCCTACCACATCATACCTGACTCCGTGACGCTGGGCGGAACCGTTAGGAGCCTATCGCCAGCATTGCGTGATTTTGCGGAAAAACAAATCAAGGTCTGCGCTGAAAATATCGCGGCAGCTTTCGGGGCTAAAGTGGAATATAGGCATAGGCGTCTCGAGCCGTTGACGTTTAACCATACAGCATCGACCGAATTGGCCGCCGCAGCCGCGCGGGCTCTTGTGGGGCGGGAGGCGGTCAACGAACAGGTCAAGCCGGTGATGGTCTCGGAGGACTTCTCTTACATGTTGCAGGCGCGACCTGGCGCGTTCCTATTCCTCGGCAACGGACCTACCGCGGGCTTGCACAATCCGACCTACGATTTTGATGACAATGCAATCCCTTACGGGATCGGCTACTGGGTCAACTTGGTGGAAGGCGGCTTGGCCGGTTAGCGCTGCTTACTCTCCTAAACTTTGCCCGCGCTCCCATCAGATAGTTACGCAGCGTTGCTAGCTTACTGGCCGCGCCGTCATGAGGCATGACAATCCGGCTCCGTCGTCTAACTGAGCAATCTGAGTGCCGAGCAAGTAGCCGGTCCCTCCACGCACCTGGCCGAGTACAGTCTGTGTGCGGCCCGAAACCGGATCATGGCTTGCGAGACAAGCCGATGGGCTGCCGTTCGACCTACTCAAACCAGAGCACAGTACCGTTCCCCCATAGCTGAGGGCCGTTGATACTTTGGCGGCAACTTGCGTCGTGTCTTTTGGGCCTATCGGGATCCGCTTCCATTGAGGGCCAGCATAAAGCTGGCCTGTAGCACAACAACATCTTTATCCCGCGACCCGAGGCAAGGCGCGCCCAGCGACCAGAAGCGCTCCAAGATTGCGCGGTCTAGTCTCAGGCCTTGAGGAGCTCTTTTGCGACCAGCTCCTCTACAGCACGCCACTCGCCCTTCACGCGGCTGCGCCCGGCGTCATAGAATGGCCGCAAAGAAGCTATGGCGGGATAGCGTTCGCCAGCGATCTCGATTTCGAAGGACCCTCCGGACAGCCAATCAGCCGTCACCCCTGCTTCTGCCTTGAGATACCCCATGCCAATACCACAGCCCACAGTGTGGCCAAAACCAGCTGAGCGAAGGTAACCGACGAGGCTGCCGTTACGCCAGACAGGCTCGGTTCCGAACATCAATGATTTGGCATTTGGGGCAGCGAACTGGACCAGCCGCCGGCGCAGAGGTTTGCCGCGCTGGGCCTCCAGTGCAGCGCGTCCAATGAAATTGTCAGGCTTGTCCCAGGCAACCGTGAACCCCAGTCCCGATTCCAAGGGGGTGTCCTCATCACCGACATCTGCACCCCAGTCACGATAGCCCGCTTCCAGGCGCAGCGTGTTGAGAGCAACATATCCGGCATGGCCTAGTCCGAGATCGGCGCCGGCGGCCACCAGAGCGTCGTAGACCCCTAGTGTTTGTTCGGTCGGGATGTGAAGTTCCCACCCCAACTCGCCGACAAAAGTCATCCGGAATGCGAGAGCGAGGCTATACCCGACCTCAATTTCACGAGCCGTTGCGAAGGGAAATGCCTCGTTGGAAAAATCCGCAGGACTGACGCGCTGCAGTAACTCACGCGATCGCGGACCCATCACGGACAGGGTGGTATATCCGGATGAGACATCTGCAACCGAGACGTGGCCGGCTTCATGCAACCGCAGCCAGGAGAGGTCACGGGTGCGTTGGATTGCCGCCGTTACGACAAGAAATTCCTCCTCGCCTATGCGTGCGATGGTGACGTCGGACTCCATACCGCCTCGCTCGTTGAGCCAAGGCGTATAGACGACGCGGCCGACGGCTACGTCGACGTCGTTCGTGGACAAGCGCTGTAGCAACGCCAAGGCATCCGACCCCTGTACCAAAAGATGCGCGAAGGAGGTTTGGTCGAACAGAGTGACCCCGGAGCGAGTGGCCGTATGCTCAGCAGCGCTCCGCTCGAACCATTCGTCCCGGCCGAAAGTTGCCTGGTTTTCATTCGACGATCCAGGCGCACCAAACCATTGAACGCGTTCCCACCCGGCGCTTTCACCGAAATTCGCGCCGACTGCGGACAGGCGGTCGTGCAGGGGGACACGCGAACGTTGCGTGCCGTCTTGGCTGACTTATGCGGCAGATGAAGTGCCCAAAGGTTCCCGACCGCCTCCACCGTGCGGTCGTACAGATACCGCCTGTTCCGCTGGAAGGGCATTGATCGACGGACGTCCATTTCCCAACAGTCTCCAGCCGGCAAGCCTGTCGACATCCATTCTGCCATGACCTTGCCCGCACCACCCGAGGATTCGATACCGCAAGAATTGAATCCAGAGGCGACATACAGACCTTGAATTTCAGGTGATGGCCCGAGGTGGAAGCGGTTATCAGGCGTGAAGCTCTCAGGGCCATTGAAATTCAGCTGAAGGCCAACATCTGCCAAGATAGGCATGCGCTCGATGGCCGCAGAGAGATATGGTTCGATGTGGTCGAAATCTTCGGGCAACGAATCGAAACTGAAATCCTGGGGTATGCCGTTCATGCCCCAAGGCTTGCCCTTGGCCTCGAAGAAACCCACGAGCAATTTGCCGGCGTCCGCTTTTGCATAGACGCGCGCGTCCATATCGCGGATTGTTGGCAGATCATGGGGTAGGTCGGGAATTGCCTCGGTGACAACATAGAAGTGCTCGGCCGCCTGCAATGGCACCGACCAGTTAAGTTCAGCAGCCACATTCCGCGTCCACAGGCCGGTGCAGATGACCGCGTGTTCAGCACGGACTGTTCCTTGACTGGTTTCCACGCCGACAAAACGGCCCTTCTCGACGAGGATGCGTGTGATAGGTGTCCGCTCAAGTATCGTTGCTCCACCCTGCCGCGCCCCAGTTGCGAAGGCACGGGCGGTATCGATAGCGTTGGTCATCCCGTCGGAAGCGATCCATGCCGCCCCAAGGACATCACTGACATCGAGCAACGGAACGCGGCGTTGGGCTTCCGCAGCGCTTATCATCTCCACGTCCAGGCCAAACGAGCGGCCCATCGAAGACCCGCGCTTAAGCTCTTCAAGGCGGTCCTGGGTCGCGGCGACAGTGATGGAGCCGGTTTGCCGAAAACCAGTTGCCTGACCGGTTAGATTTTCGAGGTCCCTGAACAGATCCGCAGAGTATTGAGCGAGCTTTGCCATGGTTTCGTTGGCGCGGAGTTGCGTCACCAGGCCCGCAGCATGCCAGGTCGTACCGCATGTCAGTTGGTCGCGCTCCAGAAGCAGAACGTCCCGGTGGCCGAGACGTGTCAGGTGATAGGCTATCGAGAGGCCGATAATGCCGCCTCCTATAACAACGTATTCGACATGCGATGGTACTTTGCTGGCCATTTGAAACCTGTTGGAGCTTGGGCCAAAGCGCGGGCTAAGGCGGACTGGTCGTGGCCAATAAAATATTGTCAGATATGCTCTGATTTCCGCTGATCTGCGTACCAGGAGTGCAGTATTTCTGCGCCGTGAGGCGGCCCAATGCAGCGTGACTCCAGCAGAGTGCACCAGGTGAATGTGGTGATGACTTGAAGGGCTGCCGTGCAACGTGAGCGGAAGCGGGAACGCGCCGAGATCGGCACCCGAGCGGTGGGGGTGCTCAAGGGGAGTTGAAAAGTCCTAGGCGACCTCGGCCATCGTCTTCGCTGGTAAGCGCTCCGCCTCGAGAGGCGCCTCTTGACCCGCCGCCAGGGGCAAGCGCTTTTCCTCCTGAGCCAGCACGTGCCGACAGGGGTCGAGGGAACCGGCGCCCTTATCAATATCAGGACCTTGGGCAGTGGTTCCCAGCATACCGGCTGCCCTGCGCCGCCACGATTGGCGTAAGCGCCGGTGCCCAAGCCGAAGACAACATCCATATGGGCACGATGGGTGCAGGTGGCCCAGCGTCAGCTGACATGGGCGTCTCTAGTCGAAGCCAGCGGCATTCTTCAACGCGCAATTTCTTGTCTGCAGGCGCCGGCATCTCGAAGCGAGATGATGCCGATATAAACACTGCATTTGACTGAGAATGCCTTGGGACAAATGCTCGTCTGAGCACCCGCAACACAAGCAAAACGGGACGTGCGAGAATGGGCATCAAGATTTCCGCGCGTCGCCTGCGGTTGTCCTGGGCCGCATGAGCTTGGGCGAACTCAAGAGCGCACATGCTCAATTTCGAGAAGGATCATATGCATGAGCTACCAAAAACCTTTTCTGCGTGAGGAGTTCGACCGGCGCGTCCAGGACACGAAGAAGCGGATGCAAAAAGCTGGTCTTGATCTCCTCATCTGCCAGGATCCAGCCAATATGTACTGGCTTACGGGCTACGACAGTTGGTCCTTCTACACGCCGCAGGCAGTGCTGGTCCATGTCAACGAGGATATGCCTCTTTGGTTCGGGCGCCCGATCGACGCAAAATCGGCTACCGTTACAACAAACTTGCCGGCCGAGAACATCTTCGGATTCGCGGAGACTTTGGTTCATCACCCGGAAAATCATCCTTTCGATGATTTATGCGGGCTCATCAATTCCAAAGGGTGGAGTTCCGATCGCATCGGCGTCGAGCTCGACACTCACTATTACACCGCGCGGGCCCATCAGCACCTCGTTAGAGGCCTGCCCAATGCGAAGATCTCGGACAGTCGGGAACTTGTAAACTGGGCGAGGCTCGTCAAGTCAGAAGCCGAGCTCGTCTATATGCGAGAGGCGGGTCGTATCATTAGCAGAACTATGCGAGAGGCGATTGCGAAGCTCAAGCCGGGGGTTCGCGACTATGAGGTCGTAGGGGACATTTACCGCAATCAGATTTTGGGTGAGGGCAAGTTCGGCGACTACACTGGTCTGTGTCCCCTAATCCAAATTGGTGAGGGGACGAGCACTTGCCACCTCACATGGACGGGCCAGGCGATCCCCGAGTCAGCGCTAGTGGTGATGGAGCTTGGCGCGGCACGCCGCCACTATAACGCGCCCCTGACCCGCACAATTCACGTCGGACAGCCGCCACAAGAAATCTCGCGTCTGGCCTCCGTGATCGTTGAAGGCGGCGACCTCGCACTCGAAGCGGCCAAACCGGGCGTGGCCGTCGAAGAGGTGGCCGCGGTGTTCCAACGTACACTGAAACGGAATGGCTACAGCAAAGACAGCCGCGTCGGCTACTCAATCGGTGTTGGCTACCCGCCGGACTGGGGCGAACGCACTATCAGCATCCGCGCGGGTGAAACAACGCTATTGCAGGAAGGAATGTGCTTCCACTTCCAATCCGGAGTGTGGCTCGACGATTTTGGCGCAGCGATCTCAGAACCTTTCGTGGTCACAGCGAAGGGCGGCCAGCGCTTCTGCGATGTGGAGCGCCGCTTGGTCGTTATCGACTGATTATTAGCCCATCAACTTAGCCTTAGCGGGCACGGACTATGCGGCAATCGCCCAACACCGGTTTGTTACTCAACGAAATAGGAGATCAGCTTCTGCAAAAAAAGACGCTTCTACAAAGCTGGAAACGCCCATCCCGGGCTGCTGGATAATTCAACAAATAAGAAGGGAACGAGAAATGAAGATCAGACTTTCATACATTGCGGCTGGCTTGGGCCTTGCCGTGGCGCTTGCCGCTTTTCAGGCCCACGCAGGAGAACTAACCGACCGTATCGCCAGCGGCAAGTCCATCCGCATCGGCTTCGCGAACGAAGAGCCGTTCGCCTTTCCGGACAGTAATGGTCACCCAGTAGGGTTTGTAAACGCGATTACTCTCGGCGTCCTTAAGCAGATGGGCTACGAAAACGTAGAGACCGTCGTAACAGATTGGGGCGGACTTATACCCGGACTGCAGTCTGGACGGTTTGATATGGCTACGGGGGGCTCTACATCCTTAAATCAAGGTGCCAAAGCGTTACATTTTCCGAGCCTTTGGCGAAAGTGACCGACGCGCTTATCGTCAAAGCTGGCAATCCTAAAGGGCTGCACAATTATGCAGATATCGCAGCCAAGGGGGCGACTATGGTGACCGGCATAGGATATAGCAATATAGAGCAAGCGAAAAAGGCAGGAGTTCCGGAAGCTCAAATCATGCAAGTGCCGGGACAGACAGAAATTCTTGCAGCGGTCGAGGCGGGACGAGCAGATGCCGGGGCATCGGGATACCTGTTGTCTCGATCTGTGGCTGGCAAATCGGGTGGAAAACTTGACGTAACCGACCCGGATGCAATGCCGGAATCAACTCAAAACTGGGTCAGCATAGCCTTCCGAGAGTCGGACAAGGACTTTGTGGAGAAGTTCAACGAGGCTCAGAAAAAATACATCGGTACGCCCGAGATGATGAAGGCTGTCGAGCCTTATGGCTACGACGCAAAGCTGCTACCAAATGAAAAGAGTGCGGAGTGGGTTTGCGCCAACCGCTGACCCCGCCCAGACACGGCCGGAGGCTTGCCTCCCGGCCGTGTCTGACGCAGGATGGCGAATGTCAATTTTGGAGTTTCTCCAAAACTATGGCCAGGCGCTCTTACAGGGGACCTTGGTCACATTCGCGCAATTCTTGCTTGCTACGCTGGTCGCTGTAGCTGCCGCCGGGGCCGCAGGCATCGGCAAACTGTCGAGCAAGTGGCCTATCCGGAGTGTTAGCGTTGTATACATAGAGATCTTCCGCGGAACGTCGCTGCTGGTGCAGCTATATTGGATTTTCTTCGTGTTGCCGCTGTTTGGTATAACGCTTCCGAACTTCACCGCCGGCTACATATCCGTCGGCCTCAATATCGGTGCCTATGGCGCCGAGATTGTGCGCGGCGCCATTGAGTCAGTTCCGCGCGGACAGTGGGAGGCGGGGACCGCGCTGTCGATGCCGCAGGGCGTGAGGATGCGCAGGATCATATTGCCGCAAGCGCTGGCGATCATGCTTCCGCCTTGGGGTAATCTCCTGATCGAGCTTCTCAAGGGAACCGCCCTGGTGTCCCTCATCTCGGTCGCCGATCTCATGTTCCAGACACGCCAGATCAACGCCTCGACCTATCTGTCGGCGCAGGCGTTTGGAACAGCTTTGATTATCTACTACATCCTTGCCAGGTTCCTCATAACCCCGATGATGCGCTGGGCGGAACGCTTGGTTGCCCGGAGGCTTGGAAGGGCATGACATTCAACTGGCGCTGGGACTTTACGTGGGAGATCCTGCCACAGTTGTTGTGGGCTACCCTCAACACGTTGATTGCGGCCGGGGTCGGGTATTCAATTGCTCTGGTCGGTGGCCTGCTGCTCGCCCTTGCGCCCCTCGACGACCGCCTTCAGGATTAAGATCCAGAGATTGTCTTCCGGCGCGGCTGAAGGCACCGGAGACACGAAAATGCCAGCTGAGGCTCAGGTCTCTCGCGTTGCGAAGATGCTCCCCGTGCCCTCCGCACCATTCCACCGATCTGCTCAGCCGTATTAAGTCATCCGTTTCGATGGTGCTCGTGCACGCAGGATGTCTGCGCTTGGGCGGGAAGTTTTGCAGTTGCAACGCCCAAGAGCTGCGTTCTTCGCAGAAAGGGGCACTTAAAATGGCCTATCATACCGGATGCAAGCGTTTCTTGCTCGAAGTGCAAAGGAAGAACGCCCATCGCCGCCGAGAGGCGCGCGTTCAACAGAACAAGAAAAGGGAACAAAATGGAACGCATAATCAAAATTTTTCTGAGCATTGGGCTCGTCGTCGTTGGTCTGACGGCGCCCGCTTACACAGGTGAGCTTGCTGATCGCGCGGCAAGCGGCAAGACAATTCGTCTCGGCTTTGCTTCCGAGCCGCCACAGGCATATCCTGGTGAGGGCAACAAGCCTCTGGGGTACGTAAATGCCATTGCCGAAGGGGTTCTTCGTTCAATGGGTTACACCAATATCGAGCCTGTGGTGACCGATTGGGGTGGGTTGATCCCGGGGCTGCAAGCCGGCCGGTTGGATTTAATTACAGGTGGCATGTATATCAATAAAAAGAGGTGCGACAACATAACATTCTCGGAGCCTGTTTCTAAAGAAACAGATGTCTTCATGGTGAAATCCGGAAATCCGGAACAAATCACTACGTACAAGGATTTGGTGACTAAGAATGCGACCATGGTGACTGGGGCAGGCTACGCTGGCATCGAGATCGCTAAGAAGCTGGGTGTGCCCGCATCGCAGATTATGGAGGTTCCGGGAGGTACCGAAATTCTTGCGGCGGTGATCGCTGGTCGAGCAGCCGCTGGAGTGACGTCTTATACAGTCGTCCAGGATATCGCCAAAAAATCTGGAGGGAAGGTGGAGGCCACCAATCCCGCCTTAATGCCGGAGGAATCGTCCGCTTGGATAGGTATTGGATTTAGGAATTCAGACAAAGATTTCGTGACAAAATTCAATACCGAACTGAAGCGCTATCTCGGAACGCCTGAGATGATGAAGGCTGCGGCAGAAGATGGTTACGACGAGAAGGCGTTGCCAGGCGATACAACAACGGAATGGGTCTGCGCTCATCGCTGAAAACTTGTTTGCTAGAGGCAGGCGACTGCCTCTAGCACAGCCAATCTCATCAGCAGCCGCTCTGCGAAAAACCAGGGATGACATATCAGAAAGTAAGAGTCTAATCCGGAAACGGATCGTACGCACGGAGAACTTTGACATGCCTAGTGAGACTGCGTTCTACACCACTCACGTTGAGCCATCATATCCTGCTGTGGCAACTGAGACCGTCATCGGATTGATCACCCCGTCCAACGACGTCCTCACAGAGCTTGAATTGCGCAGAATGATGCATGATGACGGCATCAGTTTCTGTGCCGCCAGGATGAAGCATCACGAGCCCAGTACGGTCGAAAACCTCTACCGCCATGTTGATGAGATCGCTAAGGTTGGCGAGCTATTCGACCCGCCAGGTGTCGTCAAAGTATTTGCCTACGCCTGCACATCGGGATCAGCCATCATCTCGCAGAAAAGGCTGGAAGAGGAGCTACAGACAGCCCGACCCGGGGCCTCCTTAACCTCACCGATGACAGGAGCTTTGCGCGCCTTCGACAGGCTCGAGGTGAAACGCATCGCCATGCTCACACCTTATATCGATCAGGTAGGCGCTGTCGTCACGGAGGCCCTCAGCAGGTCGGGTATTTCGGTCTGCGCGTCTGCTTCATTCCACTGCAAAAACGATTCCGACATCGCCGGACTTTCCCCGGAAAGTATCTTCGAGGCCTCTTGCTCGTTCGATTCCTCTGAGGCTGAAGCTCTTTTTATCCCATGCACCCTCCTTCGGACTTCAAGCATAATCGACCGCCTGGAGGCGCGCCTCGGCAAGCCAGTGATAACTGCAAACCAGGCTATGCTGTGGGACGCATTGAGGCTCGCGCAATATGGGAAGCCAATAGCCGGCCATGGCCAGCTCCTGATGCTGTAATCTTCAAGGGTGCTAGATAAGTTCTCAAACTGCCAAACCCGCCCTTTTGAACCACCCCGGGCATTGCAACCGCGGCCAACTTGCCGTTCGAGGTTCGGCTCCAGAATAGCTGAGTCCGGATCACAAACGGCCAATATTAACTAGGCCCGAGCCTCTGCAAGCCGCCCTAATGCTCTGCAGGCCCGAAACGCGCAAATGCGAAGGAGCCTCCCTAATGACTCAGCGAAAGCCTGCGCTTCTTTTGACCGGCTCGGATCGAATAATGGGTAAACTGGAGGACTTTGATGTCGAGCGCAGAAGTGATCAAGAATTTCATCGATGGGGAATGGAGAGATTGTTCGTCTGGCAAACGGATCGAGGTTGATGACCCTTCAAACGGGGAGACGGTAGCGGTTATTGCAGAGGCAGGACCTGAAGAAGTACATCTCGCCGTTGCTGCCGCCGATCGTGTCTTTCGCGACCGCGTTTTGATAGACATGCACCCGTACGACCGTGGGCGTATGCTTTTCCGCGTGGCGGACGCACTTGAGTCACGCAGCGACGAGGTCGCGATCATTAACTGCATAGAGACTGGGAAGGCGTTGGACCTTGCCCGTGGCGAGGTTCGGACCGCCGTCAGATACCTGCGGTACTACGCTGGCTTGGCGGACAAGCTCGAAGGTCGCTCGATTCCGCGCGGGGCGGATCTTGTTGACTATACGGTCAGAAGCCCCTTCGGAGTGTCAGCCCAGATCGTTCCTTGGAACGGCCCCTCGAACTGACGGCCCGTTCGCTAGCTTGCGCCATTGCAACTGGTAACTCAGTGGTAGTGAAGTCCCCGAACTGGCTCCTTTATCAGGCATCGAACTTGCTCGCGCCTGTGAGACCGCGGGCCTGCCTGCCGGAGCCGTAAACGTGCTCACTGGGTACGGCCAGACGGCAGGCCAGGCGCTGATCGATCATCCCGATGTTCGCCACATCGTCTTTACGGGCTCCATGGCAACCGGGCGAACCGTCCTCAAGGCTGCAGCGGAGCGCATCGTACCCTGCATCATGGAACTGGGCGGCAAATCGGCCGCTGTCGTTTATTCCGATGCCGATCTCGACGCCGTCGTGGAAGCGGTGCGTATCGGAACCTATCTAAATGCTGGCCAGAATTGCAACAACCTAACAAGATTGCTTGTAGAGCGTTCAATCGCTGATGAAACGTTAGAAAGAGTGAAGGCTTGCGTCGAAGGACTCTCAATTGGACCAGGACGCGAAAACTGCGACATCACCCCGTTGATCTCTCAAAAGCAGCGAGAGGGGGTCGAGAGCGCCTGCCGGATGGCCCTGTCGCAAGGGGCACGGCTTGTGGCCGGCGGAACTGCACTTTCAGAGCGAAGCGGCTATTTCATGGCGCCGACTGTATTTGCCGATGTCGCGCCCGACAGTAGTCTTTTCCAGAAAGAAGTCTTCGGCCCTGTTCTTTCCGTTACTGCTTTCGATGATCCGATAAAAGGGATCGAACTGGCAAACGATACCGATCAAGGCTTGGCAGCGGGCGTTTTCACCCGGGATATCGACCGGGCTCTTTGGAGCGCGGATCGCCTTTGGGCTGGCCAGGTGTACGTGAATGGATGGTACGTCGGCGGCGTAGAGACGCCGTTCGGTGGAGTGAAGAAGTCTGGCTACGGCAGGGAAAAGGGTCAGGAAGCGCTTGATGGCTACCTGCAGACCAGAAATATTGGCATCCGGATCTCACAACCCTTGTCTGGTTCGCGAAGCAGCGTCCGCAACAGCTCCACATGACCTAGTTGTCGCCAGCAGTTGTTCGCCACCCGCCACACGTCGGTGTGGCGGCCGAGACGCCGACATTTGCTAGGATCTACTTTTCGTTGCGCGAACTTAGCGCCGAGCCCGATGGGCTGATCAGTGGCCATGGCTGCCAGGTTGAGGATTGAAAATTGCTCATCTTATTGCGGTTCAGGTCATACGTCTGGCCCGCGGCACCCCCACTCCCTCTTTTCGAGCAGAATTTCTCGGACATCATTCTGAAGATTCCGACGACCTCGAACGGGTACCGCGCTGGCCTACGGACGGCCTTGGCGTCGTCGGCGAACGCTTGCGTTACGGCTCCAGCGATGCAGCGTCAGCTATTGCCGGAAGGGCCAGCACGTTCCGCGTGAGGACCCGCAGCTCTGCTATGTCGCGCATTGCACCTCGCCACCCTGATGCCTTCTGTGAATGTGAGATCACGCGATTTCTGGTATTCCGGGGAGGGGTCGCCGCCGGACGCTCGCCAGCCAGGTCATTGATGTGTGGATGCCGAGTTGCTGGGTAAGTCTTCCCGCCGGGCTGACGCATAGGTCCCCCTGCCGCTGCCCCCAACGGAACAGGTGTTTCGTCGGTGGGATTGTGCGCCAATAACAAAAAGAACGCAGTTTTCCTGCGGAGCGCCAGCCATAGGAGCCCGAATCGGTCTTGGAAGCGTGCTACCTTGACGGCCAGACGGAGGGTTATGGAAGGACATTTGTCGGGTCACGTGAGCTCTGAGATACGACCCTACGCTCAAGAGGCAGGACCGCTGAGCTAGCGCCCTTCGCTGACGGTGGCATTCCGGACTAGGCCTTACTTCCGATGCGTAAAGAGGATGGTGAATGTCAATCTTGGAGTTTCTCCAAAGCTATGGCCATGCACTCTTACAGGGGACGTTGGTCACATGCGCGCAGTTCCTGCTCGCTGCTCTCATAGCGATCTTGGTCGCCCATGTGGCAGGACTTGGAAAGATTTCGAGAAACCCGCTGGTCCGCGGGGCGTCGGTGATTTACATTGAAGTGTTCCGCGGAACGTCGCTGCTAGTGCAGCTATATTGGATTTTCTTCGTGTTGCCGCTGTTTGGTATAACGCTTCCGAACTTCACCGCCGGCTACATATCCGTCGGCCTCAATATCGGTGCCTATGGCGCCGAGATTGTCCGCGGCGCCATTGAGTCAGTTCCGCGCGGACAGTGGGAAGCGGGAACCGCGCTGTCGATGCCGCAGGGCGTGAGGATGCGCAGGATCATACTGCCGCAAGCGCTGGCGATCATGCTTCCGCCTTGGGGTAATCTCCTGATCGAGCTTCTCAAGGGAACCGCCCTGGTGTCCCTCATCTCGGTCGCCGATCTCATGTTCCAGACACGCCAGATCAACGCCTCGACCTATCTGTCGGCGCAGGCGTTTGGAACAGCTTTGATTATCTACTACATCCTTGCCAGGTTCCTCATAACCCCGATGATGCGCTGGGCGGAACGCTTGGTTGCCGGGAGGCTTGGAAGGGCATGACATTCAACTGGCGCTGGGACTTTACGTGGGAGATCCTGCCACAGTTGTTATGGGCTACCCTCAACACGTTGATTGCAGCCGGGATCGGGTATGCAATTGCTCTGGTCGGTGGCCTGCTGCTCGCTCTTGCACAACGCACAAAGTGGCCCGCACTGACATTTGTCGTCAGGGAGCTGATTGAATTCATCCGGTCCACGCCCTTGGTCCTGCAGATTTTCTTTGTTTTCTACGTCGGACCCCAGTTCGGGATTTTCCTGTCGCCCTGGGTATCCGGCATCTTTGCGATCGGTCTGCACTATTCGGCCTATCTCTCGGAGGTTTACCGCGCAGGCCTCAATTCCGTGGCTCCCGGGCAATGGGAAGTGTGCCGTGCGCTGAACATGTCCCCCGCGTCACCTATGTACGCATCATCATCCCGCAGGCGCTTGCGCCTGCGGTGCCAGGCCTCGGCAACTACCTGGTGGGCATCCTCAAGGACACGCCCATGCTGTCGGTAATTGGTGTCATGGAGCTAATGCACACGGCCAACGCTTTAGGGTCCGAGAACTACAGGTATCTGGAACCTTTTACATTGGTTGGCCTGATTTTCCTCTTGATCTCGCTTCCGACGGCCGGACTCGTCAGGATGTTCGAACGACGGCTGCGGCTGAGACTAGGACTGTAAAATGAGCAATACCGACTATCCCCTTGAACTGCCGGAGCATGACCGCCCCATGGTCCGGTTCATGAACGTCAGCAAGAGCTACGGAAGGCTCAACGTCATCAGCCACCTCGATTTTGACGTGGCCGAAGGCGAGATGGTTACCATTATAGGACCCTCGGGGTCCGGGAAGACCACGGTGTTGCGAGCCCTTATGACACTCGAAACTATCAATGGCGGCGTGATATACGTTGACGGCAAGCCATTGACACACATGCCCCGCGATGGGGTCCTTGTGCCGGCAGACGAGCGATACCAGCGGAAGATTCGCTCCTCGATCGGGATGTGTTTCCAGCACTTCAACCTGTTTCCGCATATGACCGCGATCCAGAACTGCATGGAAGGCCCAGTCCAGGTACTGGGGCTTTCGAGGAAAGAGGCGCTTGAGCGATCCGAAGAGCTCCTGAAAATGGTGGGTATGATCGACAAGCGCGACCAGCATCCTTCCCGTCTATCAGGAGGACAACAACAGCGTGTCGCCATAGCCCGCGCGTTGGCGATGCGGCCCAAGGTGATGCTTTTCGACGAAGTCACTTCCGCCCTCGATCCCGAAGTCATTGGCGAGGTGACACATGTCATTCGAAAGCTAGTCGCCGAGCACAATCTAACCATGATCATGGTCACGCATCAGATGGGCTTTGCTCGCGACATCTCTGACCGCGTGTGCTTCTTTTATGGCGGCTCGATAGAGGAGCAGGCGCCCCCGCAAATATTGTTCACCAGCCCACAGCGCGACCGCACCAAGCAGTTCCTCTCTGCCGTCAAGGAAGCGGTTTGAAAGATCCGCATTGAGTCTTCGTCCCCAATTGCATGGCCTTGACCCGCTGAGGGACTACGGCCATGGAGCGTTCCGACTTACTTTTAAGCCCGTCCCGACCGGTCAGCGAAGTATTGGCCTAGAGGCTTTGATGGATCGAGGCGCAGTTCCTCTCGTTACCCGAAGGCGATGGCCAGTCAGTCTGGCAACTGGCGCTTTGCGCGACATCCGTCGCGAAAGGACCGCTGCTGTCCAACTCCGCCCATTTTATTGCTGGGCAAAGATTGGTCTCATGAAGGCCAGCATGCCTCCACTTCAGAGCTTGCTACGGCGCAGACGCCTTAGGGGTCTGACGTTCTAAGTGCATCTGATAGCGAGACCATCTGGTCGTAAGATGAATGCGATCGGCAAACTGAATTTGACATAGAACCTCAGAGCAGTGAAACGTACCGGGGTTCAGTTCTTGCCTAGGTTCGCATTATCAAGATTAACCAGGACTGAAGCTTGAATGACAGCACCCCTCTCCAAGAGCCTGCGCGAGCGCATCGTACTTGCGATTGAAGCTGGCGAGAGCTGCCGGTCGGTCGCGGCTCGTTTTGGGATTGCAGTTTCTTCCGCCGTTAAATGGTCGCAGCGCTACCGAATGAGCGGTTCTATCGAGCCTCGCAAGATGGGTGGCCACCGAAAGCGCGTTCTGGAACCTCACCGGGATTTCATTCAGGAGCGAATCGACAAGGCCCCGCATTTGACACTGCATCAGTTGAAAGCCGAGCTTGAGGCACATGGTGTGAAGGTCTCACATGACACCGTTTGGCAATTCCTGCGGCGTGAGGGGCTAAGCTTCCAAAGGTGGACAGGCTCCGTGCCAATTTTGCGTGGCGACCCGAAAGCCGAGCCCGAGCAGACCCTGCATACTTGATTGGGTTATGCCGGGACCTGATGCAGAGTCATTCTTCTCGATGATGGGTGAGCTTGATAACGCTTTCAGGCTCTCTCATGTCTTATGCCTGTATCGCTTGACGGAACACCGCTGTCGTCGTGGCGCTCCCATGAAGAACCGGCCCATAGCGCATCCCCGGATTCGGAGGACAAGCCGCCTCAAAACCTGGATCAAACGTCTAGCGGAGGTTGCCAGAAGCTGGGGCGTCGCCCTTCCCAAGTTGATCGAGCCCGCCGCTACGCCAGTCGCGCGCGGGCGCGCCGCAAGAAGCTGAACGTACGCTAGATGTTTGATCCCAGGCTTTGATGGGGCATCCTTATCTCCCGAATCAAAGGATGCGCTATGGGCCAAGTTCTGCATGGGAGCGCCACAACGACAGAGGCGGTCCGTCGAGCGACAACATAGTCAAGAGAGCCTGAGGACACTGGCCAGGCGCTACGGGATCAACCAGAAGACGGTTGCGAAGTGGAAGAGGCGAGCTTCGGTCGCCGATCTACCGACTGGTCCGAAGGAACCGAGATCGACGGTGCTCTCGATTGAGGAGGAGGCGGTCATTGTCGCTTTCCGCCGCTACACGCTGCTGCCGCTCGACGACGGCCTCTATGCGCTTCAAGCGACCATCCCGCACCTGACGCGGTCTTCATTGCATCGCTGCCTGCAACGCCATGGCATCGGCGGGCTCCCGGATGTCGAGGGCGACAAACCGGCGAAGAGGAAATTCAAGAGCTACCCGATCGGCTACTTCCACATCGACATTGCCGAGGTCAGGACCGAGCAGGGCAAGCTGCACATGTTCGTCGCTATCGACCGCACCTCGAAGTTCGCCTTCGTCGAGTTGCACGAGAAGGCCCCCACAGCCGTATCAAGAGACTTTCTACTGCGGTTGATCGCAGCCGTGCCCTACAGGATCCACACCGTGCTTACCGACAATGGCATCCAGTTCACCACCCCCGGTGCCGGTGGCTCGGCGGTGCCGCTGATCAAGGAGGCAATCGCCAATGGCGAGATCTTCCGCGCTCACGCCTTCGAATACGCCTGCGCCAGGAACGACATCGAGCACCGCACGACCAAGGCTAGGCATCCGTGGACCAACGGCCAGGTCGAGAGGATGAACCGAACTATCAAGGACGCCACCGTCAAGCGCTTCTACTATGAGAGCCACGATCAGCTCCGGCAGCATCTCACCGACTTCGTCGCCGCCTACAACTTCGCCCGCAGGCTCAAGACCCTCAAGGGCCTCGCGCCCTACGAGTTCATTTGCAAGGCATGGGCGTCACAACCGGAACGCTTCAAGCTTGATCCGCTCCAGCAAATGCCGGGACTTCTCGTTGAAGTCAATCGCTTTCAAGCTTCCTCTACCACGGGCATTTGATGTCTTTCGCGAGGCCTTGCTTCTCTTCGGGATCGGCGCGTTGGCCCTCCCAGCATGGGATCAGTTGGAGTGAAGGGGACAATCTAAACAGCGTTCTCACCATGTTGCCGCGGTGGAAACGAGTCCCGGCACGTCCTCTCTTCATCCTCCGTCCCGCGAAGGACATTCATCCGCCCTGGCGGATCTCGTTATCGGATGTTCTCCCTTTCGTTTGGTGGACCCGGCTATATCACCGCCGTCGCTTCCTCTCGCGCCCAGCGGAACTCACTGCCATCGGACCATATTCTGTGCATGATGACAGCTAATCTGCGAGCAAGGGCAACGGTCGCTCTTTGTCGGCCCCGGCGCTTAGCGACGTTCATCGCCCAAGCTTTCAGCCATGACCACTTTTTCACCACCGTCAGCAAGACTTGCGCGGCTTCATAAAGTAGCGTTCGCATCATGGCGTCACCGCACAGGGAAACACGTCCGACGCGATTGTCCTCGCCTGATTGATGCAAGCGCGGCGTTAACCCAAGAGCCGGCCCTACGGCCTTCGAATTCTTGAAGCGGGCAGGAATGTCGACTGTGGCCTTGAAAGCCAGCGCAACGACAGGTCCGACACCAGGGACGGTCATCAACCGCCTGCAAACCGTGTCACCCTTCACGATCGACAACAGCCTTTCATGCAATACCGTGAACTGCTCGCGAAGTTTCTGCCGGGCGGCGAGCAACACCTCCATGATGTCACGTAGCTCCGGGATGTCGCCGGAAAGGTCCTGGATGCGATCCGCAAATTTGGCAGCGCCGACAATGCCAACCTTGAGACCGAAGTTACGCAACAGGCCTCGAATGTCGTTCTCAATTGCGATGGCCTTTTCCTGCAGCAACTTGCGGGCTGTCAACAGCGCCCGACGTTCCTGGCTCATCAGCGTCTTGACGTGCACCGGCCGGAACAAATTAACCCGCATCATCTGCGCGATGCCGCGCGCATCGTTGCGGTCGGTCTTGTTGACCTGCGCCTTGAGAAAGGCCTTCGCATGACGGGTTTCGATGCAGATTGCAGGTAGTCCGGCTCCCGCCAGACCACTGAACAACCATTGTGATAAGGGACCAGCTTCAAGCCCGATCCGGGCCAAATTCCAGGCGGGGTTCTTCAACGCCTCAACAAGATCGTCCGGATGGCTCGCAACCTTCATCTCTCGGCAAATGCGGCCTCCTTCATCCACGATGCAAACGGCCGTCTCTTTTACGGAGACGTCCAGTCCGGCATAATGCTTCATGCTGCGCTTCCTTTCCTGATGCTTGTGGCTGTTCACGCAGACCACGTTTTATCATCAGCTCGAAGCGCAGCACCTCAAACACCCGTTCAAGACGGGGGGCAAAGCCGAATACCCCATCTAAACATCTAAAGGCCCGATACCGGCAGCCGCGACGGCTTCGACGGCAATACCGAAGCGGGCCTCTGCCTCATGCCGCTGAACCGGCTTCTTCGAACACTGATTAAGGCCGGCGCATCGCTCTCTTCGCTCGACGTTGCCGAATTGCGATGGAGTTGGCGGTCGATCGGCGTCCCAGCGCGGGATAAATCATTGCCGACCAGTGTTTGACATGGATCTCTCGCGGGAAGCTGGTCAGAGTCTCGCAGCCGTCAGCAGTGACGAGGATGGTTTCGCTCACTTCGATCCCCCAGCCGTCCATCCAGATGCCGAGGATTGAATGTAGGACATTGCCCGGCTTCAGGATCGTCCCCTGGCGCAGGCTGATCGTGTGCTCGCCCCAGTCTGGCGGATAGGCCGCGCCGATCGAATAGCCAATGCGGGATTCCTTCTTCAGGCCGTAACGCTGGATGACCTTGCGCCAGCTCGCCTCGATGTCCTCCGCCCGCCATGCCTGATCGACGCAAGCACGGCCTCCATGCCTTCGAGCACGGCCTTGCCGGTGTCGCCGACCTTGGCTGGCATGGCGCCCAGCGGAAGGGTCCGCGCCAGACCGGCGGCATAGCGACGAACGACGCCGGCCAGCTCGAGCGCGACGGTTTCGTTGTGGCCAAAGCGACGATCGCTCCACATGATGTGCGGCGCCGATGCATTTTCGCCCCCCAGTATTGTCGGTGGTAGGGCGGTGATGTCGCCGGCGAAATCCGGCGATCCAGCTACCTGAGCGGCTTGGATTGTGGCGATGGCGTCGCACTCGCGAACGCCTGGCGCTATAACCTCGTAGGCCGCGGTGACCGCCGCCTCGGCAAGACGCGAGGCTTTGCGTAGGTAGCCGATCTCGGCTTCCGATTTGACGCTGCGGATCCAGTTCACCAGAAGGTCGGCGTCGTGGAACACTGCGTTTGGCAGGCCCGCTGTCAGGCGCGCATGCGCCTTGGGCGAATAGTAGTAGGCTTCAAGCTCGATGCCGATATTGCCGCGCCCCCAGCCCTTCCTGTTGATCCAGGCGGCAATCCAGTCCATCGGATGACGGTCGGTGCGCTGGACATGATCTTCGGGAAAGCCGACGACGTTCTCCGGCTTCATCCAAGCCGTCAGCAACCCGCCGGCGGCATCCATGGCGCGACCGATCCAGACCGGCTCCTCGTCGGCGAGCGGGACCAGGACCATCTGCGGCGTGTAAAACGACCAGCCGTCATAGCCGGTGATGTAATGCTGGTTGGCGACGTCGTTGACGATGAGAAGATCGAGGTTGCGGCGCGCCATTTCCGCGCGGATAGCGGAAAGCCTGCTGCGGTATTCGTCGGGGTGGAATGGTAATGGTATCATGTTGAGAAAATCCTCTCTATCGCGCCCGGGTCGACCCAGGGCGAGCCCGGTTTCGAACCTTACATTCGAGAAGAGCCCATCGACGTGAGCCCATCACCACACCAGCGCCATAACTGATATTCACAGAATAACTATCCGCTAGTGGCAGTTAGGCACGCTTTCGTAACTTAGCCTCCGATCGATTTTCCTGATTCTATTTTCTTCCGGCGCGCTCGATCGCGCTTTTTTTCGTTGGTGAACTGGCAGTCGTGATTGATGCGGCGCGCACCCGTAGGCGTCGCGGTACGCTTTTGAGAAGTGCGATGCGGAGATAAAGCCGCAAGCCATCGCTATCTCGACGACCGGCAGGCGGGAACTGATGAGCAGCAGATGCGCCCGTTCCAGGCGAAGATCCAAATAATAACGGCTTGGAGAACATCCCAGTTCTCTCCTAAATAGCCGCTCGATTTGACGTCGGGAAAGGCCGGCTGATCCCACAAGTTCGTCCAATAGCAATGGCTCCGTAAGGTTTGCCTCCATCTCCTCGATTATCTTGATGACCGCCCGATGGTTTAGTTGCACTCGTGAATGGAGTGGCAAACGTTGGCGGTCACCCGCTGAACGGGTCCTGCACGCGATAGCTTTTTCACAAATACGATTGACGACTATCGTTCCATGGTGACGGTCAACCAAATCTAGAAACATGTCGAAGGGAGCGTCTCCCCCGGCACAGGTATACAGGTCTCCATCCCGCTCAAAGGCGGTTTGAGTGGAGGACACACCTAGAAAGCGCTCAGAGAATATAGGAAATTGTTCCCAGTGAACCGCGCAACGCCGCCCTTCAGCAACCCCGGCTCGAGCAAGCACTATCGTGCCGCTACTTATGCCTACGAGGCAACTGCGGTGGTTTCTACACTCTCGAATCCAGGCCTCGAGCTGTTTGTGCGAGCTAGGAGCATTACGGCCACCGACGACGACGACGGCCGGTGCTGAGATTGATCGACGAGTTCTTTCACGTTCGAACGACAACGATGATTGAGCGCACACCAACAATCCGCAACTTGAGACCACAGGACCCCCGTCGTCCGAGACGACCTGCCAGCTATACACGTCCCGCCCCAACACTTCGTTGGCGAGCCTTAGCGCCTCTACTGCCGACGAGAACGCCTGGAGCGAAAAGGCAGGCAGGAGGTAAAAGCAAAAATTTCGGCAGGTCGACTGCGAGTCTAGCATCCCGGGAGTTCCTTCTCTGCTAGCCTGATCTCTCGTTCGTGAAACGGCCATGTGCAAAACTGCGCGACCGGCTTTGGCATTTGGATTGGCGCTGAGCCACCACATTCGGGTGCCGAGGATTCTCCCGCTAAGTGTCCATTGATATTCGCTAGCGTCGCCACCGGTGAACCGCTCAGGAGGCTGAACCTGCCTAAGGCAGACATCAGGGCGTCTGGCGCCGCAGGTTCGGCTGTCACCCGCCTCAGACGCTAAGCCCCCTCTCTCGTGAGCTCATCCATAACAAAGCGCACTGCACTCTCAGCGATGCCAATGATCTCTTCCACTTCAGACTTGGTTGTCACCAAAGGCGGAGCGAAGCCGAGGATGTCACCATGCGGCATGGCGCGGACGATCAGGCCGCGGTCGCGTGCTGCCTTCGAAATGCGTGCACCGACTTTCAGCGACGGATCGAAACGCTTCTTCTTGCCGCGATCGGCAACGAATTCGATTGCAGCCATTAGACCGACGCCGCGCACTTCGCCGACGAGCGGCAACTGCGCGAACTTCTCCTGCAACTGCGCCTGGAAGAACGCGCCGACGTCACGGGCATTGCCGGGGAGGTCTTCTTTCTCGACAATGTCGAGGACCGCGTTGGCCGCGGCGGCCCCGATCGGATGACCTGAATACGTATATCCGTGCGAGAATGCCCCGACCTTGTCCGCCCCGTCCTCCAGGACCTTGTAGACTTTTTCACCGACAATTGCCGCGGAAAGCGGGAAATAGGCCGAAGTCAGACCTTTTGCGATCGTGATGAGGTCTGGCTCGATCCCGTAGTGCTGCGAGCCGAACATGGAGCCAGTACGGCCAAAGCCGGTTATGACTTCATCTGCGATGAGCAGCACGTCGTGCTTCTTGAGCACGGCCTGGATTGCTTGCCAGTAGCCTTCCGGCGGAGGCGTGATGCCGCCGGTGCCGAGCACCGGCTCGCCGATGAAGCCCCCCACGTTGTCTGGCCCCAGCCGCTCGATCAGCTGATCAAGTTCCTCGCCGCGCCGCGCTGAAAATTCCAGTTCGGTCTCGCCCGGGGTTGCACCCCAGTAATGATGCGGAACACCGGTGTGAACGATCTGCGGAAGCGGCAGGTCCATGTGGTCGTGATAAAAGCTCATGCCGGTCATCGAGCCGGACACGACGCTGCAGCCGTGATAGCCGCGTTCACGCGAGATGATCTTCTTCTTGGTCGGCTTACCGCGGAGATTATTATAATACCAGACGAGCTTGGCCTGCGTCTCGTTGGCGTCCGAGCCGGACATGCCGTAGAACACCTTACTCATCTTGCCCGGCGCCATCTTCACGAGGCGATCGGAAAGGATTGCGAGCTCGTCGGTCGTGTGGGCGGCGTAGGAATGATAGTAGGCCAGACGGAAAGCCTGGCGGGAAATCGCTTCGGCGACCTCGGTGCGGCCGTAACCGACATTGACGCAATAAAGGCCGGCGAATCCGTCTATCAGCTGGTTGCCATGCGCATCTTGAATGCGGATGCCTTTGCCTGTCTCAACGATGGTCGGCTCGCCGAGCTTGCCGGTGGCAAAATCCTTGAGCTGTGTGAAAGGATGCAGGACAGCATTTCTATCCTTCTCGCTGATGTCCTTGATGTTGATACTCATGCGTCTGTCCCTTCAGTTTGCCGTATTACCGATGCACACGTATTTGGCTTCCAGATATTCGGCGAGACCATGCCTTGAGCCCTCGCGGCCGAGCCCGGATTGTTTCCATCCGCCAAAGGGTATGGGAGCGCCGGTGAATTTCGGGGTGTTGACGGCGACCATGCCGTATTCCAACTGATCGGTTAGCCGCATGGCGCGATTCAGATCTCTTGTGTAAACGTAAGCCGCAAGGCCCATTTCCGAGTTGTTGGCTCGTGCAAGCACTTCCGCCTCCTCATCGAACGGAAGGACTGCCGCCACCGGCCCAAAGGTCTCTTCCTTCGCCACCAGCATGTCGTCCGTGACATCGGCGAGAACAGTCGGGGTAACGAAGTTGCCCCCGAGAAGACTATCCTGTCCACCAACAACGATGCGAGCCCCGGAACAAAGAGCTTCGGACACCTGCCGTCTGCACTTTTCGGCGACGGATGGTCTGGTCATTGGGCCAATATCAACGCCGGGTTCGAATCCGTGCCCGACTTTCAGTTTACCGGTGGCCTTCGCGAATTCTTCCACGAAGCGCTCATAGTTGCCTCGCTGAACATAGATCCTATTGGCTGCCAGGCAGTCCTGACCGGATGTGGCAAATTTGGCTGCTATGCATCCAGCTACGGCTGTTTCCATGGGGGCGTCATCGAAAATGATAAAAGGAGCATTGCCGCCGAGCTCAAGCGAAGCCTTCTTCACGGTTTTTGCCGACTGCTCGAGCAGGATCCGACCGACCTCCGTCGAGCCCGTGAAGGAGAATGCCCGCACATCTCTATGATCCAATAGCCGTTTTGCGAGTGGGGCAGCCTCTCCCGTGATCACCTGAAACACGCCAGCCGGGATTCCTGCCTCCTCGGCAAGGCGGGCAAGCGCCAGAGCGGACAAGGGCGTTTCCGGGGCTGGCTTCACAATCATCGTGCAGCCCGCAGCCAAAGCGGCTCCTGCTTTCCTGGTGATCATCGCCGACGGAAAGTTCCAAGGGGTGATAGCGACCGTCACTCCGACCGGCTGCATCTGCACGGAGAGCCGGCTGCCCGCAAGATGGCTCGGAATGGTCTCGCCATATGCTCGCTCACCCTCTGCCGAAAACCAGTCAAGAAAGCTGGCGGCATATAAAATTTCACCGTGCGCCTCGGTTAATGGTTTGCCTTGTTCAGCGGTCATGATGGTGGAAAGGTCTTCCGCATTCTCGCGAATACCGGCGGACCATCTCCGCAGACATGCGCCCCGTTCCCAAGGAAGAATATTGCGCCAATGTTCAAACGCAGTCCTCGCGAAGCTGACCGCGTCATCTACATCAGACACCTCACAGGCAGCCACGTGAGCCAAGTCCTGGCCAGTAGCCGGGTCGACCACCAAGATCGTCGCAGCCTTGGAGAGCCAAGCTCCATTCACGTAGGCGCACTTTTGTAGGAGGTCCTGCCTTTTGAGCTCCTTTAACGCGGCAGTTGCTGTACCTTTCATGACTAACCTCACAATCGACCGTTCATTTCCGGCAAAATAGCCGTGCAACTGCGGCGATTGGCAGCGCGATCGAGGGCCACCAAGGCGTTCTCCTGCGAATAAGGGCATGCCACTGAGGTTTTTCGCCGTTTGATCTCTGTCGGCTTATGGGCAAGGTTCAGCAAGGAAGATGACATTGTCACCTGTGGCCATCCACGATCACACTTAGCCTCGAGGGGCGGCGAACGGTAAGTTGCAGTCGGCCACGCTAAGCGGACCTTTTGCGGGGCTGACACTTCGGCTTCGCAGTATACCTCAGGATTGTAATGGGCTTCGAAAGGTGGGGAAGTGTGATTGTAAGATCGGTGACCTGGTGGGGAGATATTGTGCTTAGATCGCCACTGCGGTTTGTGAAAACAGATTGGGGCAAATCACAAAAATCACACTAAATCGAAAATCCTCTTGCCGAAGATATTTCTGCTGCGCTCCAAATGGGTGGCAACCGCTTCCCAGGCGACGAAAGAACCAGGGAAGAGGATTTGCTGCGCGAGCGGCCGCAAATATGCAGATCTTGTGCGACGTCACCGGCTGGGCAGCACAACCCCAGCGTCCAAGGCGTGCTAGCCTGTGAAGAACACAAAAGGACTTGGAAAAGCAACAGCCCGATGCTGGGGAGCCCACGATGAGCCACACGATCAACCACCTGAAGAAACTGAGGCTGCAGCGCAGCGAGTTGGCCGTTCCCGGCTCCAGTCCGGAGATGATCGACAAGGCGGCGAACAGCGCCGCCGACTTCGTATTTCTCGACATCGAGGATGCGGTCGCGCCGCCTGACAAGGAACGCGCCCGCAAAAACATCATCCAGGCGCTCAACGACATCGACTGGCGCGCCAAGGGCAAGACCGTCTCGGTGCGCATCAACGGCCTCGATACCCATTACATGTATCGCGACGTGGTCGACGTCATGGAACAGGCCGGCGACCGCCTGGACACCATCCTGGTGCCGAAGGTGGGCGTTCCAGCGGATCTCTACATGGTCGAGGCCATGGTCAACCAGATCGAGATGGCTAAAGGTTTCAAGACCCGTGTCGGTCTAGAAGCGCTGATCGAGACCGCGCTCGGCATGGCCAATGTCGAGGCGATCGCCGCCACGCCGGGCCGGCTGGAAGCCATGCATTTCGGCGTTGCCGACTATGCCGCCAGCAACAAGGCGCGTACCGTCAACATCGGCGGCCTCAACCCCGATTATCCCGGTGACCAGTGGCATTTCGCTTTGTCGCGCATGACGGTCGCCTGCCGCGCCTACGGCCTGCGCGCCATTGACGGACCGTTCGGCGATTTCTCCGATCCCGAAGGCTACAAGGGAGCCGCAAGGCGCGCCGCAGCACTTGGCATCGAAGGCAAATGGGCGATCCATCCCTCGCAGATCGCGCTCGCCAACGACGTCTTCTCACCACCGGAAAAAGAGGTCACCCGCGCCAGGCGCATCCTCGAAGTGCTGAAAGAGGCCGAGGCGCAGGGCAAGGGAGCGGCAGCCCTCGACGGCAAGATGATCGACGCCGCGTCGGAGCGCATGGCCAGGAACGTATTGGCGGTTAACGAGGCGATCGAGCGCGCCGGCCAGGCGCATATGGCGGCGCAGTAAAAATACCGGGAGGACATGATGGACATCCACGAATACCAGGCCAAGGAACTGCTTGCCCGTCATGGCGTGCATGTGCCGCGCGGCGGGCTGGCCTACAGTCCGGAGCAGGCAACATACCGTGCCAGCGAGATCGGCGGCGGCAAATGGGTGGTCAAGGCGCAGATCCATTCCGGTGCGCGCGGCAAGGCCGGCGGCATCCGCATCTGCTCGTCCGACCAGGAAGTGTCCGATGCGGCCGAGGCGATGCTGGGCAGGAAGCTGGTGACGCATCAGACGGGGCCGCGCGGCAAGTTGGTGTCGCGGCTCTATGTCGAAGAGGCCGTCGACATTGGCCAGGAAATCTATCTCGCCTTTGTTCTCGACCGTAAAGCCGAGCGGGTGATGATCGTCGCGTCTGCGTCCGGCGGCATGGAGATCGAAGAGATCGCCGAAAAGCAGCCAGATTCAATCATTCGCGCGACAGTCGACCCTGGCGCGGGAATGCAGCACTATCAGGCGCGCGAGATCGCCTTCGGGCTTGGTCTCGAAAACAACCTAATTGGCAAGGCGACCGAAACCCTGCTTGGTTGCTACCGCGTGTTTCGCGACTACGACGCCTCGATGCTGGAGATCAATCCGCTGGTCGTCACGCGTGACGGTAATCTGATGGCACTGGACGCCAAGATGTCGTTCGATGAGAACGCGCTGTTTCGTCGTCCCCAAATTTCCGAACTGCGCGACAAGTCGCAGGAGGATCCGCGCGAAACCTTTGCCAGCGACCGTGGCCTATCCTATGTCGGCCTCGACGGCAATATCGGCTGCATCATCAATGGCGCCGGTCTCGCCATGGCGACAATGGACATGATCAAGATCGCCGGCGGCGAACCGGCCAACTTCCTCGACATCGGCGGCGGCGCCTCGCCCGAGCGGGTGGCGAAATCGTTCCGCGCCGTCCTTGGGGACAAGAATGTCAAGACCATCCTGGTCAACATCTTCGCCGGCATCAACCGCTGCGACTGGGTCGCCGAGGGCGTTGTCAGGGCAATCCGCGAAGTCGGCGTCAACGTGCCGTTGGTGGTGCGGTTGGCAGGCACCAAGGTCGAGGAAGGGCGCCGCATCCTGGCCGATTCCGGCGAGTCGGTGATCGTCGCCGAAACGCTTGCCGAAGCCGCCGAAAAGGCCGTCGCCGCCTGGCGCGCGGCCACAATGAAAAAACAGGCTGAGGGGACGAAAGATGGCAATTCTGCTCAACCGGGACACCCGCGCAATCGTGCAGGGATTTACCGGCAAGATCGGCAGTTTTCACGCTGAAGACATGAAGCGTTACGGCACTAATGTGGTCGGCGGCGTTACACCCGGCAAGGGCGGCCAGACACATCTTGGCCTCCCAGTGTTCAACACCGTCAAGGGCGCGGTGCGCGAAACCGGAGCCGATGCGAGCATCGTCTTCGTGCCGCCGCCCTTCGCAGCCGACTCGATCATGGAGGCGGCGGACGCCGGCATCAGGTTCTGCGTCTGCATCACCGACGGCATTCCTTCTCAGGACATGATGCGGGTGAAGCGATACATGCGGCGCTACCGCTTCGAGGATCGCATGCGGCTGATCGGGCCGAACTGCGCCGGCATCATCACGCCCGGCCAGGCGCTGATGGGCATCATGCCCGGCAGCATCTATCTTCCCGGCCGCGTCGGCATCGTCGGCCGCTCCGGAACGCTGGGCTACGAGGCGGCCTCGCAGATGAAGGCGCTGGGCATCGGCGTGTCGACCAGCGTCGGCATCGGCGGCGACCCGATCAACGGCTCGTCCTTCAAGGACATCCTGGAACTGTTCGAGCAGGACGACGATACCGACGCCGTGGTGATGATCGGCGAGATCGGCGGCCCACAGGAAGCCGAAGCCGCGCTCTGGGGGCGCGACAATATGCGGAAGCCCTTGATTGCCTACATTGCCGGTCTCTCCGCGCCGAAGGGCCGCCGCATGGGCCATGCCGGCGCAATCATCTCCGCCTTCGGCGAGTCTGCTCAAGAGAAGGTCGAGATCTTGAAGGAAGCCGGCGTCACTATCGTGCCGACGCCAGCTTCCTTCGGCGAGATCGTTGCCGGCGTGATGGCGGATCGGTCGAAGGCTGCATAGCGCAACATGCGGTCAATTTGAGGACCGCGTGTGATCTGAATGACGCCAGCCTGCGGCAGCTGCAGCGTTCTCCAGAAGAGCCCCGCCCTCGGCGTGGCTTCCGTGGATCAAGCGGCGGGTCACAGTTCCACCGTTGTCCGGCTATCAACAAATGGCCGCAGACCGCCCCGGAGATGCGCCGAGCCTTTCGCAAGGGGAGGGGAAGCTGCGCATGGAGCGCAAATCACGCAGGTTTTCTGCGATTGGACGAAGAGGTCCGCGCGAATCAGGCCTCCGAAGCATGCTAGGTTGGGAACCAGCACGGATTGGGCATGAATGCTTGGTCCGGTCAGCCAACCCAGGTGCAGAGGACGACTACAAATGGACTTTGAGAAACCCTTTCAGCCGGCGGAGTATGGACGCCGTATCCAAGACGTGAAGAGACGGATGGAGGAAGCAGGATTCGACCTGCTAATCTGCCAAGATCCCGCAAATATGTGTTGGCTGACCGGCTATGACGCCTGGTCCTTCTACACGCCTCAAGTGGTTCTATTGCATCTGAAGTCGGACTCGCCGGTGTGGATCGGACGGCTGGTTGACGTAAACGGCGCTCGTGCAACGACGAACCTGGCTGCTGAGGATATCATCAACTTCTCCGATGACCGGCTCCATCACGTGGAACTGCATCCCTACGACGAAGTCAGCGAAATCATAAAATCCCGCGGTTGGGGATCCGATCGCATAGGGGTCGAGCTCGATGCGCATTTTTATACAGCGCGGGCGCATCAGCACCTTGTCAACGGCCTTCCAAATGCAAAGTTCTCTGACAGCCGCGGCCTCGTTAATTGGGCCCGACTGGTTAAATCCGACGCCGAACTCGTCTACATGAGGGAAGCGGGTCGGATTGTCAGCCACACCATGCGCCAGGCGATCAATAATCTGAAGCCAGGAGTTCCTGAATACGAAATCGTCGCTCAGATTTATGCCGATCAGACAAGAGGCGTTGATGGGAAGTACGGTGACTATACAAGCCTCTGTCCATTGATCCAAGTTGACGAGAAGACGAACGCTCCACACCTCACATGGTCGGACAAGCCCCTGCCCAGGTCGGGGCTGGTTCTCCTGGAGATTGGAGCGGCCAGGCGCCACTATCACGCGCCTCTGACGCGTACGGTCTATATGGGAAAGCCACCTAAGGAGGCCCAGCACCTCGCCAATGCCATCATCGAAGGTGGCGACGCTGTTCTAGAAATGGCAAAGCCGGGTGTAATCGTCGACGAACTGAACACCGTTTGGCTGAGCGTTCTAAACCGCCACGGGTACGTCAAAAAAGGCCGTTCCGGCTACTCAATCGGCATGAATTTCCCGCCAGACTGGGGCGAGCGTACTGTGAGCATCCGCGCTGGCGAAATGACCGTGCTCCAGGCTGGCATGTGCTTCCATTTCCAATCGGGAGTGAGGCCTCCTGCCTTCGGAGCCGCAATCTCGGAGTCGTTTGTTGTTACCGAAAAGGGTGGCGAGCGGCTAGCCGACGTCGCACGAGAGTTGATAGTCGTAGACTAGCTGAAAGCTTTTAGGCAGCCGGATTGGGAAGGTGGCGGAAGTCGCTTCCCAATCCGTTAACTTTTCATCTTACCCGGGAAGAGCGCTGAGTTTACCTGTTTGGCAACTATCAATATTCCGGTCACTCATAACCCGTTCAATGCCACAGATCTTTCTCAATCGATGCGAGATGGTGCCCACGGAAGGGTGTAGCTGGGGACTTGGTCGCCGCGCGCTCTGGCATGCAGCCGGCGTATCATGTCAATGCCGGCAGGCCCATAAGCGGATCATGGCTCATCTGGCCTAACAAGCTCCTTCATCGCCATGAGCACGAGCAGCGCACCTGGAGGCGGACTATGGCATCTTAGAGAAGAAGCCGCCGACCATTGTCTTCCACTTGATCTAGCCGTTGAGCCGATCGCTTGGATTGGTACCATGCAGCTTCGCGGCAGCCGTGGTGGCGACGAGCTGAGGACTTCACCGGATCTGGTCAGCAGCGGCCGCTATTGGTCGTTCGCGCCAACCTCCCGCACGACTGCGGTCAGCGTCTTTTTACCGGGAAGCAGGAGCCCTCCGCAGCTTGGGATGCGCAAGCTCGAGGGTGCCGACGCGCGTCTCACAGTCGCGCGCAGGACAGCCGTGGCACTGGGCAAAGCGCTGGTTCTATTCGCTGGGGCGGACGGTGAGGGGGCGCCCGCCCTTCAGCTTCCTTGGCCGTCCGACGGCAAAGGCTACCACCCCGCACAGGATATCGGGGTGGGGTCTTCTCTGGCTATGCCCAGGTTCATCATTGTATTGGCTGTCGATGGTTTCCTCAAGCAGTTTGGTCGGCAACCTTACATGATGCCGTGTCGGAGCGCCCAGATGGCAAACTGCGCCATCTCTCACATAGCGGCCCTTCACCGCCCTCGATAGCGCTGTGACTAGCGAGTGGATTGCGGCGCGCTTTGCAAGGCAATCAGATTGACCTTGCTTCATCAGCGCCGCCCGCTCTCCGCGCGCAATAAATCAGCGCCCAACCGAAGAATACGCAGAACGACACCGCTTTTGCGGCCCAATTAGCGCGATCTACGCGAGCCTCGCCCCTTAGTCTGCTGGAAAGTGACTGACTCATGATCATAAAGCCGAAAATGCGCGGTAGCGGCCTGCATAAGCTCAACATGGCCGAACTCGTCGAAACACCTTGCCGCTGCCAGCTCCGAGTGAAACCGAACAAGGATACCTATGATTACGAATCCGCCTTTCCGTCCTCGTGAAACAGCGACTCGCCACCACGAGATCCTCATAGTTGGTGGAGGGATCGCGGGAGCAAGTGTTGCCTTTCACCTTGCAAGGAACGGTAAGAAGGACGTCGCACTCTTGGAGCGCAACAGTCTTACCTCCGGAACAACTTGGCACGCTGCGGGTTTGATCATGCAGACGCGTGGGACACACGCGCTGACGGAGATCGCAAAATACAATGCTGAACTTTACTCCGCGCTGGAGGCCGAGACTGGCCAAGCCACCGGATTTAAGCGAAATGGCACGCTTGGGGTCGCCAGAACCAAGGAACGCCTCTACGAAACTGCACGCAACGCCTCGATCGCCAAAAGTTTTGGCCTTGAGGCCAACATGATCTCGCCGAGCGAGGCGAAAAAACTCTATCCAGCGCTCAACGCGTCAATCATCGAAGGCGCAGTCTTTATCCCTGGTGACGGCCAGACCAATCCTGTCGACACATGCATGGCGTTAGCTCTTGGCGCCAAAAAGAACGGCGTAAAGATTTTCGAAAACGCGGAAGTCACAGACCTCTGGCGCACAGCAGACGGGCACTACCAAGTTCGGACTAATGACGGAGTTGTTGAAGCTGAAATTCTCGTACTTGCGTGTGGGCTTTGGACCAGAGAACTTGCGTCGAAGTTAGGTGCACGAATTCCGATATACGCGGCAGAGCACTTTTATATAGTGACCGAAGCCATGGATTTCGTGACGCCCACCTTGCCAGTGCTACGCGACACCGACGGGCATGTGTATCTCAAGGAAGATACAGGAAAGCTCTTGGTTGGTGCCTTCGAGCCTTGGGGAAAACCTTTGCCGATGGGGAAGCTTCCGAAGGAAACGGCGTACATCGAGCTTCCTGAGGACTGGGATCATTTTGAGCTACCGATGACCAACGCGATAGAGATTGTTCCTGATCTTGCGAACTGCGGCATTGCAAAGTTTTTCAATGGTCCTGAAAGTTTCACCCCTGACCTTCTGTTCATGATTGGTGAAGTTCCTGGATCGAAAAATCTTTTCGTTTCGACAGGTTATAATTCAGAGGGCATTGAATACGGCGCGGGAGCCGGACGAGCCCTGGCAGAGTGGATCATTGCCGGTGAGCCTCAGATGGATATCAGCTTCGTGGATGTCGCGCGTTTCCATCCCTTCCAGATCAATAAAAGATATTTGCACGATCGCACAGCCGAAGTTTTAGGTCTTCACTATAAGATGCACTGGCCGGCTTACCAGTCTGAGACATCCCGAGGTGTCCGCAAAAGCGCTCTTCACGACCGGTGGGCGAGGCTTGGAGCAAGCTTTGGCGAAGGGATGGGATGGGAGCGTCCCATGTGGTTCGCGGGGAGGGGGAATCGACTAAAAACGTCTATTCCTACGACGAGCCGAACTGGTTCAAATATACCAGTCAGGAGTGCAAGGCTGCCCGCAACAATGCCATCTTGTTGGACCAAAGCTCTTTCGGCAAACACTTGGTTCAGGGTCGCGATGCGTGCCGTTTCCTTCAGTGGCTTTGCGCCGGCAACGTGGATGTACTTGTTGGAAAGCTGGTATACACCCACATGCTCAATGAAAAGGGCGGGATAGAGACGGACATCACTGTGAACCGGTTGTCGCAGACAGAGTTCCTAATCATCTCGTCAGCGACCGTCCATCCTCGGGATAAGGCCTGGATATCAAAACACATTACTGACGAATGGAATGTCACGGTCACCGATCTCACGTCTGGGTACGCGGTCCTGTCATTGCAAGGGCCGCGATCGCGCGAGATCCTATCGCAGGTAACCGACACAGATCTGGCGAATTCGGCGTTCCCATTCGCTACCAGTCAGGAAATCGATATCGGATATGCTCGTGTGATAGCCAACAGGCTGACTTATGTCGGAGAACTTGGCTGGGAGCTTCATATTCCAACCGAGATGGCACAGCACGTGTTTGATGTTGTTTGGGAGGCCGGCCAGGCGTATGGCCTCAAGGCTGCAGGGTACCACGCGCTTGAACATCTGCGGTCCGAGCGCGCCTACCGAGAATACCAGCTCGATCTAACGCCAGTGGATACTTTGCTTGAAGCGGGGTTAGGATTTACAGTGGACTGGAATAAAGAAGGCGGCTTTATAGGAAAAGACGCTTTGACGTCCCAGAAAAATTCCGGACCGCTTAAAAAACGACTGGTATCATTCAAGCTTCGCGATCCGAAGCCTGTCCTCTTTCATGAAGAGCTTATCCGCTGTGACGGGAGGATTGTCGGATATATTTCGTCCGGCGTGAAGAGCTTTACGATCGGAACGTCAGTCGGAATGGGATATGTAAACCACCCCACTGGTGTCACGAAGGACCTGATTGAAAACAGTCGATGGGAAATCGAGATCGCCGGCAAACTCTACGAATGCGACGCGTCGCTCCGGGCGTTTTTCGATCCAAATGGTGATCGGGCTAAACAATAGGTCGTGCGCCACCATGGAGGCGGAGCGTGCTGATTCTCTTCTGTCCCGGACGGATCCGCTCCGCAACTACTTCGAAGCCGGGAGGCCCACTTTCCTTGTGGCTATTGGACCGCTCGGCCGCGGAGCTATGACGAGGCCTCGATGAGCTCCGAGCTGGAGGATTCCAACCGACATGCGCCTCTGCGCTAGCGCAATGACTGAGGTAATCGTGGTGACGAAGGCTCCAGAAATAGAGCGCATCGAGAAAGATCCGCTTGGCCCTGTAAGCATCCCGGTCGATGCCTATTATGGCCCGCAAACGGCTCGGGGCATCGCTAACTTCCCGATTTCTGGTATCCGGATCAGCCATTTTTCGAACTTCATCAAGTCGCTTGCCTACGTGAAAATGGCAGCGGCACGCGCCAACGCGGCGCTCGGCGATCTGGACAAGCAAAAGGCCGATGTCATCTGCCAGGTCTGCGAAGAAATCGCGGCCGGCAGGCATCTCTGCCATTTCCCGCTCGATGTGTTTCAAGGCGGCGCAGGCACCTCGACCAACATGAACATCAATGAAGTGATCGCCAACCGCGGCTTGGAGATCATGGGACTGCCACGCGGACAATACGACCAACTGCACCCCAATAACGACGTCAATTTCGCCCAATCGACAAACGATGTTTATCCGACAGCGATCCGCCTTGCGATCCTTCTTTCACGCGGGGCATTGCAACGGGCTTTGGAGCAACTCGCGACTGAGTTGGAGGGCAAGTCGGAAGCCTTTTCGGACGTGATCAAACTGGGCCGCACGCAGCTGCAAGACGCAGTTCCGATGACGCTTGGCCAGGAGTTTCAGGCTTTCGCGACGACGCTGCGGGAAGATGTGGCCCGTCTCGGTGAGATTGGCGCTTTCTTCCATGAAATCAATCTCGGTGGCACGGCGATTGGCACCGGCATCAATACGAACCCCGGCTATCAGGCGGCAGCTGTCGCCGAGTTGCGCGCGATTTCCGGCCTGCCCGTTATCCCGGCCGGAAATCTGATCGAAGCTTGCTGGGATACCGGTGCCTTCGTGCTCTTCTCGGGAATGCTGAAGCGGACGGCCACAAAACTCTCGAAGATATGCAACGATCTGCGGCTGCTTTCCAGCGGCCCGCGTGGGGGGCTGAACGAAATCAATTTGCCAGCGCTTCAGCCCGGCTCCTCGATCATGCCCGGAAAGGTCAATCCTGTAGTGCCGGAGGTGGTCAATCAGGTCGCCTTTCAGATCATCGGTTACGATCTCACGATCACACTCGCCTCCGAAGCGGGACAGCTGCAGCTGAACGTCATGGAGCCGGTGATCGCCTACAATTTACTGCACTCGCTTGAGCTTCTGACCAATGCCGTCGATGTTCTGCGCACGAAGTGCGTCGTGGGCATTACCGCCAATGCAGAGACTTGCCGCAGACATCTCGAAGCCAGCACCGCCGTGGCAACAGCTCTGACGCCCGCGATCGGGTATGATCGGGCGGCGGAGCTTGCAAAGTTAGTCTTGTCCTCCGGTAAAACGATCCGCGAAGTCCTGGCCGAGCAGCCGGACCTTTCGGAGGAGCTCATCGCACAGGCCGCCGATCCGCACCGTTTGACCCGCCCCATGCCATCGCGACCGGCTTCACAACAGCGGGCCGAAGATTGATCGACTGATCTGCGCAGCGGCGCTGTGCCGGGACACCGACGCTGCATCTGTCGGCGCGCCGTGTTCGAACAACACGGACCAGGGATCGCTCAGAGGTGGTGCGGTCGAAGGACTCTTCCGCAGTAAGCCCGCAGAAGTGAAGCAGGCGTCGCAGAATTGAGGCTGTTTGTTCTCACGGGCCGTTTCGCCGAGAGCTCGATAAAGCCCGTCGATCGACAGGAAGCCAAGCGAATCGACACGGATAAAGTTGGCCATTTCCTCGATCGACATGCGCGACGCTAAAAGTTTCGCCGTCTCGGGCGTGTCGACGCCGTAGAAGCATGAGGAGCGTGTCGGCGGCGAAGCAACGCGCATGTGAACTTCCTTCGCGCCGGCATCGCGCAGCAACTGTACGATCTTCTGGCTGGTTGTGCCTCGCACTACGGAATCGTCGACCAGCACGATCCGCTTATCCTCGATCATCCGGCGATTGGCATTGTGCTTCAGCTTGACGCCCATGTGGCGGATGGAATCCGTCGGCTGGATGAAGGTGCGGCCTACATAGTGGTTGCGGATGATGCCGAGCTCGAAGGGCAGGCCGGCGGCTTGGGCGAAGCCGATCGCGGCCGGCGTGCCGCCGTCGGGCACAGGCACTACGATATCGGCATCGACCGGGTTCTCGATGGCGAGCGCGGCGCCAATCTTCTTCCGCACTTCATAGACGTTGCGGCCCTAACCGACGAATCCGGACGAGAGAAATAGACATACTCGAAAATGCAGAACCGCGGCTTCTGCGTTTCGAACGGGAACAGGCTCTCCACTCCCTCAGCGGTGACGATGACCATCTCGCCAGGCTTGAGGTCTCGAACAAAGCGCGCACCGATGATGTCGAGCGCGCAGGTCTCTGAGGCCAGGATCCAGGCGCCGTCAAGTTCGCCTAGTACCAGCGGCCGGATCCCGAGCGCGTCGCGGCAGCCGATCATTTTTGTGGGGGAGAGCGCTACCAATGAGAATGCGCCCTCCAGTTGGCGAACCGCATCTATGAAGCGCGAAATGACGTCCTTCCCGCTGCTGGTTGCGATGAGATGCAGGATCGTTTCGGTGTCGGAGGTCGACGAGAAGATCGAACCCTGCTTCTGCAGCGTACGCTGCAGCGTCATCGCATTGGTGATGTTGCCGTTGTGGGCGATGGCAAAGCCGCCGTCGGCCAACTCGGCGAAGAAAGGCTGTACGTTGCTCAGCCCGGGTCCGCCCGCGGTGGCGTAGCGGGTGTGGCCGATGGCGCGCATGCCCTTCAGCCGGTCGAGGACCGGCTGCTTGGCAAAGGTGTCGCCGATCAGGCCGACATGACGTTCGACGTGGAACTGCGTGCCGTCATAGGAGACAATGCCCGCCGCCTCCTGGCCCCGGTGCTGCAGGGCATGCAAGCCGAGGGTTACGATAGTGGCCGCATCCAAGGGGCCAAAGACACCGAATATGCCGCATTCATCATGAAAATGATCATCGGCCTCCGCAGAAAAGTGTTCATCTGCCTCAAACATTTGTCATGGTCATTATCGGAAGCCCAAGATCAGGTAAGCTGTCGTCTTCGCCTGGATCGGACCATGAGGCCGCGGATATCGGCTGCGAAGCCCCCAGCCGATATCCGTCCCAATGCGCCAGCCTCTTGCCGCATCGAGGTCAGAGATGATCATCCGGCAACGGCGGGATCAAATGTAAGTGGCTTGGTAGGGCTTGAAATCTACCGTAAGGCACGTGGTCCGCGAAGCCGAGGTCATCGCGGGATCCTATTCTCGCGTGATTGTGCCAGTGGTCGCTAGTAGGTAAGCATGATCTTTTGGTAGATGTCGACCGCTTTGGCCAATTGATCAATCTCCACGTACTCATTGGCAGTATGGGCCTGATCAATACTTCCAGGTCCAAGAATAACGCAGGGAATACCTCCCAACGACAGCTGACTCGCATCCGTCCCATATGGAACTCCGCGGTGCTGGCCCGTTCCGGCGACTTCAGCACAGGCCTTTGCCGCCACTGCGGCGATTTTTGTGGCTTCCGCACTCGGGGGAGCTGGATCTTCCAGAGCGGGTAGCAGCGAGCGCACCTTGATCTTATCGGGACCCTGGCGCAGGCCCTCCAGGATGTTTTCTACCTCCTTGAGCGCGTCCGCCGGTCGCTCTCCCGGTATGAGCCGCCGGTCGATCCACACCCGGCAGGATGGCGGTACCGTCGCCAATTCCGCACCCCCTTCGATGAGCGTGATCGTGAGGGTCGGGGGGCTGACCAGGGGGTGCACGCGTTGGGACAGAGTCTCATTAATCTTGTCGAGCGCCAAGATAACCTTGGCCATTCCTGTGATCGCGTTCACTCCGAGATGGGGCTTGGAGCTGTGAGCGGGCACACCCTCCACTTCAACCTGCCAGCGGACCGATCCCTTATGTGCAACGACAAGCTCCAAGTCAGTGGGCTCGCCGACCACTGCGGCCTCGTAGGATACACCTGATTGAGCGATTTTTCGCGCCCCTTTCTTTCGGTATTCTTCGTCGACGCTTGCACCTAGGACAATCGTGTATCGTGGCTTACGGTCCCCCAGGGTGCTAAGAGCCATGAGCATTGCCGCGAGCGGGCCCTTATCGTCACAACTTCCTCGCCCATAAATCCGACCATCCCGTTCGTCCGGCGAAAAAGGATCTGCCTCCCAATTATCAACCGGCACCGTGTCCATGTGGGATATGAACAGGACACGCTTGTCGGGCTCCTGCCCAGGAACCCAGGTGAAGAAGTTGGCGCGGCCGTCGGTGACTTCCTGATACTCAAAGGGCAGATTACGCTCTCGGCAAAAGGCCTCGAGGAACTCAGCGACCTTTTGTTCACCGCTCCCCTTTGCCGACGCTGAAGGGTTGATGCTCTCAATTTTTATGAGTTGTTTGAGAAGCTCTACCGTTTGTATGCTGATGGACGACATGAATACTCCTATCCCTCCTTGAGAACGCAAGCTTGCGGCTATGCCAGCCAGTTCTTTGCCAGGCCGACAACTCGGTCAGCCTCGTCTGCTGTGTTGTATAAATGTAGCGAGAAGCGCAGCATTCCCCGGCGTGCTGAGACGATCACCTGGTTTTTCAATAAATGCTCGTGCAGCGACTGAATGCGGCTATCGGCTTTTCCCGAACTAGGTGCTGGATCTCCGAGAGCAACAATACTTCCGGTGTGATCCCCTGGCGTTCCGCCGCAGACCGGGAGCCCGAGGTCTAGGAGGCCCGACGCCAGTCGCCTTGCAACCGATGTAACGCTTTGTTCAATGGCGGGCGTGCCGATTTCCATCAGCTGTCCGATGGATGCGTGGACCGCTATGACGCCGGGAAAATTGAAGTGGCCAATCTCAAAACGGGGCGCGCCGGCGCGCAATTTTACCGAATCGAATATTGGAGCCGACTCTGGTGCGTCGCCCAAATCGACACTAAAGCGGGCGAGGTAGGCAGGGCTTAGGCGATCCGCCCATTCCCGGCGGCAATATAGAAATCCCAACCCATAGAGGCCCATCAACCCCTTGTAAGATGAAGCCACCAAACCGTCGACGCCAAGCAGTTTGACATCGGTATGGAGGATGCCAACTGATTGGGAGGCGTCGGCCAAAAGAAAGGCGCCAAGACGCTTGCAAGCCTCGGCTATCGGCTCCATCACTGTCTTGAAACCTGGCACCATTGTGACAGTCGATACTGTAACGATACGGGTGCGCGAGTCGATTTGATCGATAGTAGCGTCGCACGGGATTGCGCCGTTATCAGATGCTACAATCCGCAGCTCAACTCCGTGCTTGTCCCTGAGTTGCAGCCAAGGAAGGATGTTGTTTGCGTGCTCCAATTGGCGGCACAGGACAACATTGTCTCCGGGCTTCCAAGGAATCGCGTTTCCGATTATGTTAATGCCTTCCGATGCATTCTTCGTAACAGCGATTTCGTCCTTTTCGGCCCCAATAAATTGAGCAAATCTGGAGCGTGTTTGCTCGACAAGCTGCATCATTCCTTCTTCGTCATTCAAGCCGTTTAGTCGATTATCAAGGTGCTGATCCATGGACGTACGGGTGGTTCTGGATATGAGCCCCTGATTTGCAACATCCATGTAAATGGCGCTTTGGGTGGCTGGAAATTCCTGCCGGAGGACGTCCATAGGAAGAAAATGGCTTGTCATGCTCGTCATCAGATCCGTGTTACGTGGGTAAGGAGCGCAAAATCTACTCGGGACGCCCATTTCTGCAGTTGTGGCAACGAAATGCCTTGATTGAGAAGCCGTCGAGCTACCGTTGCGGGCGACCATACCATTCGGCCGAATTTATAAGACAAGAGGTTCACCACCGGGAGGCACATGCCTTTCGCTGATCGGATCATTTTATGGCTTGATCCTTGTGGAACTCAGGCTAATATCCTGTGAGCCAAGCAGTTTTTCTGCGCAAACCTCTCCTTTTTTGCAGTGATCGTGAAATGGACCTGGATCGAGTTGATCGCAAGCTTCTCAACGCAGTGCAGCGCGACAATCGCCTGACGACGGCTGAATTGGGCGAATTGGCGGGCCTTTCTGCGACCGCTTGTCAGCGGCGACTGAAGCGACTGCGTGATGAAGGTGTGATCGAGGCTGACGTTGCCATAGTCTCGCCACAAGCCGTGGGTCGTCCCATGCTCATGCTGGCGTCGATCAGTCTCGAGCGTGAGCGGGTAGATATCATTGATCGGTTCAAGCAGGCGGTTCGGCGCACGCCTGAGATCATGAGTGCGTACTATGTGACGGGTGAAGCCGATTTCGTTCTCTTGATCTCTGTCCAGGACATGGCCGAGTATGAGGCATTTACCCGCCGATTTTTTCATGAGTCCGATATCAAAGCAGTCAAGACGATGGTAGTAATGGATCGGATCAAGGCGTCATTGGCTCTGCCTATTGAAGAATAAGGGTATTATGCGCCCTGATCCAGTTTTACGCCGGCACTTTGCGGTCTTAAGCGCATCAACTTGATCGCCATCGCGGTTCGTCCGGTGGTGTGCGATCTAGGGCGGCGACGCGTCCTAAACTCCCTCATCAGATTGACCGCAAAGCTCGTCTGTCGGCTGGCAGCATCGATGACTTCGCTTTGTCGGCTCACTTGTGGGCTTCACGAATTGCGCCGGGATCAGTGTCCCCACCTGCGAACATCGTCTGGGGCGCTGCCCCTGCGATCGGATGTCTCCGCTGCCGATCAGCGCTGACATCGCCTGCTTGAAAACTGCATCAGCATACGTTGGCCAGGATCCACCACCACGTATTCGCGGCTGTCAGACGTCCATATTGATCCTCCCTGACGACCGCCGGTGCTCAGCACAAGACATGCAAACGCTGAGCACTCGCAGATACCGTGGCAGCCCTACGAATCATTGGATGAATGCTGCGCTTTTGGCCATGCCCCTGCAGCAAGGTCGCGTATCTTCTTAGGGCAGCATGGAAGCCGGGTGTCCGCTGATGGCCGGCAATGTTCTATACCTCAGTAATCAGAGTTGCGCGTGAAAAAAAACGCTTCTTTCCTGCGTTGAAACAGGGATGATTAACTCAAAGCGCATCCCGATCGGCCCTACATCTTGAAGCAGCGCTTTCGAGTTCGGCTCTGGCCTCGGATGATGTCCACACGAGCTCCTCTTGCCCAGAAGCGTCGTGGCTAGCCGATCGACCTGCTCGCGCATAAAGGCTCTCGATCCAGTCTTGGAGGTATGGCAGTGGATGTAACAACGCAACTCATCAGGCATGTTCTCGATTCCAGTCTCGAGGCGATACCTGAGCGATAAAGCGTGCGAAGCTGTCAATCCTTGACACGATCGCGTGCGCGATCGGCGGATCGAATGATCCTATCGCCCGCTTCTCTCGCGACTTGGGAGCGTTGTCGGGCGGCAACCCGGAATGTACGGTCTGGATTTCCGGAGAGAAGCTCCCCGCCAGCTTGGCGGTCTTGTCAACGCGACGACGGCCAGAGCCCTTGATTTTGATGAGACATATGAGCTCTGCATCAACCGCTGCCATGCAAGCGCCTATGATGTGCCGCCGGCGTTAGCACTCGCCGAACGTGACCCTTCCATTACCGGAAGCGAATTGCTCTCCAGTCGCGACCGCTATCGATTTGCACGTGCGACTTGCACGCAGCGTCAAGCCTATGTTCCATTGGCCGGATGTGGATTCCAATTTGCTTGGCGGTTGTGCGAGACCTGCGTGGGAGCGCACACAGGCGATCAGCCGAAGTTCTGACGGCCGACGCAGTTGCGGCGCCCCAGACTCCTATTCTCGAGGGCTCCCCCTCGCTTCGGCGGCTTTGCCCTCCGCCATGGTCCGGCATGCGACAAATAGCGGGACCCCAAAATACCTCGTACCCGATGCGACAGAGTCGCAGTTTATCGCGAGCTGATGGCGGAACGCCGATTTCCTGCGTTTGAACTCGGACAATTAAACAAGGCGGCCGATCTGCGGCTGCTATATTCGCGATGAGGGATTGGATCGGTTCCGCCCAAAGTAACAAAGCCGACCTGACGCTGCCAGTTTACTGAGGAACCCAAATAAATGATCACGGAACATAGCATCTCGGTTGGTGGTATTACGACCTCGTATTGTGAGAAGGGAGCCGGTATGCCGATAGTATTTGTACACGGTGCCGGCTTCGGCGCCGAGGGAAAGGCTTCCTTTGTTCTGCAGCTGAACGGCCTATCCGACCAATTCCGGGTGATCGCAGTTGATCAGCTCCACTTTGGTGGAACGGAATATCCCGCTGATCACAGATACATAAACCGGCTCGGTCGCGTGGATCACGTGATTAGCTTCATCGAAGCGCTGGGGTTAAAACAGATTACGCTAGCTGGCAATTCAGAAGGATCATTCGTCGCGACGCGGATAGCAATCGTGCGTCCCGATCTTGTTTCCAAGCTAGTACTGCTGACGGCGAACTCCGTGTCCCCAGCGTTTGGAGACGACCGTGACGAGGCTTGGATCCAAGCCAGCCGGCAGAGTTATGACTATTCGGGTCCGATGCCGAGCGAAGAGGAATACATCAACGGATGGTGGAAAGGCACCCGTGCCTCTAGGCAGGATGTAGAAGACGCAAAGCGAGAGGCTTATCGGCGGGCTGCGGCGCGCAGACAATACCAGATGTTTCAGAACTTGCCCGAAGAAGAGACCAATGAGCGTCTCTATGTTGCGCTACAGCACAGATACATCTTCCCCTACCTTGATCGACTTCAGGCCCCGACATTGATTATCTGGTCGAAGAACGACCCGACCGTGACGCCGGAACAAGGGCTGAAGCTGGCAAAACTGATCAGGAATTCGGATTTCCACCTGCTGAACAATGCAGGGCACGCGGTGCACATCGATCAGAGCGAGGCCGTGAACAGACTCATCCGTCAATGGCACGCCTCATGACAGTGAATGAACTCCCACATTTCCCGACCCGCGCCGGTTCTCACCGTTTATGGCCGCCAACGACGTGGACCCTAACTTCCCAAGTCAGCTTTACGCAGGAAGAAAAAGAATGAATCAACGCATCGTCGGACAATTTTCGACCCAGTACGGGCGGTTGCAAGCAGAGAAACGGCCCGGGCCGGGGGGCTTGGATATTGCCATCGCGGGTGTACCCTTCGATCAAGGCACCTTCTTCGACAGCGTTGGCCAACGCCTTGGTCCGGACCAGGCGCGCGCCTTCTCCAAGAGATTGTGGCAGGCTGACGAGCTCACTGGCCAAGCGCCTTTCGACTGGTGCCGTATCGCGGATGTTGGCGACGCTCCAGTCGATGTCCTGAACTTTGAGCAATCGATTCGAGGCATCTCCGATTTCTTCGCCCGTATCTCTGCAGCCGGGGCCGCGCCCCTAGCGGTCGGCGGGGATCATACCATCACATTATTGATCATGCGGGGCATGGTTCAGGCAGGAGTAAAGGTGCCTATGGGGATGATTCATTTCGATGCTCACCCCGATATGCGCGACGAGTACAACGGCAGCCGCATCAACTGCGCCACCGGGTTCCGCCGAGCCATCGAGGAGGGATTGATTGACCCTAAGCGCTACATCATGATCGGCATACGCTCCATAGGCGCCATCGAAAACTTGGATTGGGCCCGGAGGCAAGGAGTAACCGTTCTGACGGACGACGATTGTGCCGCGCTCGGCCGCCAGGGCGTGATCACTCGCACCCGTGAGGTGGTCGGCGCGGAACCGACCTTCCTCAGCTTCGATATCGACGCACTCAACATCGCTTACGTCCATGGTACCCAAGCACCCGTTCCAGGGGAGCTTAGTGTGCGGGACGTAAAGGTAATCATGCGCGGTCTGCGTAACGTCGACGTAATCGGCGCAGACGTCGTCGAGCTGCTGCCGGCACTCGACCCGACCGGGCACACTGCAATCTCTACCGTTCATGTGGCCTACGAAATTTTGTGTCTGCTCGCCGAGGCCCGGGCTAATCGCAAGGCCGCCAGCTAACGAGAGGCGCGGCTTAGGGTGTCGAAGGATCCGCCGAGGCGAAGACTCGGTCGCAGCAAATCGGCAACTGCTTAGCGGAACGGCTTTCTTTCAAACAGCCGCCCCCTAAAGTTTCAAGTCTCTCCGGCGCTTCGCGACGAGCTAAGGCCCGAAGCGCCCGGGGAAGGCGCCTGATCACCTCGGCACGGGTTCTTCATTGAGATCGTCTGATGCACGTCATTGCGGGTGGTACCATGCGAAGTTTGCGCAGATGGACCTCGCGATGCGCGCTGTCAAGGTGCTACTTGAACCGCGCTGGCGCGATAACCCGGCGTTGGGACTAGCCCGATAACGTGGCGCGCCTGCACTCTCGCGCTGAACGCTCGCTTCTGCGACGAGCACACGGTTCGGCTCAGCGGGAATCTGGACAAATTCACCTTTCGCTCTCCTCCGCCTCGCTATTCCTTCCGAGGGTCATGCGGCCCCAGACTTCCAATCTTCAGCACGGACACCTTCCAGGATACCCTCATATCCAGAACATCCAAACCGCTCTGAGAGGCATCTCACAACCAGATGGCAATGATACGCAATCTGAATTTGACGTAGACCGCCTAGCGACAGATGATCTTCTGGTATTCATCAAATAAGCGCGGTTCAACGGCGCGATTTGCAGAGGGAATGATCGATGACAATCTGTCGACGCGATCTCATCAAAATGGGTTTGGCCGCCGGAGCAGCTATATCGATCCCATCGGTACTACGGGCGCAGGCCGCGTCAGGTAGTACACCGACGGTGCGCATGGTGAAGGCGAATGACCTGCGCATCTTCGATCCAATTTTTTCGGCGACGAACGTCACCGCCGACCACGGCTTGGCGATTTACGATACTCTGTTCGGGGTGGACTCGAAGTTCATGCCGCAGCCGCAAATGGTCGGCAAGTGGAGCGTGTCCGAAGACAGAAAGACCTACACGTTCGAATTGCGAGACGGCCTAGTTTGGCACGACGACACTCCCGTGACCGCCGCGGACTGTGTGGCTTCGATCCGTCGCTGGGGCCAGGTGGCTCCAGGTGGACAGTTGGTCATGGAGCGCGCGAGCGACATCTCAAAGAAGGACGACAAGACGTTTGTGATCTCCCTCAAGGAACCGCTTGGCATTCTGGTCGATCTCCTGGCAGATCTGACACCGCCGTGCCTGTTCATAATGCGCGAGAAGGATGCCAGTCGCCCGGCAACCGAGCAGGTGACCACCAACGTCGGATCGGGACCGTTCAGGTTCAATGAAGCGCTTGTCAAGCCGGGCGCAAGCTACACCTACGATCGCAATGAAAAATATATTCCTCGCCAGGAGCCGGCGGATGGATTGGCTGGCGGTAAGATCGTCAAAATCGATCGCATAATCTGGGATAATATCTCCGACCCGCAGACAGCCTTCGCGGCCTTGCAAGCAGGGGAGATCGATTACGTTGAGGAGCCGCCCAACGACCTTGTCTCCGTGATCGAGAGTGATCCCAACCTTGTCGTCGATGTGCTGGACAAATCCGGCAAGAGCATGTTGCTGCGCCTCAATTGTCTCCAGAAGCCGTTCGACAACGTAAAGTCGCGGCAGGCGATGCTTCACCTGATCGACCAGGAGGCGTTCATGAATGTCCTGGCCCCGAAGTTTGGTCGCTCGGTCACTTCGATATTCGGTGGCGATACGCTCTATTCGAACGATGAGAATACGGGCTGGTACAAGAAGGGCGGCGATCCAGAAAAGGCCAAACAGCTCTTCAAGGAGGCCGGTTATGCGGGCGAAAAGATCGTGGTCTTGCAGGCAACCGATTGGGCGCCCAGCAACGATGGTTCGCAGCTGCTTGCTGCGGCTCTGCACAATATCGGGATCGATGTCGAGCTTGCGCCCAGCGATTGGGGCGGCCTCTCCACGCGACGCGCGAAAAAGGATCCCGTCGAGAATGGCGGCTGGAGCATGTTCATTACGTCTGAGGCAGATTTCTCCCTCGCCAATCCCTTAGCTACCCCGCTTCTCCTCGCGAACGGAGAAAACGCCTGGTATGGCTGGCCGAAGAATGATGAATATGAAGCGCTGCGGGCCAAGTGGCCATCTGTAGCAACGCTTGAGGAACGGAAGGCCTTGGCTCGCCAGATGCAAGGTCTCTGGTGGGATTTCGTGGGCGATGTTAGGTTGGGCCACTATGTCTCGCCGATGGCGCGCCGCAAGACGCTTACCGGGCTTATCGGCATGCCGCAGGTCGTTCCGATGTGGAACATGCAGAAGGCCTGAGCACTGTGGCTGGTTACATCTTTCGCAGGCTGGTTTCGGCCATCGCTGTCATGGCGATGGTCGGGGTCTTCGTGTTCCTGCTTCTCCGGCTGGCGCCAGGTGACCCGGCGGCGATGATGGCTGGCCGGTCGGCGACGGAGGAGATGATCGCCGGCATCCGCGAAAAGCTGAGCCTGAACGATCCCTTGCCAGTTCAGTTCATACATTGGGTGCGCGACATGCTCAGCGGCGATTTCGGCACCTCGATCTTTGCCGGACGACCGGTTCTCGAACTCATGTCGCAGCGGCTTGAGCCGACTCTTTCCCTGTCGATCTTGACGATGATCCTTTCAGTGACGGTAGGAGTTTCTTTCGGCATCTTGGCCGCGTGGCGGAGTGGTGGACCAATCGACCGCGTCCTCACTGCATTTTCAGCGCTTGGGTTTTCGGTTCCAGTCTTCGTTGTTGGCTACTTTCTCGTCTACTTCTTCGCGATGCGGGCGCAGTGGTTGCCGGTTCAGGGATACAAGCCCATTAGCCAAGGCCTCGGGTCCTGGTCTGAGCACCTGATCCTGCCAACGGTTGCTTTAAGTGTTGCCTACATTGCATTTATTGCCCGGATCACGCGCGCGAGCATGCTCGAGGTTCTTTCTGAAGACTATATGCGAACGGCCGCCGCCAAGGGCGCTTCGTCCTACGCCATGCTTTTCCATCATGCCCTGAAGAATGCCGGCGTCCCGATCCTGACCGTCATCGGAATTAGCTTCGCCTATCTCATCGGCGGAGTCGTCCTCACGGAGACGGTGTTCAACATACCCGGTATTGGTCGTCTGGTCGTGGATGCGATCAACAATCGCGACTATCCCATCATTCAGAGCGTGCTTATCCTGACTTCGGGTCTGTACGTCTTTATCAACCTGACGGTCGATCTCGCCTACACGCTGATCGATCCCCGCATCCGGTACTGATATGACGCTCCTCTCAGCACCGGTTGAAGCCGTGCCGATGGGCCGGCTGCAATTATCCGACCTTCCCCGCGTAGCCAAGCGGTACCCGCTGGTCTTGATAGGCGGCGGACTCCTCACGCTCCTGATCATTCTGGCGGTCGCTGCCCCACTTTACGCCGGCGACCCGGTGAACATAAATCCGTTCAAGCGCCTCCAGCCGCCCTCGGCCGAAATGTGGTTTGGAAGCGACAATCTGGGCCGGGACGTCTTTGCGCGAACGATCTTCGGTGCTCGCATCTCGCTTATGGTCGGATTGTTGTCGGCGGGGTGCGCGGCTCTTGCCGGGCTTCTGATCGGAATCGTCGCCGGCTACAGCCGCAGCTTTGACAACATGGTCATGCGCATCATGGACGGTCTGATGTCCATCCCAACGATTCTGTTGGCCATCGCCCTCATTTCCCTGACAGGGCCCGGCATTGGTATCCTTATTGTCGCCATCGCAATACCCGAGACGCCGGCCGTCGCGCGGCTGGTTCGTTCGGTGGTTCTGGGGGTTCGCGAGCGTCCCTATGTGGAGGCCGCCCTCTGTGGCGGGGCGCGTCTGCCGAGGGTGCTGTGGCGGCATATCCTGCCAAGTACCGTTCCTGCGCTGATGGTCCAAGCAGCTACTGTCTGCGCGAGCGCGATCCTGACGGAGGCTGGGCTGAGTTTTCTCGGGGTGGGCGTACCGCCCGAGATTCCGAGCTGGGGCAACATGATCGCCAGTTCCCGTCTCTATCTCGCCATTGCGCCGTTGACGATTTTCGCCCCTGGTATTTGCCTTGCCGTCACGGTCCTTGCCGTCAATCTGCTCGGGGACGGCCTGCGCGACCTATTCGATCCCCGCACCAAGCGGAGGCGCTGACGTGCAGATGCATCAAACGATAGCGAATGACGTGCTTCTTGACGTTCGCGACCTAGAGACGCACTTTTATGGCGAAGAGAGCGTCACCCGTGCCCTGGGCGGCGTCAGCTTCCAGGTCAAAAAAGGCGAGACGCTCGGCGTCGTCGGCGAATCCGGTTGTGGAAAGAGCGTCGCCGCTCTCTCCATACTTCGGCTCCTGCCGAAGCTGACCGCCAGGACCGTCCGCGGCGAGGTGCGCTTTCGCGGGCGCGACCTGCTTGAACTGTCAGACCGGGAGATGCGACAGATCCGTGGCGACCAGATCGCCATGATCTTCCAGGACCCGATGACCAGCCTGAATCCGGTCTATACAATCGGCCACCAGATCGCCGAAGCAGTGCAGATCCACACGAAAGCATCCCGCTCAGTGGCTGCGGCGAAGGCCGAAGAGATGCTGCGTCTTGTCCGCATCGCGGATCCGGAGCGTCGCGTCGACAACTATCCCCATGAAATGTCAGGCGGCATGCGCCAACGCGCCATGATCGCTATGGCTCTGGCCTGCGCGCCGGAACTGTTGATTGCCGATGAGCCGACCACGGCGCTTGACGTCACCATCCAGGCTCAGATCCTGCGGCTCATCGTTGATCTCAAAGAGCGGACGGGAACGGCCGTGATGTTCATCACGCACGATCTGGGCGTTGTAGCCGAGACATGCCAACGCGTAATCGTGATGTATGCTGGCCGGATCGTCGAACAGGCGAGTGTGATAGATCTGTTTGCGCGTCCAGCGCATCCTTACACCCAGGGCCTCATGCGATCGGTGCCGGATCCGCGGCGCGGCCGCCAGCGTCGCCTTCCAGAAATTCCTGGAGTCGTGCCAAACCTGCGAGAGCCCATTATCGGCTGCAGCTTTGCCCCTCGCTGCCCGTTCGCGATTGATATTTGCCGAGAGAAAACACCCATCCTGCGTGATGTCGGGTCGAGCCACGACGCAGCATGCTGGCGCGCCGAAGAGGTGATGGCCACATGACCGGTCCTCTGCTGAAAGTCGAGAACCTGACCAAGCATTATCCGCTTGGCTCGGGAATCTTCAAGAAAAGCATTCCGGTGATCCGGGCGGTGGAGGATGTATCCTTTTCTGTCGAACCGGGCGAGACGCTTTGCATCGTCGGCGAATCCGGCTGCGGCAAGTCGACCGTGGCGCGGCTCCTGATGCGGCTCGTCGAGCCGACGGTCGGGCGCGTGCTGATCGACGGGATCGACATAGCAGGCCTTAAGAAGGACGCCCTTCACGCGTGGCGCCGTCGGATGCAGATGGTCTTTCAGGATCCTTACTCGTCGCTCAATCCTCGGCTTACCGCTGGACAGATCATCACCGAACCTGTCGAGAATTTTGAGCGCCTCAGCCGGAAGCAGCGAAACGCGCTTGCCGCGGACCTTCTCCGAAAAGTCGGAATGTCGCCCGAGATGATGCACAGGCTGCCCTCCGAATTGTCGGGCGGTCAGCGCCAGCGGCTCGGCATTGCACGCGCCCTGTCGCTCAACCCCTCTCTCATCATTGCTGACGAAGCGGTGTCAGCCCTCGACGTCTCCGTGCAGGCGCAGATCTTGAATCTGCTTCTGGATCTCCAGCAGCAGATGGGCATCGCGTTCGTCTTCATCTCGCATGACCTCGGCGTCGTGGAGCATATCGGGCATCGCGTGGCGGTCATGTATCTGGGGCGGATAGTGGAGTTCGCCTCGAGCGAGGTGGTCTTCGCCAAGCCGGTGCACCCGTACACCGAGGCGCTGATTGCGGCCGCTCCGGTGCCGGATCCGACTCGGATTCGGCTGGAGGCGCCCGTCGACGGCGAGGTGCCGAGCCCCATCAACCCGCCGGCTGGCTGCGCGTTCCATCCGCGTTGCCCGCTCGCCATCGAGCGCTGCCGCATCGAAGTGCCGCCTTTGATGCCGATGGCAGACGGACGCGTGGTGGCATGTCATGTGCGCGCTCCGGCCATGGGGATGCCAGCGCCTGCGGCGGCCAATTCTTCGGTCACTCCCGTCGCTTAGCCACCGGACTTGGGCACCGCACAGATACGAACACGGAAAATGGCCAAATACGGCAGGAACAAGCGGGACGAGGAGAAATCTATGAGGAACGAGAACGCTCGTCATTCGATCAACGGGGCACCCGGATATGATGTGGTCGGGTCGATTGCAACGAACGTCGCGGACGGCTTCACGATGGTCGCGGTTGGCGACCTTATCGTATCACGAGCCGTGACCAAATCTCAGGAGTCTGGCTTCGGCGACGTCGTCAAGATCCTTCGCGATGCCGACACCACTTTTGGCAACCTGGAAGTCAACGCCTTCGATATCCGATCGTTCAATGGATACCCGCAGGCTGAATACGGCGGTGCGTATCACCTCAGCCTGCCAGAGGTAGGTCAAGACTTGAAGGCGATGGGATTCAACATACTTGGCCGCGCAAACAACCATTCATTTGACTGGGGCGTTGAAGGTATGCGCGAAACCAGTCGAGTGCTAGATCAAAACGGGATCATCCATGCAGGGGTGGGCGAAAATCTGGCACAAGCCGGTGCCGCCCGTTTTTTCGAGACCGCACGTGGTCGTGTGGCCTTGCTATCATGTGCTTCAACATTCAAACCGATGGCCCGTGCGGGCGATCCCGCTGGTGAGGCCCCAGGACGACCAGGACTGAACGCTCTTCGTTTAGCGGAAAGCATCGTGGTTTCGCCCGAAATGCTCGAAAATGTAAGGCTAATAAGTTCTGCCTTGCCTACCGACACCCCCTTCCGGGAAGATCCTCTTAAAGTCGTGCTCGCCGGAACAACCTATAAGGTTGGCGACAAGGTCGGATACAGTTTCGAACCAGACGCACGTGATGTCGCCGACATTCTACGAAACGTCCGGCGGGGCAAGCAGTTCTCCGATTTTTGCATAGTCGCGAACCACTGTCACGAGCCTGGGAACTGGAGCGACGAGCCGCCGGATTACGAACGATCCTTTGCTCATAGGCTGATCGATGCCGGGGCCGACGCATACATTGGCCATGGACCTCACCAATTGAGAGGTATCGAAATTTTTAAGGGTCGCCCGATCTTTTATAGCCTCGGAAATTTCTTCCAGGACGACTTGGGGACCCCTACGGGTGCCGAAATGTTCGGCGACTACGCCAAGGACCCTCGGGTCCACACGGATGCCGAGGTCAAGGTCGCAGAGATGGCCAGCTATTCAGACCCGGTTTTTTGGGAAAGCATCGTGGCGCGGAGCCAATTTAAGCAGAACCAGCTTGCCGAATTGCGGCTGTATCCGATTGAACTCGGTCGCTTGAGGAGATTTGCCGATCGCGGCGTCCCACGTCTAGTCAATCAGGAGCAAGCGAAGACCATTCTGAAGCGTCTACAGAAGCTCTCCGAGCCGTTTGGGACCGAGATCGCCATCGACAACGATGTCGGTGTGATAAGGCTGAAGCCTGGAGCATCACTATAAGGCACCTCTAGGCCCAAATTACCAGCCCTCGCGAAACACTTTGGATCATTGCGTCGCGATGTGCGGGCAAACCACGTCCCCGATTGAAAACTCGTGGCGCACCGCACCTCAGTGCCAAAGCTGATCGGAATCGGCGGAGATAGTCTCGTAGCTCAAATTTGAAGGAAATCTCGGCAATGAGCGAAGCACCACACCTTACGTTTGATCTCGACAAGCCCGGTATCAGCAACGGGCACCTTGTTGTCCCAAAAGGCGTCGATTGCGAAGCTCTTTCGCTTCCGGTCTTCAGTCTCAACAAGGGCGAGGGACCACGGCTCCTGATCACTGGCGGATGTCATGGCGATGAATTGGAAGGGCCGATTGTTGCGCGGCGACTTGTCGAGTGGCTTCCCGAAGCGCAAGCTTGTGGAAGAGTTGTAATCGCACCGGTGCTCAATCCACCAGCCGTAATGGCATGCAGCCGAAATACGCCGACCGACGGCTTAAATCTCAATCGAGTTTTTCCGGGCCGTAGCGACGGATCAGTAACCGAACGGATCGCGGATGCGGTTTCGCATATATTATTGCCATGTGCCGACATCGTCTTCGATCTGCACAGCTTTGGACTAGCGTGGGATTTCCCACCGTCGAGCACGACGCATCCAATTGCTGATCCCGTTCTCATGGCCAAGACGCTCCAAATGGCCGAGGCGTTCCAACTACCCATGACGTTGGTTTGGGAACATCCAGGTTCACCTGGAATGTTTGATACTTTGGCCCAAAAGCAGGGCAAGACATTCGTTTGCGCTGAATTCGGCGGCGGCACGGTCAGCTTCGACGCTATCGCGATCTACGAAGCTGGATTGCGCAACGCACTCATCGCGCTCGGACTCGTAGAAGGAAAGCCGGAGCATCCGACCTTTCGTCACCGGAAGTCCACCCAGACACTCGAAACGCGACGCTCGTCCGACGAACTGAAGTCGCCAGCGCGGGGCATCTTCGAACCTCGGTGCTCGGTCTTGGATGAAGTGAAGCTGGGAGATATCATAGGCGCTGTGTATCCGATGGATTCTTTGACGGCCGCCGCCATTTACATCCGTGCGCCTCAGGCATCCATTGTATACGCCATCCGATCCGGAACGTATGTCGACGTCGAGGAAGGAGTAGCGCTCGTTGCGCGACCGCTAAATCACTGAAGATGCTTCGATGTCTATAGATGTGGGAAGTACTAACCCTCATTGAGTTGCAACTCCCAAATTCTCGACCGCTTGAATGTTCTACTACGAGCACTTCTTGGGCGGCGGCACGTCCGCCGGTGCCAAAACGTCAGGTGCCGCTGATGGTCTTTGTTCGCCAAGAAACGGAGCGATCGACCAATTGATCAAGGCAGCCGCACGCTCAAGTATATCATCCGTCTGAGCAAGACGGGGTGAGGCGGCAATGACATGTCCGATGCGATCACGGTAATCTCCTTTTATGGCGATCGGCGTCTTGGGTCTAACATACCACTCAACCTCGACAACACCTGCTAGGGCAGCCGCATCACGATCGCCGGTGATCCAATCGAGGGTGCCATCGCGATCAGGAACTAGGAACCGCGCGCCGGCCGTATGGGAATGTCTTTTTTGCAAATCCCATTCCTCGCCGATCACAAGCTTGATGTGCTGGGCGACCAAGTCGACGCCGTAAGCCAACTGGACCAGCCGAGGATTAGGCCCCCCGCAAGCCGCGGATTGACTTCAATGACGACTGGGCCGCGCTTCGTCAAACGAAATTCAATGTTGCTTGGCCCCCAGCCAAGCTTGAGCGCTCGCAAACAGCTCAGCGAAACGTCGGCGATACGTTTATGGTCTTCCTCATTCAGCGCGGCCGGATGGGTGTACTCACGAAACACGAAATGCGGCGGGCGGCCGAATTTGCCAGCGGCAATACCAATGACCTCATCTCCCATGAGGTCAACGGCATAGTGTGGACCTTGCGCGAATTCTTCGACCAGTATTCCCGGCGAGGACCGCCTTAGATGGTGGGTCCCGCCCAACAGTGTCGCATGTTCCGCCAACTCATCGAAGTTGCGGCACAATAGGACTCCAATGCTGCCGCTACCTAAGGCGGGCTTAAGAACCACCGGCAACCCTATGTCCACGGCAGCGCTTTCAATTTCCATCGCATTCGCTGCCAAGCGGTAAGCAGGAATTGGAACGCCAGCCTCCGCGAGGACCTGACGTTGAGTGAATTTGTTGCAGCATCGTTCAATCGATGGGGGGTTAGGTCCCGGTAAACCCAAGTACTGACAGAGCTTACCCACTGTCGCATAGACCGACTCGTCGTCCCCCGCGAAACCAGTAATGCCAGCAATGTCATATGTCGCACCTAGCCGCGAACATTCATGGATAAGCGCATCTAGATTGTCTGTCTCGACACGGATTGCCTCACCACCTTCCGACGCAAGATAATCGTACTGAGCTGGGTCAGCCGACATTGTAATTGGATGAAGACCAAGGCGTCGTGCTGCGTTTAAGTATAGTAGACCGATCCGACTATGGCCTTCAAGCAGGATAAGCGCTCTTCTTGTCACTGGCTGTTCTCTCCGTTTGCGTGCTGCGGCGGCCTGAGCATAAATTGGAGGCGGCATTTCATTCCTGCCTTGACCCCAAATCTCGTGCTGAAGGTAACATTGTCAGCAATTTGTGTTTGCAAAGGTTCTGTGATTTTTGTGGCGAGCCCAACAGGACCGAAGAAATGTTCGTCGGGGGTACCGTCGTGCGGGTGGAGAACGTCGCTGATACCTATAGCCGATGCCCAGAAGAGAGCCTTCGCGGGTCTTGTGTTCCAGGCCCGCGCTTCGCAGATAGTCCGGAGAGGATCCCAGAGGCGGAACGTCCTTGTCAGCCACTGGGAACTGATCCGGCGTTGCGGGATATTTTAATCGAGAATTGTCTAAAGTTTGAACCTCGCCCTGCGTTGTTTCAACGGGGCTACCGAGTGATCGACATGTGGAGCGTGATCCGACGCTGGCATTTTCGAGAGCATTCATCGATCAGGGAAATTTGCCGCAGAACCGGCCCGCCCCGGAATGCCATCCGTATCCACGCCTGGACGGCGTGGAGCCTCCGGATTCTGCCGTGGACCCGGCCGCCAATTCCGATCAAAGACTGGTGAAGGGCGACGTGCGAATGGGCAGCGTGTTTGGCGATCCCGTGGTGGCAACGGCGATCCTTGATCGCTGCTTCATCATTCGACAGTGATAACCATCCGTGGCGACAGCTACCGGCTTCGCGCAAAGCGTCGTTCCGGCCTATTGCGGAAGGGCCGGAACGACGCTCGAGATCAAGGAAACCGCAAAACATCTTCGCTTGACACTTCATCCGGGCCACGTGGTAACGGACCGAGCAATCTCCCCCTTCGCTGTGCCTTGCGCCAATGCCTCGATTGCCATGCGAGACTCCAGGTCGAGCCGCCCATCCCTTAAAGGTCTGGGGCAACAAGATCAGCCGAGGACGACTGCCCGTAAATCTGGATGTCGCCTTATCCTTCACATCGCACGGATCTCGTGCGCAAGGTCCAGGCAGACTGCGCAATCGACCTGGACACGAACAGTTACTCGGTTCCCTGGCGGCTGATCGGGGAGAGCGTTCAAGTCGTGCTGCTGGGCGGCCGCGTTATCTGCGTCATGCGGGCGAGGTGGTGGCGGATCATGCCTTGTGCCGCGGACGTCGCCAACGGATCGACCAGCGCGCGCATCTTGCCGGCGTGGTCGGCGCTGCTGCGTTGGTACGATCGGCGCAGGCGGATATCGTTGCGCCTTCCGCGCTGTTGCGGCCATTGGCAGAATATGAAGCACTGGTGGGAGGCAGCTGGTGACGACGGCGGTCGATCACGAGATGCTGGTGGCTCAGCTCGACCGGCTGAAGCTGACCGCGATCCGGGACCAGCTCGATACGCTGCTGGACGAAGCGGCGCGTTCGCAAATGACCTTGCGCGAGGCTTTGGCCTTCCTGGTGACGCGCGAGATCGCGCGGCGCGACGAGCGGCGCATCTCTATGGCAGGCAAGATCGCGCAGTTCCCGTTTGTGCGCAAACTCGATGGCTTCGACTTCGACGCGCAGCCGTCGCTGGATCAGCGCCAAGTCCGGGAGCTGGCGACCTGCCGCTGGATTGCCCATGGCGACACGGTCCTGTTCCTTGGACCTCCGGGTACGGGCAAAACACATCTGGCGGTGGCTCTCGGGCGCGAGGCGATCCGGCAGAACCATAGCGTCCAGTTCGTCACGGCGGCCACGCTCGTGGCGATCGCTCCCGACCATTAGTGCGCGGTCATGACGGCTCTGCCTCACGACCTGCAGGAAAATACTGGCGGCAGCTATTCAATCAATGGCTGCCAAGGAAGGCAATGGGATCGCTTTGGCTCACACTACCATTTTGTTCGGGGAGCGAACAAAATTGCCGCACGCCGTGCCTACCGTGCGTATTTCGCAAAAGCCGGACAGGGGTTCCGCTAATTCCCGGACAGTAGTTTCGCTAATGTCGGGACAGTCTGGCGGCGTCGGTCCTTGGGTGCCTTTGTTGCGTTCATGGATGATTGATTCGCCGTTTTCGGCACCGGTCAAGAGGGGCGCGGCCTTTTGCTTTCGCATGCTGTCGCCCTGGAGCACGATGCGGTGGGCGTTGTGCACGATTCGGTCGAGAATGGCGTCGGCGACCGTGGGGTCTGCGATCAGGTCATGCCATCTGGCCACCGGGACCTGGGCGGTGATCAGGGTGGATTTGCGGCGATAGCGTTCCTCGACGATTTCGAACAGATGGAAGCGCTGCTGGTCGGTGAGGCTGTGGGTTCCGAAGTCATCGAGGATGAGCAGTTGCGCGCGGGTGAGTTTGTCGATGAGGCGTGGGAAGCGGCCATCGAGACGAGCGAGCGCCAAATCTCGAACAGGCGCGGCACGCGCACATAGAGCACGGAATGATCGAGCCGTGCCGCTTGCCGGCCGAAGGCGCAGGCCAGCCACGACTTGCCGGTTCCGGTCTGGCCGGTGACGATCAGGTTCTCATGCGCTTTCACCATTCGCCCTGGGCGAGCGCCATGGTACTGCGCCGGTCGAGTCCGCGCGGCGCGGCAAAGTCGATGTCCTCGATGCAGGCTTCGGGAAAGCGCAGCCTGGCTGAGGCGAGCCGGTTCCGGACGCGCTTGTCGGCCCGCATGGCGACCTCGCGGTCGAGCATCAGGCCGAGCCACTCGTCACGGCGAGATCGTTGGCGTTGTTGCGTTCGGCCAGTTCGCGCCAGGCGGCAGCCATGCCGGCCAGACCGAGGGCCTGCATCTGGTCGAGGGTGGGGTTCGTCAGCATTCTTTCTTCCTTTCCTTCACTGGTAATAGGTGGAGCCGCGGATGTTGGCGTGCTGGAGTGTCGGCTTTGCCGGTTCTGCGGAGCTGGCCCGGTCGAGGCCGGCTTTGAGGATGGCGGTGACGGAGGAGTAGGCGATCGCGTTGATCAGCAGCGCCCGCTCGCAGGCGGCATCGAGACGCTCCGGCCCATAGCGCGGCGCCAGCGACAGGATGCCCATGGCCGAGCGGTATCCCTGTTCCGGATGCGGCCGGTCGCGCATCATGCGCTCGACCAGGATGGCGGCGTTGGGGCCGATCCTGGCCGCCCGGCTGATCAGGCTGGCCGGCGTGGTGTTGGCGTAGCGCTGGTGCGCCTTGGGCATGTGTTCGTTGACGGTGACATGGCCGGAACGCTGCGAGCGACGGATATGGCTGGCGACACGCTGGTGATCGTGGAAGATCTCGACCACTCGATGCGTGAGCCGCACCTCGACGGTGCGCCCGATCAGCCGGTGCGGCACCGAATAGAAGGTCTTGTCGACCTCGACATGGTAGTCAGGATGGACCTTCGCCGACTTCCACTCGGCGTACTCGAACGGTGCCACCGGCAGCGGCTTCAAGGCAGCCCGCTCGATCTCCTCGAACAGTTCGCGGCGGCTTTGGCCGATATGGCGCATCGGCCGGTTGTTCAGCTCCTCGAGCAGTTCGGCGATCGCCGCGTTGAGCTCGGCGATCGAGAAGAAGGATCGGTTCCTCAGCCGCGCCAGAATCCAGCGCTCGACAATCAGCACCGCGCCTTCGACCTTGGCCTTGTCGCGCGGCTTGCGGCTGCGGGTCGGCAGGATGGTGGTGTCGTAGTGCTCGGCCATCGCGGCAAAGGTCGCGTTCAGCGTCGGCTCGAACCACAGCGCCTTGACGACACCGGCCTTCAGGTTGTCGCACACGATCGCTCTGGTGACGCCGCCGAAGAAGGCGAGCGCTCGCACCTGGCCCTCGATCCAGTCCGGCAGCTTCTGGCTGGAGCTGGCAAAGGCGAAGGTCAGGTTGGAGGCGCCCAGCACCGCGACAAAAATCTGCGCCGGGTAAATGACGCCAGTCGCCGGATCGATCACCGGCACCGTCTGCCCGGCATAGTCCGTCTGCATCACCGCGCCCGCCGCATGCCGATTGCGGAATGTCGCGCTCGTCCGGCGCTCGAAAGCGGCGAAGTGCTCGCAGAACCAGGTGTAGCCGTAGCCGTCGGGATGGGCGGCGCGATACTCCTGCCACAACAGCGTCAGCGTCACCCCCTTGCGCTTCAGCTCCCTGGCGATCAGCGCAAAGTCCGGTTCGCTCAGGTCTTGCGGCGGACGACCGGCACGGCCAAACAGCAGCCGCTCAAGTGTCGCGTCGTCGTGGCCCGGCGGCAGAGGCCAGCATGACAGCCCGGCCTCCCGCGCCCGTAGCAAATAGGTTGATACTGTCGTCTTGCTGATCTTCAGCCGTTCCGACACTTCACGCACCGAAAGACCCTGCTCATGGGTCAGGCGCAACATCGCTTGGATGTCCCTCACGCTCGTTCGTCTCGCTTGCTTCCGTCTCGGCATGGCCCCTCTCAACATCATCGTGAGAGGCCAAACTGCCAGAACGGCGCAGCCAAGAACCGACCGGTAAATCCGCTTCCGAAAACTGTCCGGGATTTAGCGGAATCGCTGTCCGCGAATTACTGAAATCACTGTCCGGGATTTAGCGAAAAGCGTGTCCGGGAATTACCGAAACACGTGCCTACCGCGCATTCAGTCAAGAAAGACGAGCCGGCCTTCTTAGAAGTCGCCGGATCGAAACATGGCTACGAAGCCTGGCTGGTACGATGCGCCGTTCTTGGCAGACACACCGAAACCGAATCTTTGCATGCCTTGGCGGAGGAGGTCATCGATGCCGTAGTCGCGGCCGCGAAACCGGGGGCAACTACTGGAAGCTTGGACGCTGCCGGGCGCAAGGTCCTCGACCGATCCGGCCGTCAAAGGGTGTTCCGCCAACGAACGGGATACCAAACCGGTTTATCAAGCGGACGCAGCGACCTCAGCTTGGAGCCAGTGGGAAGGAGACTCTTAAAAGCGGCATGACATTTCACATAACCAACATATTGTGCAGCGAAAGCGGCTACCTGTTTGGGACAGGGGCGCACATCCTGGTGACAGAGCGGGGGGCCGAACTGCTAAGCGACCCCCTAACACGCTGTACCGTGCATAAACCTCAGTAGTTCGGGATCACAATATACATCGCGCTGGGTCTATGGTTTCGTCGATTGTCGCCGGGATCGGCTGCACGGCGCAGACGCTGACGACTGGCTGAGAGAAGGCCTAGAGACCGACATCAGCGAGCGGTCCGTCGTGTCGACAGACGTTGGTCGAGAAGTTAAGGTCTCTGAGCGATAGTACCTAGAACTTCTTCAACTCGACATCCTGCAAAAGGCTTTGAGAATCACATTGTAGGCGATCCTCCATCCTTCGATGCCATTGCGAGCCTACGATAGCGGGTGGAAAGTTCGTTGAGGCACAAAGCTCACCCGAGATCGAATCGTCGGCGACCGTAGTAGGCATTCCGGCTGAAGTTATTGAGGACGCCATCCGGATATGGCAGCCTCACCGAAACCACACTGATAGCCATCTGGCAACGTGATGGGACCGTCCGGGACATTATATTGGCGAATTGGAGATTGCCGGGCGCATACTTCGAGAGCGGAGAATGCAAACGGGCAACAGCTCCGCAAAACGACCGCAATCGCGCCCGAATACTCGAAACAGGTTGAACGATGAGCGAAGCACCCCATCTTACGTTTGATCCCGATCTGCCCGGCACGAGCAAGGGACATCTTGTCGTCCCCGGAGGAACTGACCGAGGTGAGCTTCGGCTGCCTGTCTTTAGTCTTAACAAGGGAGAGGGACCGCGCCTTCTTATCACCGGCGGAAATCATGGCAATGAACTGGAGGGACCACTTGTCGCGCGAAGGCTTGTCGAGTGGCTACCAGAAGCGCAAACCTGTGGAAGGGTCATCGTCCTACCAGCCCTCAATCCTTTGGCCGTGGAGGCCTACAGCCGGAATACTCCGCTCGACGGGTTGAACCTCAATCGCGTGTTCCCTGGCCGCGCAGATGGTTCGGTCACCGAACGAATCGCGGAGGCAGTTTCGCGCGTGTTGTTGCCGATGGCCGATACCGTATTTGATCTGCACAGCTTTGGACCAACGTGGGATTTTCCGCCGGCCGCCACGACGCACCCGATCGCCGATCACAATCTCATGACAAGGACGGTGAGAATGGCGGAAGCGTTTAAATTGCCCCTGACTTTGGTCTGGGATTACAACGACACGGCTGGAATGTTCGATATCCTGGCCCACAACCATGGCAAGGTATTTGTTTGCACTGAATTCGGCGGCGGCACAGTCGGCGCTGATGATCTCGCGATCTACGAGATTGGAGTACGCAACGCGCTCATCGCGCTCGGGCTGGTCGAGGGTAGAGCCGAGTATCCAACGTTCCATCAACAGAAGTCCGGCCAAACACTCGAAACGCATTCGTCCGACGAGTTGAAATCGCCTGCAACGGGCATCTTCGAGCCTCGCTGCTCGGTGTTGGATGAAGTGAAGCAGGGAGATCTCATAGGCATCCTGCATCTGATGGATTCGCTGTCCACTGATTCTATTGATATCCTTGCACCGGGAGCATCCATTGTCGTGGCCATACGATCGGGGGCGCATGTCGAAATCAACGAAGGGTTAGCAATGGTTGCGCGACCACTGAAGATCTAAAACAGCTCAACGATCAACGGTCGTCATTCCCCGCAAACCAGCCACCTCCATCTATGTCGGAGGGCTGATGACATTGGGTTCAAGGCGCTTCGCGTTCCGCCATCTTCGCTCAGTATCGCTGACGCGATCCTTCCTGGAACCGGCTCAAATATGACATCGCGCGACCGGGCTGGGCACTACGGCTCGGCCACGACGCGCACAGCGAGGTGTTTACGACGGGTGCGCTATGCACTCTGAGTCAAGTCATGGATCACCGCGAGTCCCCTGATGAGCGGCAATCTTGTACCGGCGGCGACAGGCCTCTCGTCGAGGATAGCTTGGCGAAATCGGTAAACCGTGCCGGCCGGCCACAGGGTTCGGCGGTCGTCTCTCCCGGTCTTCGTCACCAGCTCTTGCTTATCCAAGGGCAGCCAACAGTTCGGCTTTGTTGACGAGCACCTCAATGGCGCTCGACAAAGTAGGGTCCACCACCGAGAAGGTTTTGCCATTGGGGTCTGGCAGGATTTGGCGTCTTCAGTCACAATGCCGAGCGATGTCTTTCCTTGAGGAGGTGCCCTATCCGCCCCAGTACAATCCAGATTTATATTTTTCGTATCCATTTCATCACTCTAACCCCAGAGCGTCCTGAGCGTTGCATGCCTTGCAGGGCTTCGCTTCTGGTACCGATAGCGGCCTAAGCCTATCTTTGAAATTATCTCGAAGTCAGATAATGGCGATATAAACAATGCATTTGACTACGCTAACTGCGCGGTCGATGTTTAGTGGAACGCAATCGCCCGAGCCATATTGTCCGCCGCGCCCCGCGAGGGCGTCTCAGTTCGTAGCCGGCGCGACTGCCCAATCTTGAGCACGTCTTCTGAACAATGAGGACATGCGTGGCGTTGAACATCGTCGACTCGACCGCGCAATCATTCGACGCGAATATCGCGCACTCAAGACGGAGGGTGAAAGATGATTGCCGGAGCCAGTGGATTCTCAACCAGAATTGACCCTGCCCAAGCATCGGCTACTGCGCTGCCCATTGGAATTCTCAGCCTTTGGGACGGTCATCCAACCAGTTCAGAATTGCAAACATTGGACGGTCGCCCTGTCATCTGTGAAAAAGTCCCCGGTGCATGGTGGCGGGCACTGCTCGATGACGACCCAGACCTTTATTGTGCTTACGCCGAAGCCGCCCGTCGCCTTGTCGACTGTGGCGCCACTGCGATTAGCTCCGACTGTGGCTATACCGCCCGATACCAGGAGGCCATCGCTGCCGCGGTGAAAGTGCCTGTGTCGACGGGGAGCCTCCTTTTAGCTCCGACCGTGATCCGCCATCTGCCCCCCCGCGCCAAACTCGGCGTCGTGGTCGCCCACGAGAAGTACATGGGTACCGATCTTCTGGGCATCATCCGGGCTCCTGAGGAACGCGCGCGAGTTGTAGTCGATGGCATCTCAGGCAGCATGCTTGTGGCGAGCGAACTGAAGCGTCCGACAGGGACGGCGCTGATCCCCGACTCTGACACAGAGCGACATCTCACAGAAGCCGTGCGGCGGCTTCGCGCTACTCATCCAGACATCGGCGGATTCATCTTTGAATGCACAGAGTTCCCAAAATTCGCACCGAAGCTGCGCCGCATGACGGGATTGCCCATCTATGACCACCATACGAGCCGGCGCATTATGCTTGGGGCGATAACCTGAGGGCGTCACACACGGCGATCTCAAATTGGTCAGGGAGGTGGACACCACCCTGACGCGATCCCTTTCAATAGAGGATGCCATAAAAACAAAAATTGGGCAAAGTGCGTCGGATCATCGCCGAACGTTTCGGCAAAACGCAAATAACTAGACAGTTTGAGCGAGCCAAGTTTGGTCTCATTCTGATTGCACGGTTTTGATGTGGCACGACAAGGCGCCGGCCATGCTTGGCTTGGATTGCGGAGACTTTTGCATCTGGCTGCCAGATGATGCCGATATAGGAATAGCATTTGACGCAAGTCGCTAGGAAAGCGGATTGTCAGACCGGATGAGCCGGCGAAGCGTCTGTGACGAACCGATCGCGCATTTTTGCGCAACCGAACCACAACACATTGAGGTGAGATATGGCGACGATGCGCCCCGCAATTCCTCTGACGGGTGTCCCCTTCCCAATATCGGAGTATGAGCGCCGACAAAACAATGTGGTGACTGCGGTTGCCACAGCAGGCTTGGACGCAATTGTGGTAACCGCGCACGGCCATTTGAAGTATCTCAGCGGCTATGATGGGAACGGCGGATATTTTGCGCCATTTCCTCTTATTTTGATCCCGGGGCGCGCTCCAATATTTGTCGTTCGCGAATATGATGAGCAAGCAGTGCGTTCATATAGTTGTATCGACGAAATTGTAACGTATACACATCAGCCGGATTTTGGCAGAGTATGCGCAGATGTATTGCGCCGACTCGGTCTGCAAAATAAATTGGTTGGTTTCGAGCTTGGATGCTGGAATCTAGCGCCGGCCGATGTGCGCGCAGTGCAAGACCAGCTTCCGGATCTGAAAATCACTGATGTCACCCGGCTGGTTTCGTCACTGTCCGCAGTGAAAGGAAAACTTGAGTTGGCCTGCATGCGCGATGCTGTTCGATTTACTGATTTGGCTATCCGAACCTTCCAAAAATCGCTTCGTCCCGGAATTACAGAAATCGAGATGGCTGCAGCCCTGGCCGCGGCGGTACAGAATGACCCAAGCAATGCGGCTGGGGATATCGAGCTGGCGCCGGTTACCATTTTGTTTGGGGAGCGGGTGAAGTTGCCCCATGCCCCAGCAACCCATCATCCTCTCAGCAATAACGAGCCAGCATTTCTGGAGGTAGGAGCGTCAAAGCACGGGTATACCGTAGGAATGGTTCGATGCGCAGTCCTTGGCAAACATCCCGAAACCGAATCTTTGCACAAGTTGGCTGAGGAGGTCATTGCAGCTCTGGTCTCCTCGATTCGCCCAGGTGCCACCCCAGCGGATGTCCACGCTGCTGGGCAGGAGGTATTGAAGCGATCTGGACGCAAAGGCGTCTTCCGCCAACGAACAGGATACCAAACCGGCATTAACTGGACTGAGCGCGGCGACTTGAGTCTCGAGCCCGATGTCAATGAATCACTCACCGCAGGCATGACCCTGCACATGCCAAACATTTTGTGCAGCGAAAGCGGCTACCTGTTTGGTGCCGGCGCGCACGTGCTCGTGACAGATCGTGGCGCGGAGCTCCTGAGCGAAATCCCGTCAACACTTTATCGGGCCTAACGCATAAAGTATGCGGGTTAAGTAGCACAGCGCTCGCAGTGCAGGGTAAGCTAGTTCGCGGGAGACGGAGGGTCGCCGTTGCCAGCGGACCAGATTTACGATTGCCCCTGCGCGACGTCTGAAGCGCGCATCCGATCCTTCTCCAGGCAGAAGCTTATCCGTTTAAGCACAATCGGATTGTTGTCAGGGTCGTAGTTGCGGGCACTAACACCGAGACCGTGGGACTATCTCGGTTCTAGATGGTGACAATATGCAAACTGAATTTGACGACAACTCCGGTGCCATTGATCATTCTTCACACACTGGCGCCTGATCCAAACCACTCGAATGCGGGAACGTGCCTATGGTTGGGGTTGACACAAGGAAATCTAGGTCGAAGCAACGACTTGGCGTTGGTATCTTCACGAGAACCCCGAACTTGACTATCGGGTGAATAACACAGCGTCGTTCGTGGCCGAAAGCTTGCTTCCTTCGGAATCAACTACATCGAGTGTAGGATAGCGGAAACCGGCGTGGTTGCATTGATCAAAGGTCAACTCGGAGATGGACCCAATATCGGGTTGCGGGCCGACATGGCGCGGCCGGCGGCATATATTCTGCTTGGAAATGGTTCGCTCCTGCTCTCCATAATCCAGCCTACGACTTTAACGACGAAGCACTGTTCTATGGCATAGGTACTGGCTCAACTTAGCCGAGGCTGCTCTCGCCGCGTAGGGGAGTTTTGGTTCGAATGCAAGAAATCTTAGCTAATCAAAGGCTGAGATAAACAATAAGAGGGTAATGACATGAAATACAAAATAAACCGGAGGCGTTTGCTGCAGACGACATCGACAGCGCTGGCCGCTGGCGCTTTGTCTTCCTTTGCGGGACGCGTTTCGGCGCAAACGCCGAACCAGATCAACGTAATGGTGGGAGGTGGCGATTATGGAAAAGCCAACATTGAGGCTTACGCAAAGCCATTTGAGGCTGAGACCGGTGTTAAGGTCAACGCGATCACCGACGACATGTATATGGGCGTAATCGAATTGATGGTTAAATCAGGTAACGTCACGATCGATGTAGGGTCGCTTGGTCAAGGAGAAAATCTTGTTGCAGTGAAAAAGGGACTTCTCGAGGAAATTGACTACTCTAACTTCAAAAATGACGAGCTGGAAGCCATTTATGACTTTGCCAAGCAGCGTTTTGGGGTTGCAGCTCTCATTTACTCCTACAACATGGTCTATAACACAGAAACATTCCCTGTAGATAAACCCCGTCCGACAAGCTGGCCCGAATTCTGGGATGTCGAAAAATTTCCTGGTGTCCGAACACTTGTGTCTGGTCAATACGGATCAGAAGGGCCTTGGGAAGAGGCCTTGCTGGCGGATGGCGTATCTCCCGACAAGCTCTATCCGATGGATATCGATCGGGTGTTTGCCAGTTTGGATAAGATCAAACCGCACATTCGGAAATGGTGGGGAAGCGGGTCAGAGATACAGCAGATGTTGCACGACAAGGTCGTGGACATCGCTCAAGCCTACGACGTAAGAGCTCAGCTGCTGATTGATCAAGGGGCTCCGACGGAGATCAATCGGAACCAGGCAAAGCTGCAATGGGACTACTGGATTATTCCGAAGGGGGCACCCAACGCAAAGACCGGCCAAAAGTTCATCGAATTTGTCACCCGCGCGGACCGTCAAGCCGCCTTTGCCCGATTGTTTTCTGGAGGGCCAAGCAACCGAAATGCGTTAAAACTCCTTCCCGAGAAGATTGCTCGCAAACTGCCTACTTACCCAGACTACATGAAGAGCAGCATCGCGATAAATGGCCAGTGGTATAGTGATGTGGGCCCCAGCGGCATTTCGAACACCGAGCTCCTTATCCAGCGTTGGAATGAATGGATATTGCAGTAGCGCCGGGTTGAAGTGCAGATATCCCCGTTGGGGTGATCGCCCTGTCGGGATACAATCGAAACGAATGCTGAAAAATGTGACCGGGGCGGGTTGGACCAAACTCGCTCTCCGCTCACGGCATCGGGTTTGAGGGCAGCAGGACGGTAAATGCCGGCGACTTAAGTCGGGCGATGCTGGAGGAGCTACAGTGAACATGCACTCAACGATCACCACCGCGAATCTGGACGATGGCGCTGGAGAGATGAACCGATCGCCTCAGATCGAATTCCGCAACGTTACCAAGATGTACGGGGCGGTGCCCGCAGTCAGAGACTTGTCATTAAGCGTTCGCCGCGGCGAGTTCCTGACTATTCTGGGTCCGAGCGGTTCGGGCAAGACAACCACTCTTATGCTTTTGGCCGGCTTTGAGGCTCCTAGTGCGGGCGATATAATGATTGCTGGACATTCGGTCGCCGCGGTCCCGTCCTATCGTCGCGACCAAGGCATTGTTTTCCAGAGCTATGCACTGTTCCCACATCTCACAGTGGCTCGAAACCTAGAATTCCCTCTCGAAATGCGCGGCATGGCTCCTGACCTGAGGAACGCTCGAGTGGCCCGGATGCTTGAGCGCGTGCATCTAAGGGAATTTGGCGGCCGCATGCCATCCCAATTGAGTGGCGGTCAGCAGCAGCGGGTGGCGCTCGCCCGCGCGTTGATTGCCGATCCACCCTTCCTCTTGCTTGATGAACCGCTTGGGGCACTCGACCGTAACCTGCGTGAGCAGATGCAGATCGAGATGAAGAGCTTACACAAGGAGTTCGGTATTACGACGGTCTGCGTTACGCATGACCAGGAGGAGGCGCTTACTCTGTCGGACCGGATTGTTGTGATGCGCGCAGGACGTATCGAGCAAATCGGTACGCCGGAGGCCCTCTACGACCGGCCATCATCATGCTTCGTAGCGAAATTTCTGGGTGAGGCGAATATTCTCGAGGATGGCATGTTGCCGACCAGAGCCGACAAGGCCCCCCAAACCGGCACACATGCTATGATAAGGCCAGAGCGCATAGGAATACTTCCGAAGACTGCGGAGCGCGCCCAAACGGACCAGCGCCAGTATGTTACCGGTGCGGTCCACGATATGATTTTTGCGGGCCCTTTGCGAAAATACCATGTTCGCGTCGGCAACACGGTGCTCGTCGTCCGGGAACATGTCGCGGCGGGCCAACCTGTTTTCCAGCCAAGCGAGGAGGTTTGCCTCACCTGGCTGCAGTCAGACATTCGCTTCGTTGCGGCATAAGCGATTGACAAGGTGATACTCATGAAGTTTCTGCGCAGAATGGCCCAGATGCCAATTGGGTTAGCCACCCCAGCGTTCGCGCTTTTGCTAGTGGTTTTTGGCATTCCTATAAGCTTGCTGTTCCTCAACAGTGTCACTGCTCCAGACTTTTCATTCCGATACTACGAGACGTTTTTTCTCATCCAGCCAATGTGCGAGTGCTCTTCCAGACGATCGAGATAAGCGTTGTTGCTACAGCCATCTGCTTAATCGTTGGCTACCCAACAGCGTACCTGATCGTTACCGCATCCAAGAGGCTGCGCATGACGCTCATCGCTCTCGTGATCATCCCCTATTTAACTAGTGGGTTGGCGCGTACCTATGCGTGGATTGTCATTCTGGGCGATCGCGGGGTCATCAATAACATGTTGCTGGACATTGGGTTGATCGATCGACCTCTGCAGCTCATCTATAACCGAACGGCAGTCTACATTGGTATGGTCCATATCATGCTGCCGTTGATGATACTTCCGTTGGTTAGTGCGATGATGGGGATCGATAGGTCCCTGATGGCTGCTGCACGCAGTATGGGAGCGGGACCGTTCACCGCATTCAGACGAGTATTCCTCCCCCTTAGCTTTCCCGGCGCAAGGAGTGGCTCGCTGCTGGTTTTTGTGTTCTGCCTAGGATTCTATATTACACCAGCGGCACTTGGCGGATTGCGCGATGCCATGCTTTCAACCTTCATTGCGGCCGAGGTGAAAAGCTCGTTCGATATTCCCCGCATCGCCGCTGCCTCCTTCGTTCTCCTCGCGTTTGCCATTGTGGTGCTTTCCATGGTAGGGCTTGACCTCTCGGGCAAGCACGGGCGCACCCAAACTCGAGCGCCGAAGAGCTGGATCTCCCGAGTACCCATTGTTCGCAGGGTGAAACAACACGTTAGTGAAGTTCTCCGCCCCCATCGGGCCAAACGGTGGATGGCCCAGCGCTACGCGCCTGGGACGGAGAGTCGATGGCCGAAAGTACTTGGGACGGGTTTTGTCGTTCTGGTGATGGCTTTCCTCCTATTCCCTGGGATAATCGTTGTTATCATGTCGTTCAGTGCCGGGGCATTTTTGCAATTCCCGCCTTCAGGCCTTTCGCTCCAGTGGTATCGATCTTTTTTCGGCGATCCGTCATGGAGCGGAGCGGCATGGACCAGCGTCCAGATCGGCGTCGAGGTTGCTGTTCTTTCCACCGTATTGGGAACCCTTGCTGCCTTCGGGTTGAGCCGTATGAATCCAAGGCTTCGGGGCGTGCTAACAATGATCATAATCACGCCTATCACCTTTCCAGTCATCGTAGTCGGCATCGCGACCTATCTAGGTCTCATCCAGATTGGTCTGATTGGCACAAAGACTGGTATCATCCTCGCTCACAGTATCGGCGCTGTTGGGATTGTTGTCGTGATCGTGTCAGCGACATTGGCTAACTTCGACCGGACGTTGGAGCAGGCGGCCAAAAGCATGCGTGCCGGACCGCTGCAAACGTTTTTCCGCGTAACATTGCCATTAATCAGGCCGGGCGTAGTGGGCGGCGCCATGTTCGCATTTCTCCATTCATTCGACGAAGCTGTCATCACGTCTCTGGTCGGGGGTCTATCGGTTCGGACTTTGCCCTTGAAGATGCTGGAGAACATCCGCCACCAAATCGACCCGACAATTGCTGCAGTCGCGTCCCTGTTGATGCTCCTGCCTCTGATCTGGCTATTTATCCTCTATGCGGTTTGGTGGCGTTCTCAACTTAGGATCCACCGAACGTTCCAGGAAGTTTCTGCCTAGCCGGCGAGCCAGATCCGCGCCCCGGATGATGTTTCCGCCTCCTCCCACTGATTGGCGGCATGAAGCTGGTTTTCGAGCCGGCCAAACGGGCGCTAAAACTGGCCGGCTTTGATGACCAAGGCCGAGTGGATTGTTTCCCAAACCCTTTACAGTATGAGGTCGCACAATGAGCAGCACGCCAGGCCTTACAATAGATCTTGAGAAGCCGGCTCCGGTCACCTAGTTGTCCCGGGCGGCGCCGACTGCGATGCTTTACCGATGCCCGTATTCTGCCTGAATAACGGGGAAGGCCCTCTGCTCCTCATAACCCCAGGGTGTCATGGTAACGAACTAGAAGGTCCTATCGTAGCTCGACGACTCATCGACTAAGCTGCCCAAGGAACAAACATGTGGATGGATCATCGTTCTACCAGTTCTGAACCCGCCTGCCATTCAGGCTTGGAGTCGCAATACCCCGATCGATGGATTGAATCTCAATCGCAGCTTTCCAGGCGGGATCGAAGGATCGCTAACCGAACGCATCGCTGACGCAGTGTCGCATTTACTGCTGGCCGATTACATTTCGATCTGCACAGCTGTGGGCCGCCGTGGAATTTTCCGCCGTCTACCAATTACACAGAGCGTGCATACCTCCGCTCGTCTCAACGCACCCTAGCAAGCCTACTGCTACCGCCCCCGCTAGAATCTAGAATCGTCCGCAGAGGCGGCTCCATGATGAAGGGACACCTTTCCGGCGATTGCGAAGTCTGTACCCCGCTGGAAATGTCGGGCGACATGGAAAACTGACCCCCCGCATTGCCTCAAGCAAAATGTTACCAATAGTGTCGCTGTTCCGAATGGGATGGTCAGGTGTTGTCATCCCGATTCGGAGGATGGATGGCAAGGCGGATCAGCATGGCGACACGGTCGGAATTGGTGGAAGCAATTGTCGAGCGGTATCGATCGGGGATCCGAAGCGATAAGCGCCTCATCCTCGATGAGTTCGTCGCGGTGACCGGTTATCATCGCAAGCATGCGATCCGAGTGCTCCGTCAACGCGCGTCGAAGATACCTGGCAACAAGAGGCACAGCCTTCGCTATGGCGGCGATGTTCGCGAAGCGCTCGTGGTGTTGTGGGAGGCATCGGAGCGGCTGTGTTCCAAACGGCTGCGGCCGTTGATACCTGTCTTGCTGCCAGCGCTTGAACGGCATGGCCGGCTAGAGCTCGATGCCGCGCTCCGCGGCAGGCTGCTGACAATGAGCCCGGCGACGATGGATCGGCTTTTGGCGGAGGTACGTGTTGTGGCTCGCGGCGGCCAGCGCCGGCGAGCAGGAATGAGTTCGGCGGTTCGCCGATCGGTGCCGGTGCGCACCTTCGGGGACTGGAATGATCCGCCGCCCGGTTACGTCGAGGTCGATTTCGTGGCGCATTCCGGCACATCTTCGTCCGGCAGCTTTGTGCAGACGATGGTGTTGACCGATATTGCCACGGGGTGGACTGAATGCGTTCCGGTCCGCACGCGCGACAGCGGCAATGTGATTGTGGCGATCAAACAGGCCCGCTCGTTCTTTCCCTTCCCCCTGCTCGGCGTAGATTTCGACAACGACAGCGCCTTCATGAACGAGTTCGTCGTCTCCTGGTGCCGCAGCGAGGAACTGGAAGTGACGCGCTCGCGCGCCTATCGAAAGAATGACCAGGCGCATGTGGAGCAGAAGAATGGCGCCATCGTGCGTCGCCTGGTGGGGTATGGTCGGTTTGTCGGCGCGGAGGCGACGGCCGCGCTTGGTAAACTTTATGCTGTCGTGCGGCTTTACGGCAATCTGTTCCAACCGTCATTCAAGCTTCAGGAGAAGACGCGGATCGGCGCTCGTGTGATCAAGCGCTATCATCCGCCAGTTCCGCCTGCGGCCCGTGTCCTTGCACATCCGGGTGTGGCCGAGGCCGACAAGCAGCGGCTCCAGGCGATGATGGAAACCGCCGATCCCGTGCTGCTGTTTGCTGGTATCCGCGCCGCGCAGGAGGAGCTTGGGCGGCGGGTCGATCGTCGTGGCCTGAATGCGAAGATTGAGGAGCCGGCCGTTATCGATCTCCAGCGCTTCGCCGCGAATCTGAAGACGGCCTGGAAGAGTGGCGAGACCCGACCAACGCATCGGCGGCCGTATCGGCGGACCAAACCCTATCCGAAGAGACCCAGCATGTACGAGCCGTTCGAGGCGCAGATCAAGGGATGGCTCGAGGAAGAGCCGGCGCTCTCGGCAGCAAGTGTGTTGCAACGCCTGACAAAGATCGACCCCTCGCGCTTTAAGGAAAAGAACCTGAGAATGGTGCAACGGCTTATGAAGGTCTGGCGCATGGAAATGGCTGGGCTGATCATCCTCGATGGCGGTTGGATGAAGAGCTGGCCGCTATCTCCCTTCGCCGCGACGGATGGAGAAAGGGCCCATGTCAGCCCTATCGCGTTCGGTAACATTCCTCGGTGAGGCAATAGGGGGGCAGTTTCTCATTCGCCCGACAACTGTGACCGCTGGCCCTGATGGTGTCCGCTGATCCTTTGGCCTGATCAAGAGAACGAGCTCGAAGCTCCGACTATGTTGCAGGCTTTCGAGATATGTCCTCGTCTGTTCCCATCAAGTCATTGTCACCCTCGATTCTGGACCGCAGCCTCAGCCGTTTTTTCCGTTACGCCGGCGTAGCGGTATAGCGTGCGTCATCACGCATGAGCGCGAATGCGATGCGGGCGAGCTTGTTGGCGGTCGCCACGGCGACAAGCTTGAACGGCTTGGTCTCCATCAGGCGATGGGCCCAGCTTCTCAACGCATCGCTGCAACGTTTGCGATGGAAGAGGACCGCGTGAGCGCCGACAACGAGCAGCTTGCGCAGATATCGGTTTCCCATCTTGGAAACTCGCCCCAGCCGCTCCTTGCCGCCTGATGAACTTTGCCGGGGCGTTAGCCCAAGGAAGGCCGCGAACTCACGCGGACCCGAGAAGGCGGAGATATCCTGGATACTTGCGGCAAGCGCAGAGGCGGTGACGGGACCGATGCCGGGAACGCTCATCAGACGGCGCGCGGTCTCATCGGCTCTGGCGAGAGCCAGAATGGCCTGATCGCTTTGTCCGATCTCATGATCGAGTTCGTTCAGCCGACGCACGACAGGCGACAGCGCCGAGCGTACGATCGCCGGGATCATGTCGTTGCTTTCCATGATCAGAACTGCCAGAGCACGAGCATTGTTCGGTCCCTGCGCGGCGATGATCCCGATCTCGGCCAGATGGCTGCGCAGGGCATTGAGCAGTTGCGTACGCTGTGCCACCAAAAGTTCGCGCACCTCATGGTGCACTCGACCGATCGCACCGGTACAAAGCGCATGGAGGGCCGCGTCACCGCCTCGCAGATGGCCGCTGCATCAGTGGCGTCGTTCTTCTGGCGACGCACATAGGCCTTCACATACGCTGGCGGCATCAGCCGCACGTCATGGCCAAAACTTGCCAGTTCGCGAGCCCAATGATGAGCCGAGCCGCATGCTTCCATGCCGATCAGGCACGACGGTAGACGCTCGAAGAATGCCAGCACATCTTTGCGCCGCAGCGCACGAGACATGACGACACGGCCGGCAGCGTCGACAGCGTGGACCTGGAAGACATGCTTGGCCAGATCGAGGCCGACGGTGGCTACAGCATTGAGTTCGATGTCAGTCTTTTCCATGGACGGTGCTCCTTCAGATGAGTGCTCGACAGCAGCCATCTTGGCACGCCTCTCACGAGGATGATCCGTTGCGGGCGCCGTCCACCCCATCAAGAGAGCCTGAGGGACGCTGGCCAATGCTACGGGATCAACCAAAAGACGGTTGTGAAGTGAAAGAACCAGACATCGGTTCCCGATCTTCCTACGGGTCCCAAAGACCGGAAGTCGACGGTGACGTGAACTTCACGATCGCCAGCTTCTACTCGACCGTCCAGGAACGGCGCGTCCACTGTCGTTCCGCACCTGGCGGCAGCGGCACAGCCGCAGGCGTGCTCGTTTCCACCGTCGACGCCGCTCCATAGCCATATACTTCATTAGCCATATACTTCATTAGCCATATACTTCATTCGCTAAAGTGTCCACTTAATCTAAGAGGACACTAACGCCTCAAGGTACGCGGCAGTAGGCGGACTTGGTCCTGTGCATACGGAGCTGGAAGAGGTCGACACCAAGCTGATGGCCGGCATCGGGCCGATGAATGCAGCCGCCGTCTGGCGCAAATCCCCGGCGTCGGTCCGATCGGCGCATCGCTGGATCGGCCTGACCCTGAAGATCACTCCACAGCCGGCAAGGTCCGGCTCGGCGCGTGGCGTGGGCGAACAAATCGCGCGCATCGCCTTGGAAGATGGCGGTGACCGGCGAAGCGTACCGAACCAATGCTGTGCCGCAGTGACTTAGCCTCAAGTGATCAGCGTCTGGTAGCAGAGTTTAATGACACCAAATCGCGCAGCCTCCGGTATGTGTCAGCATCAGCTAGCCTCCACGTGGCGCGCAACGTCGCTGACGCGGCACTGCATGGTCGACGGCACGAGAGGTGACTGTCGTTTGCTGCTATGCGTGAACTGTGTTCAGTTCCAGAGGGTCTATGTTTGGAATCCGACATACTGAAGCTGAATTATTGCGCGTTTTTTGGACGGAATGCATCTTTTTCTGCTCTGCGTGCGCGACCTTGGAATGGCGCGCCGATTGCATGGCACTCGGTGGAAGCGTCGCTATGCCCACGTGGTCTTGGCTTCAGTGGGCTATACGTGATTTCGATGATCCACATTGGATGGGAAAGACGTTACAATGCCTATTGCGTATCCGCCGTCCGACTGTCGGTGCGTCTGTCAACGTTATCCCTGTCGTTACGAGAGCTTGGGTTTATTTTACGCCCGGAAGGTGAAGCAAACCGCTGCCCCTTTTGTCGGCGCCGTTCCAGACGCTCTGCTCGCTCAAGCAAGGAAAGCGAGCGGAATAGATAGCCAGCAAACTTCGAAGGAGTAGCTCATGCGGGTAGCCGTCGTGTGGAACAACAATCTCGCGGGCGTGATCAACCGGTTCGGTCAACCTTATCCGACGCCGCCGGGACCTTGGCCGGAAGGGGGCTACAGCGGAACCATAGGGAGGATAGCAACGGCGCTGCAAGAGAGGGGGCATGATACATTGTTGTGTGAAGGCGACAAAGGGCTGCTCACCACTCTAGAGCAGTACATGCCACCCGACCTTCACCATCGGCCTTCGGGAATCGTCTTCAACCTGGCTGAAGGAATTCAGGGCGATTATCGCTTCATCCACGTTCCTGCGATGCTCGAGATGGCTGGCGTTCCATATACAGGATCAAGCCCACTCGCACAGGGGCTGCAAGATGACAAGGTCGTAAGCAAAACCCTCATTCGAGACTGCGGGGTTCCAACGCCAAACTATCGCGTAATGCGTCTCGGTACCGAGAGCAGTGGCGACCTGCGATTTCCTGTGGTGGTTAAACCACGTCACGAAGACAATAGCTTCGGATTGCATCTAGTAAATGAGCCAGCTCAGTTGAGGCAAGCTGTGGAGGAGATCGTCGCAACCTATAGGCAGGATGCGCTCGTGGAAGAATACATCGACGGGCGGGAGATCGCCGTGGGTCTGCTTGGAAACGACAACGATGTTGAGGTACTTCCTCTGTTAGAAAAGGACTTCGGAGATCGAGAGCCGAGGATCATGACTTGGGAAGCAAAGTATACTGCTTCGGGGGTGAAGAAAGTCTGCCCAGCGCAAATCGAAGGCTCCCTTGCGGGCGTGCTGAGAGATATCTCTGTTGCAACCTTCCGCGCTTGTTTGTGCCGGGATTATGCCCGTGTCGATCTCCGAATCGATCGCTCAGGCCGACCATTTGTGCTAGAGATCAACTCGATGCCGGGACTCAGTATGAACTCCTCTTATGTCGAAGCCGCGAAGAGTGCTGGATACAGCTTTTCCGGCCTAATCAATCGTATCCTTGATATAGCCCACAGGCGATATTTCGGGATGGACAGCCACTAAGCCGAGTATAGGAGGGCGGCAACCGCGGCTCCGAACTGTCGTACGCCATGACGGCTTAGTTCCTTGAAGCGGTTGTGCCCATTCCCCATTACCGCCTGGGATACATGCGTAGTCTTCGGCGGAGCTTCAAACGCATCCGTCGTTGAGAATTGCGTTACCTGGGCCGCCGTTTGCTTTCGCGTCGGTCATCTGGAAATAGGATGGCACCTTTAGCGACAAAATATTGGCGACCGACCTCAATTTCAGACACTAAGCAAAAGCGGGGCGTAGCAGCGGCCTCTCAATGCCGTCGCAAAAATTGCGCGAATTTTATGCGGACTGAACATCAACGCAGCAAAATTGAGGGTTACATATGGTCAAGACGTCTTCCCGGGTTTTTTTGCCAGGTATTCCCTTTCCTAGCTCAGAGTACGAGCGCAGGCAGCAGGGGGTTCTAGAGGCAGCCGCTATCGCCGGATTGGATGCACTTATGGTGACCTCCCGTAACCATCTTCAGTATCTAACCGGATATAATGGATCTGGTGTATACTATGCACCGTTCCCATTGATTCTGATGCCAGGACGGTCACCGATCTATGTCGTGCGTGAGTATGACGTTGAGACTGTGCGCGCAGAAAGCTGCATCGACGAGATCGTCCCCTATAGGTATAAGGGCGATTTTGCGAGGGTATGCGCCGATGTTTTTCGGAGATGTGGATTACAAAGCAAGCGGGTTGGATTTCAGCTCGGCAGCTGGGACTTGGCCCCAGTCGATGTGAGTGCACTTCAGGCGGCGCTTCCTAATCTGAGGGTTTCCGACGCAACCCCAGTGGTCACTTCCGTAGCGGCGGTGAAGAGCGAATTAGAGCTCGACGCTATGCGCGATGCGATGCGCATTACCGACCTGGCAGTCCGCACCTTCCAAAGCTCGCTGGAGGAAGGAGTTACCGAGCTGGAAATGGATAAAATACTGGCGGCAGCTATTCAATCAATGGCTGCCAAGGAAGGCAATGGGATCGCTCTGGCTCACACTACCATTTTGTTCGGGGAGCGAACAAAATTGCCGCACGCCGTGCCTACCGCGCATTCAGTCAAGAAAGACGAGCCGGCCTTCTTAGAAGTCGCCGGATCGAAACATGGCTACGAAGCCTGGCTGGTACGATGCGCCGTTCTTGGCAGACACACCGAAACCGAATCTTTGCATGCCTTGGCGGAGGAGGTCATCGATGCCGTAGTCGCGGCCGCGAAACCGGGGGCAACTACTGGAAGCTTGGACGCTGCCGGGCGCAAGGTCCTCGACCGATCCGGCCGTCAAAGGGTGTTCCACCAACGAACGGGATACCAAACCGGTTTATCAAGCGGACGCAGCGACCTCAGCTTGGAGCCAGGTGGGAAGGAGACTCTTAAAAGCGGCATGACATTTCACATACCCAACATATTGTGCAGCGAAAGCGGCTACCTGTTTGGGACAGGGGCGCACATCCTGGTGACGGAGCGAGGCGCCGAACTGCTAAGCGACACCCCTAATACGCTGTACCGTGCATAAAACCTCAGTAGTTCGGGATCATAGTATACAGAGCTGGCTCGGTCTGTTTCAACAGGATTTCCCGATTTATTAGTGGACCTGCCTGTGTTTAAGCCGCTTCGGGAAGGGTCATCAGGGTGAAGTAGGCCTCATCGGGCGTTCTGTTGACGCTTTCATAGGCATGGAGATAGACCTCGTTGTATTTGACGGTTCCCCATAGGCGCTCGACGAAGACGTCATCGCGCCAGGCGCCCTTACCATCCGTGCTGATCTGGATTTTCTGATCGAGCAGGATCTTGGTGAACTCGATGCTGGTGAACTGGCTGCCCTGGTCGGAGTTGAAGATTTCCGGCTTGCCATATCGGGCGAGCGCCTCCTCGAGTGCTTCAATGCAGAACGCCGTGTCCATCCTGATGGAGGGCCGCCAAGACAGAACCCTACGCGTAAACCAGTCGACGATGGCGACCAAATAACAAAACCCACGTGCTATCGGGATATACCCGCCGTTCCTGCACCAAGCCGCCCTCCCAGCTCCGGATGCGGCGAATCTCATCGGTGGTGGGCGCGGCAGCGATGGCTGCACTGCTTCGTTTGTTATGGACATGGCTTCACCTCGATTGGCGAGCGTGGGGCGGTAGCTCCGCACGCCACGTTCTGTGGGAACCGGGGGCGGGTGACCGCCTCAGGTGACCCGGTGGGCGACGAGCAATCGTCGCCTCTACTGGATCGGGACAACATGATCGTTGCCGTCATCGAAAGCGAGCCGCACGAAGTACTTTTGCAGGTCGAACTAGCCTCTCTTAAAAGGGCAAACATCGACAATTCGTCGAGACGCCTCATGCGAGGTAGATCAAGTATTGTTTCACATATCTGTCAAATAACTTTATATAATCTTTTCGTATAAAAGTCGCGTAATATGGTACCTTCGCTGCAAATGCGGATTTTTCAAGGGATAAGAAGCTGAAGCCGATACCGCGAACTCGGCAGAGCACACAACTGGGATTAAGCCAATGGCAAGAAGAGCTCTCATACTGATTGAAGGTCATTCCAGGGGGAATGGTCTGAGATACGTCCAAGCGGCCAAGCGTCTTGATCTTACTCCAATTACCCTATCGAGTGATCCGGCTCAATACTACTATCTTGCGGCGGAAGGAATTGAGACAATCCGTGTCGATACAGATGATCTCGATGCGCTGATCCGCGAATGTTCCCGCTTAGGTGGGACGTATAACATTGCTGGCATTACTGGGTTTGCGGGCGACGACGAGTCGATCTATGCGACGGTTGGCAAGCTGTGCCGGCATTTCGATCTACCGGGGCCGAACCCCGCATCCGTCGAACGATGCAGCGACAAGTTTACTCAACGTCAGCTCCTCGCGGAGGCCGGCGTTCCAATGCCTGCTTATCGCTTGGCCGCGAACGGGACGGACGTGGAAAGCTCCGCCGCGGAAATCGGACTGCCGGTGGTTGTGAAGCCTGCCGTAGGCAGCGGCAGCGTCGGCGTCCGATTGTGCCGCAACGTCGATGAGCTAGCCGAACATACGACCTATCTACTGGGCGGGCAGCACATATGGCGGTCTTCGCCGAGGATACTGGTCGAAGAATTCGCACAAGGCCCGTGTTATTGGGCCGATTTAATGGGAGATCAGATCATTGGAATTGGCAGTGGTGACTTCGGCCCACCACCACATTTCGTCTATCGGAGTTCCACCATTCCGGCCCCGCTGACTGATGACCAGCATGGGCGTATCGCCGATGTTTCGCTGAGCTGTTTGCGAGCTCTCGGCCTTGGCTGGGGGCCAACGGGCATTGAATTCCGGTGGACGAAGGATGGACCGGTCGTCATTGAAGTCAATCCGCGGCTTCATGGCACACCCAGTCCTCAACTGATTCAGCTGGCTTATGGTATCGATCTCATCACCGAACACATCAAGCTTGTCGTCGGCGAGGAATGGGATTTGCGCAGAAGGCATTCGCAGACGGCGGCCGCGCGGTTTCTGGTTCCTGATCGCGATGGCACCCTCGATTGGATCGATGGCGACAGTCAGGCGGCTGCTGTGCCCGGCGTGGCCGAGGTCAAACTGTATGTTGGACCCAAGACGCCGATAGTGAGGAAAGGCGATTACCGCGACTCGACCGGACATGTCATCGCCGCTTCGCCCAGCCCTGGTCAGACCGACGCGATACTTCGGCGCGCCATCGATTTGATCGACTGGTCGATCACACCATTTCCGACTCCCTGCGAATAGGAGAAATCGGTGGCCCTTACTTCCCTGCACCAACCGGGGTAGGCCAGGTAGGAGGTGGTGGTTGCTGAACAGAGTGCTGTTGAGAGGGAAAGAGAGACGGAAGTCGATGATGACCGGTGCCGTAGCGGATCGTGTTGGAATTTGGCGGAGCAGTCTCCGGTAGGTAAGATTATTGGCTCATGCGGCGAGGTCAATCTGCTGATCGAGTGGCTTGGTGATAAGCGTCTGCCAGCCGTCGATCTTTCGCATCGAGATCTGGCCGGAAGCCATCAACGCCCAGAAAAGCATGGCTGCGGTTTCGGCAGAGGGCAGCACGGTCTGGGTCTTGATGCGTCGCTTGAACTCCTCATGCAGACGCTTAGTCGCGTTGGTAACCGGTATAAGATTCGCGGTGCCGATGACCGGCTGCGGTTTCCAGGATCGCAGCGTATGGTGCGACCATTCGGGACAGAGGCCCGGGAGCACGAAGGTGCGGGTAGGCCGATCTACACAATCAGCCGAGAGCTCGTGATAGTAGCTGGCCGCCTCTTGACTCGCCCAGTTGCGCCGTGAGCGCGCGTAGTTGTCATGTCGCCTTGGAATGGACATCCACCGAACCCTCGGGGAGGTGGTTTTCTGGGAAGATGGGAGGCTTCGACATGGTGGTCGTGTCGACATGACCCGAACAGCACTGAAAGGCTTTTGGCAAGAGCCTTCTGGGGACGGACGAGGTGGTGATCAGGGCGGCCGGCAACTGCATGGCGGTGCCACGGGTGTTACCGCCTTCGTGAAGCGGGTAGTCATCGCCAACCCACTTCAGGTGAAGGCGATCGCCCATGCCCATGTGAAGACTGACAAGGTTGACGCGGGCACGCTGGCAAGCCTGTACGCCGCAGACTATATGGCAGAGATCTGGACGCCAGATGCCGCCACCGAGCGAATGCGCAGGCTGGCCGCGCGGCGCTATCAGGTCGTGCGGCATCGGACCCGGAATGAGGTGCATACGATCTGTATGCGCACGTGATCCCGAAGTGTCCGCACGCCGATCTGTTCAACGTCCGCGGCCGCGCCTGGCTGGCGCGCCAGCTAGTGCCCTACGATGAGCGGTTCGCGATCGAGCGGCATGTGCGCGAACTCGATCGGCTTGCCGAGGACCTGGCGATCCTCGACCGGGAGATTGCCCAGGAGATGCGCGTAGCCGAACAGGCCCAGAAGGGCTACGAACACTTTGTCGAGGTCTGGCGCCCGCGACAGCGGGCGCCTCAATCCGCCAAAGCTTGAATAAGGCTGCCCGGCGGCGCTTTCAGCCGATGCGCCACGCTTCGCCACGAGGTCGCCCGCGCCGTAAAAGAATACCACGACCGGAAAGAAAGCGCTTGTCGATCGCATCCGTCATTCTGGCGCTTTTCCATTGGCTCGGCGGCAGCCGGGTAAACTCTGATCCCTCGTGCAGGCGCTCGGGAGCGTGGGCGAGAAGATTCCTATGCTTGGACGGTGCATCTCTGCACCGGCATGCCGTCCCACAGCGCCGCAATTGCCCTGTCCAGTCCGGGCGCGCCATCGACGATGAGGAACTCGGGCCGCCGCAAGCCGCGCCCGACGAGATCGTCGAGATGGCCCGCCAGGCCTCAGTCGTCTCGCCGCCCATGTTCTTGACCGCGAGCAGGACCTTCTGGCCGTCCGCGCGCACACCGATGACCACGAGCAGCGAGATCGAGGTCGCCTTTGCGGTCGAGTCTGACACGAACCACGTGCCGTCGAGGACCAGGCGCACGATCGGCTGGTCGGCAAGCGAGCGGGCATTCCAGGCGTCCCAGTCCGTCTTAACCTTGCGCCAGATGCGGCTGATGTCCTAGCCAATCGCACCGCCGAACAGCGCGGCGAGCGCACGCCGCACGCGCCTGGTGTTCGTGCCGGCGAGATAGACCGAGGCGATCAGCGCGTCGGCGGCCAGAGTGCGCCGCTGGTAGGTGCGCAGACAGAACTGCGATCTTGCGGGCCGTGGCGGTCACAGCCTTGGCCTTGCCGGTGCGCGACGAAAGTCGCCTGTAAAAGGCGCCGAGCGCGGTGTCGGTGCGCCGACGGTGCGCAAAAGTGCCGCCGCCCGGCCGCCGGATCGGCGCGTTCGGGACGAAAGCTTCTCGCCGCCGGAGACCTTGTTGCTTGGCGCCAATCCCAGCCAGGGGGTAAAATGCTGTGCACTCTGCCATGAGGAGAGGTCGTCGCCGCATTCAGCGAGAGCAACGCGAACAGCGCTTTGCGGACGTGGAAAGCTAGAGCGTTCGCCTGATCGGTTCGAATTCGACGCCGCGAGATCTGCGACGCTGGTCCATGGACATGACCGCGATGGATGCTCGGTTCCTTCAACAAAGTGCCTGCTCCAGCGCAAACAGATGCTCGGCCCGGTAGCTTCCGGTGAGCGCCTTCGCGACCGTCTCGGCGCTGGAGTGGCAACTCTAATGGCGCAAGCACGCCAGCGCCTTAGGATCGCGTGCGCCGGCAAGGATCGCGCGTATGATACGCAGGGGCCGGTCGCGCCGGTGATGTCGGCGACGACGTGATGGAGCTGAAGATTCATCTCCGTCAAGGCCTTCTGCATTTGCTGGATGTGTGATTCCCCGTACTCCAGCAGACGCTCGCGCTGACGCACGTAGGCTCGCTGCGGCTCGGCAGGCTGTCCTTTCGGCCGAAAGCTGGCCCGCAGCAAGCTGAATGAATGGAGCCGCTGCAGCCATTGCGCATCGCTGACATCGGTCTTGTGCCCCGGCACGTGCTTGGTATCGCGCGCGTTGACAAGAAACGGGCATCGAGAGGCTCGAAAATCAGAATCCAGTAGACGCTGGTCGATTCCATGACGACGTCTCGACGCCGCATTCAGCAAACCAGTCGACCAGCCGATGTAGATCGGTCGTGAAGGTACCCGAACTGCGGACTGGCTCCGGTGCGCGATCTGCCCTCACGGCCGCCATATGCATGGTGGCGCCGATGTCGATGGCAGCCGCGTTCATGTGCAACATCGGCATCTTACCGCCGCCCTTCGAGTTCGATCTTTTGGGGTTCATCTGTAATTCCTCCATTCCTCCTGCTGACTCCAGCGGAAGGGCTGGGCTGCGCAATTCATTCAAATTCCTAAACGGGATCGCCGAGATGGCATCACCACTTTCAAGTGAGCAACCGCCCATGGACTAGGTTTTTTGACGGGGTCACGTGCCACCAACATCGTATCGGTCGCTTGAAGATCGCACGGCCAAACCATGTCTGGGCGATGGACATCAGCTACATCCCGATGCGGCGCGGCTTCGTCTATCTGCCAGCCGTCGTCGACGTGTTCAGCCGGCGGGTGCTGGCCCATCGGGTCTCAATCACGATGGAGGCGGCGTTTTGCGTCGAAGCGCTCGAGGAAGCCCTGGCCAGACATGGCCGACCCGAGATCTTCAACACGGATCAGGGCAGCCAGTTCAACAGCCTCGAGTTCACAGCCGTGCTGACGGCGGCGAGCGTGTCCATCAGCATGGATGGCAACGGTGCCTAGCGCGACAAAGTCTTCGTCGAGCGGCTGTGGCGCACGATCAAATCACGGGGATGTCTATCTGCGCGCCTACGACAGCGTGTCCGAGGCGCGACGCGTCGATCGCCCGGTATCTCGCCATCTATAATGGAGGGCGCCCGCATTCGAGCCTTGACGGGCGCACGCCCGACGAGGCTTATTTCGGCGCGCAAGCGATGGCGACGGCCGCATGATCGTCGCCGCGCGATTTTGCTGCAGCTCTGGTCGGGCTACGCCCCCCGTCGCCGCAGCAAAATCGCAAAGCCCGCGTTCAACTTAAACCCGGCAGGAAGCCACTTAAATTCCGCGGGGCGCTGTCCAGACAAGCGAAGCTAGCTCTGTTTATCGTTTGGTCTACAAACCTAAATGTCACATCCGCCATCTCAAAACACGATGGCACCGTCCGGAACATTATATTGGTGAATTCAACACCAAGTGGCGCATGCTTAGCAAGCAGCGAACGAACTGCAACCGCCCGTCAACGCAGTGCACAAGAATCGAGCGAAGTGAAGTGCAGATCAAAGATGTCCTGCTCGCGCCAGGGAACGGCGCATTTTTCTACGACGATCAGAAAGCCATCAGGTGCGGCGCTGTCCAAGACGGCTTCATCTATGTGGGCGCACCCACGACGCCCGGATTCAAGTCGATTCGTATTCCAGCATCTTCGCTCAGCATCGGGCTCGTCCTTACCGACGACACCGTTGTTTGGGGCGACATGATGAACGTTCAGTACTCTGGTGCCGGTGGACGCGATCCTCTGTTCGACACCAACAAAATCTCAGATTTAGCGTCACGCGTTGTCGCGCCGCGGCTTCTTGAAGTCGATGCCTCTCGGTTTCGTGATTCTTGCACGAAGGTTTTGGAATCAAAACAACATCGGCGGTTGCCTCTGGCTGTTGAGTATGGCGTCAGCCAAGCTCTTCTTCGCGCAGCCGCCCATCTTCAGCGCAAAACGATGGCGGAGATCATATGCACGGAGTTCGGTCTGCTGCTGCCGACGCGCAGGGTCCCGATTTACTGCCAGAGCGGTGATGCTCGCGAAATCAATGTTGACAAGATGATTTTGAAGGGCGTGGACGTGCTTCCCCACGGATTGATCAACTCACGGCAGAAATTCGGCGCCGCCGGTCAGACCTTCATGGAGTTCGTGAAGTGGGTGGCAACGCGTACGCGCAAAATCGGCCGGCCGGGGTACCATCCGGTGCTGCATTTCGATGTGTATGGGTGGATCGGCCAGGAAATCGGTCTGGAACCGCAGCTCATCGCTGACTTTATCTGCGGGGTTGCCGATACTATTCCGGGTTACACGCTCAACATCGAGTCTCCGGCGGATTTTGGTTCGACGCAGGCTCAAATTGAGAACTACGCTCAGATCGTATCGATTTTGGACAACCGGGGTTCCAGCGCTCGCATTGTCGTGGATGAGAGATGCAATACGCTCGAGGATATTCGGCTCTTTGCTGAAGCGAAGGCCACGCATCTGGTCCAAATTAAGACGCCAGACGTCGGCTCAATCGCCGATACGGCGCGCGCAGTTCTCATCTGCAAGGAAAACAAGGTAGGGGCTTATGTCGGTGGGAGCTGTACCGAAACTGATCTCTCCGCCCAGGCTTCAGTCCACGTCTCTGTAGCGACCCAAGCCGACATGATGCTCGCAAAGCCCGGAATGGGTGTCGACGAGGCATTCTCAATTGTTGGGAATGAACAAAACCGGTTGCTGGCGATACTGAACCGTCGTCGGGCTCAAAACGAAAAAATTGGATGAAAAGCACGGTGTCACATGCAGAACTCTCTTGAGGGGATCACGGTCGTAGCCGTAGAGCAGGCGGTGGCCGCGCCTTACGCATCGTCACGCCTTGCGGATGCTGGGGCACGTGTCATCAAGATCGAGCGGCCCGAAGGGGATTTTGCCCGAAACTACGACAAGTTGGTGCGGGGACAGAGCGCTTACTTCGTCTGGCTCAACCGGGGTAAGGAGTCGGTGTGTCTGGACCTGAGGTCGGAAGCTGACCGCGCCGTGCTGGACACGCTTCTTACCAGTGCTGACGTCTTCATCCAAAATCTAAAGCCGGGCAGCATAGAAAAACTGGGGTTCGGGTCTACGGATCTCCGTAAGCGGTTTCCTCGGCTGATCACCTGCGACATCTCCGGTTTCGGGGAGACAGGCCCGTATTCCCATTTGAAGGCATATGATCTCATCGTTCAGGCTGAAACGGGCCTGTGCGCGATCACCGGCAACCAACAAGGACCCGCGCGTGTCGGAGTCTCGGTTTGCGACATCTCGGCGGGCATGACGGCTCATAGCGCCATTCTTCAGGCACTGTATCACCGCGAAGTGACCGGCGAAGGGAACAGCATCCGGGTGTCACTGTTCGATGCTCTAGCCGATTGGATGAACGTGCCGGTTTTGCAAAACGACTACAGCGGCTATCGCACGGTACGCGCCGGCGTGAAGCACCCGTCGCTGGCGCCATATGGGGCGTATCGGTGCGCCGACGGCAAGGAGGTTGTCTTTTCGGTGCAAAATGACCGCGAATGGGTAAATTTCTGCGAGAAGTTCCTGAAGCGAACCGAGCTGACACGCGCACCTGGTTTTTCCGACAACATGGAGCGCCTGGACAATCGGGCGCAACTTGACGAGATCATCACGTTGCGCTTTTCCGAACTGTCCTGTCACGAAGCAATGCAGGAGCTTGAGGCAGCCGGTCTGGCATATGGCCGACTGAACGAGGTGGCTGATGTTTCTGGGCATCCCCACGTTCGCAGGGTAGCCGTTAGCACACCCGAAGGAACTATAGAGACGATAGCGCCGGCGGCGATCTTCAACGCGGAGCGTCCGTCGCTGCGCCCGGTTCCGGCTCTTGGCGCTCATACGCAGGCTGTCCGGGAAGAGGTTCTGGGGCTTTTGCGCGACAGGGCCGCGTCAGCATGAGCGCCCATCGTGTCGGGAGGTGGACGCGCTCGCGAGTTACAATAAGCGTGACGGTTACCAGTGCGGCACTCGGCCAACCGACTGCTACCGCCATCGCTAAAATCGGCGGCAGAGGCACTCCGTGATCAAGGACACCGTTCCGGCCGTTGAAGGCCCGACGTTTGTGCGCCGCTGGAGATCCCTGCTCTTCGTTCCCGCTCACGTTTCCCGTTTCGTGGGAACAGCTCATGAAAGGGGGCCGACGGCGTCATACTCGACCTCGAGGACTCCGTTCCCCAGGATCAAAAGGCTGAGTCACGGCGGCAGCTCCCTGAATCGGTGGCAAAGGTGGGGCGCAAGGGCGCATCTGTTTTGGTCCGCGTGAATCGTGGTTTGCGAGCGTTGGCGGCGGATCTCGATGCAGCTGTGGTGGCGGGTGTTGATGCGCTTGTCCTTCCGAAGACGGATTCGGCGGAGTGGGTAGCAGAGATCGCGAATGCCGTATTGGAACTTGAAGGAGAAAGAAATCTTGTCCAGGGACGCATCCGTTTCCTTGCCCAAATCGAGACGCCCGCAGCACTGCAAAGGCTCGCGGCCATAGCCTCGGCTCATCCCAGGATGCTTGCAATGGCGCTCGGTCCTGAAGACTTCAGTGCCGCTGTTGGAGGCACGCCGGAGTTCGACCTCCTTTTGACGCCGAACCTTTCCGTTCTGTTTGCCGCCCGTGCGGCCGGATTGCTCCCTCTGGGCTTTGTTGGAAGCATCGGCGAGGTTACAGACACTGATAAACTTCGTGAGACCGCGGCGCATGCGCGGCGGCTTGGCTTTGCCGGAGCTTTGGCGATCCATCCGACACAGGTCGCCATATTCAATGAGGCCTTCTCCCCGAGCGCACAGGAAATCAAGTGGGCCCGTGATGTCATCGCTGCAGAGAACGATGCGGCCGCCCGCGGGCTGTCTGCATTCTCGTTGAACGGTAAGATGGTTGATCCGCCGGTGGTTCGGCGCGCCCACGACACTCTGGCTCTCGCGGACAGGAACTGAGCTACCTCCGATCAATGAGACCGCGCATCTTTCCCGGCGTGGGGTAGGCAAGTATTACTTGCCGGCTATCTAGTTTCGAGATAATAGGATGGGACTGGGAAAGTGCCTCAGTTGGTTTAAACCGTGGATATCAGGCAGTTAAAATACTTCGTCGGCGTCGTGGAGGCCGGCAGTTTTACGAAGGCCGCTGCGCTCCTTCACGTTGCTCAAAGCGCTCTAAGCCTGCATGTACGTCAACTGGAGGAAGGATTCGGAACCCAGCTGCTCGTTCGCGATAGGACGGGTGTCAGCGTCACCGCGTCGGGAAACAGGCTGCTTGAGCGCGCACGGGTCATCCTAAGGGAAATTCAGCTCACTGAAGCGGAACTGACCAACTCGGTGGCTGCTCCTTCCGGAGAAGTGACCATTGGCATCCCGTCCGGCGCCGCTCGCGTGCTTAGTGGTCCCCTCCTCGAATCAGTAAGAAGCGAACTTCCGAGGATCTCGCTTAAGATGATCGAGGGCATGACGGGACCGCTGGAGGAGTGGATGGCTGCTGGCCGCTTCAATCTGGCAGTCCTGTATCGCACTGCCGAGAGCGTAGGGAAAATGACGGTGCTGGCCCGCGAAGAGTTTTACCTGGTGGTGCCGCCGGGTGAACCGCCCTTCGAAGATTCGATACGGCTTGCCGACCTGCACGCGTTTCCCCTGGCGGTTCCGATGCGCAATAACAACGTTAGGCGTTCGGTGGCTGATGTCGTTGCGCAACACGGTTGTGTGCTCGACGTAAGATTCGAAGTCGACTCCCTTTCAACGATCATCAATATGGTCATGGAAGGAAAGGCCTATTCTATCCTTACGCCGTCGGCCATTCAGAAAGAGGCGTCTCAAGGCCGCGTCCGGACAGTGAAGATCATTGATCCGGTGATCACCCGGTCCGTTGTCCTTGCCGTTAACCCGAAAGATGAGCGCTCTCCAGCGGTCTCTGCCATCCGCAACCTGATCCCCAGGGTCGTCAGGACATTGATCGAGAGCGGACACTGGTCAGCCATGGCTCCCGACCGGACTTAGGCCATCCTTCAAACCAAGCTCTTCCGCTGCTATCGCCGCGCTCCTTGGCGGTTGCCTGGGCGATATCCATCTGTATTCGAGATGGTTTTGCTCGACATTCCATATTTGACCGGGCGGGACCATCGCGATGAAACTGAAGGAAGCGAGCCTATGGTCGGGATATCGGCTGGTATCGCACTGAATTCAGCCAAGCGGAGCACGCTATGTCCCACGCCACGAGCTATGAGCTCTTTATCAACGGCAAATGGCGAGCCGCTAACAACAGAGCCACGTTGCCCGTTATTAACCCGGCGACGGAGAAGGTATTTGGCTCGGTGGCCTCGGCGACGGTTTCGGATCTGGATGAGGCCCTCGCTTCGGCCGAGCGCAGCCGCAAGGCCTGGTCCTCGCGGCCTGTAAAAGAGCGCGGCGAAATCCTTGTGGCAGCCGCCAGGATCCTTGCCACAAAGGCAGGAGACGCAGCAAAGGATCTATCGGCTGAACAGGGAAAGACGATTGCAGAGGCGACCGGTGAGTACGCACGCGCTGTAGAAACGCTGGAGTGGAACGGCACCCACGCCGAAAAGCTGTCGGCCCCGATTCCGTTGGACCCTAACAGGATGATCGTCCCGGAGCCCCTCGGTGTCGTTGCTGCCTTCACGCCTTGGAACTATCCCGCCGTTCTCATCGCCCGCAAGCTCGCCCCTGCGCTGGCAGCAGGCTGTCCGGTCATTCTTAAAGGTGCGGAAGAGACGCCGAGCGCCGCCGTTCATATCGTAGAAGCCTTGCGCCATGCGGGTGTCCCGGACGGCGTGGTCAATCTCGTTTTCGGTGTACCGGTGCATATTTCCCGCCATCTCCTCAGTTCCTCAATCGTGAAGGTCTTGACTTTCACGGGCTCCACGGCAGTCGGAAAACAGCTGGCCTCGCTCGCCGCGAATAATTTGCAGCGCTGCGTCCTTGAACTCGGTGGACACTCCCCCGTCGTTGTGTGCGCGGATGCGGACGTCGCACAGGCGGTCCCCGCCATATCGGAATACAAGTTCGAATGCGCGGGCCAGAGCTGCAACGCGCCGAGCAGGATTCTCGTCGCGCGGAATCTCTATCAGGAATTCCTATCCCGAATGACGGAAGCCGCCCGTAAAATCAAGATCGGTCCACCGGATGACCCGGCGACCGAGATGGGTCCCATGGCGAACGCGCGGCGAATTGAAGCTATGCAGCGTCTGATCCAGGATGCGGTCGATCGCGGCGCCCGCATTGAGACTGGTGGCACCCGCCTCGACCTGCCCGGTTTTTACTGGCCGCCAACCATCCTGACAGGGGTGCCAAAAGATGCCAAAGTGCTTCATGACGAGCCGTTCGGACCGATCCTCACCGTGGCGCCGTTCGACACGATGGAGGAGGCGATCGAAGAAGCTAACGCCACTGAGTATGGCTTGGCCGCCTACTTCTTCACCGAAGCCGCCAATGCGAAACGGGCGCTGATCGATGGTCTTTCGGCGGGCGCTGTCAGCGTGAATTACCTGAAGGGGGTTTCGGCAGATGCGCCGTATGGAGGCATTAAACAGAGCGGCTATGGATACGAAGGGGGTGAGCAAGGGGTGCGGAGCTTCCAAAGCCTGAAAATGGTTAATGGCCTCGGCTCATTTGGATGAGATCCGGTGGGAAATAGATCGCGGATCATCGCTGGCAAGGACATCACAAGGAGCGTTGCAGACGCTCTTCAGTATATCTCATACTACCATCCTCCAGATTATGTCCGGTCTCTTTCGCAGGCATATGCGCGCGAACAGAGCCCGTCGGCGAAGAATGCTATCGGGCAGATTTTGCTGAACTCGCGCATGGCGGGCTTCGGACGGCGCCCGATCTGCCAGGACACCGGTCTTGTGGTGGTCTTTGCAAAGGTCGGCATGGGGGTCCGCATTAAATCAGCGGCGAGTTTCGCCGACCTCGTGAATAGGGGCGTTCGCCAAGCATATCTCGACCCGGACAATCCCCTCCGACCATCGATCGTCTCGGATCCGCTTGGCCGACGGGTGAACACTCGTGACAACACGCCGGCAGTCGTCCACGTGGACCTCGTGCCTGGTAACCAGATTGAAATCACCATCGCAGCCAAAGGGGCGGGTCCGAAAACAAGGCGCGTTTCACCACCCTTAATCCCAGCGCGTCCGTTGCCGACTGGGTGGTTGACACCGTTTCGACCCTTGGCAGCGGATGGTGCCCACCCGGCCTTATCTCGGTCGGCATCGGCGGCAGCGCTGAAAAGGCCATGCTGCTGGCCAAGGAGGCCATGAACGAACCCATCGATATGTTGGAACTGACAGCCAAGGGGCCATCAAGCGCGGAGGAGGCACTACGGATTGAGCTTTATGAGCGAATCAATGGGCTTGGCATCGGCGCTCAGGGCCTGGGCGGCCTGACAACAGTCGTGGACGTCAAGGTTGCAACCTATCCTACGCACGCCGCGTCGAAGCCAGTCGCGCTCATTCCACAATGCGCCGCCAACCGGCACCTGACGTTTACATTGGACGGCACAGGGCCGGTCCAGCTCCAGCCGCCTGACCTTTCTGAATGGCCACAGATCGGAAATGAAGAATTGCACACTGCTGAGGTCAGGCGGGTCAACCTCGATGCGCTCACAAAGGAAGAGACGGCATCATGGCGTTGCGGGGAAACCCTTCTTCTGTCCGGAAAGATGCTGACCGGCCGGGACACCGCCCACAAGCGAATGGTCGATTTGATCGATGCCGGCGAGCAGCTTCCTGTAGATCTGCGGGGTCGCGTGATCTACTACGTCGGACCCGTCCGCGCGGTGAGGGATGAGGTTGTCGGGCCGGCTGGCCCAACAACCTCGAGCCGAATGGACAGTTTTACGGAAAAGATGCTCGCCGAGACGGGGACATATGCGATGGTCGGCAAGGCCGAGAGGGGCCGGCGGCCATCGAGTCAATTGTGAGACACAGAACGCCCTATCTCATCGCAGTGGGCGGTGCTGCGTACCTGATTTCAAAATCGATCAAGACCGCGCGGATCGTGGCCTTTGAAGACCTGGGCATGGAAGCCATCTATGAATTCGAGGTGCAGGACATGCCAGTCATCATGGCTGTCGATGTTGAAGGAAACTCTATTCACAATTCCGGGCCAATCGAGTGGCGTAAGCGCATGGCCGCCGATACTATCGCCCGCAACATCGGCGTTTGATTATTCCCGTTAGGCCAATTAGTCCTGTGTCGGCTACGCATAGACCATCAAAGGGCAGCGAGAAGCTTTGTTTTGTATCGGGCAAGCTGTGCGCATGGGCTTATGCCTACACCAGCTGCTGGCACGACCGGACCATGGATGCAATTGGCGGCAGACCCTCGTCAGACTAAACGTAAAGCCATACTCAGCCCGGCAACCCCATGAAGTCGAAAGTCAACACAGTTCGCCTGGACGCTTGGGACCTTCGGATCCTCGCGGAGCTTCAGACAGACGGTCGGATATCGAAGAGCGAATTGGCGAAGCGCGTTCACCTCTCCGCGTCGGCTTGCTCGGAGCGGCTCCGCATACTCGAAACAGCAGGGATTATCGAAGGCTATTGCGCGCGGCTGAGTCCATCCCTCACCGGGGGCGTGATTTTCGTAATGGTGGAGGTCGTTCTGGATCGTCACCGCCTCGAAGACCAAAGACACTTTGAGACGGCAATTCAAGGCATCTCCGAAATTTTGGACTGCTGGGCGATCGGGGCCGGGTAGATTACCTGATGCGCGTTGCAGCTCCTTCTATGGCTGCCTACCAGGAATTCATGGAGGGTTTGTTACAGGTTGGACTCGGGATCGATCAATATTACAGCCTCATAGTGACGAAATCCGTAAAATCCAATTCGCCCATTCCCTTGTCCGCGCCAAGACAACGCTGAGTTGTCCGTGTTTTCCACGGAGATTGACGCAACTTCCGTGATTTCATCGGCCGCGGACGTACATTGCCGTGGAACGTGAAGTGTGTCCGTCGGTATAGTAGCTCTCGACGAGCGGGGACTGAGTGTTCTCCGCCGGGCAATAAACGGGAGAGCGACAATGAGCCTGACCAATCTGGGAACCAAGCAAGTCCAAGAAAAGGATCGGAGCTTCGTCTTTCATCCGTCCACGCACTTGGCAAAACACAGCCGCGGCGAGACGCCAAACCGGATCATGGCCGGAGCGGAAGGCGTCTACATCTGGGATACTGAAGGCCGAAAGAGCCTCGACGGTTTCGGTGGGCTCTACTGCGTCAACATGGGATATGGATGCACGGAGATTGCTGACGCCATTGCCAAGCAAGCGCACGACTTACCGTTCGCTCATGTCTATGCCAGCCAAGGCACGGAGCCCGTTGCCCGCTTAGCGGAGGCCGTGGTGGAATATTTCGGGCAGAACATGCAAAGAGTTTATTTTGGCCTCTCCGGTTCGGACGCCAACGAGACCAATATCAAGCTCGTCTGGTATTATAACAACGTTCTCGGGCGTCCCGAAAAGAAGAAGATCATTTCGCGACATCGCGGTTATCACGGTTCCGGCCTGGTCACTGGAAGCCTGACAGGTCTTCCGTTTTTCATAAGTTTTTCGACCTGCCTTTGAATCTGGTACGCCACACAACGACCCCACATTACTATCGGCAGGCGCATGAGGGCGAAACCGAAGAAGCCTTTTCCAAACGCTGCGCCGACGAACTCGAGGCCCTTGTTCTTGCCGAGGGTCCGGAAACTGTTGCGGCCTTTATCGGAGAACCGGCACTTGGGACTGGCGGCATCGTTCCGCCCCAAGGGGTACTGGGCGGCTATTCAAGAGGTGCTGGATAGGCACGATATCCTGCTGATCGCCGATGAAGTCGTTTGTGGCTTCGCGCGAACCGGCGAGAAATTCGGCTCGCACCTCTATGGGATGCGCCCGGATTTCGTCACCATCGCCAAGGGCGTTAGTTCCGCCTACCTCCCAATTTCCGGGTCAATCATTGGCGACCGCGTCTGGTCTGTCCTGGAAGAAGGAACCGAGAAGAATGGACCTCTCGGCCATGGCTGGACATATTCAGGGCATACGCTTTGCGCGGCGGCCGCACTTGCCAACATTCAAGTACTTAAGGAAAGAAAGATCCTGGAGCATGTCCAGGATGTCGGGCCGTATTGGCTTTCCCGCATGAAAGCCGAATTGGAGGGACATCCCATTGTCGGCGAAGTTCGCGGCGTTGGAATCCTGTCAGCAGTAGAGCTGATGCGGGATCCCAAGGCGCGCGTACCGTTCGAGCCCGAGCTGCAGGTCGGCGCGCGTGCCGCCGCTGCTCTGCTTGAAAACGGTGTTATCGGCCGCGCCATGCCGCATGGCGATATCCTCGGCTTTGCACCGCCACTGATCATCACCCGGGCCGAAATCGACATCATCGTCGATGCGACGGCGAAGTCAGTTGACACGACATACCGCGCCTTGAAGGCGGAAGGCGCCGTATAATCTTCGTGAGCGCCAAACGACTTGTTTTGCTGCTGTCGTCCGGTCCTCCCATTTGACCGCTGGCGTTGCGCGGCGAGCCCTGCCGGTGTACCTCCCCGCCGGCAGGGAGTATTTCCGAGACGTAGCAGGTCCACCATCGCGCCAGTGAATTTATTTTGAATAGAACAATATCATCCAAAGAGACGCTTGTGATGCCGAGCACCTGGACTTGCTGCCGCCTGCAAGCAAGTTGCCGAAGACCCAAGGAACGTTCTGACAAGGGCAGACATGCAATCTGTCTTCGAAAGATTTTTGGAACAGCTTTCGGAAGGCGTCGATGAGGTCGATTTCCACAACGCCTTGGCCTATGTGAGCTCACAACTCGACCTGCTCGCTTTCGCCTATCTCTCGCTGCCGCCGCGGCCAGGTGGCAAGCCCACGCTGATCTCCAACTATCCGGCGCCCTGGACTGCGCGCTATCTTGTACCAGAGCATCGATCCCTTCGTCGTGCGTGCCCGCTTCGGCGGATGCTCGTTTCGATGGGACCCTGCACTGGATGTTGAGCCATCGGTAGCTGAGCAGAGGGTCTTTGACGAAGCGGCGCAATTCGGCATCTGCTGTGGTTTGACGATCCCCATCATCGATCTCCGAGGCAATTTTGCTGCAATGACCTTTGCCGCGGACAAGCGCGATGCTGCATTTATCCGCGCCGCGGAACGCTATGAAGACGATCTCCCTTACGTTGCGACCCGTTTTCACATGTTCGTTCGACGAAAACTGTCGGCTGACCGGATCGTTGACGGTGTGCGTTTGACGGCACGCGAATACGAGTGCGCGCAATGGGCAGCATGTGGCAAGACGGCCTGGGAGATCGGCTGCATTCTTGGGATCACGCGCCGCACGGCCGCGTTTCATCTCGATAACGCAGAAGCCAATTGGTTGCGCGTCTCACCAATTCGAAATCCTCGCCTCACTGACATTCTCACCCTGTGCAACTGGACAGGCTGCGCAAGCGTCGAGCTTCGCCTCCACTGCCGGGGAAAGTTTCCCCAACGAGGAGGCCTTGATGATCCAACTGATTGCACCTGACAGCTACGAGGACTTTGCCGACGACCTGCATTCCATGCATCGCCTGCGTTACCGGGTGTTCAAAGTGAGGCTCGACTGGCAGGTGAAAGGAAATGGCGGCTATGAGATCGATTCATTTGACGCGTTCAGACCGCACTACCTGTTGCTGCGGGGTTTCGAGGGTCGGCTGGACGGTTGCGTGCGCCTTTTGCCCACGACGGGCGCGACGATGCTTCGCGACACCTTTCCCATACTGTTGGAAGGAAAGACGGCGCCTGAGCATCCGAACGTATGGGAAAGCAGCCGCTTCGCGCTCGATATTGGTTCGTCGGCACCGAAGGGAGCGGGTGGCATTGCAATCGCCACCTACGAACTCTTCGCCGGCATGATCGTTAGGTCTCTCGCGCCAGCTCAGTCATATTGTAACGGTCACCGACTTGCGCATGGAGCGCATCCTTCGTCGCGCCGGCTGGCCGCTTGAGCGGATTGGAGAGCCGCACACCATTGGCGTCACCCGCGCGCTAGCCGGTTTAGAAGTGTCGGATAAGATGCTCCAGGCGGTGCGGCAAACGGTGGCATTGGCGGTCCGGTGCTGTGGGCGCCGGTGCTTCGCCGGGTAGCATGATCACGCGGCGGGGAGCACAGTCATGCCCATATCTGTCGCGCCAGATGCCGATCAGGAGTGGCAGGATCGCTGCTCCTATGGCTGCACTGCTCAATTGACGTCGAATGGCTGGGCCTGGGAGTTCTTGCGTCGCAATCCGGCATTCCGGCGTGATCTGGCCGCTGCCCTCTAGCAGGCCAATACACTGTCTCGCGGAGCCCTTATTGACGTGATCGCTTCGGCCGGCGATCTTTCGCGCTGCGGTGTTTTGTTTCGCCCAGTCTTACGCACGCACTGCGGTCGTGTTCTGGTGTCCGCGCCGGTGCGCAAATGTATAGCCGGTCGTCGCGAAACAGCCCTCTGTATCGCCAACCGCGTCGCCGTTCGACCTGACGGCATGGTCATGCCGAGCAACAGTTCTACTGGGATCCTATGAGCATCAGCACGTCCATCTTCGCAAGGCGGAGCATACCCTCCAGCTCGCAGTTTCCGGAGCGGATATCCTGCGGCCCGCTTGCCTGCGTGCTGAGCTGGCCCGCGCATTCGCTTGTGGGCGCTCGAATGCCTCAATACCCTTTGTCTCGATGGAGAAATGTCCGGCCGCTTGGTTCCGCCTGAAAGAGTCTTATTTCTTCGCTCGACGCTCGAGCATCCCACCGCGACATTGCTGAAGCGCTGATCGGCGAAGGGCGCGTCCGGGCCAATGGAAGGATCCTGGCGATCATTAGCGCGATGGAAATCCGCAGCGCTGGCGTTCGTGGCCGCGCGCTGATGAATGGCGGGACCGAGACTTCCTCGTCTAAAATGGCGTCGCGACTCGCTTTGCAGTTCAGCCTTCGAACAGTTGCCTGCAACCGGTTGTCACCATCCAATTAGCGCGGTCGATATGGCTGCGGACTGCCTTGCGGGCGCGGACTGGTTCAAGGATCGGGTCGATGCCGAGAACGAGATTGGCCATTTCTTCGACGCTGAGATTGTCGGCGCAGGCGTCGCGGATGCACAGGTAAATGGTGCGATGTTGCCTGTCGTAGCTCGTGATGCTATCTGACCAGGGGACTTCGTCGCACAGAGTTGAGCTTCGGGTCTCATCTGTTCCCGTTGATCGATTCATGGCTGCTGCGAACCTCGCCAGTTAAGCGCTAACCCAAGCAATATATGCCAAAATGGGATAATTCGAAACGAGATTAGTCGCTGAGCCGGTCTTTCCTTGACCGGTTCCCCTAATGCCCAGATCTCTTCGGTCCCCCGCCACCAGCGGTTTCTGGCCCAGCTAATCGCTGCGCAAGGCAAAACCTGACCCAGGAGCAGGTGGCCGAAAAGCTTGGCCGTACGCAATCCTTCGTGGCCAAGTACGAGGGCGGAGAGCGCCGTCTCGATGTCATTGAGTTTTCTCCATGTAACTGCGGTGTTTGACGCTGACCCGTGCGATATTCTGTCCAGCCTCGTCATAGTAGGCGCCTGCGCGCCTTAAGACGCGCCGAGTGGTCATGAACCGAGCCCTTTTCTTCGGCAGGCTCAGGCGGTCTCGGCCATCCCGCTCGTCCCTGACGTGGGGCAGCCTTACTGAAACACGGGGCGCCCGACGGACCTTACTTCGTGCTGGAGCATCCGCAGTCGCCGCGCGCCCTTCGGCGAATGGCCCAGTCCGAGTGGAATGATCCTCGCGATCACATGCGCGACCGCATCCGCCGCCTCTTGTAACAGCGCGACCGCGTGGGCGCTCCGGGTCCCTCTTCGTCCCGGCCCTCGGATGCGGTCCGCCTTCTACGGCGGGCCTTCCCGGTCGCTTTCGCCGCCCACCCCGCCTCTGGCCTGATTCCGGGGGGAGGGCGTGATTGGCGTGCGGAGGACTAGACAATGCGTGCAAATAACAAGCGTTCCGGCAGCCGAGAGGCTGGCGCGGGCAAGGGCGGGCCTCAGCCGCCAGCATCTCAGGAGATCACAAACCGCATCATTGCCGAACTCGAGCGCGGCACCGTTCCCGTGGGGGGCAAGCCCATGCGAAGAATGTCGCTTGGCGGCCAACCGCAGGCTCTGTCTGAACGCCCATCTTGCGTCTAGATCGTTAGCATATGCAAACTGAATTTGACGTAGGCTGCGCGGCCATCAATCCTCACGAACACCCCGCAGATAGGCGTCCCAATTTTGTAAAAGGGCTTGAACGCCTACGCCGCAAATGCGGTAGCAGCATGCAAGACTGAAATTTTGAGCGAGCTTATGATAGAACCTGAATTGCCTGCACCTCTCGACAACGTTCAGGCACTTCGAGGTGATGCGGTCGATCGAGCACACTCGAACTCACGGACGGCAGTACCTCAAGGGCCTCGCTTCCGATCCGCGCGAACTCCGGCCGGGATGAGGGTTTCGCCGGACCGGCCGACCACGTTTGAGCGCAGAGACAAGGCTGCCGACATGATGCGCTCACATTAATTGACATGAACAGCGGCACCTCCCGCTTCGGAGAGGCGCTGTTCACATCGACGGTCGTGGTGCTGCATCGCGGGCGGATTGTCTGTAAGCGTTGAGCCGCACCTGACACATACGTCCTGATCCGTCACGAAGACTTACGCCGGCGCGATACGACGCGGACGTGAAGAGAGCTAGTCTTAGCCGTCCGCAGGAATGAGCAGACCGTATTCCGTTATTTGCAGAGGCCGTCTTGGCGGATTTACGAATCTTCTGGTACTCCGCGACGCAAGTCCGACGTTTGCAGCCTGACGTTGTGTTATGTCTTTGCTGTTTAGAGGACGACGTGCCTTCTACCGTCGCGGGAACAGTGCTGAATTCGGGGCGGTAAATTGAGTCTTTGGTATCTGGATTATAATGGGGATGCTTGGGAAGGCATTTGCAACGTTCTCCTCGGCACGAAATACGGGACGGATTATCAGCCCATCGGCGACAAGGGTGGCGATCTAGGATTGGACGGGCTCAATCTACGAGCCGGTACGGCATACCAGGCGTACGGGCAGGAGCCTGAAAACAAGGATCCAGTATCCGGCGTTCGCAAAAAGATCGGAACTGACCTCAAGAAGCTGCAACTGAACGAAAGCGAAATAGCCGCGATCATTGGTAGTAAGAAGCTTCGGAACTGGGCCCTGCTCCTTAACAAGGAAATTCCCCACAACGACCTGCATCGATACGCAAAGCAAAAAGAGACAGAGGTCAAATCGTGGGGCCTTTCCATCATAGATCCGGACTTTCAAGTATCCATTCAGACACCATCGTTTCTTGAGACGGAATGGCTGGAGTATCAAAAACGGCGCGACGACAGGATAGAAGTCACGGTTGAGGATCAGCCCGTCCCCGCGCTCGTCGTTTTGCGACAAAATGAAAATTTTAAGCTCGTCTATGAAAAGTTCCGTGTCATTACGGACAATGATGAGGAGGCTGAGCAACTTGCCTATTTCGAATTGAAAAACTTTCTGGAAAATTCGATTCAGCTCAGCGAAATCCAACGCCGAGAACCTGACTTCTTCAGCCAAATTGAGGAAATTCGTTCAGACATCGAAAATGATGCCGAGCAGGGCAGCATCGCGGTCGGCTCCTGGAACTCATTCTCCCACGTTAAAACGACGCTCGAGGCCCGTCTCAACGCTGTCGTAGGCAGCCGTCTCGGCACCAAGACGCTGAGCAGGATCAGGAAGTTTACGATTGCAGACTGGCTGGTTCGCTGCCCTTTGAGGTTTAAGAGGAAAAGGTCGCTGCAGTGAACCCTGCCGAAAAGATCGAAATCGAGTTCACCCAGCGACCCGTCGATGTGCCCGCCGACCTAAGGCTCTATCGGCGGCTAGCCATGGTCTGCATCTCCGTGTCGGAATGCTGCCGCGCCGGCTCCGCATCGTTCAAGCAGCTTCATTTTATCAATTCGCTATTCATAAACGAGGATTTCCGAGGTCCGTACATGGAGTTCAGATCGGTCAGATTTTCGCCAAGGATCCTTGCGCCGTCTGCCGACCCCTACCTGAACCGATGTGTGAACTATGCCATGGGAGCGGGTCTCCTCGATCAGAAGGACGTTCAGCGTGGCTTTAGGGTGGAACTGACCGATAAGGGAACGGACTTTGTGAAAAGCCTCAGGAGCCAACAACTGGCGCTGGACGTATTTGCACTGGCCAGGGAAGTAGGCAGGATCTCTGAGAACGAAGTTCAGACCGTCATGAGGGAGGGCATCTAAATGCATCTCAGATATAGTCGAGTACGCCTCGAGGCGAAGCTTTTCAACGGTAAGCTCGCCTCATGCGAGGTCGAACTTCGTCCCGGCGCAAACCTCATCCTGACGGACAGCAACACACAAGGCAAAAGCACGCTCGTCAACGCTCTCGCGGTCGGGCTAGGATTAGACGATCTCGTGAAAGGCAATGTTGCCGCTCTGGTAAAGGACACATTGAGGGGCGCACAAGGGGATCAAAGGATTGTCGAAGCGGCAATTCTCCTCGAGATTGCCAACGCTTCTAATGAACTCTTGACCATCCGTCGATCCGTCAAACCGGAATTGTCACGCGGGATGCTAGTTCGGCGCGGGCCGCTCAGCCAATGGAGCGAGGCCGGATTGGAGGAATATTATTTGGGGTCAGGATCTTACACGGACACTAGAGGTTTCCACCGTTTGCTCTCCGAGTTCATCGGCTTCCCGGAGGTTCAAGTTATCTCTCAAGACGACGGCGTGATGCGGCTTTACCTGGAATACATATTCTCCGCGATTTTCATCGAACAAAAGCGCGGATGGGCGGATATCATGGCGAACATGCCTTATTATCGGGTCCGTGATCCCAAGAAATCCACCATCGCCGAACTTCTGGGACTCGACTACATCAGGAACAATCTGCAACGGAATGCCCTTAGGCTGGACGAGCAACGGCTGAAGGCGCGCTACGACACCGGAATCGCCATTCTTAGACGTCACGTAAACGGCAGACAGTTTTCAATTAAGGGTATTCCCTCGGACATCGGCGTAGGTTCATTCAGCCCGCAGATATTCAGAGTGACGGAGGGAGAAAAACAGCAATCCCTGGCAGATTTGCTGTCAGCCGCTGAGGCAGATCTCGCCAGCAAAATCGCACTAGCCGATCTTACGCCTCCAGATCCTAGCCTGCAAAGTCGGATAGACGAGATCTCAAAAAGGATCACAGCGTTGGTCACCAGGAAGAGCGAGCTCGACAACGCGATAGCGGCCATTCGCGGCAACGTTCGTCGTTATCAGCAGCGTCTGGAGGTGCTCGCACGGGACCTGCAAAAGAACAAGGAGGAGCTGAAAATCCGCCGGTTGTTCAATCGGGACGAATGGGCGATCACAAGTGCGTGCCCGGTTTGCGAGCAGTCGATCGATGGCACGCTACTGTCGCAGATGCGCAGCTTTCCGACCATGTCAATCGATGAAAATGTCGAATACATTACCGACCAACGAAACCTCTTGCAGGACATCATTAGCGTCGAGATCGCCAGGCGTGAGCGTCACCAAGTCGAATCAGAGCAGCTTGGAAACGAAATCAGTATTGCTCTGACCCAGCAGTCGGAAATCCAAAAAAGCCTGGCTGGTACAATTCCATCGGAACTAATGGCGCGTGCCCGCGACATCGCGCGAATAGAGAACGCGATAGGGAGCTATCGCGATCTGCTCGACCAGACTAGCAGCGAGCTTGCCGCTCTTCTGAACATTTGGAACGAGTATCTTGACGTTGCTGGAAAGCTTTCGAAACTGAGGAGTGACCTGAGCGCTGACGACCAAAGCCTTCTACGGCAATTCCAAAGAACGTTCAGAGATTATCTCGGGCGCCTAGGTTTCAATTCTTTCGAGATCGGCTCCATGGTGATCGATGAGGGCTCTTTCATGCCGAGAGTCATCGTAAACGATCGTGACCGGCGGGTTCGGGCCGATTTCGGGACCTCGGCTAGTGACTGGATCCGCATCATAACGGCCTTCGTGCTCGCCCTTCACGCCAGCCGTGATAACTCCCAGAAAAGCAACCATCCGAATCTGACTGTTTTCGACGAGCCTGCCCAGCAGAACATCGACCGACAAGATTACCTCAAGTTCTTCGATATCGTCGCAGACGTTTGCAGGAAGGGGGGGCAGGTTATCGTTGCCGCGACTGACAAGGATCACGCGGTTCGGGCGAGGGCACAAGGCCTTCACATGCACGTCATCGATTTCGGTTCAGAGTATATTCTGCGATAGAGCTTCATCGCCTCCTCGTGCCTTTTGCTAACGGCCCACAGTGCGCCAAGTATTATTCTGCGCAGTATCCGCATCACGACGATTGCTGGCGCAACGCTTCATCGGCGAGGGGCTGCGGGCTACATCACTCCGAAACCGCAGTCGTTCAGCCGTTCATGGGGGAGCCCGGGAGCGGCTGCCATATTCTCGACGATACCGCGTATCTGTGCCGCAGTAGGGTTCGGCTCGGCTTGTGAGCAAAAGCCTACCGCCCCCGAGATGCAAGGGCTCGCCTAACCCGTGTCGTTCATCCAAGGGCTCGGCATCACCACCTAGGTCATTGGCGGCAAGCACTTCGGTGCAGGCGACGTTTGGGGCCTTGCGGCGCGTGCGGGTCGCTGACTTGAGGTGATGTGAGCCCGGCGGCCCACCTCGTCGAGGTTAGTCACCGAAATAACGCGCTGACCGGTGGCGAGCGGACTGACCGAAGACCTATCCACATTCTGACTTCGCCGAAAGAATGATACGGCCATCCCCGAGGTAGGCCGGATCGTTGCGCTCGACCCAGGCGTGAAAGATATCATCGCGAAACGAGGCTTTGGAGTCGAACCTCAGATCCCCGACATTCCGCCGACGACTCAACAGGGGTGTGAATAGATCGAGATGTAGTTCGCTGTTGGCCGGTGATGAACCTCGTTGTAGATGCTGCATCGTGAGATCGGAAGCTGTAAGTCCCAAGGAACTCGCCTGGTTCGATCGGGCCGATCCTATCGCCGTTCGGGCCGGATCCATAGAATACCTGCCGTTCGAACCCAAGATCGTTCTCATTTCGCAAGGCGTCTTTGATGCGCTCGCCGATCGGTTCCCATTCGAGTACGTGGTCCCGGCCTTGGAATGCGTGAACCGGGTTGGTTGGAGCGAAACGTAAGTCAACTACGAACCCACGCATATTGGTAGGTATGACGAGGTTGAGAACTAGCTATGTTCTCTCACGGAGAACAAGTTGTGGAATGAGCCATTGAACCTCGTCCCCTAGAAGCGCTTTACCGATCCCACGATGCGCTCCTTAGTCGGGATGCCGGTTATCAGAGGACGCGAAGTGGAGAAAGTATACTTGGATTTGGTCGAGGCCTCAATGGCACCTCCGTGAGGAGGAGGTTTGCGGCGAGAACAGTGGGCCTCGTAGCTGAGCGCTCGGTCAACACGCCGCCGACTTTCGTTGAAGTAATTGCTGGTGAATCGCGTCCGGAAGCTCAACGACTGCCCATCAGCTCCAAACTCAGGATTAAGAAGGTACACACGATGGTCGATAGGGTTTTTGATCGCAGTAACGCTCTCTATGTGAAGACAGTTCCCGGAAAAGGGCGTGGTTTATTCGCCAATATTAATTTTAAGATTGGAGATTTAATTGAGCGAGCTCCAACGTGGGAATTTGACGATCGACAAGCAAATGTCATAGATCTCACAGGAATACTTCAATATTACTTCGTACGTGGTGACAAAAATCTTGGTCCTTTGGCGCGCTATGTTGTGTTTGGACTCGCATCGCTAGTTAATCACTCTGTGAACCCTAATTCAGAAACAGTTTGGACTGATCAAGAATCCGGCGCATGGGCCAGCCTTGTAGCAATTAGGGACATAAAGCCGGACGAGGAAATAACACAAACATACACGAACATACCCGATTATCCGAAGACTATCAAGTTCGTTGAATGATGCGCGGCAGGTCGAACGGAGATGCCATATCTTGATAAAAAACCTGTTAACTTTGCGCTATGTAGAAAAATTGGTCAGTTACACTATGGCCTTAACTGACTTCCGCAATGTGGAGAATAGGAATGTCCGACAGTTTTGCCTATGACGAGAGTAGGGCTTACACATATGAAAAATTTACCAGCTTATTAGGGAAAGTTGCGGAGGCAGACGAAACTGCTGCCCTCCTCGAGCAACTTTCCAGAGGAGGAGGGGCTCTTGAGCTCGGTATTGGCAATGGGCGCGTAGCGGTGCCGTTGAGCGAGCGGGGAGTCAGGGTCGAAGGCATCGACAATTCAGACAGCATGTTAAAACTTCTCGCCAAACGTACTGATGTGATCAAAGCCTGGAAGGGGGACATTTCCGATTTCAGCTCAGAACAACGCTACGATCTGGTCTATTGTGTTTATGGCACATTCACCCTGCTCTCCACGCGCGAAGAGCAAATAGCCTGCCTTCGATCGGCTGCGGAGGCGCTAACAGAGAAGGGGGTTGTGGTAATAGAAGTTCGTGTTCCACCCTTGGACGGTTTTGTCGGCGGCCAAAAAACTACTACGATGTACGTTGATCATGAGAATACCTTTGTCAATGCGGTACTCCATGACCCAGTAAACCAGAACTTGACTTCAACCATCCTCTGGTTTTCTGGTACATCCGTCAGACGTTTACCACAACGCGTTCGGTACGTTTATCACCAGGAGCTCGATACAATGGCCGAATGCGTTGGGCTGGAGCTGGCGGAGCGTTGGGGAGATTGGGCGAGGGGCGCGTTCACCAATGAATCCAAAGGTCACATCTCAGTTTACCGGCGAACCAGCTTGTAGTTGGTGACCTGCCTCTGAAGGTTCGTCAGTGAGAGCCTCGGCGGTCAGCCGATGCCAATCTTTGGGCCGCCCTTGGCCGGACGCTGCCTGGGGCCATACCTCAACCTTGGGCCGGTACTTGCGCCGACTCAGTTCAAAAATGGCGCTGGCCGCGCGGTAAAGACCGCCCTGGTCTAAGTCCCCGCCATGCCCAGCGGCTACACCTATAACGGTTTGATCGATCCGCCCGGCCTGGGCATCATCGAAGAGACCTGGCCAAGACCGACATGACGCCTACCCATGCTGGGCACCACGTGACCACTGGCTGGTCGACAAAACTGCCACGGCACGCGGGCTAATTCATTCTGCTGTCTCAGTTGCCTCCTTTCTGTCACAGGGTCCGCGATTGCTGCTCAAAGCTCATCCCTCGCAAAGCCCTTATCTGGCGGCCTCATGTCGTCCCGAGACGACCGCGCTCTCGGTAAACGATACCTCTTGGCAACTTGGCGTCCGTTCGGCGAGTAGAAGAGTGACATGATAACAGTGCTTCTTGATCGCATTGAACGGGGAGGCCAGCATTTCGATTCGCCCGGAGATTACGCCCATCCCCTGCGTTCGCGCTCGAGCTGAATCCAGTCGAACACGTGGCATCCGCACCAATTGGCTCGTGAACCGCGCCTTCGAGGTCCAGAAGGCCGTTTATTAGGCGCGGCCTGCGAGCTTCGATACTTAGGATACGTTTATGCATGCCGAACGGCTCCAATTGGTATATCAAGCCCGCATCCGCTCGCCCTTCGGGTCATACATCGGTTCGAGGGAGACTTCCGCGGCATAGCACTCGCCGGCGATCTCAATCTCGTAAGAAGAGGAGAGCAGAGCTGCCTCGCTTTCGTCCTTGCACGGTATATAGCCAAGGCCGAGAGCTCCACCGAGCGTGTGCCCGTAGTCTCCGGAAGTAATCGTTCCGGCGATCCGACCGTCTCGGAAAGCGACTTCGTTCTTATGAAGTAGAGGGGCAGGGTCTTTAAGTCGGAACTGAACCAACCGACGGTCGAGTCCCGTCTCAAGTTTTCTCAGCACCGCATCGCGGCCAATATATCCAGGCTTTGCCGTCTTGACAGCGAAGCCCAGCCCCGCTTCGAGCACGTGATCCCCGCTGCCAACATCATCGGGGAGGTGCCGACATGCCTTCTCCATGCGGCACGAGCCGAGGGCATGGAGCCCACACAGCTTGAGTCCGACATCGGCACCCGCCGCCTCTATTACTTCGAACACATGCGCGGCTTGGTCAGTCGAAATGTAGATCTCCCAGCCCAGCTCGCCGACAGAGGCCACTCTATGAGCCCGCGCCAGACCCATCCCGATCTCAATCTCCTGCCAGGTGCTGTAAGGGTTGTTCTCGTTGGAGAAGTCATTCGGACTCACTTTGCCGAGCAGTTCGCGCGATTTCGGTCCCATCACTGCCAGGATGCTTTCCGACGCCGACACATCGACGATAACGACGAACTCGTCGCCTAGATGCCGCCTAAGCCAACAGAGATTGGTTTGTAACGTAAGGGCTGACACGACCAGCAGGAAAGCAGTCTCCGTGAGACGACTCACGGTCAGATCGCTCTCGATCCCGCCTCGCTCGTTCAGCATTTGCGTATAGACGATCCGGCCAACCGGCACGTCGACATCATTGGAGCAAAGTCGCTGGAGGAACGTGGTAGCGTCTCGGCCCTCCACTCGGATTTTTCCGAATGAGGTTAAGTCGAAGATACCAACGCGTTCGCGTATCGCCAGGTGCTCTTCGCGCTGATTATCGAACCAGTTTTGGCGATACCAGGAGTATCGGTATTCACGCTCCTGGCCGTCCTTGGCAAACCAGTTGGCTCGCTCCCAGCCCACCATCTCACCGAACACCGCCCCGCGTGCCTTGAGATGTTCATGAATTGGCGAGCGTCGAATGCCGCGCGCTGTTGTCATCTGACGAGCGGGGAAATGGTCGCCAAACGAGAGTCCCACTATCTCCGAAACTCGCTCTCTCAAGTACGAACTGTTTTTCTGTAAGGACGCCATCCGACGGATGTCCACGCCCGATAAGTCGAAAGGCGGCTCATCGTCATTCATCCACTGCGCCAGCGCCAAGCCCGCACCCCCTGACGCAGCTATTCCTGTACTGTTGTAACCACATGCGACCCAATAGCCCTTCACATCGGGAGCTTCACCGAGGTGGTATTGGTCGTCCGGAGTGAAACTTTCCGGGCCGTTGAAGAACGTACGAATACCGGCTGTTGCCAGCATCGGAACTCGCTTGAGAGCCTTCTCCACAATGGGTTCGAAATGCGCAAAGTCCTCGGGCAACTGATCGAAGCAGAAGCTTTCCGGGATGCCGTTCATCCCCCACGGCTTCGCCTTCGGTTCGACTGCCCCAAAGAGAATTTTCCCTGCATCCTCCTTGTAGTACGTATATTCGTCGAGAACTCGTAGGACCGGCAGTCGATTTAGCCCATCTATTGGCTCTGTAATCATGTAGAAATGTTCGCACGCATGCAATGGAACCGCGACGTCACTTCTGGCGCCGAATTCCCGTGCCCACATCCCCGCGCAGTTTACTACGTTATCTGTTTCAATTACCCCTCGCTCACCATCCTTCTCCCATGTCACGCCCGACACCCGTCCGTTCCTCGCCTGAACACCGGCTACCTTCACTCCCTCAAAGATTGCGGCGCCACGCTGGCGTGCGCCTTTGGCCAGCGCCATCGCGACGTTGCCTGGATCACATTGTCCATCATTAGGGAAATGAAGCGCAGCAGTGACATCAGACACATCGATATGAGGGTACATTCCCTCGAGTTCTCGCACAGAGATCTTTCGCGCCTCCACGCCGTAGGCGGGTGCGAGAGAGAGTTGCCTGTAGAGCTCGTGCTTGCGCTCTTGGGTAACTGCGATAGACAATGAGCCGACGCGGCGAAGTCCGGTTGCAATCCCTGTCTCTTCCTCCAGGCTCGAGTAGAGTTGCATTGAGTACTTGGTCAATTTCGTCATGTCGCTAGACCCGCGAAGCTCGCTGAGTAATCCGGCGGCGTGCCAGGTCGTGCCGCACGTAAGTTGCTTACGCTCGAGCAGGATCACGTCCGTCCATCCTAGCTTCACTAAGTGATATGCGACGGAGCACCCCGACACGCCCCCTCCGATTATGACGGCTCGTGCTTTGGAAGGCAGTGGCTTCATTTCCGATACCTCAACCCGGCAAATTTCTGGTGCGACTATCATTGTAAGCTCCTGTTCAGTTTCTTTTCGGCACCCTCGCCAGAGCCAGGGGAGCGCGCCGTCCAGTTGTTCGGGATGAATGGTGAGCCTGGCGAGACCACGAGGCCACCGCAGGTCTCTATCCCTTGTCGCCTTCGCGAAGAGTGCCCGGCCAGAGCCGCATGGCGGGCTGGCGGGCGACGGACCGCGGCCGTATGGCGCCAGGACCAGAATAGTCTTGGTCGGGCATGTAACGGCGGAAAGCACCTGTCCTGATCCGATGGCGCGCGCTTGGTCGAGCGAGCGCCATCGCAACTAAATTCTTTCCGATCCAAGTGCGGCTCTCTTCGGCGAATGAGTAGAAGGGATTGCTCTAGAAGTTGCGTTTGTGGTCACGAACTTTCCGGTATCGTCTAGCCGTAGCCAAGCTCGGGACGTTCGACGTGCCGGCGTTACTCGATGCCGATTGGAAAGCAAACGCACCTTCTCGCGTCGGCTCGGGAACGCCCGGTGTCGCGGGGGCGAACGTATGTACGGCGAGCGTGATCATGGGATTGTCCCGTGCGGCGCGGCAGTGCTTGGTAGATTGGGACAGCACGTGTCGTGCCAAATGAGAAAATCATTTCAGAACAATGAGTCGGTCTGACGGGATTTGTGTCTCATGTCCGACATCGTCACAGATCCGTGTGCAGACGATCGAGCGGCTGCGTCCCCAGCGCTGGACGGGGAAGCAGATCGCTGCCGAGGCGGGTGTCTCGCCGGCAATTGTCAGCCGCGTTCTACACCGGTTGGGCCTCAAGGAGCTGAGCGCCTTGGAACCCGAACCCGTTCGCCGCTATGAACGGGAGCATCGGGCAAACTCATTCATCCCCACCTCAAGAAACTTGGCCGCATCGGCTAGTCTAGGTGGGGCATCGCATCACTGGACGGCGGACAGGCACGGTCAACCGGCATCTCGGCATTGGCTGGGAGTTCGTCCACGTCTGCATTGACGGCGCCTCTCGCGTCACCTTCGTGCAGGTCATGCCGGATGAGCGCAGGGCGAGCGCCGCTGCCTCCTGGGGGCCGCCGTCGCCTATTATGCCAAGCTGGGCATCCGGGTCGAGCCCGTGATAACCGACAGTGGCTCCTGCCACCGGTCAAAGGCTTTGCGGGCAGCCTGCAAACGTCTGGGTCTACGCATTGGGGGTGGGTAAAACGCCGATTCCCTGCGCGAATGGACGATGAATCGCGCAAATCGGTCCAGTGAAGCTGATATAAACGAGCGACCTCCTTGGCTCAACCAACAAATTCCACCCAACCCGCCCACCATGTTCCGGATTTCGATCGCAAGCTGTAACCGAATCAGTTCTGCCGCCGCTGTCCTGTTGCCCAACGACCAGGACCTCTGTGCGGCGCGCCCTGCGGGTGTACCTCCCCGCCGGCAGGGCGCCCTTTTTGACCCACGTAATCAGAATCACTATGGCCCGTCCGGAATCGAGGGTCTGGTAAAGGTCATCTGCACGTTCCGATGCAGATTGAGCTTAGACGCGCCCTTTACATCATTGCAGCGGGCCACGGTCGCCGGTTCCAAAGTGCGGCAACGCCGAAGATATCTTCCTTCAGATCACAAAGAGCAGAATAATCATTGCGGTGAATTTTTATCACACCAGGCATATAAAAGGACGATACTCTTACGCCATCCCCGTTCACAAGGAAAAGGCATTTTAACATTGTTGAGACGATTTGCCTGTCAATGAAAAGAAAGCATCGCAACACTTCTTTCCGGATGACGGCGCCCCGGGTGGGGATGAACGGCTATCCGAATTGTTATGCTAATGCCGACCCAAATTCCTGCAAAAGCTGGGTCAATGATGGCTTTTGGTCAGCGCAGGATGATTTCTCCTGATTCGGACGGTGCAGGGGCGGTCATGATTTAATGCATGGAGATTCTCTGATTGAGCTGTTGAAAGATCAAGAGGCGTCTGCCAGACGCCCATCGGGCGAGCCCAGCATGATTGGGATGACCGGCGAAGATCGAAAGTGTGGCAGCATTCTGGAGCCTGGTCAGCCCAGCGACGCCCGCGAAGTCAATCGCGTTTGTCGGGACATACACGACGCAGCCGGAAGGCGTGAAGAAAGAGGAAGAATCGAGCGCGACGATGACGAGGGACCTGCCACTTGTTTTCGAGACATTCCTTGAAAGACTGTCACAGAGTATCGATGAGGCAGATTTCCGGGATGCCATGGCTGAGGCGGCCGGACGATTTGACCTAATCTCCTTTGCCTACCTCTCCTTGCCAGCACGGCCTTCCGGCAAACCGAGGCTAATTTCGAACTATCCACCCCGCTGGACCAGACAGTATCTGGAAAATCAGTATGAGAAACTCGATCCTGTGATGTTGCGTGCTCGAAATGGCGGCTGCCCGTTTCACTGGGGATCGAATTTGGGAGGCGATAAAATGTCGCCGGCTCAACAGCAGCTATTCGATGAGGCGGCTCAATTCAGCATCTGCTGCGGTTTGACGATCCCAATTGTCGATCTCCGCGGCCGCATCGCTGCGGTTACTTTTGCCGCCGATGAGCCTCGTCCAGTATTTCTTCGGGTCGCTGAGCGGTACGAACAAGCTCTTCAGCTGATGGCGGCCTGCTTTCATCGTTGCGTTCGCCGCAAACTGCCGAGCGATCGAACAGTGGATGGGATTTCGCTGACATCCCGCGAATATGAGTGCCTGCGGTGGGCAGCGCGGGGTAATTCAGCCTGGGTGACCGGCCGCATCTTGGGCATCAAGCCACGCACGATCGCTTTTCATTTGGACAATGCCAAGAAGAAGCTAGGCGTGCGAACCCAAAATCAGGCTATAGCCCTTTTGGGGTCCGAAGGGTCCTCAATTGTCTGAGAAGCTTTTTGATCCGGTTGTGCTCGGTCCATTCGATCGCGCGCTTTGTATCGAGCGTTGACTGGATGCCGAGATCTTCTGTTCCGCCGGCTCGGTCAGGGCGATGCAGCCGTATTCTTCCAGTCCGCGCCGGTGATCTTAGTCTATCGGTGCTCGAGCGGGTGTTTCGTCGCTGACGAGCTAGTCGTGCGGTTTTATAGTTTCCGAGGATGGCCCGCTTGCATACCTGCCTGCCGGTAATCTTCAACCGTTGACTTAGGGCGATGGCTTTCGGTTATCCGGCTTGAAAGCGAAGAGGTGGACCCTTCTGGGTCGAGCGCCGGCACGATATGGAGTGCTGCTCCGGGCTATTACCCACCCAGACAGAGCGGAACCTTCTATCACGTCAGACGCTCGGACGAATTGCCAAAACCCGATTTCCTGGGAACTGAATTGTGCTCGCCACCGGGTCCATTTTGCCGGCGAGTCTGTGGTGCAGGTCCCGATCAGCCTGACCACTGGCTGCCACAGAACTGCCTACTTGTATGACCGAGCACTGCGCATTTGTCAGCTGGCGAACAATTCCTTGTAGCCGCTCGTCACCATCCAGTTCGCACGGTCGAGATGACTACGAAGCGCCTTCCTGGCGCGCTCCGGTTCAAGTGCCGGATCAATGCCGAGGATCAGATGGGCCATTTCCTCTTCGGGCGCCTCATCGGCTGAGGCGTCCAGGAGCCTCATATAGGTGGTAAAGTGCGCCCTGTCGTAGGCGGTAAGACGGTCAGACCAAGGGACTTCGTCGAGCAGTGTTGAGCTTTGATTCCTATCTGTTCCCGTTGATCGATTCATCTCTGCCGCGAACCTCGCATGTTGATCGCTGGATTCAAGGCAGAATATCCCAAGATGGGATAATCCGAAACGGGGATTAGTCGCTGAGCCGGTCTCTACCTGACCGGTTCACCTAAATGCCAAAATCTCTTCGATCTCCCCGCCACCAGCGGTTTCTGGCCCAGTTGATCTCACTGCGCAAGGTCAAAGGGCTGACGCAGGCGCAGGTGGCTGAGATGCTTGGTCGTCCGCAATCTTTTGTGGCGAAATATGAGGGTGGAGAGCGGCGTCTCGATATCATTGAGTTTCTCGACGTAACTGCGGCTCTCGACGCTGATCCGTGTGAGATTCTGTTGAGCCTGCGGACGTAGTGGGCGCCCGCGCCCATCACCGCGCGTGCCGGGTGCCGGTGGGTCGATCCCCGCTTTTCTTGGCTCAGGGCGTCTCGACCATTCCGCTGCACCTCCTAGCGCGTCGTTAGACTCTCGCAATTCTCTCTGTTGTGCCTTTCCCAGCAGGTGGCGCCGCATCCTTCTAGGCCCGCCGCGGCGTCCCGCAACCCTTAGCTAGCTGTGAGCTTTCAGTAGGTTGTCCATCCGGTCCTCCGGATGCGGTGCGGCTCAGACGGCGGGCCCGTTCCTGTCATGACTCGCCGCCGCACCGCTTCCTGGGAAGCAGCCATTGGCGAGCGGAGGACAAAACGATGAGACAGCGAAGCGCTGGGCCATCCGCGCCGACTGGAAGTCCTCGCGATCATCTTCGAGCGCATTCGCGCTGTGGTGATGCGTCGATGCATGGTGGTTACGCGACTTCGTTGCTTGAAGCGAAGCGACCGCACCGCCCATTTCGTCAACTGGCGAACAAATCCTTGTAGCCGCTCGTCACCACCCAGTTTGCACGGTCGAGATGACTGCGAAGAACGTTCCGTGCGCGCTCCGGTTCGCGTGCCGGATCAATGCCGAGGATCACATGGGCCATTTCCTCTTCAGTGGCGTTGTCGGCTGAGGCGTCCAGGAGCCTCATATAGGTTGTAAAGTGGTCCTTGTCGTAGGCTGTAATGCGGTCCGACCAGGGGACCTCGTCGGCAAACGGCGTGTTCGATTTGGGCTGTAACATCGCTAATTCTATCTCCGGCCAATGGACCCGCGAAGCCCTCTGCCTGCTAAATGTGGATTACATATTATAGTTGATAAACTCAAGCCGCCTGATCCGCTGGCTTGCGTGCATGGATATGCGCAAGTTGGTCGGACGGAATGTGCAGAGGATCAGGCAAAGGAAGCGTCTGACGCAGGAGCAGCTTGCGGAGATTTCCGGGTTCAGTCAGCAGTACATCAGCGGCTTGGAGAAAGGCCGAAGAAATCCGACAATTATCACGATCTATGAACTGGCATTGGCCCTCGGCGTCAGCCACATGGATCTGGTTCGGCCCGACAAACAGGCCTGATGCACCTGCCCTCCAAGTACCTGGCGGCCTGACGGCGCGCGCCGGGTGCTCGTGAACCCAATCCGCTTTTCTTAGGGCCCCCGGCAGCCCCTGCCATTTGGCTCGCCTGGCACGGGCGCACCCTATTGGACAGTCGGCCGCTGCGGTTTTTGTCAGCCTTTCCTGGGGCGTGGGGGTTGGTCGGCATCCCCTTTTAGGCCCGCCGCGGCCTCCCGCAACCTTCGCTCTCGCTTCAGGTCCTTCTCTTCGTTACGGTCCTTCGGATGCGGTCCGCCGCTTTCAGCGGGCCTAATCGCTTTCTGCCGCCCACCCACGGGGACAGGCACGCGAGACTGGTATGGAGCGTTGCGGTTAGCGCGCGAACAGCAAAGGAACTGAAAAAACAGGCAACTGTCGCAGCATGGCTGAACCAGCCATCGTGTCGGCATCTAGGAGCCGCGTGTTCGCCTTGCGCTGACACGAAGCTCAGACATGACGTCCGGGAGACGATGCTGGCAAATGGTCTGGCTGAAGCATTCCACCCATAATACCAAAGCCCGTCCCGATCCAAAGCGCTTCTAAGCACTCCATCTCAGGCGCAAGGCCGGTTGGCCAGTGCACCTTCTTGGTCCGCCAGAAGAGAACCCCGCCCGAGAATAGCTTCATGAGGTCTTGCCCTGCAGTGTCGACCGTAAAAAAGGGCGCGCGAGGCGCCCTTCACTTTAAACCGGCAGTCGGGAAGCAGACTTCACTCTGATATTCAAAAGCGGTAGGTGACACCTGCGCCTATCAGCCAGGGATCGAGCTCCGCCTTCCCCGTCAGCTTCGCGCCGGCCACCGTGACGTCGAAGTCCGGCTTCAGGAAAAGCTTCTTCACGTCGAAGTTGACGCCCCAGTGCTCGTCCACCATGTAGTCGAAACCGACCTGCAGCGCCGTGCCGAACGTATTCTTCACCTTGAGAGCGTCGGCGCTGCCGGTGTCCTGGTTATAGAAAACCGTGTAGTTCACGCCGGCGCCGACATAGGGCTTGAACGCGCCGAAATCGGTAAAATGGTACTGCAACGTGAGCGTCGGCGGCAGCAGCCAAACTTTGCCGATGCTGCCCAACCCACCGATCGTCCCTTGGCCCGCGATGTTGGCATAGGTGGTACCGAGTATGAGTTCGGCGGCGATGTTGTCGGTGAAGAAATACGAGATATCGAGTTCCGGCGTCACCGTGTTCGAATAGGAAAGACCGGAGCCGGGAAGCGTATCAACGTAGCCCAGATCTTTCGTAACGACGCCCAACCCCCGCAGGCGGACCTGCCAAGGGCTTGGCGCTTCGGTGACCGAGGCTCCCGTCTCCGCCAGGACGGTCTCTGCTTGCGCAGGCTCCGCGGCGACGGCCTGCTGTCCCACGATGATCAGGGCCACCGCCGCTGCTATTGCCCGCGCTACGCCCATTCGCGTTCTCGCCATGATATTCACTCCTTGATGTTCAGAAAGGATGCACTGCACTATTTCGTCTCCTGCTCGAATGAATTGTTGATGGACCTCAAATGCCCCACTTGCGTTGCAACGCGTTCCGCCGTCTCCGGAAGGTGATCGTTGAAGCCGATTGCGCTGCGGAGAAAATTGGTGCCTAGACTGATGAATGCGGCTTGCTCCCGATTGTCCTCGCCGCAGCCGTGCCCGCCTGCGCTGGCCTCGTAGAAGTAAGCGGGATAGCCAAGAGCCTGCAGTTTTGCGGCCATCTTGCGCGCATGGCCCGGATGGACGCGGTCGTCGCGTTTCGTGGTGGCGATCAGGATAGGCGGATAGGGCTGTCCCGGCGCTGCGGCGTGATAGGCGGAGATTTCCTTCAGGAAAGCCCAATCGTGAACCTTGTCCGGATCGCCATATTCGTCGATCCAGCTCGCGCCCGCCAAGAGCTTGGTGTAGCGACGCATGTCGATAAGCGGTGCTGTGCAGAACAGAGCCCCGAAATGCTCAGGATAGCGGGTCAGCATGTTTGCGATCAGCAGGCCGCCATTTGAGCCACCCTCGGCGGCAATCCGCCTCGGCAGGGTGATGCCCCTTCGCACGAGGTCGGCGGCAACGGCGGCGAAATCGTCATGGGCGAGACGCTTGCCCTCCCTGCGCCCGGCTTCGTGCCAGCGGGTGCCGAACTCGCCGCCGCCGCGGATGTTCGCCTCGACACACGTGCCGCCGCGCTCGAGCCACAGCTTGCCCAGCGGGGAGTTGTAGTAGGGCAGGAGTGATACGCCGAACCCGCCATAAGCGGAAAGGTGAATCGGAGCATCTCCGTTCCCGTTCGCCGGACCAACCTGCGTATAGGGGATCAGCTCATGATCGATAGAGACTGCCTCGTGGCGCGTGACCACCAGTCCGGATGCATCGAAATTCTCCGGGCTGCGCTTCAGGATTGCTGAAGCGCTGAGAGACGGCGCGGCATTGAGATCGAATAGCAAGAGCTGCGGCGGCGTGATCGGATCCTGAGCACAGACCAGGACCTCTCCATTGGCCTCGTGAACTGCCGCATCGAATGACCAGACGTGGACAGTCCCTTCGGCGGGCAGAGTGTCCAGGACTCGGCGCGTCCATTCCTGGTGGCCGGGAGTGAACATCTCGAAACGCGGTACGAGATTGATGAGGTAAGAGATAATGAGCTTCCCGTCATTCCAGAAGAATGACTGCAGGGAGCGCCTTTCCCCTGGTTGAAACAGGGTCTCAAATCGGCGTCCGCCGGCGAGGAAAGAGCAAAGCGAGATGACGATCAGCGCGTCGGCGGGATGGGTGGTGCCTCCCACCGTCCACGGCTTGCGCGGCCTTACCGCCAGCCAGTCGCCGAAGACCCGCCACGACGCGTCACGAGGAAGATCGATCTGCCTCCTCGGCCCGCTCCTGTCGCCGATCCAGCTGATTTCCTCGAAGAAGGCCGGCTTCTCGATGAACCAAAGGCGCTCGCTGCGGCCGGTGCGGTCCGAATGACCAGACACCTTGAGGCTCTCGAACCCGGCCTCGAAGATTACCGGTGTGGTGAGGGGATCCGCGTCACGCTTCCACAGTCGCACGGTGCGCGCATAGCCGGAGCGGGTGGCCATGCCATTACCAAGCGCACTGGAAAGCAGAAGCGTGTCAGGGTCCAGCCAACTAACGTAGCCTTTGGCCTCGGGGAGATTGAAACCGTCGGCGACAAAGCTCAGAGAGATCAGGTCGAATTCGCGATGCACGACCGCGTCGCTGCCGCCGCGCGACAGGCGCAGAACGGCTCTTTCCCGTCTCTCCGGCTCGATGGACGCGCCGTCCCAGATCCAATCCTCTCCGTCGCTAGCCGCGAGAGCATCCAGATCGAGCAGTAGCTCCCATTGGGGATCCGCCTTCATGTAGGCGGCAAGGGTGGTCCGGCGCCACAGTCCGCGTGGATTTCCGGCATCTCGCCAGTAATTGTGGAGGTACTGACCATGGCGCGCGATCAGGGGAAGGTTGTCGCGATTGTCGAAAATGGCTGTCAGAGCCGCGCGGTCGCGCTCGAACTGCGTTCCACCGAAGTGCTTTAGGGTCTTTGCCGACTGGCCGGCGGCCCAGGCAAGTGCCCGCTCGCCCTCTACATTTTCAAGCCAGAGATAGGGATCGTCGTCGGGAGCATCCAGCGTTGGACGGACATCAAATGCGTTCATGTCCGAACGACCTGAGGAATGAAAGTGGAATGGCTTCCGTTTGATCGGGAACGCTCAGTGTTGGTAGCGGCGCCCACATGTTCGAAAAGCGTGATCATTGATGAGTTCTTCCAGTCGGTGCGGCATCGCAGTGCTTTTGCGCATAGGACCGCAACCGACGTGCCAACTGGGAAAATCGTTTCGGAACAATGCGATCGCTCTGGAAGCGTTGTGTCACATGTCCGACATCGTCGAGAATCCGACAACGAGTGCTCCTCCTAATCCCGGGTCAACTCCGGCGCCAGTCGGTGACACCGTGCAGAATTCGAGCAGACGAGCGCCCCCAAGCTCGCGAAGCGCATTGAAATACGTGAGCACTGTCAGATACGGATCGGCGGCATCTTCCCCTTCTTGCGTCGGGCTGGAAGTCAATGCCTGCGCGCCTGCCAGCAGGGTCTGCATGCTCCGAAGAAAGAGGAGTTTAAGCCCGCGACCCTGACTCGCCACACCGACGTAGAGGCGGGCTGGCTCTCGTGCCGATGGCACAGTGCTGGCGAAGAAGCTGTCGGTACGGTGGATGCCGGGTGGCGGAAATACGGCCGTCTCCGAACGATCGAACAAGGCTGCGATCTGTTTCTCCGCCCTTCGGACGGTCGCGGTCGAGGCGACGATTTTTGGACGAATGAGTCCATGAAGACCCGGCCGCGACGACAGCAGGTCGATCGCTGTTTCGTAGAGTGCGGCCGCCGTTCCAAGCGGGCCAGAGATCAGGTGCAGTTCGTCCTGGATGACAAGATCCGGCGGATCGAGCCGATGCCCGTTTCCGAAGGGGCGACCTTCGCCTGGCTCAGACGCGCCGAAGAACCCCTTGTCCGGATCATGCCGATCTACGTGTCCAAAGAATGCGCCGCTCTTGCCAATCCATGGAAGGGAGGCAAATTTGTCCACCGTGGCGATGAGAAATGCGGGAAGACGGCGGTAAATTGGCTCGTCCACCACGAGCACCGGCAGGTGTCGATCCCGCGTGAAGTCGCATTCGGCGTTCTCGCATTTGAGCACTAGATTCTGCGGAGCTGTCCTGTTGGGCGTGAAGTGGAAGCTCTCTGGCTTGAAGGGCTCACCACACCAGGGACATGCCTTCAGTGGCACCGGGGTTTCGTCTTAGGTCTGCTCTGGTACCGCTTCAGCCAGGTCGTCGCGGCGTCCTTGCCGGAAGAATTTCGCGGCTGGATTGTTCGGTGAGGCTGCGCCGCCCACCCAGAGTCCAATCTCGATCGGCCATTCGCCAAGCGTCTTCCGGCCATTGTCATCATGGGTCCGCAGGAGTTCGAGCGCGCAGACGAGACCAGCGGCGTGAGCAGGCGTAACGTGTAGCGCATGATGACGCTGATGCCCGCACCCAGCACGCCAGATCCGCGGAGCCGCCTCGGCACAATCGCATAGGCGGCAAGTCCAAGATATGCTTCCGTCTTGCCGCCGCCGGTCGGAAAAAAAGCAGGTCGACGATCTCGCGCTCACCACTGTTTCGGTCGGTCACGCCAACGAGATTGAGGAGGACGAAGGCTAGCTGGAACGGCCGCCATGTTGGCGGGTCTACATCGCCCGGCAGCTTCTTCTGCCTCGCGCCGGCGGTTGGCCATCGCCATCGCCGTATTCATCAGGCCGAATGCTTCACGCGCCATCGTATCACGCTTAAGGAGATCTATCCCATCGCGAATCCTGCTGCCGGCGGTGTCAACATTTTCCAGAAGCGCCTGGCCCGTCTTTAGCCGTCTCGGCGCAAGCCCTGTCATCAGTCCTTCCTGACTCCGCCGCCACTCGGCGTAAAGTTCAGGCAGTGAATCCAAGGCTGCACTGACCGCTTCGGCTCCGGAAACGGCAGCCCGAGCGAGAGCCTCCATGCCGAACTCGACGCCATCGCTCCTTGCCGGGACGACACGTTCCACCTCCTGCTGCGGAAGGAAATCGGTCCAAACACGCGTCACGGGGAGCGGATCGTTCGTCGCGTCAAGCCGTTCTTGCCAGCCTGCAGATGTGTTGCGACCAACGGCATATTCGCGGACATCGCGATAATGGAGATCGCCCAGCCTAAGGTCGAAATCATCGGACTGGTAGGTGGACAGGTCGCTGCGCGGATAAAATCCATCCGCACATTCGAGCTCGATCCGGGTCTGGAACGCGTAGGCCACGTCCTTGTACGGAGCCTTTGTGCTCCGTCGACGGTTTACCAAGAAGACGGTGATGACGCGCAGACGCTCTTCAGCCCCCTCCGGAGTCTTTTGACGGAGCACACGGTGTCAACGGCGACTTCGATGCCGCCGCCCGGCCTCTGAGTCAGCGCTTTCCGGCAGCAGGATTCCGGACTGGTTCCGAGTGACGTCGAGGACGATCGCGGCTTCGCCGGGAACCCGAACCCAACGGAGGTTCTCGGGCTTTTCTGGCTTTGGCTTGCCCTTTCCCGACAGTTCGGGAATGAGGAGCGCATCGGGCAATGGGGGCTCCGTCTTATAGTTCCCCCATGTTGCGCGCAGCGTGACTTGACTCACCGTTTGCGGAAGAACCACCGTCAACCCTATCGACGACGGAAGAAACCTGTCCCGCGGTGGTTGGTCAGTCGAATCCTTCTCCTCGACCTCCCCTCGACAGCGGAGTCCAGCATCTCACTGGCGAGAAGGTCGTCGGCGGTTTCTTCGATGGTTTCCTCGCCGTCAGGTATCACAGGCGCAACACCGTCGTAGGCGGGAACGATAAAGCCCCGGCGTCCCAGCGATTGCTTCTCGGTCAAACTTCGCGTGCGAGATTCTGATCAAGGTCAGGATTCGGGCCGACTAGGTCGCGGCGGAGGATGTCGATCAGCTTGTTTCGTACCTCGAGCGAATTCGTCATGGTGTCGGTCTCTCAAGGTAAAGCTGCGCAGCGTCTGGTCGAGCCATTTTTGGGTATAGGCATCTTTAACAGGACCTTCGGACGATGGCCGATATCGGCGAGGAGCCGCTCCAACGAGACCAGTCTGTCGCGCAAGCCGAGGCGCAGCCCAACGCGAAGACTCGCCTTATCCGGACCGCAAAGGAGCCAAGCGTCGCTGCGCGTGATGGTGTGTCCAGAGCATCTGCTCTCCGGCGTCCAGAAAGCGCATATGGTCGTCACGCAATAGCGCGCTCGCGCGTTCAATGTCGCTGACCGGATGTACGGCTTTAAGTGTCTCTCTCAGAACATTAGCTTCGATCTGCTGTTCGGGCCGCCGCCTCTGGAGCCCTGTCTGGGTTTCGATCTCACACATCTCGACCGTCTCCACCGGGTACCCGCTCGTCAGCGCCTTCCATGCCGACACACGCCAGCACTCGATGATGACGTTGGTATCGACCAGCAACGAACTTCGGTGCCGCGGCATTCACCCGCCTACAACTCGTATGGCGCTTCCACGCTGTGAACTGCAAAGAGGTCCGCAAGATCGTCGATCGAGATGCCGAGCAGGTGCAATACGCGCCTCATCGCCACACGACCCTCATTGACAGCCTTGCCGATCACCTCGACGAACGTCGGGGAGAACAGCGGAAGCAGCGGCTCTTCGGCGGGCTTGCTACGGCCGTTGTTGCGAAGGCGATCTTCGGCGATACCCCTGCCAATATCCTTGTCGATCCAGTCAAGGCCGACCAGCCGCCAGCGCAATGCGGAAGCCGTGACCCTCAATTCATCTGCGACCGCGTTCAGCCGTACGATGAGTTCGTCGCCTGCCAATTCGGACCAATCGCCAACCTTGCCAAGCACAGTTGAAGGCATGAGGAGAGCCGAGGCGAAATTGTCGGCGAGTTGCTCGACCCGGCTACGTTTCTTGGGCACGACATCTTCGACATGATCCGGCGGCATCGCGTCCCAGGTGAGGATGTGGAAAAGCTCGTGAGCGAGGTCGAAATGGCGGCGACCCGCAACCTCGCGGCGATTGATCAACACGACATCCAGTTCCGGCAGGCGGCAGGCGGCGCCCGACACGCCTTCGATCGGATCAACCATCAGGACCAGCATTCCGAGATCCCGCTCCATGACCTCGGCGAGGCGAGCGGCAGGCACGTTTCCTAGCTTATATTCGCCGGCGAACCGGTCGCCCGCAGCCGATGCATCCTCGTAGCTGGATTCTTTTGAAAGACCGAGCGAGCACCTCAGCAGCGGAGCTTCCCTGCCCACTTGTGGCGCGAGCGTACGGAATGCCGCGATCACGCGGCCCGCGTCTTCTTCGTAACCCAGTAGGGCACGACCGATGACGCCGTTCTGACGCCAGGAGAACTTACCTTCGCCGACGAGCAGAAACGGATCGGTGAAAAAGTCCAGCGGAACGCGAAAGATTTCGACGGCGCGAACGAGTTCCTCGGCCGAAAGTCGCCGCTCGCCCGTCTCGATGGCGGAAATGGTCTGGCGGTCCTTGAAGCCGAACAGACGCGCGGCCTCCTCCTGCGAGAGGTTGCGCTGTCTGCGCAGCGCTTTCAAACGGATGCTGATGGTGGGAGTCGACATGTCGCACCTCCGCAATCGCTATAATCTTGCGAATTTTGAAATGCAAGGATATGTCGCGATTTGGACCAGCAAAGCCCCCGTGAGGATCGTGGCTGGCCGTTGATCGGAAACGAATCGGAGGCACCTTCAGGTAACGCACGATGAATTTCACCATTTCCCTTTCTGATGCAGCTCGTCACACTATTACGCTTGCCACACTGGAAGCCTATGTTCTCGGAGATGGTCGTCCGCGCCGAACAAAGCTGGAAACGCTGGGGTATCTTTGGGGCTTCAGTCGCGAGGACTCGAAAGGAACGACCCATTTCCATGTCGATCTTATGAGTCTCAGCATTTCAGCCGAGCGATCACGGAACAGCGTGAAGCCCAACAATCAGGCTGTCCGCCTGAAGAGCGAACTGATGGATCGATGGGCACCACACTTGACGCTCATCGGTGATTTCCACAGTCATCCCTATGAAAATCTTGCCGAGGTACGGGACAGTAGTGGATTCGAGTTTTCGGATGCTGACGAAGCAGCATTTCTAGACGACGACTTCCTGTGGGAGCGGGCTAACAGCCAGCCAATCATGCTGGCAATGACAATCTGCAAGCTGGCGCGGGTCCATGAAAAGCATGCCGCTGAGACCATACGCTCGAACATTGCGCATTTCGACGTGGGTGAATTTCGGTTCTGGTTGAATGCCGCTGTTGGATTCCTAGACGCCTCCGGGTCCAGACGCTGCACTGGGAATCGGCCTTCAAACGTGGAACTCAGAATTGATTCTCGCTTCTACAATTTCTCGAGAGACAGGCTCGTCGTTGCTACCGTGCATTGATTTCCTCGCCTTCTCCTATGGGACCTTAAGTTTCGTGCGGAAAAAACGATTATCAAGAACTCGCCGACGTAAGTCCGGAAATTGGCACGCTACAGGGAGGCCTTACGGTTGGAATGATAATGACACTAGAGCTCATCTTATGACTTGCGAGTCGGTTTCCGATGTAACTACGCGAAATATCAATTCGTCACAGCTATGTCCCTGTGGTTCATGACGGCGGTTTCGGGGGACTATTCTTTTGCAGAACGCTTCTTCGACGCGACACCGCCGAGTGGAAAAATCTCTGAGCGTGTTTCCGCTCCAGAAGAGACGTTGGTTGGAGCCGACGCAAGCATTCTAGACTTCATCCGAGACGCCGACCAAAGGCCGTGTCGGCTAGTTGTTTCCTGACGCCAGACCGAAGGTCTCGTCAGCATTTCAGACATGCAGAAATTGCCAGTGCGAGCAGCGTCCATGGCGGATGCGATAAGGAGACGCTTCGAAACGCCGGGCCGCTGGCTGGAGAAGCTTAGCGCCGAAAGAAGAAAGAAGATTTCTCAAGTGATCGCCGATGCGAAGAGTGATGATGGATTTGTGGACGAGATCCTATTCACTCAGTTCTGCGACAAATCTGATGTTGTTCGAAAAGGAATAGAGCTCCCCCGGAGCGCGACATCGGCCGCCGACGTGTTCCGGCGAGCTGAGAAACTTAGAAATGCTGTTGCGCATGGAAATGACTGTGCCTGGCTCCTTCCGCCGCGAAAAATATCGCAGTGTTGGTCACAGATATGATGATTTTCAAAAGGGAGATTGATGGATAGAAGGCTTGCTCTGCACAGTTGCCTTTTTGGTGCGTTGGGAGACTGTCGACAGCGCGGCCCTTGCGTGTTGGATAAAGCCGCAAACCGGTTGCAAGAAATTCCGTTCGGATCGACGAAAATGACGGTGGCCGCCATCCCATGCACCTGCATCATGCCATTCAAGGCCGAGGCTCTGGTCGAGGTCACCTCATTGAGGATGACGGCGGCCTGAATTGCCTGGATCAAGCAGCCAACCGTGGTACGCGACACCTCATTTATTGAATTGAGGGTGGGTCCGGTGTTCCGGCATTGAAGTCCTGATATCAATTGTGCGACAGGCTGCCTCATCGAACCGCTGGCGGAGGCAAGCGTGGGCTGCAGTACCAGATCACAGGCATGCCGCCAGCGAGGCCCTCCCATGTGCTTAATGGCCATGCCGCCAAGATCGAATTCGCTACCGGCATGAAACCTTGGTGTGGTGGAGGTGTTGAGAGGCACCTGCGCCAGGCTGGCGAACGGTTAGTAGCGGGCAAAACCCGTAGCTCAGCTCATAGCCCGCCTAAACAAAGGCGGGCATCGTACAAGGCCGCAGTCCTTCGGACTTAGGTCCAAAAGAGCGGCCCAGGTGATTTCGCAAGCCGGGCGGGGTTTGCGCCGTTCGCATCAAGAGCTGTCCGCCCGGCCAGTTCTGTCCCTCACATAAGCTGGCGGTCAGCCGCAAACGGTATACCAGCTGTCGAATCGGCCATTGTTTGGAACCGCACACAGAGCGCCGTAACAAACCTTCTCACCCTTGAAGTAGGCCAGGAACTGCAGCAAATGGGATATTTCGCGCTGTTCATCTTCGTCCCGGATAAGCTCCGGACCGCCCTGCGACTTCAGTGCCAGTTCGATCAACTCGATCGCCCGATCTTTGTTGCCGCTCTCGTGATAGTAGAGGGCTGCCAAACGATAGGGCAGGAGCTTACGTTTGTCGCTTTCCGGGGGATTCAGTGCCAGGATGTGTTCGGACAGCTGTTTTCCCATCGCCAAGCGCTCAGCAGACGGAAAGTGCGAATGGTCATAGTTCGGAAAGAAGAGCTCGTCTAACGCCGCAACCATCCAATTCTCGGAGTTTCTGTTGATCGCGTCGCGAACGAATTGGCGCATGACGGGCAAGCCGACCTGCATGTCCTTCATTTTGTGAAGCAACAGATTCACATGAGAACGGCGGAAACCGAGGTTGTCCGGCATCAAGGCGATGCCTTCTTCGATCGCCGAGAGCGCCGTCCTCCAATTCTTTTTCTCCACCGCCGCCCGATATCTGTCATTGATCGGCTTCTTCAGCGCTTGTTCGCGCGCTATGGGTTCGCCTTCCGCGATCCGCTCCGCATCGGCGGATTTTGCTTTATCGCTGGTGCGCCAGCTGCCGTTAAGCACCTTCGGCAAGACCTCATCGAGTTCCGTCGGTGCACCAATAAAGGCGATGCAGCCGTCTCGGTCGACCACGAAACTGGTGGGAATCCAGAAAGAAAAGCTGGGCTCCATCCAAAGCTTGTCCATTTCGCCTGTCGAGTCGAATGCGATCCGATAGTTCAGATTCGGGAACTTTTCCGTCAACCAAGCGTCCAACGTGCTTCGGGCCTCATCGGCCGTTGGAGCGCGTTCACTAGCCGCGACTCCTACGATCTCAACGCCGCTTTCCCTGTATTTCTCCTGCAGCTGCATCAGATGGGGCATCCCGTCCACACACGAACCGCACCAAGTTGCCCAAAATTCGACGATGTACACTTTGCCAGGCTCGAAGCTGGTGAGGGGCTCGCCACGCAGCCAGGTTTCCGCTTGAATCGAAGGAGCCGGGGACTCGATCTGCAACACCACGTTGTTCTCCAAAGCCGTTGTCAAAGGTTGTGAGATTTTCTGCACGAGCTTATTTCCCTCTCAGAGACGGCACACGGTTCAGGGGAGAGAACATCCTCGTCTGCTCCATTGCATACCGTCCTGCTGCAAGCGTTGCAAGGTCCATGCCAGCGGGCTCAGCGCGCAAGTGCATGAATATGCTTTGAAAAACCTCCGTAGTGCCCGGATGGCGGTTGGATTGAACCTGACAAATTTCTGCCTTTGTCAGGTTTTGAACGCGCATTGCCCGTGTTTCGCGCCGCCAGAAAAGCGTGGCCCATCCGCACGATCCTGAAGCCCAAACCGTCGAACCCGTGCGACACCGCCGCAATCATGTCGCGCCATGCATCGATGCCAAGCGCCTCGGCGTTGAGCTCGCAGCACGCCAGAGACATCATCGACGAGACGTTCAAGCTCTACCCGGGAACGGGAAAACGGCCCGAGGTTTGGCCTTGGTCGGGACGGCCGAACGGCAATATCGCCGAGAGGGAAAGACGCAGAAGAAGATCATCACACCCGGCGAGCCGAAAGTGTCGGCAAGCCATCGCAGAAGGCAGCAAACATGCAGGCCCAGACGTATCGCTGGGCGATCTGAGGGAGTGGCATACGTCGCGCGCCTGGTGCAGAAATTGCTCGCATCATGCCGAAGTAAGGTCGGCCGCGCTAATCCGCCGGTATGGCAAAGGCGCGCTATTCAGCACGGTCGAGGGCACTTGGTTGCCCGGGAATTGAACCGGCTCATCACTGGTCAGTGACAATGCCAGCGAGTTCATCTCGAACGCCATCCTCTCCTGCGCGGATCAGAACCGGTCGAATGGCATTCCATGCGCATGGCAAGCATCGCTATCGCCTGTGGCGCGCCGACTGCAACACCGCGCGGCCGCACTCCCAAATCGCCTGGCAGACATCGGCCGAGTTCGCCACCACCTTCAACCCGCGACGGTCGCTCGCGCTGCGCTATGCGAAAGGTTCCGCGCCAGCGCCCGTCGCTTCACCCGCCCAGCAGCGCACAACCCACGCCGGAAACGAACCCAAAACTGGAGAAACTCGGGGCGACGTCATTTAGATTCCACCCATGCAGAGGTACTTCATTCCGAGGTAGTCTTCGAGCCCGTGGCGGGAACCCTCCCGCCCGATGCCGGACTGCTTCAAGCCGCCAAAGGGCGCCGCTTCCGAAGACATACGCCCGTATTGATGCCAATCATGCCATCCAATGCCTCGGCCACGCGCCAGACACGCCTCAGGTTCGAGGCATGGAAATAGGCGGCGAGCCCGTAATCGTGTCGTTTGCCTCACAGATGACCTGATCCGCATCGTGGAAGCGGATGATCGGCGCCAACGGCCCGAAAGTCTCCTCTTGCGCAACCGCCATGATGCTGGAGATCTCGGTGAAGACTGTGGGTTTGAAAAAGGTGCCATCCTTGCCGATATGTTCGGCCGCGCATCGAATTATCCCACCTTTGGCAACGGCATCTGCGATGTGGGACTCGATCTTGGCCAAAGCATGCATGTCGATGAGTGGTCCGACGTCCACTCCCGGAGCGAAGCCGTCGCCAACCGATAAGTGCCGGACTTTCTCCACGAACTTCTCGACGAACTCATCGTGAACGCTCGATTGGACGTAAAGCCGGTTCGATGAAACGCGCAAGTCTGGCCGGCATTGCGGAACTTCGCCTGGATCGCGCCGTCAACCGCAGCGTCAATATCCGCGTCATCGAAGACGATGAAGGGCGCATTGCCGCCGAGCTCGAGGCTGACCTTCTTGATCTGGTCCGAGCGCTGGCGCATGAGCAGTCGGCCAACCGCGGTGGAGCCTGTAAAGCTGATCTTTCGGACCTTGGCATTGGAGCAGAGTTCGCGGCCCCACGCGACCACCTTCGGTCGCATAGACCCAGGTTGACGACGACGTCAGGAAAAGCCGGCTTGCTGCGCGAGGGCAAACATTGCACCTAGCCGTGCCACGCCACGATCAGATCGAGCGCGGCTTCGTTGCGTGCGGGTTCTGTGGTCAGTGGAGGGCGGAGGAAAAAGCGCTCGGCGTGCTCGCCCTCGCGATACCGCTGGTTCGCGCCGGCAAGCGCCCATGTCGCGTCGGCAGCGCCCTGGGCGCTGCCGTATTGTTCTATGAGGCGGTTCGCGATTGCCTCGCGCATCGTCTCGCCGATGGATGCCGCGTGTTCGCTGCGCAGGCGGAAAGCTTCGAGGAAGCGCTGGCGCATCGAGGAGACGTCGATCCGGAATTCTCCCATTCCATCATCGACAACCGCTTGAGCGACTGATGGGTGGTCGGGAGCTGCGTTCTGAATGATTTCCAGCAAGCGCAAGCGCGTGCGCTGTATTCGTCGCCCGCTCAGGAACAGGCGGCCATCCCGGGTCGGGCCGAGAAGCACAGCGCTCGCCGCCGAGAGGTAAGCGTTGGGATACAGGTATTTGGCGATGGCGTGCTTGAGTATCATGGCCTCGATATCCTCCCCGGCATCGAGATAGATGCCGCGCATTAACTGGACGAGCTTGCCCGTTTCAGCCTGATAGTGGCTGCGGGTTTTATCGATGTTTTCACAACGAGGTGAAGGGCCATTTCTAAAGTTCCCTGAGATACGGGAAAGCTAGCATAATCATCATATTCAAGAGTTTCTAACTTTCCCGTATTCGGTATACGCAAAAGTTAGAATACTTTCTCGGAACGACGGCATTCTTCGGGGCGGGAAATCGAATCACGGGAGAGAACCTGGTCTGCGAGGGCGCGCAGGCAGTCTCAAGGCGTTCATTCTGCCACACCATAATCGGATCAGCCACACGTAGTTCGGCGAGTCCTTCAGCTATTGTAGAGCGTGGGATTATTCGCTGTCACGGGCCAACGCCCGGCCGAAAGCAGCTTCTTCGCCGCCGCCCTGCCTGGTCGAGGATCACCTGCTCGATGAGGGCCGGGCGGCGCTGGATGTAGTCCATGCCGAGTTTGTCGAGCTGCAACCCGACAAGCGTGGCGGAAATCGACCTGGAGGAACCCAGATTGTCGATAGCATAGGCGCCGATCAGATACTTCTTGCTCGCTTCGAGTTCGGCCGCTGTTGGGCCTGTGTCCACCAGCTCGTTGATTGGTTGTGTTATCAGGTCGAGCGTCTCGGCCGCCCTGTCGGCGCGCGTCGACGTCGTCACGACAAGCATGTTGGAATGCTGGTAGCCTTCCAAGCTGGACGAGACACCGTAGGCAAGGCCGCGCTTTTCGCGCACTTCCTGGAACAGACGTGAGGTAAATCGTGAGCCTCCGACTATATCGTTCATCAGCTGTCCCGCGTAGAATTCCGGGTCGTTGCGTCCAATGGCGGGAAAGGCCAGCTGGAGCGAAGTCTGGTGGAGGGCGTATGCGACCTGCGTCCGCTCGGCGCTTCGGGGTGACATCAGGTACGGGGGCGAGCGCCTGTTTCTGAGGCAAATCGCCGAACAGCTGGTCGAGCCTTGCTCTCAGGGCTTTGGCATCTATGTCGCCTACGACCGCCACATGCAGCCCGTCGCGGGCGAAAGCGGCTTTGTGGAAGGCGCTTAGATCGGAGGGCGTTACGCTGGTCAGGCTCCCTTGGGCGGTCTCGAATACGCCGTAGATTCCGCGCCGCCAGGCCAGCTCGGCGATCGCGTGAGGTTCGCGCTCATTGGCAATGATTTCGGAGAGAAGCTGGGCGCGTATGCGGTCGAAAAGTGCTGGTATAGCCGGCTGCGAGTCCCGCCGCCGAGGATGTCGGCCAGTAGTCGAGCGCCTCGGCCTCGCACCAGGGACCGCCCATCGAATGACTCATGCGAGGCGTCTCAAGGCTGTCCGCGATCCAGCGCCAGATCTCCGCCTCGCCCGAGGCGCGCAGAGCTGGCCGGTTGTGCAGGAGCCGTAGGCAATATTCGCCTTCCTTGTTCGGACGTGTAACGCTTGCGTCTCCCGTCGCATTCTACCTGGCTTTCCGAACGTAGCCGTGATGCGAACTCTTGCTGCATATAAAGTCGAATCAGGGGGATTGAGTCATACGATACGGAGTCTTGACTTTGGCAGTCGCTCTGCGACATTACCTATATAAAGGTCGAAAGATGGTGATATGGATCATGCATAGGTCACGGAGACCCGAATGACGGCAGCGCATAAACGCACCTATTCGCGCTACGCGATGGAAGCGCTTGGCCTTTTCGGTAAGACCATCCGGCTGGGCCGGATGCAGCACCGATTAACCGCACAGGAGTTAGCCGAGAGAATCGGTGTTTCACGCAGCACCCTGCAGCGCATCGAGAAGGGCGATCCCAAAGTCGAAATCGGACTGATGTTCGAAGCTGCTGCCATTGTCGGTGTGAAGCTGTTCGATGCCGACGGCAATGGCATCACAGCCCTCACAGGCCGCATTGACGATCGCATCGCGCTGCTGCCGAAGCACGTCTACAAGGCCGGCAAGCAGATCGTCGATGAGTTCTAAGGTCCCCAAGTACGACGAAGCCTATGTCTGGGTCTGGCTGCCGGGCGAGACCGCGCCGGTTGTCGCCGGGCGGCTATATGCCCATGACGGACTCGTCAGCTTCAACTATGGCAGGAGCTTTCGTGAACTGGGCAGCGCGATCCCGCTTTATCTCCCGGAACTGCCCCTGAAGGCAGGCGAATTGCCTTTGCTTCCTGGCCTAACCATGCCGGGATGCATCCGCGATGCTGCCCCCGATGCCTGGGGACGACGGGTTATCCTAAACCGCAAATTCGGTGTGAAGGGCGATGAAATCGCGCGGCTCGATATTTCAGAACTGACGTTCCTGCTGGAATCAGGCTCGGACCGCATCGGCGCGCTCGATTTTCAGTTTTCGCCCACGAATTACGAGCCGCGCGCACTGGCCAATGCCACTCTCGAAGAGCTTGTCCAATCGGCGGAGCGGGTAGAGAAAGGTATTCCGCTCACCCCCGAATTAGATCAGGCGCTGCATCACGGCAGCTCGATCGGCGGCGCAAGGCCAAAGGCGCTGATCGAGGATGACGCCGTCAAGCATGTCGCGAAATTTTCCTCGTCTGCCGACCTTTACAGCGTCGTCAAAGGAGAATTCATAGCCATGCGGCTTGCCGCCTTGTGCGGCATCAGAGCGGCATCCGTCTCGCTCGTTCGCGCCGCAGGCAACGACGTGTTGCTCGTCGAGCGATTCGACCGGATCAAGGTCACGGGCGGCTGGCAACGCAAATCCATGGTCTCAGCGCTGACGATGCTCGCGCTCGATGAGATGATGGCGCGTTACGCCAGCTACCAGGATTTGGCGGAGATCATTCGCCACCGATTCACCGCGCCGTCGGAAACTCTGCGCGAGTTATTCAGCCGCATTGTCTTCAACATACTTTGCGGCAACACCGACGATCATGCCCGCAACCATGCGGCATTCTGGGATGGGGCTAAGCTCACCCTCACGCCTGCGTACGATATTTGTCCGCAGGCCCGCAGTGGCCAGGAGGCCAGCCAGGCCATGCTCATCAGCGGCAATAACCGCATGAGCCGGATAGCGTCCTGCCTTGAAGCCGCGCATCACTTCCTGCTCAGCGCGCCGGAAGCTCTTGCGATTGTTGAAGGCCAGCTCCGATGCATTGCGGAGAATTGGCCGCGTGTTAGCGAGGAAGCTACGCTATCCGGCACAGATCGCAATCTGTTCTGGGGCCGACAGTTCCTCAATCCCTACGCTTTTACGGCGCTGGAAGGAAGCGCCGACGTTCTCCGCGCTCTGGCTGACGAACTACGCAACAGTGTTCACGCCTGATCCGGCGCTGGATTTCGGACAAGCTCGGCAAGCGTAAGACGCCCACAATATGGACAACCCTTGCCGTGCCAGGACGAAGATTGAACAAACGGCTCTTCAACAGTGACAACGTGCACTGCGGAGAGATGTGGAGCTGACATCGCAAAAGCCCAAGACGCGCGACTTCCCGCGATACAACTCCACATAACTGAGCGTCTACAAGCGGTGCAGCCAGCCAAACATCCAGCCATCAAAGCGATGATCGTCTGATCTTTTGCCGATGACATCACGTCGGGGAAGACTTGTTCGAGCGCTTGCCGCTTCATATCGATACCGGCCTGGGCGTAGCGCATCGTTAGTTCAGCCCGAGTGGCCTGGCCATCGACTGATGGTGGCGATGTCAACACCCGCCTTGACGAGGTGGATGGCCGTCGTGTCCCGCAAAGGGCGATGATGGATGCTTTTTTCCGCCAGGGTGGTTCCTTCGCCCGCAGCCATGTGTGCGCAGCAAGTATCGAACACCGAACCGGGTGAGCAGTGTGGGGCGGTCGTTGCTTTGCTCGGCGGGACAGGGCGATACCAGACGAAGGTCACAATCGAAGAGTCAGGATCCCTGAACTCGTGCATCCGTATTGAACATCAGCGAAAACAGAGCGTAATCCCGCTGTCCAGAAGGCGTGCGGCGGTCGATACGCGCCAGGACGCTCTTGATTTCCGGGCTCATCGAGATATTCGACAGGTGCCACCCACGCGCTCTCTTGAAGGGAAGTGTCACCACCAGTTGCAGCGTATCCTAATATTCGGGGTGCTCCGAAATCAGGAACCGCGCAAAGGCATCCATCGCCGCCAGCCTTGCATTGCGGGTCGCAACTGCCACGCTCGACCTCAAGTGATGTGAGAAAGCTGCCCATCCTGTCGGTATTGATGTCGGAGACCGCTTCTTTCAAGAATATCTTCCCGCTCTCCCGCGGCATGAGCCCGTGGCATGCTTCGGCCCAATGCTGTGGATTGATGTTTCTTCATGCCACAACCTCGCTGACGAGACCGCCGAAAGCCCCTTCAAAGCGGTCGGTGGCGATCTCTCGCAGCTTTGGAAGGTAGTGCATTGATTTTTCGTGGAATGGGGACCCTGTTTAAAGGGTGATTTTCGTCCAAACGGGACCCTTTAACGATGGGGTCATCAAGATGCCTCCGGCTTGATCGGAGGCATTTGTGTTTTGGATGTTGGTTTTAGAGACGATTGCAAAGATACGTCGGCTGTCGCTGGTCCAGGGGAAGTCGATCAAGGCGATCTGCCGTGAGCTGAAGATCTCGCGCAAGGTGGTGCGCAAGGTCCTGCGTTCTGAGCAGACGGAGTTCCGCTACGAGCGCAAGCACCAGCCCTATCCCCGCATGGGAGCTCGGCGTGAGACGCGGGACCGGCTGCTGTCGGCGAATGCGGCCAAGCCGCAGCGGGAGCGGCTGCCGGTCGCTTCGACGGCTTCCACTGCATTCCCCCGTCGGTGTCGAAGACCTGCACGGTGCGCTTCGACAACAACAAATACTCGGTGCTGTCGAGTGCCGTCGGTCGGCCCGTCGAGATCCATGCTTATGTCGATCGGATCGCATCCGCCAGAGGATGGCGTGGTCGTGGGAGAACACGTTCGCTCCTTTGGCCGCAACGAGGTCGTCTACGATCCCTGGCACACGGCGCGCGCCGTTCCTTAGCTGGGTCGTGCGGTCGGCAATGGAGAAGGTGCGGCGCAGCTCAAGGCGGTTGATGACGTCGACCGGCAGATGGTGTTGATCCTCACCTGGGTGCTGACCGACGGATTGAGCGCGGTCGAGGCCGCCTGTCAGGAAGCCATCGAGCACGGTGCATCGTCGGCGCCGGTGATCCTCAACATCCTGGCCCGCAGCCGCGATCCGGCGCCGGGCACGATCCTTTCCATTCCCCAAGCGCTGAAGCTAGCTCACGAGTGTCGCCGACTGCACCCGCTATGACAGTCTCAGGAGGACAAACAGCCATGGAACGCACCGAGGTACTGGAACTGATGGGAGCGCTGAAGCTCTACGGAATGCGCAGAGCCTATGACGAGATCATGGGCGCGTCGCCATCAAGCGACGGCACGAGCCGCCCAGGATTGTCGGTGATCTCTTGCAGGCCGAGATATCGGAGAAGCAGGCCCGCTCCATCAAATACCAGTTCGCTGTCGCCAAGTTGCCGCTGGCCAAGGACATCGACGACTTCGACTTCGCCGACACGCCGGTCACCCCTGATGCGCGATCTCGCCCGGCCGCGCCTTCGTCGCCGATCAGCGCAACATCGTCCTGGTCGGCCGCCTTCACGGGTCACCCAACTCGCGCGGAAGGTCGACCGCATTGCGACGGGCGCGTGTCGACTTCCCAACAATGTCAGACAGGAGACGCAACGCTATCGGAGCGATCGCATTGCCCGAAACGATTTTCCCAGTTGGCACGACAATTGCGGTCCTATGCGCAAAAGCAAACTAGACCTGAGAGCCGCACCGCATGAATGTAGCCTCCCAATATCTGCCGCTTGTGGCGCATCACGAAGCCGGGCACGCGGTGGCCGCCATCGTTTTGCACCGTCAGACGTTCGACGACGACCGTGAACTCCCTGCTTTCTCAAGTGTTAGTATTTACCCCGACGCCGGTGACGGAGAGTGCGGTGGTGTTGTCGAAGGCGCGGGTTTTTATTCAGCGCAAGGATTCACCTCGAAGCGAAAGCCGATTTTCGAGGACGATATGGATCGATGTTTGGAACGCGATGATGCGATCCGGGAGATAGTTGCGTGTCTGGCAGGTCCTTTTGCAGACTCCGCATTCGAAGGCTATCTGGACCCGCGCGATATGGCGATGAATGCGTCCGATGGGAATGAGGGGAGCTGCGACTACGCGGATGCCAAGCGAATCTATGGTGAGTTGCGGTTCCTGATGCCGCGCCGCCCCGATTGGGGGCGGATCGAAGATTGCACGGCCCGGCTAGTACTCGATCACTGGTCGGCCATCGAAGCATTGGCCGCGCATTTGCTGGTCAAGCATGATCTCCAATTCGATGAGGCTCTGACGATTGTTGCGCCGCATCTTCCGCCCATGCCAGCAGCTACGCCGCCAGAGCGTCATCCGCAGCCTGCTTGATCAGCCATTCGATGTGATTTGACCACATCTGCAACACCTCGCGCTTCTCCTTGACTTTGCTATAGAGATTGTAGATTTCGCCAATGTCTGTCAAGGACGCCGCCTTGTGATTCAGTATGTGCTCGATGACGTGTGGCAATACCTGCCGCCTGCCGAGATTTGTCGCGAGCGTCCTGCGCAGATCGTGAAGGGTCCAGTTCTCCAAAGCCACCCCGTCAGTATTGACCTTGCCGTCTAGAGCCTTCTTGCCCTTCGCGTAGCCTGAGAAGTGGCTTCTTTCGTTGCCCCTCGCAGGGAAAAAAACGTGTCATTGGTCTTCGGTACCGTCTGGGGGACCGACACCGCCAGTGTGGGCAGCGGAATAAGCGTAGGCTCTTCGTTCTTCGTGCGGTCACCCGATAGTTCCATGTTCCGGCTTCAAGGTTGAGGACCAACGCATCGCGGCAACTTCCGTACGCCTCTGTCCGGTCAGAATGAGCAGCTTGACGATGGAGCCGAACGAATAGCCGATATCGCCCGGTTCGGGCTCACAGCCCGTTCATATAGCCGCCAGTTCGGCATCGTTCACCACTCGCTTGCGCTTGACGATCGGGGCCGGATCCGGATTTTCCAATCCCTCGCGGGGAAACCGCGGATGAGCCGTTGCGGCGGTTTGCGACACCAGTTGAAAAATGCCCGCATACACCAGAAGGCCGTGTTAGCCGCTTGCGGGTGACCCCCGGCGACGATCTTCTTGGTGACGTTAGCAATGTCGGTGTCGATCACATGGTGGATAGAGCGACTCCCGAGGGCAGGCACAAGATACCGGTTCAGGCTGGCCTCGACCAGTGCGGTGTTTTGAGGGTCGTTACTCGGCGGCCTGGAGGTGACCGCCATCGCCGTCCTCGGTATCGTCAGCGCTGATATGCGCCTGATCGGCAAGGAAGGCTGGCAGTTCCGATGGAGCTATGCTGGAATTTGGGTGACGAGGCTGATCAAGCGGCGCTCTGCGGCTTCGTTTCGATGACCTGGATTCCGTCCAGGAACCTGGCACCTGCGATGAGTTTCGGCAACTGATTTGTCCTTTCAATCGTCGCCACTTCCTGGCCGCGGCCAACAGCTTGAAGACCATCAGCTGGGCGGTTTTCGAGGATAGCGAGCCCTTGGTACGCACCGTGCGATAGCGAACGGTTGCAAAGACGCTTTCGATGGGATTGGACGTTCGCAGATGATCCCAGTGTTGGGCGGGGAAATCGTAGAGCGCCAGCGACGCAATATGATCTTTCGTCAGGCAGTCGACCGCCTTGGCATACGCCTCGGCCTCCATCTCGATCGCATGCGCAAGCAATTTGCGCGCGCCGCTGCGAAGTACATCCGTCAGGGTATCATCGATTTCGTCGGGCTGACGAAGGCGAACAATGTGTTGATAGTCTCGTTCATGGCGTATCACTCTCCTTGAGAGGTACTGGCAGGCTTCATCACCCGCCTCGATACGCCGCTCTCCTCAAGCCGCCATCATCCAGTTTCCGCCATGGCTCCCCCTGATTGATCCGCTTCACCTGTGCAACTGCACAGGCTGCCCTAGCGGGGAGATTGGCCTCCAATGGCGAAAGCTTGCCGCAGGAGACCCTCCGATGACCGTGCCTATGGCGCCGCCGCTACGACAACTTGCCGACAAGCAGCGTGCGATCCACTGCCGCGCTACTGCGCCTTCAAGGGACGTCTGGATCGCGACGCAGGAGCCGATGACTGTTACGGGATCAATTCCAGGTCGCGCTGGCCGTCGCTGTGCCAGTTCGACGGTCTGGTGGCAATTTGGGCACATCTTCTGTCGCCGACAGTGGCGATGGCTGACGCTTCAACGAAACGGGGTCTTCGACGTCTGCTGCCTACGCCGATGCTTTGCGAAGTGGCATAATGTTTCGACGCACGCAGGCGCGGGCAGGGGATGTCAGTCATGAATCTCCTGACTGGCGCGGATCAGGCCGATTGGCGGGATGAAAGATCATACGACTACACCGCTGGCCTGACGCTGCGGGAGTGGGCTTGGGAGTTCTTACGCCGCAATCCAGCGTTCCAGCGCGATCTGACCGCTGCGCGCCAGCATTGCAAGACTTGGTCTCTCCAATCCTTTCTCGATATGGTCGCGTCGGCCGGCGACCTGTCACGCTGGGGTGTTCTGTTTCGCGGAGTCTTGTGGCCGCGCTTCGGTCGTATTCTGGTGTCCGCTCTGGTGCGTCCATGTGCTGCCGGTCATTGCGGAACGGTTGCCTGCCTCGTCGCCGACACCGCCGTTCGAACTCTCGGCATTGCCCTGTCGTGCAATCGTCCTGCTGGCGCCCGACAAGAGCCAGCATGTTCTTCTTCGCAATGCGGACCACGCGCTGCAGCTCGCCGTCTCGGGCGCGAATATCCTCCACCCTGTTTGCCTGCATACGCAAGCCATCTGGCCCGCGGTGCTTTTAAAGCATCGACTGAGGGGACTGGAGTGCCTCAATGCTCTCAGTCTAGGGCAACAGTTGCCCCCCCGCTTGTTTGCGCCGGAAAAGCGCGGCGTTCGTTTGTCCTTCGTTCTTCGTGCGCTCGACGGTTCGCTCGCCGGAGCACCTCATCGCGAGCTCGCCGAAGTTCTCATCGGTCAACGGCGCGTCCATGCCGACTGGGCGGATCCTCGCGATCATCTGCGCGACCGCATCCGTCGGGCCGTCTCGCGTGGCCGCGCGCTCATGAATGGTGGCTACAGAGATTTCCTAATTTGAAAAGCGACAGTCCGCGCTGTGCGTCGGTGGATGAACGTTCGCTCGCAGCTGTACCCGTCACCAACAGTTCGCCCGCCGACAGGACTGCATGGCGCCTTGCAAGTGCGCTCTGGTCTAGCTTGTCGATGCCGAAAATGAGATGGGCGAGGGTGCCAAGGCGGTGGTTCATTAGGGCCGGCCTCGACCTGGACGCACATCATTGGTCGGAAAGCGGCGTGCACCGCAATGTCGCCATAGCAGCCAAGATCCTTTGAGTCCGGACCTGCAGTCCTGTTGGACCGGCGGGTGCAACAATATGGAGGGATTTGAGGCCTCACACCGTTCCCTGGTCGACAGCTCGGTCAGACATAGCACCCACCGCTTGATTATGGAAATGGTGTGCCTGGAGTGCAGCGAGTAGCGGCTTGCTGCGCACTGTCCTAAGAATAGCAGTCATGACCCGTCTGGGGTTCTGCAACACGACGATTCAACCGCTTGGGCATTGTCGCATATCCCACAATGTAGAATGCGCAACAGGGCAAAAGCTGATCCATCGGCGGTTTATCAATGCTTTTTGGCTTGGCACGGCACATGCAACGCAATCGGCAAAAGGCGCACGAACTGAGTGGCCCATCGGCCCTAGGAGCGCTGATTTATGCCCTCCCAAGGCATGTCCGGCCCGGCAGCGAGCTCAGTCTCCTGCCGGGCATCCGTGTTTCAGGTCAACGGCGTTTGGAACTTCCAATTAGGTGGCGGCATTGACCGCAGGCCGCCCCCGGTGGGGCGGAGAGACAGTGCAGCAGGTTTCAAATCCCGCCCATGCAAAGATATTTCATTTCCAGATAGTCCTCGAGGCCATGACGGGAACCCTCCCGCCCGATGCCGGATTGTTTGATCCCGCCAAACGGTGCCGCCTCCGAGGACATGCGTCCCGTGTTGATGCCAACCATGCCATATTCCAGAGCCTCTGCCACACGCCAGACCCGCTTCAGGTTTGAGGCATAGAAGTATGCGGCGAGGCCGTAGATCGTGTCATTGGCCTCGCGCACGACCTGATCCGCATCGTTGAAGCGAATGATCGGCGCGAGCGGCCCGAATGTCTCCTCTTGCGCGACTGCCATGACGCTGGAAATCTCGGTGAGGACCGTGGGTTCGAAAAACGTGCCATTCTTGCCGATACGCTGGCCCCCGCATCGTATTGTGCCGCCTTTCGCAATGGCATCTGCGATGTGAGACTCGATCTTGGCCAGAGCATGCTTGTCGATGAGCGGTCCGATGTCCACTCCGGCATCGAATCCGTCGCCAACCGACAAGTGCCGGATTCTTTCCACGAATTTCTTGACGAACTCATCGTGAACGCTCGATTGGACGTAAATGCGGTTCGCGGAAACGCAGGTCTGGCCGGCATTGCGGAACTTCGCCTGGACCGCACCGTCAACAGCACCGTCAATGTCGGCATCATCGAAGATGATGAAAGGTGCGTTGCCGCCGAGCTCAAGGCTAACCTTCTTGATCTGGTCAGAGCACTGACGCATCAGCAGCCGCCCGACCTCGGTCGAACCGGTGAAGCTGATCTTGCGGATCTTGGAATTGGTGCAGAGTTCACGGCCGACGCGATCACCTTCGGACGCATAGATCAGGTTGACCACGCCATCGGGAAAGCCGGCCTGATGGGCAAGGGCGAACATTGCGCCAGCCACGAGCGGCGTCTGTTCAGCGGGCTTGAGCACGATCGTGCAGCCCGCAGCCAAGGCCGGCGAGATCTTGCGCGCCACCATGGAGGCCGGGAAATTCCATGGCGTGATCGTGCCAACAACGCCGATGGGCTGCTTGATCACTAGCATTCGGCGGTCTGTCGAGGGTGCCGAGATCGTCTCGCCATAGACGCGATTGGCCTCCTCGGCATACCATTGCAGATACGCCGCCGCATGCGATACCTCTGACACGGCTTCGGCAAGCGGCTTGCCCATTTCCGCGGTCAGAATCGCGGCGAGATCGCCTGCATGGTCGATGATCAGCTGATGCCATCGCCAAAGAACGTCGCTACGCTCTCGGGCAGTCAACGCGGCCCATCCCGACTGCGCAACATAGGCCTTGTCTACCGCAGCACGTGTCTCCTCCACGCCCATATCGGGAAGCTCTGCCAAAACTTCGCCGGTCGACGGATTGACGACCTCGAACGTCTTATTGCCAACCGGTCTGCCGAGTGCCGGCAGGCGGTCGATGGCTCCAAACAGGTGCGGGGATTTCAGACGGCGGATCATCGGCAGGCACAGGGGCAATACCGGATTCCTCCTCAACGCAGCGAACATCCAGGTCGACAGGCCGTCGGTGTGTATTCTGCACCAGCGGGTTCGTCCTAGGGCCTCGGCAAAGCAGTTGGTAGACCAAACATACGACAACAGTTCCGTTAGTTTGAGTGCCCGCGGTTCATCAGTTGATGGATTGAGCAGCCGGATGTTTGCTTCATCCACCCGCTGCCTGCTGGTGGCGTGCGAGTGTATTCTGCAAAAGGCGGCATGCATGCTGAGGAGCGCCTTTTCGGCGAGAGGCCCCTGGACCGCCAATGCCGCGCAAGGCCCGCGAAACGACTCCGCGGGTCTGCATGATCTGCTTGGCCCACCGGCCTCCATATTCGCTCTTCCCACGAGAAGCCCCAAGGAAGAAGGAAGGCGAGATGAGTTTCTTTACTCATCCTTGCCGCCCAGCGGCGGGCCGACCACCAAAATGGCGGGCTCGGCCGAAAGCAGCTTCTTGGCCGCCGCCTTGACCTGTTTGAGCGTCACCCGACCGATGCTGCGGGCGCGACGCTGGTTGTAGTCGACGTCGGCATTTTGAATCTGCAAATCCAGGAGCCGGTCTGCAATCGAGCTGGTCGAGCCCAGACGGTCAATGGCATAGGTGCCGATCAGGTGCTTCTTCGCCGCCTTGAGCTCGGCCCCGGTCGGTCCTTGCTGCGCCATCTGCTTTACCACCTCTCGCACGATGCTCAGCGTTTGGGCGGCGCAATCCGAGCGTGTCTCTGTCGTAACCAGAAGCTTGTCAAGGGTCAGTTCAGAGCTGACGTGATAGGCAAGGCCGCGTTTTTGGCGTACCTCCTCGTAAAGGCGGGAAGTCAAGTATGAGCCGCCAAGGATGTCGTTCATCAGCACGGCGGCGTAGAAATTCGGCGCGCTACGCTTCACGCCAGGCCAGGCCAACGTTAGCGAAGTCTGCGGCAGGTCGTAGTTCTCCTCCACCAGTTGACCGAGTTTCGGCGCGACATCGTAGACGGGGACGAGGGTTTGTTGCTCAGGCAAATCACCAAACAGCTGGTCAAGCCTTTCCCTCAACGTGTTCGCGTCAATGTCACCCACCACGGCAATATGGAGCCCGTCGCGAGCGAAAATGGCCTGGTGGAAGGCGAGGAGGTCGGACGGCGTGATGCCGGCGAGGCTCTCTTTTGTGCCTTCTCCCGGCCTTGAACAAGGATGCGCGCCGTAGATCGCGCGCAGCCATTTGCGCTGAGCGATTGCGCCAGGGTCTCGCTCGCTGCCGACGATGCCGGAGACAATCTCGGCGCGGACGCGATCGATCGGCCCCTGGTCGAAGCGCGGCGCGTTCAGCGCGAGCCGAAGCAGGCCGAACGCGGCGTCCTGCTTTTTGGAAAGCATGCACACCGATCCGTAGATGTCGTCGCTTTGCGCGTCCAAACTCATTTCGGCGCCGGCATCGTCGAGCTTCACCTGGAAGGCATCGCTGTCGTAATGGCCAGCGCCTTCGATGAACAGGCCGGCCATCAGTTTGGCCATCCCCTCCTTCCCGACCGGGTCCTGCGTGGTGCCGCCGTTGAAGGCAAAGCCGATGTTGACGATTTCCACTGTGTGGTCCTCCACCAGCCAGGCGATGATGCCCTTTTCGGACTTCACCTCCTGGATGTTCATCGCAGCATGGGGCTGAGCGCCGAGCGTCATCTCTTGATTCTCCGTCTTGGGCAAGAGATAGCCCGTGGTCGAACGGTCGAACGCGAGATAGCGGGCGGCAACTGCTTTGATTTGCGCGGCGGTAACCCTGCGGATGCGAGACGGCCGTTCCTCGACATCTTTCACGGTGCCGCCGGTGGCCAGCGTCGAGCCGTAGATGCAGGCGAGGTCGTCCTGGTCGTCTTCGGCAAAGATCATATCGCGCACAAAGCGCTCCTTGGCCTTGCCCAGTTCCTCGCTGCTGACACCATCCTTGGCAATGCGAGCGACTTCGGCAGCGGCCGCCGCTTCGAGATCGGCCAGCTTGGCATCGCCGCGCGGCGCGCCATAGATGGCGAACCTGGTGTCGTCGAGCATGGTGCCCTGGAAATAGGCGCAGGCGCTGGAAGCGATACCTTGCTGGACAGCGAGCGCCTGGTAAAGCCGGCTGCGGTTACCGCCGCCGAGGATTTCGGACAGCAGGTCGAGCGCTTCGGCCTCGCCCGGCTTGGCGGTATGGTAAGACGGCACCACCCACTGCGTCGAAAAACTGGGCACGCTGACGCGGGCGTCGGAGAGCGTGACGGTGCGCCTGGTGTTCTGCTCGGGCTCAACCGGCCGGATGCGCGGCGGCAGGTCGGGCCCGCGCGCCACCTTGCCATAGGTCTTCTCGGCCAGCACCTTCACCGTTTCCGGCTCGACATCGCCGGCCACGATCAGCACGGAGTTGTTGGGCCAGTAGTATTTTTCATAGAAGGCGGTGGCGTCGACGCGGTTCAGCTGCTCGATCTCCTGCATCCAGCCGATGATCGGGATGCGATAGGGCTGGTTCTGCCACAGCGTCGCGTCGATCTCCTCATGGAGCACGTCCTGCGGGTTGGTGTCGGTGCTTGAGCGGCGCTCCTCGATGACCACGTCGCGCTCGGTCTTGACGACATCGTCGGTGAGGATGAGGTTTCGCATTCGGTCGGCCTCGAAGCTCATCATCAGCTCGAGCGCCGACGGCGCCACTGTCTGATAGAAGGCGGTGTAGTCGGAGGAGGTGAAGGCGTTGTTGGAGCCGCCGATCTCGAACACTGCGCGGTCGAATTCGCCGCCCGCATGGTTGGTCGTCGCCTTGAACATCAGATGCTCGAAGAAATGGGCGATGCCGGATTTGCCCGGCGGCTCGTCGGCGCTGCCGATCTTGTACCACACCATGTGGGTGACGATCGGCGCCCGGTGGTTGGGAATGACGACCACCTCCATGCCGTTGTCGAGCACGAAATCCCTCGCCTTGCCGTCCTCCCATGCGACGGGGATCGGAGCCGGCCCCGCGCCGACCAACTCGGACGCAACGGACGTCCTGCGAAGCCCATGAGTGCGGGGCTTGCTTGGTAGTTCTGGTAGGGAGAGTGGGGTTATGGGCTGCGTTCCTGGCAAAGTGATCTGTTCCTCATTTTGAAGGATCTATGTCTCCCGAACGCCTATTGGGAGAAAGTGGATCGGCACGCGACGCCGAGCCACATGAGCCGTCAGCGTGTTGCTGGGCCTGACGCGAGCCTCATCTTTGGATGCGTCCGGGAAACTTTCGGCATGGTGAGGCCATGGGAAGTCTGCTCGTTATCCATTGGGTGTTTGCGGATACCTGAGCATGCCCCGTGCCAAGTAAGAAAGCCCCGATTCGCAAGGTTTGATCCAACCTTGATACTTGCGATATCCGACATTGTCGGGCATCCGACAGAAAGCGCCTTTCGCCGGCGCGCCGGCTATGACGCTCGCCTCCTCCGGCGTGACGACGATCCTTTGGCGGGCGCCGCGCACACCGATCTGCCCGCCTATCAGCACCGCGACATCGAAGGACAGCGCGATCGTGACTGGATGGGTCTTACGCAAACATGCAGCAGTGCCACCGCGATCAGGACTTCATCCGCCCCACAAAGACCCGAGCGCGAGGGACGACGTGTAAGGCAACATGTCATCCTCGATAATGATGCCGCGCATAAAGAGGTAAGGTCCCTCGTCGTACCGGCGAGCCCCTTCGCTGGGTCTCGCGAGGGTCTGGTTTGCGAACGTCGACCGACAGCATCACGGCATGGGCGGCCCCATCGGTAGGCAAGCATTGACCGTGCCATCAGCGTTGAGGCAGCGCAGAGCCCAATTTCCCGGTGCCAGCCGGTACGTTGGAGCTTCAACTGTGGCCAGCCAAGCGGGCCGAGGCCGTGAAACTCCTGATACCCTGGACCGTCCGGATTGCAACGCACGACGCCTTGGTCTCGCGCCAACGTCCATTGACGCTCAGCGAAGCATCATGCGGACGAGCTGGGAAAGCTTGGCCGGGCCGGCGCCTTCCCAGGCGCACGGGACGCGCGACGACCCATGTGGACCTTGGATTTCACTACGCACTTACGCTGCTTTGGCCTTGTCAGCAGCCTGAGCATAAAGCGTGCTCAGCTTTCAGGGCGAGCCTCTTTCATGTTGATAGCATCTGTCGTCATTCAGGATCGCCCCATTTTCGCATGCCGCTTGCAGCTTTCAGACTGTTGTCAGCCAGGGCCGCCATAAAGGGTCTCGTTTAACGCATTCGGGAGGCTTCATGACTCGACCACATTAATTTCGGGCGGTTCGCCGGCGCTCCGAATGGCACTTAACACCAGATCCTCTCCAAACCCGTGATGATCCAAGAGGAAAACGAAAAATCCCTAAATCAGAAAAAAGCACCGATACGGTCGGCTCCAGGCTGATGAAATTGCGGTCTCACTGGCCACGCACGATACTTGCGATGGCGATGGCCATTGCAAAGGCCGGTCAAGCACCCAAGACGCTGACAAGCACGCCTCCGACCAAAGCTCGATCGTTGGCAGCCTTTCTAGCCGTATACTTGGGGCATTTTGGGCCGGCGATCCGGACGCCGATTAAAACCTGCCGGTCGTCTAAATGGAATGGTTGGTCCGGGTCCTTACTGGACCTGCGCCAACCCGATCGGGCCGGCGCACAGGGGCACCCAGACAATTGGACACGTCGCCTTTGCGCGGCGGCTTGCACTTTCTCGGATGGCCTCTTTTCTCCCCGGGCGAAATCGAGCGAGCGGTGAGGCGGAGCCTTCGATTTTGCCGATCATGTCGTGTCGCTTCGATCGAACTGCTCAGACGATGATAGCGGCATTGATTGCCGCGGCCGAAATGCGTTGTGTGAAGTACGATTTCTACGCCGTATACATACTGCCGTACAGTTCGCCATGTCAGCAGCCTTGCCAGCAATCCGCCCTGTGTCCAAATGTCGTCGAATTCACCGGTGTCATTGAGGAATTCGTATGATCGCCTCGAAACCATCATTGCGACCGCGGGCGGGCGACGCAAGCTCTAGACTGCCACCGATCCGCTGGATAACCATGTTAGCGATATGTAGACCAAGGCCTGAGCCCGCAGCAGGAGTAGCACCACGACTAAATCGCTTTGTAAGCCCTTCGAGGTCGGGGAGGGGCACCACCGGTCCGGCGTTTGCAATAGCGATGGTTCCATCAGTTTGGACGGAAACTGTTGTCGGAACAGTGGGCAGTCCATGTATCAGCGCATTCTCGATCAGGTTACGAAGGAGGATCCCAAACGCATCGACATCCACTTTGCGCATCAAAGTGGGGCAGCCGTCGACGTTAAGATGCAGGCGTCCGGCATATTGCGGCTTTTTCCTCAGGTCGTCGATTTCCAGCCGAACCGATCGGACAAGATCGATCGCGTGATCCGCCATGCCAACCCCCGATTCGGCTTGAGCGAGCTGAAGCACTTTTTCGACAAGGCGGCCAAGGCTCGACAGCGCTTGCTCGATGCCGCGCGCACGCATTTTGGCCGACCCATTGGGAAGCTCGGCCACTAATCTCTGCATCTGAGCGATTGAACCTGCGATCGGCGTGCGCAGTTCATGCGCACTGTTTGCGGCGAACTCGCGTTCGGCCTCGAGAGCCGCCCGCAGACGATCGAGAAGCCGATTGACGGATGCCGCGATTGGAGCCAACTCTGCCGGGAAATCGCCCAAGTCCATTGGTGACAGATTGCCGCCGTCGCGCGATCCGATCTGCTGTCGCAGTACCTCGATTGGCCGCAGCGAGCGCCGGATCACGATCCACCAAACAGCTAAGCTAAAGGGCAGGAGCACGAGTGTCGGAAGGAAGACAAAAAGTGCGCCCTTCGCGATTGTGGTACGGCGGCCATGAAGCGGTTCGGCCAACTGATGATACACGCCGTCTTGGATCTCCTCTGTGTAGACGCGGTAATCAGCGTTTCCCCAAAAGCCGTTACTCAGGGGAGCATCAGGGAAGGGCTGCTGACCCTCTTCCGGTTCAGAAATAAGCACTATCCCGTACTTATTAATAACCTGCTCACGATAGGTAAAGTACTTTTCGTAAGTGGGAAAGTTGTTATTGTATTGATCAACGTGTTTTCCATTCAAGACCTTGATCAGCTCTGGTTGTCTGTACTTTGCGCTCCCCTGGAGCAAGTCATCCGAACTTTCGTTTACATTATTGCAAAAAATGAACGCAGCCATGGTTGGGGCGGCGATCCAAACCAGGAGCGTTGCCCCGCCTAACCACGATAGCAGCTTTCTCGTCATGCTGTTCGAGTTCGTCATGTGACCACGAGCCTGTATCCGGAGCCACGCACGGTTGCTATTCTATCCCCGCCGATCTTCTTGCGGAGCCGGCTGACATAAACCTCCACTGTGTTGCTCTCGAACTCCGAATTGAATGAATAAAGCGCGTGCTCGATCCTCCCCTTTGAAACGACCGAACCGGGCTGGCGTAGAAGGCAGTCGAGCACCGCCCATTCGCGTCCAGACAGGTGGACCTCCTGCCCGTCGCGGAAGAGGCGTCGCTCGGCTGCCTGTATGGAAAGCGTCCCAACCGAAAATTGCGGCTCCGGAAAATGCCCTTGGCGACGTGCCACTGCACGGATGCGTGCCGAGAGTTCCCCAGATCGAACGGCTTGACCAAATAGTCGTCGGCGCCAGCGTTGAGCCCCTCGATGCGATGCGAAATCCGATCGCGGGCTGTCAGAATGATGACCGGCGTTGTATCAAGCCCCTTGATCAGCTCCCGCAGATAGTCGATGCCATTGCCGTCCGGCAGGTGAACGTCGAGCAAAATAACGTCGTAGCCGGCCACAGCTGCATGACCGCGCGCTCCGGACAGGCCCTCGGCCCAGTCGACCGCGTGGCCACCAGCCACCAAATGATCGTGCACAGCACTTCTAAGGTCGTCGTCGTCTTCAATGAGCAGTATTCGCATCAGGCTGCCGAGCTCCGGTATGAGGGCAAGGCTCCTGCCTTATTGATCGAAGCTGACAGTAGGCTGAACCGGCGCCAGCGAATATCTGGGGGCTTTCAGGCTGCTGTCAGCTACAATTGCAAGAAAGGGGTCGTTAACAAAGCCAAACGAAGAGCCCCTATGAAACCCCTCCTGATCTCGGCACTTTTGCTCAATGTGACCACCGGCGGCTGTACACTGGTTGGCGGGCAATTCGACGTGGCGGTCAACGAATGGCAGCCGCGCCACGCGTCAATGTCCAGGCTTGAAACTGACAGGTGTCTTAAATACGAGGGCACCGTAGCGGGTGCCTCCAGTTATCGAACAGTGCCTAGCAGGTCAGAAGTGCACTTTGACCATAGGGGTCGTCCGTATTTTCGGCGCTCGCGAACAGAGTCGACGGTCAATCGATGCGCCACTGCCAGAGTCTGGAACGGTCAAGTGTTTGTTATCCCCCGTCCGGGCCATATTCTCTGCCGAGGACCAAGAAGGCCCTATTTTCGGTGCCCACGAACAGAGCCAACGGTCAATCGATGCGCCACTGCCAGGGTCTGGAACGGTCAAGTGTTTGTGATCCCCTGTCCCGGCCGTGTTCTCTGCCGAACTCGCCCTTGTAGTCGGCACACCAAAGATCGTTAGGGCGACAGCCGTTTGAAAGTGGTGTCCCCGTCGCCCTGTTGCGCCTGCGCTTGCGGCGCTCGACCATGCCGTGGCGGTCGAGCACGGCATGCACGGTCGAGATCGCGGGCCGGTGCACATCCGGATACAGCCGGGCCAGCCGCTCGCGTATCTTCGGCGCACCCCATGTCGGCTTGTCTTGCTTGAGGCGCACAATCAGCTTCTCGATTTGAAACGGAAGCTGATTGGCGTGGCGATAGGGCCGCCGCGATCGGTCCGTCAGCCCCTCCAGGCCGCTGTCGTTGTAGCGCGTGAGGATCTTGTAGCCGGTCTTGCGCGAGATATCGAACTCCCGGCAAAGCACCGCCATCTTCTCGCCGTCCAGCAGCCGGGCGACGAACTTCAGCCGCTCTTCCATGACGTTACACTCCTTCCAAGGCACCTTGCTCTCCTTGCAAAGGGCCGAAAGTTTAACCCATCTATCCGGAATGAACTGTCACCCATCTCTCGGGAAGGGCAGTCATGGCCAAGGCAACTGGAAGCCGAATTTTCTTTTAGAGTATGAATCAGCGCCGTCTGCCGAAAAGCGCGTCCACGATCTTCCCTTTTGAAACGACCGTGCAGGGCTGGGGCAGACGGTAGTCGAGCACCGCCCATCCGCGTCAAGTCAGGTAGACCTCCTGCCCCTCGCGGAAGAGGCGTCGCTCGGCTGCCTGTATGGAAAGCGTCCCAACCGAAAATTGCGGCTCCGGAAAATGCCCATGGCGACGTGCCACTGCATGGATACGCGCTGAGAGTTCCCCCAGATCGAACGGCTTGACCAAATAGTCGTCGGCTCCAGCGTTGAAGCCCTCGATGCGATGCGAAATCCGATCGCAGGCTGTCAGAATGATGACCGGTGCCGATTCAAGTTCCTTGATCAGCTCCCGCAGATAGTCGATCCCATTGCCGTCCGGCAGGTGAACGTCGAGCAAAATAAGGTCGTAGCCGACCACAGCTGCATAATCGCGCGCTTCGGACAGGTTCTTGGCCCAGTCGACCGCGTGGCCACCAGCCACCAAATGATCGTGCATAGCACTTCCAAGGTCCTTATCGTCTTCAGTGAGCAGTATTCGCATCATGCTTCCGAGCTCCGGTATGAGGGCAAGGCTCCCATCTTATTGGTCGAAGCTGACAATAGGCTGAACCGGCGGCAGCGAATTATTTGGGGAGCTTTCAGGCTGCTGTCAGCTACAACTTGCAAGAAAGGGGTCGTTAACAAAGCCAAACGAAGAGCCCCTATGAAACCCGTCCTGACCTCGGCACTTTTGCTCAATGTGACCCCCGGCGGCTGCATCAGCAAATTGATTTGGGAAACAGGCGCGCCGGTTCTAATGACCGACGCAGGCCGAGGTCTGGAACAGCTGGACCAGCGAACGGCGTCTTCGGTTTTTCAGGCAACAGCCACATGGAAGAATATGATTGGCTCGACCATGCGCCGAGCTTTGTCGAACGGATTGGTCGCGGGCGCACCACCACAGATTATGGCAGGTTTACGCCCTGGCCTTGACACCCGGGGTGATCGTCACCGGCGGAGCCGCGGCGTACTGATCGGATATCCAACGTCGCTGAGTCTCTCGTCGGTGCAGTGGATCTCTCGGCTTAGCCATCATGCAAAAAACGACGGTTCCGCGACACCACTTTTCAGGTCCGTGACACAGGCTTTGTGAGCCGATCTGTTGTTCTTACCCCAGGCTAATGGCTGAACAGCTCTGTCGCCGGCTCGATGCGCCAGATGGCGCGATGTTTTGAACCCTTTCACGAGGCGACGGCAGCAGCCGACCGGCTCTCCTATCGCGGCTCCCGCGATCCACACACCCAACAAGGGAATCTACCATGGTAATGAAGGCACCGGTTGCCGACGCTAGGAATGGGTCGGTAGTAGATCGGCTGGTCGGCATCGACCTCGCTCGGGGCCTGGCTGTCTTCGGGATGTATGCCGCCCATCTCGGTCCCGACCCCGGCGAAGGAGGACTAGTCGGGTTTCTGATGGAACTAACCCATGGGCGGCCGTCGGCCCTGTTTGCCGTATTGGCCGGTTTTTCAATCCTCCTGATTACAGGTCGCAAGGCGCCGAAGTCGGGGATAGCCGGTAGACAGGCCATCGCCAGAGTCGCAATTCGTGCCCTTGTTTTGCTCGCGCTTGGCTCAATCCTGGGCTGCCTCGGTACCCAGGTCGAAGTCATCCTAGAATACTACGGAATTTGCTTCTTGTTGGTATTGCCGCTCCATCGGCTCAGCGCATATCAGCTGGGCTTGATCGCTGCCGCTACGGCATTAGTTCTCCCGCAAGTCCGTTCCTCCCTTCTGTCGGTTGCCCCCAACCTCCTCGACCCGGTCTTCAACCTCATGGTCAACGGCTACTATCCCGCGGTGACCTGGGTTCCTTTCCTCATCGCTGGCATGGCCATCGCGCGCCTTAATCTTAATACGCTAGCAGCGCATTGGCGCCTTGGTCTGGCGGGGGTCGCGCTGGCCGTGTTGGGCCATGGGGGATCCTTGCTCGCGCTGAGTTCCCGCGCTTTGACTGAAACCTCCTTGTGGTGGTCTGACGTTGACGGCGCTTTTGAGCCTTCCAAGTCGTCATTTATAGTCAAGTCGTCATGGATAGCCGCACCTCATAGCGAAACGACGCTTTCGATCGTGGGCAGCACCGGTTGCGCAATGATCATCTTGGCGGCTTGCATGCTCGCTGTGGATGCGCTCCCGCGTCTGCGAAAGCTGGTCTGGCCAATAATCGCAGTCGGCTCGATGTCTTTGACGGCCTATGTGCTGCACATTGCGGGAATAGCCTATCTTATGAAGATAAACATTTTCAAAGACGAGAGCCTGTCCACGCTCTTTGGCTTCGTTGTGGTTATCAGCACTTTTGCGGTGCTTTGGCTGCGCGTCTTCCAGCGAGGACCGGTGGAAGTGCTGATGGGTAGGGTCGCAGATCTCGCGCGTCACATCCGCTGAGCACCGCCGCGCCCCGGCCTCCCGATCACATTACGGACAAGGTGGGGCTTTGTCCAAAGCTTGTTCGCGGCAGGGGAGGGTACTTCCTCCCACCCTGCCGCCTTGTTGATGGAAGCTAAAACGGTCGCGCAGGCGCTAGAGTTGCATCGGCATAATCAGCTTAAACTCGCGAAGTTAAACCCGCGGTTGGTCTATCTCGGCCCGCCTCACCTGAAAGGCTAAGGTATCCGTTTCGGTCAAGGGTTTTAGGGGCCATTTTCGCTGCGCCTTGAGGAGAGCGTTTGCTAGGATGAGGAGCTTTCGCAACAAGATGATGACCTTTGCGGGTTTGCCTGCCGCCTTTAGCGCCTGGTATTTTGCCTTGAGGTCGGGGTTGAAGCGCAGGGCGAAGGCCGGGCATGTAGAGGGCCTGGCGAACATTGGCCCGGCCGCCCCGGATGAAGGCGCGGCCGCTCCATTTTGCCGAGGCCGGCGAGGCTTGCGGCCTTTGGTTCCGAGTTCCGGCATGTCGATGGTGAGTGTGCAGGCGGTGGCATCCGATGCGCCATATGCTGGTCAGGATTTCGCGGCGCTGGACAGCGTCGGGATCGGCTTTCATGAGGGTAAGCATCGTCTGATCGATATCGCTGAGTTCACGTGGATCTGCTTCCAGCCACTCGTTGTTGTGGCGCCTGAGCAAGGCAAGCGGTCAAGGTCTGGCTCTGGTGCTGGCTGCGGTGCGATCCCCGCACGGGCCAGGTGCCGATCGTGTCGACGATCCACCTCGCCGCGGCCAGAGAGCTGCTACTCTCTTCCGCTGTTCATTCTGGCCTCTTCGCAATGAATGTCATAAAATCACCTGTCGCAATTAATGGTTTTTGATTTGGCTCCAACAGCTGGCAGATATCGCCGAGAGTTCCGCAGAGAGCGTCGAAAGTTTTGGCCGCCTTCTTCCGCAGCCGCGCCTTGAGTTTTGAGCAGACCTGTCTTGATCGGGTTGAGATCGGGCGAGCATGGCGGCAGGATCAGGAGCCAGTGCCCCTTTGGCCAACCAGTGGGCGGCGCGTACCTTGCCGACAATCTGGGGTTCCGAACCCGACAGTTGGTTTTCAACCCGACAGTGGCCCGCCTCAGAGCAGGCTACCGCCCTTCGGAGCAGGCAGAAGCTAATCGAGGTTCGCGGGTTCCGGTTTGAATGTGCAGGTCGCTGCGCGCCTGATCTTTCGGTCTGGCGGCACATGACAAAAACCCTCATTTTGGCCGACGATACCCGGTCAGGAGCGGGTATCGCAGTCGAGAAGCGACCCGAGCACGTCCACAAGATGTGCCGAGTTTGCAAGGTGTGTCATTGTTTCTGTCAACGTTCGAGCGACAGGGCACGACGAAACGTCTGGCATACGCCTCGTCTGGCACGCGCCTCGCATATGTTGCAGTTGCTGCTGGAGATCAGGCGATCGAGTGGGCCTTGCAATTTTCCGATTTTGATGCGCCTAAAGTCTCGTGTACAAATCAGGCTGGCGTGAATGGCCTGCCTAAGTTGCGACTTATTACAAAGGAATGGATATGGCGACTGGAACGGTGAAGTGGTTCAACAGCACGAAGGGTTTTGGTTTTATTCAGCCTGACAACGGCGGTCAGGATGTCTTTGTCCACATTTCCGCTGTTGAACGAGCGGGCCTGTCGACCCTTAATGAGGGCCAGAAGATCAACTACGAGGTGGAACAGGATCGCCGCACGGGAAAGTCCTCTGCAGGCAGCCTCAGCAAGGTTGGCTAACGGTCCGGGAAAGCCTTGGCAAGGTTCGTCATCGCCGGAACGCATTGACGGCTCGAAACCCGGGCCGGAGCATGCAAGTTAATGCCGCGGCAGGGATTGCTGGAGCCATCATGAATTACTCTGGAAATGAGGCTCTTGGACGGGAAAGGCGGGGCTCATCCCCGCCCTTTGATTCCGCGCAGATTGGGCCAACGGCTGCTGCGCGTCCGAACGACTGTTAATACGGATTTAGGCTGCGACCTTCTTGCGGGTCCGTTTCGCCGGCGCCGTGGCTGGGGCTTCCGGCTCTTTCGGTTTGCGGCCGAGTCCCATGGTCTTGGCCAAGGCGGAGCGCGCAGCGGCGTAATTCGGCGCCACCATGGGATAATCCGACGGCAGACCCCATTTGGCGCGATATTCGTCTGGGGTCAGACCATAGTGCGTCGCCAGATGGCGCTTTAGCGATTTGAATTTCTTGCCGTCTTCAAGGCTAATGATGTAGTCCGGTTCGATCGACTTTTTGATCGGGACAGCAGGTTTTTTTAAAGGCACAGGCTCTTCTGCCGGTATGAGTCCAGCCGTGCCGTTTAGAGCCCCGTGCACTTGGGCGATCAGGGCAGGAAGCTCCCCCGCCGGGACGGGGTTGTTGGAGACGTAGGCTGATACAACATCGGCAGTGAGCTCGATGAGGATGTCGGTCTTGTGGGGTTCTTCTGTCATAAACTTCTCCGGGCAGCTTGAAACACAGTTGGGCGAAGTGTCGCTTCATAGTGGCGGTTGCCGCTGAAAGCAAATGGATCGACGGGTGCGCTGCTCCTCCACCATTGAAGTCTCGGCGACGCATCCCGTCATCGTCCATCGCTAAAGGCAGCGTATTGAATTATGGGAGCGGTCGCGCCCGCCCCACCATAGCGATACAGCAAGACAATCAAAAAAGCCGGTCTTTGCTTGGCCCCAAATCTTTTCTCCTTTCGTGAACGCTGAGCTGCCAAGCTGCTACAGTTCACCTCGCGGGGCAACCGTGCACAACACAGGAGTCGCCCGAGCGATACATTCTTCACTTGCCGCTTATCAGCGCTGGTGATTGCACTTTGCAGCCTGCCTCCGGACCCGCAGCGCTCACGCTGTTGGTTTTGCGCCTGCAGGCGTCGGAAGTCGGATCGCCGCAGCTAATTTCCTCAGGCGGACGAATTCAACAAATCGATTGTTTGGATCGAAGGCATCCACACCATCGATGCCTCTAGAATATGATCCAGCTACAATCACCGTGCTGTAATGGCCGGGACGGCCAGCACAAGCGCGACACGATCCGGCGGGTCCATCGCTGCGTTACGTATTCATGGCTACTGCATCGGGCGCTCGGTCGACCGCCTTAAGCCAGGTCGCCGCATTGCGAGACGGTGACCGGCGAGGGAGAGGGCGCTCTGGCAACGAAGCGAGGCGGGTGGCCTTGCGGGTGGCCGCGTGATGTCATCCGGCTCTCCTGCCGATCTCTGCCGGCCAGATCTGGAGCAACTGTTTTGCATAGATATGGCTCTCTTCAGGGGGCCATCTATGATGGGAGCCGAGCGCGTGTTCGAGCCGGGGAACAGGCTGCGCATGCACTGTGCCCACCTATTGCGATCGTGCTAACCTTGGTTGTTCGGACTTGCCGTTAAAGGCAAGCGACAGATTGAAGTTATGCTGCACCATCTCATTGCCTGGCTCGTTTTCGAGAGCTCGCCGATACAGGGCCTGTGCCGCGTCATGCCGCCCCTCAATGTCCAAAATCACGCCCTTCGCATTCAATGCACGTACGTTTCCTGGGGCTGCAACCAAGACGCTGTCGAGCACCTCAACCGCTTCGTGCGGGCGCTTCTGGCCCACCAAGGCATTTGTAAGTCGTATCGCCGCATCAACATTGTCCGGGTGCTGCTTCACCTCATCCCGCAAAGCCCGCTCTTGAACATCCTGACCAACTTCGCGCAAAATGCGTTCGCGCATAGCCGGATCGATTTGATCGGCGCTGAGCAACTCGGGGGAAGATGTCTCCTGCACGGAAAGAGCCGGCTTTTGCCAGCTGGCGCAACCGCCCAAAGGCAGAATGGCGAGTACGGCAAAAAGAAGTGAGTTCCGGCGCAGAAACATAGGCGATGGAGAAACTGTATTACTATTCATGTTATCTCTCAGTTATCGGGGAGGCGCGTGGCGTTCAGTTAGGAAAGGTGGGACTACTCTAACAATCCGCTGTTCGATCCGTGCGGGAGTGTGACGGATCCTGCGGGGCGAATTGTAAAGTCGGAGGCGAGGTCTTGATACGACAGCACGGCGAGATCAACCCCGTTTCGCGTCAGAAAGCCGCGGACGAAACGTCGGACATCCATCGACGTCAACAGAATAGGGCGGGTTTGACCCGGTTCTGCGTTCGAAAGGACCTGACGTATCTGTGATAGCATCGCTTCGCTTTGCCGATCCTCCAGTGCGAGATAGGGGCCTGCATCCGAATCTCGAACCGCGCCACGCATCACATCCTCGCTCTCGCGCTCGACGACCAGGGCGGACACGATGCCCTCCGTGTTGGCATGGCGGTGGCAGATCTGTCGCTTCAAACCAGAACGGACATATTCCGTCAGCAGGGCAACGTTTTGCTCACGCTCGCTCCATTCGGCCAATGCCTCCAACACGAGACGGGTGTGGCGGATTGGGATACCTTCCTCCAGGAGGCGGCGCAGAACATCGGCAATCCGAGGAATCGGCGTCGTGCGTAGCACCTCTTTCACAAGCTCAGAATATTCCTGCTCCATTCGGCCCAGGAAATGTCGGGTCTCTTGGATGCCCACCAATCGCGGTGCGTAGCGGGTCAACGCTGCATGGACGCGCAAGGCGAGGAGTTCGCCGGGAGCCCTATGCTCCGTGCCGGCGCCCGTAAGGGCCTTTGCAGGGGTATGTTCAACCGGGAGTCTGTCCGTTTTCGGCTCACGTCTAAGGGGGACACCGCTCGAGTCGACGTGCGCTACATCGGCTCGGAGCGCCATCTGGTTTGGATCTAAGGCGTCCTGTTCGACTGGCACGCCCTCGACATCAATTCGGAATTGCGATTCAGGCAGCTGCTCGTCAACCAAGACAGGGATGCGAGGAACGATAATGCCCAGATCGGCTGTGACCAGGAGCGAAACGCGCCCAATATGTTTTTGCAATTCGGCTTGATCGACCGCCTGCATAAGATCTGGCGCTAGAAAAAATGCGATCGGGAATTCCTTCGCAGGCGCGGCTTGCTTAGGCTCCGCTGCAGTTCCACCTTTCGCATCGGCAGTGCCGGCGCCCAGCACATCAGCCTTGACAATGCTTACCGCAGCGAACACTGCGGCCAGCATCAGAAAGACGGGGAGGGGAAACCCAGGAACGAACCCCATTACAACCAGGACGCCGGCCGCCAGTCGCAAGGCTCGAGTGCTGGCCGTGAGCTGACTGACCATTTCTGTACCGAGGTTGATCCTCGCCGTCCCAGTCACACGGGTGACGATGGTCGCCGCAGTAATGGAGAGCAGAAGGGCCGGAATCTGCGATATCAATGCATCGCCTATCGTCAGCAGAGTGTAGTGATGCAGTACCTCGCCGAAGGACATGCCCTTGGAGAGCAGGCCGATCGAAATTCCACCCAGCATGTTGATGCAGATAACCACCAGCCCGGCGATGGAATCGCCCTTCACAAATTTCATCGCGCCGTCCATCGCGCCATATAGTTGGCTTTCCTTCTCCAATTCGGCGCGCCGCCGGCGGGATTCGTTGGCATCGATGTGGCCGTTGCGTAGCTCTGCGTCGACCGCCATTTGCTTGCCCGGCAGAGCATCCAGCGTGAAACGCGCCGCCACTTCTGCCACCCGTTCGGCACCCTTCGCGAGGACCATGAATTGCACCATGGTGACGACCAGAAATATGACGAAACCCACCACGATATTGCCTGAGATGACGAAATCGCCAAAAGTATGAATAATGCTGCCGGCCTCCCCCTCGGCCAGGATCAGTCGCGTCGTTGCGACCGTGAGCGCGAGACGGAATACAGTGGAAATCAAAATAACGCCGGGCAAAGAGGAAAAATCAAGTGGAGTACTGACATACAGGGCAACCATCATCAGCAGTATGGCCAACCCCATATTGAATCCTATCAGGGCGTCGACCACCACGACCGGGATAGGCATGACCATCATCGCGACAGCCAGAAGCAGCATCAACGCAACCATTAAATCCGGGCTGGCCGGCGCACGCTTGATGAAGTCACGCAGGACGTTGGCCATCGAGACACCTTTGCAATCGGTTGAGACTTACTCTGCTGTTACGCCATGAAACGTGGCTTTCGAACTCCGAAGGCGCCTCAGCCTTGGCCAGCGCGTGACCCTGCATGAGAGCCACAAGCAGGCGCGAAATGGCTGGGCAGCAAATGTTTCCAACGCAGCCAGCTTGTCAGCACCGAGCGCGACAGGATGTTTGGCTGGCCATAGAGTGCTGCTTGATGGGGCCTGCGAGCTTTCAATATTGGAGAGCAGCAATGCGGCCATTCCTGCTCAGCAGCACACGGCTGTCCTCAATACGATCGACCACCCATCCATCAGCCAAAATGGCGCCGACAAAATACTTCTCGCTGTCGATGACAATATATGGTTGGACCCCATGCCACACAGCTTCGACCGCGATTGCGGATGGCGCCTTCTCCTCTTTGATGAGCACTCCGTTCACCAGTGTTAGAGTACCCTTGGTGCGACGATCGAACGATTGCTGAAGCTTCTGCCAGCTGATGACCGATTCAGACGTGACGGTGCCTTCGGCGGTCACAACACCCTTTGCCGACCCAATCTTGACGTCGAGAAGACCCGCTCGATCGACTTCCTCCTGCAGCTCTTGGGCCGCTGCCTCCGTAAGTTCATTGTCAGCGCGGTGACTGATCGTTCTGGACGCGACTTCAGCCCGAAGTGAATTGGGGCTCGATCCACTTGCATTGCCAAGATAGGAGATCGTGCCTGAAAGCGCGCCGATCCCGAGTGAGCTGATTATGACCATGGCGAGCACACCGATCGGTAGGCGCGGTATGCCGGTCGAACCAGGCGGCTCTGCATCCTGCACGGACAAAGCAATGGACATCTCGCCTACGAGCAGGACGACAGGAAGGGGCACAACAACGGACTGGCCTGCGGCGATATTCCGGTTGCCCTCGATACTGAGTCCGGGTGCAAGCGCCTCCAGTTCGATCGACTTGCCAAGAAGAGTTACACGAAGGTGCTGCGGTGCCAGTCCCTGCTCGACAAAGACCAAATCGGCATCGAAGCCGCTGCCGATTAAACACTTTTGAAGATCCGTCTTGCCGGTCAGACCGCAATAGTGCCCCGAACGCACTTCGAAACGGAGGGAAACGGCGTCATCCACAGAGCATCTCTCAAACAGGATAGAAGCCGCATGGCAATTGCCATGCGGCTCATTTCGGGACTACGTCGCGTCAATAAGGAGACGCGCTAGGGGCAGTCTAAAACCCGCTTCCGACATTACGAAACGCGTTCGTCGGCGGCCTTCTTGATGGTCTGGAGATTGGTCGTTAGAGTGCGCAACTGGACACTCCTTTTCGTCGCCTCCAAGCTAACATTGGTTAGTTCCTGCACTTGCGCCTGAAAAGCAGTAGCATCAGCTCCGCTTGTATTGCCGGGAGTGCCACTGTTAGTTTTATCGGTATTGCCGGCGCTACTGGTATTGGTATTGCCTGATTTTTTATTATTATCAACTGCAGCCATGATCATTCCTTTTTCTGTTGGAGTTGTGCCGTCAATAACGGCCTGTATGACCTCACGCCGGATTTTCCCGCGTCAGGCATCTTCTGTGTCATCCAAAGCTTCATCGGCCTCAGCCATCGCATCGTTCGCGAATTGGAACGCGAACGATCGCAGGATACTTTGGAAGGCTTCACTTTGTGCTGCAGACTGTGAGTTGTCTTGAAGTTGATCATTTGAAACGGTCCGGTTATCCGCCCGATCGTTCCCGCCAGCTGGCTTGCCATCATTCCCACCAGCTGGCTTGCCATCATTGCCACCAGCCGGCTTGCCATCACCAGAATGCTCGGATTTCGAATCCCCATGGCCCTTTCGGATCAAGGAAGTCCCGAGGTTGCCAACTCCACTCCCAATTGCTGCTATCATCAGGTACTCCGGCATTTGCCATTGGCGGCGACGTGTTAAAGGTTAACCTCGATCAAGCTAAGGGCGGGAGCTTTCGAGAACCTGACGGCTTTTGACAAAAACCGGCCAGCGCAAAAACGTATGCTCTGCAGGATGTTGCTCTCGCATCGAACAGTCGACCACGATCTCGGCTGTTCGGCCAATCCCGCCGTCCACGCATGCCGCGACCGAATGGCAGCCGCAGCAGCTCGTTTGCATCCTCGATGCTGTGGTGTCGAACAGGAGACACGGTCCACGTGCTGCATGACCGCAATGACCGTATTCTTGCTGGCTCCACGGGCGCACGCAACGAGCAGGAACTCGGTCTTTGCATCACCATTCTCTCGCCTGCACATCACGGCCCGGCGCGGTGAGCTCATTGGCTTCGAGAAGGTCGGCGACCGTACGAACATGGGATGGTCTGCCGGCTTTGGGAGGCCGGTGCGGATCCTCTTCTCACCATATCGAAAGCTTGAAGCGGTCGGATTTTCTTGCCCTGTTCGTGAGAACTCCCATCGTCAGCTAATCGTCAGCCAAGCGGTCTATCTAGGCCGGCCGTGCCTGACCTTCGGATCCAAAGGTCCCGTCTCGACACTTTTTGTAACTATAGATCGAAATGGTTTCCCGCGCGATACGCAACGCACACGCTTCTCTGAAGCAAATGTGTGACTTTGTCGGTGGCGAACGAGAGGAGTGACGCATCAATAAAATCGTCAGGCACGTGTCTAGGAAGGGGAGCTAGCCGAGTTGGTCTGATTTCATTCGCTGTTCCTGGAAATCGGCGGACTGAAGCGCTGATAATCTCAGGACATCGATGGCAACGTTGCGAAAGTCCTGTGAGCTCGGGCCAATCTTGGCCTGCTACTGAGAAGCACTTTGGCGGGAACATTACGCCGTCGCGGGTCTGGCTGACCGTGACGTTAACCGAAAGATGCCGCTGGTCTCGTCAGCCGCCAGCACAATAGCAGCACATTCTCGCCTACTACGGAGACGCAATATGAAGGGCATTGGCCGACCACGGAAATCGCAGGCTGAAACTGGAGCCAGCCGCGCGGGGCGGGCGAGCAGTTCCCTTTCGCAATCAAGTCTTGCTGCGGGAGAAGGTGGACAGTCATTCGATTCCGTTGTGGAGCAGATGCGCTCTGGGGACGCCGATAGGAGGCCCTCCTCCCTTCCAGTTGCGCGCGGTCCAGGCGATGCCCGCGAAAGTCTGCCAGGCGCCTCGATTGGCGAAGATCAAATCCTGAACGCACCGCCACGTGGAGCCGCTGCGCCACCACGCGGAACCGTAGCGCCACGTGGCGCAGCCGCAAGGCGGCGCGGTTCTCCCTCCATGTCTGAGGGCGAAGCCATGGCGCCGGTCGGTAGCCAACTATCAACCGCGCAGGTGGAAGGCACCAGCTCATCGTCAAATGAAGATATCAGTCCGACACAGCTCAGAATGAACAGTCTTGTTCAACAACTGACTGATTGCGAGGCTGCGGCCAGGAAAACCGACGTCCCCGAGGAGGCGGTGGAGCTGATCAGTCGGGTCGTCGATGCAGCCTCAGCAATTCTGGAGTACCGCGCTAGCCTGCCTGCGGCTGAGGCGCAGACAATTATGCCAGACGACAAGGTGCGTAGATGTTGCCAGATCGTGTGCGACGCCGCGAATGAAGTAGACAAACTTGGCCTGTCGACGATCACGAAATTGGACAAAAAGACCAAGAAAGCGGCAGGTATGGTCGATAAACTCTACTCCTACTCCCAGGCGGACCGGCAGGAGCTGTTGATTTTAAATGTGGAGAACCACCATACGGCGGCAATTAAGTGGTGGGAAAAAAAGGTATGGCGCTCCGAACGGCAGCGATCCGCCTGCGCTGCCACCGCTAGCCTATCCAGTGGAACGCCCGTGATGCGGGAAGCCGAGCGGTGCGCACTGCGGCTGCGTGCCGGCTCGGTACTGAGTGTCAGGATCTGGCTGGTCCGTGAGCGGATCGGTCTTGCGCGGGCCAAGATTGAACTGCGGGCGAGCAGGTTCGAGCCAGATTTGAAGGAACTCCTCGTCGGTCGAAATGGAGTGGTGCAGCTGATGGCAAGCGCCGGTCAAGAAGCTCTTCGCGCCCTCTCTTTGGCGAAGGGCATAATGGATGATGGCAAAGCACTCAACGCTCATGATTGCGCGGTTGTAGAAAAAATCATGGAGCGGCTTTCGGATTTTGGATTGGCGTTGCACGAGGTGCATACCAAGCTAAGCCATACCTACCCAGATGCCGGCCTCCCATTGAAACTGTTCGAACGGATCGTGGACGATGCATGGATCACTGCGCACGATGCCATGCACTTGTTGAACCTGCAGTCTCCGCCGTCAGCCATCATGGCGCCACAGGCCCAGGCGGGCGCTGCGATGCCGGCCAGGGCAGGCGCTGCGATACCGGCTGACACTGCTGGTACGGCTGCAGTGTCAGAAGGCACTACAGCGCGAAGGAAAGGGAAGTCAAAGCATAAGTCGGCAGCTCGCGCCGGGACTTCTGCCGCCGGGCAGCCATCAACACCAGTCGCTGCGAACGCCGGCACAGTGCCAGCAGCCAAGGTTCTCGCGCGCTCGGATCAAGTTGCGAGTACACAGGTGAGAGCGCAAGAGGTGGCTGCGAGTTCGTCGGGGGCAGGCTCGACAATCGGGGGCGCCGCGTTGTCAATGGAGGTATTGACGGAGCGGCTCAAACGATTGGACGAACTTTTGCAGTTCGATCTGGCCGGTCAGCAAAGCGTCGTCTCCCAAGTGCGCCAGATGAAGCCTGAGGAGGCCGGTAAGGTCGTGGACGATGTGGCCCAGTACCTGCGAGCCCAGGCCATTGAGATGCAAACCTGTCTCGCCGGGTTGCAGGGGCGTAATGTACGCCTGCTACTCACCTCCACCCAGCTACCCAAAGTGCACGAACGCACAGACCAGCTCAAAGGGTTGCTGAACATGGTGCTGGGACAGGCCAACGCATTGAATGAAGGAAAAGCCGGCATTACGACTGATTGCATGAAGACCTACGCATTTCCGGCGCAAAAATACCTGGAACATTTGTGCAATGCCGACGAATTGATGCCGCCGGAGGCACCGGTCGCGCTGCGTGGCGAGCCAGGAAAGCTGTTTGAGATGAAGCTGCAGCCCGAGATGCTGGTCAATGGTGCGATGCCGAGCCCGATGTGGGTGCACATCCACACGAGTCGCCCCGTCATGGCCAGAAACTTGGAAGGGCTGGCTGATTCCGAATTCACCGCTTGCCACGTTAAATCCAACGAACAGCGCGGCTACAATCGAGAGCGAGAGGAAGCCGATGCTAGGTCCGGTCGCGAGAAGGTCATAATTCATCGCGGCAAACTCACCCCCGCTTTCTGTAAGTCCTTGTTGACCTCGGGGCTTGGCCGCCAACCACGCCATTCGCGTGCCGAGCTCCCGTCGGCGCAGGCTGCATGACAGGGCACGTACTTTGGGGTCTAGGGCAGAATGCGGCCGGCCACGCTGTGAGTCAGCGAGCATTTCTCCTGGCCAAACCGCGAATGCCGCTGCGCGAGTTGCGGTCCGGCGATTGGAGTCGATCGGCTACCGTCAGGGCCGATTTGCGATGTCGCGTTACCTGCTGTTGACGTGGCGGCGTATCTTGCCTCCCATCCAACTTATCGCCGAGATCGCGCCGCCAAGATCGAGGCGGAAGGTCTTCCTGCGAGCGCGGAGCAGGCATAGCCGATCCGATCGGGATCGGCGCATCGCAACGACCCAACGGTGTGGTGGAGAAAATTGGATTCGGGAGAGCTCGTATCCAAGAGGCGGAGTTCCGGCCCGAATACAATCCGCTCGCAAGCACCCACGATGCGCATCCGCAGTTTATTGTCTGGGAGATGGGCTGGATTGCTCGGCGGCGCTGGCGCTAAGGCGGGGCTGTCGCCGGACAATTAGCATTCACTGCCAACAGCCTTGCAACCGTCACCAGTTGCAAGGCTCGGCGGCGGGTCGACAAATCACATGAAATCGTCGTCGGACCCGCTATCGCTGCTGTCGCTGTCCTCGGTTTTGTGGAGATAGAGTGGAGGTTTGCCTGCACGCTGCCACTCACCGGCACTGTTCTTCGTCCATTTGTCGGGATGCTGCGTAGGGTCAAGCACCAGGTCGCCATGATCCACTTCAACAAACCCCATCGTCTGCGCGCGCGCTTGTGCTTCCGGATTAGCCGCACGCCAATTCAGCAACGGTCGGTCGCCGTCTATCCGAAGTTGATGCTCCAGCAGAATATCGCCCGCATTTTCGACGAGCGGATGGGCGACTTGAAGATCCACTATGGAAGTGACCTCAGTTCGACCAGGAAATTGTTCCCGCCAACTTTCCGATTCGAACTCGTTCATGCTGAATCCGCCTTCCATTCTCAGCAGTCCGGCACTCCGGTCTCCCAATTGGTAACTGAAATATCGCGCGTGCTCCGTATCTCGACGGATGCCATATTGCTGAGCAACGTCCGCGGTGCGCCTGGCTCGTGACGATACGAACTCCGAATACTCTTGAGGATTGTCGGCGATGTGCGTGATTTCATCACCATGAAATTGCCTCACCTGTCTCCTGAAGGAAGTCCTGTTGATCTCCACCACAGGAGGTCGGGAATTGAGGGAGTATGCTTGGGGAGCCGCCGATGATGAGGCGCCGCTACCTTCCGATCCGGATAAGTGCATTCGGGCAAATGTGTCCGCGAACCCTTCGCTTCCTGCATCCGATTGCTCGCCGGCATTATGCGCGCGGTAACTATCGGATGAGCCACCAATTCGACCATACATGACGATTCGTACTCCTATGTTTCGCAACCGAGCTCAAGTTAGCACGGCTGTTCAACATAGGGCGCTTAGTTGACGACTAGCTGACGAGGGCATTCCAACGGCTGCACCAATCAAATCCGCACTGCCGGCCTCAAAACCTCGGACTGCGCCACGCACCGGCCAGCAGAGGCTGCAAGGTCATGCCCGGAGGACTTGCCGTAGTTGCTGGGTGGCAGATCCGAGGGGAGTGATTGCCCCAGGCCCGCGGTTGCGCGGTTGGCCTGGCAGAGACACTGGGGCACGGATGGCCAGCCGACATTTGCCACTAGCATGGAGCCAGGTCAGTTTTGAACTGGGCAGTCGTGGACTTCCAATGACTAGGCCAAGCCTGCGGCAAAGAATGCTTTCGCGACAGGCTGGAAATATTGCATAGGAACCGCGTGGCCGAGTTTTGTAGTGCTTATCAGCTGACGCGCTAAGACATGGTCATGGACGATCGTCAGGCGTAGTGCCCGCGCCTCACTCAACACATGTGAAACGCGCTCACCTTCGGCACGGCAAACTAAGAACGGCACCCCGGTTTCACCGCGAACGTAACGCAGACCGATCAGGACCGCCCTTCCTGTTAAGACCAGCGTGGCGCGATGCACGCCAAGCGCAGGCTCGTCGGCCGCCTCCTCGCGGATGCGACGCTGTTCACCTTTCAACTCTGGCGCTCCTTGCTGATCCTTCGACTCGCGCGTCACTTCGGTATTGGTCATGCGCATTTCGCGCAGATACAACGCGCGCTGGAGCAGGAGATCGATCAGTCCGCCGACCAGCAGTGCGCCGGCGCCAATTCCCATCAGCAATTTTGTCTCCATAAAGATGAGGCCAACACAGCCCATGCCGCAGATCGGCAGAGGGACCATTGTCTTCCACATCCCGAGAAGGACAATGGAAAAGGTTGCGCTGAGAACCAATACCTTGAACATGGTCTTGCAGACTTCGACCATGGAACGAGCAGACCCCAAGCGCTTCAGCCCTTCAAAGGGGTCAATTTTCTTAAAGCTGAGCTTCATCGGCTCCAGAGAGAAGACAAATCCACCATTGGCTAGCAGGCTGGCCAAAATCACCGCGGCGACGAGGGTTCCAAGCAGCGGGCCAACAGCCGCGACGGTGAGTTGGACGAGCACAACCAATGCCTGCGGCACCGCGGTATCGAAAGGTAGGCTCTGCAACTTGGTGGCTAATAGGAGCGCTTCCCGGCATTTGTCCTCGATCACGCTGCCTCTTAGCCAAAGGTAGCCGAGCCCAGCGCAAGTCCCGACCGCGCGGACGAAATCGGAGCTACGTGGCAGCTGTCCTTTTTTGCGCGCTTCACTTAACTTCTTCGGGCTGGCGGCGTGTGTCTTCTCTTCACTTGTGTCGCTCATGGCAGCAATTTGTCGAACCACTCCAGCACGCCGTTGGCACGTGTGACCTCCAGTTTCATGCTCTCCACCAGATAGGCAGCGTAGGTGACCATGAGAACTGGAAAGACAATGTTCTTGATTGCCGGAGACAGTTGGCTCGCCTTAAATTGCGGGGCAAAGCGACGCAGCAGCATCATCGATATATCAATCAGTATCAGGAAGAACACGACAGGCCCCGATACCAATAATGCCGTGCGCATTATGCTGTCGAGAAGCCCCAACAACTCCATTGCTCCTGGCCCGCTCAGTGTCGGGTGAAACTGATACACCGGCCAAATCAAGTAGCTGCGGTACAGGACACTGATCAAAGTTTCCAGGCCTCCTGATCCGACGAATATGGCAATCGCAGTGATCCCCAGAAAAACGCCCATCGCGGAAGCCTGACTGTTCGTCGCGGGATCGGCCGAAGCGGTCGGGCTGCTGATGCCGCGTTGGTTGTCGATAAGCTCCCCGGCAGCCTGAAGGCCCCAAAGCGGAATGCCAAGAAAAGTGCCAAGGAGTACACCGACAAAAACTTCCTTGAATCCGAGCAGGGTTAGCTGGATCAGGCGTGTATCAGAATCCAGCGCCGGCAATCCGCCGCTGACGTGTGCCAGGCATGGTAGTGCGAAGCCAACAGCCAAACAGCCCCGGATCAGCCCACTGATCTGCGAGCGTGTGAATACGGGAAAGATCAGCATGATGCCCATCGCGCGGGCTGCCCCAAGACCTGCCGCAACGACGAGTTCGAGAGCCGTCTGGATCAGAATTTGAATATCGGCCGATAGCGCGTCCATGGGGAGGACTAGTAGCTAAGTGTCATTGCGGGAAACTCGGTGAAGATCTGATCGGCTAGCTCTATGAGCGGGGCGCTTAGCACAGGAGCAAACAGCCCAATCACCGCGACAACGACCAGAAGCTTCACGGTGAGCGGCAAGCTTTCATCCTGGATCTGCGTCGCCGCCTGGAGGATGCCGATAACGAGGCCGACAACCACTGATGCAATGAGCGGCGGTAGAATCCAGATCATGAAAACCACCAGTGATTGGCTCATAAGAGTAATGATGCTGGATTCAGTGATGATCAGCCTCCCGGTAACGTATAACTCAGCACAAGCCCATGCATCAATTTTGACCAACCATCAATGGCAACAAACAAAAAGATCTTGAACGGGACAGATATAACAGTTGGTGAGACCATCGACATACCCATTGCCATCAAGATAGTTGTCACTATCAGATCTATAACAATAAAAGGCAGATAAAGTAGAAATCCCATCTCAAATCCGCGCTTCAATTCTGATAGCAAGAAAGATGGTACAAGTATTGCAAAGTCATCAGGCGTGGCTGCAGCGTGCATTTCCTCTGGCCAGACCTTTTCTGTCGAAGATAGGAAAAATCGCCGCTGCTCTTCATTTGTGAATTTCTTGAGATGCTCGCGCAAGGGCTCACTTCCGGCTTTAGCGGCGCTTACCCAGTCGTCGAATGTCTGATAGTGGAGCTTGGGATCCGACATGCGGTCATAGGTCTGCTCAGCAACGGGCGCACTAACGAACATAGTGAGGATCATCGCCGCGGCGTACAGCACCACATTGGGTGGTATGGTCTGGGTCCCGAGCGCATTGCGGACGAGGAAAAGAACAATTGATACCTTTACAAAGGCCGTTGTCGTGGCAACTGCTAAAACCAGCAGACCGAGTCCGGCGGTAACCGCAAGAAGCGCCAGGATTGTCGGCTGAGCTTCACTCATTGCATGCAAACCCGCCACGGAGCCTGATGCCCAGCTCTTCTCCGATGCGGACAATGTCGCCACGCCCGATACGCTGACCATTGGCCACTATGTCGACCGGGCCGTCGATCGGCCATCCAAGTTCAAAAATATGCCCTTCGCCGGCACTTCTTAATTCCCCAAGAGAAATAGGCCAGCGGCCGCATTCAAAGACAAGCACGATCTCGACATCGTCGAGATCCTTAGTAAGCTCCAGTTGCGATCCGGGTTGTGTCATATGCGCACTCTCCAAAGGACACGGTCGCGGGCGGAAAGGCCCCCGCAAGATTAATTCATCGCCGTCAAGATCCGCCTCGGCGCACAACTGGCCGACAGCTAGGGTGATCTGGCCGCGGCCGAACGGCGCAATATCGGGCAACAATGCATCACCGACACATGCGCTTCGAAGAAGCGCCGCAGGAAGGCGAAGCGTGCCGACCTCTCCTGCAACAATGAGCGGGAGCTCTGGAGGCAGCCCGCCCAGCTGCCGCGGCAACTGGGCAAGCAGTTCGCCTAGCGCGCGAAACGCAGGCGGTACTAAGCCGTCAAGAGGCGTGAACAGGAATAGACGGCCCTTGCCCTTGACCGCGCCGAAAATGATGTCGAGTTCAAGATGAGGAGCCAGCATCGTGGCTTCGCATACCCGCACGAGTTGCACGTTCAGACGCGTCGTCTCCTCCAGTCGAGTGACAAGCGGCTCCAGAGCGAGTTCGAGAATTAGCGAAGCAGTTGGCTCGGAAGGGAAGGCCAAGCCGTTCTGCACTGTCGTGATGAACTCCTCTACGAGCGGGCGCGACAGTGACAAGATGACCGTTTCGGCTCCCACTCTCCAGACGCAGTCAAGCATCGGAATGGCAGCAGGTTCCTGCTGCCAGACAAGCCCTGCCGTTCGCACCGATAGCGGCACCTCGTTGATCCGGCTTTGAAACGGCGTGCGCGGCGCTCCTGTATCATTGAGCCACGAGACAACCGTGCGGGACAGTTTCAGAACTGGTTCGAACATGGCGGGTGTGACCGCAGCGCCTATCAAAGACTGCACGGTCGTGTCATTCGGACGACCTCTTGCGACCGTCGGATCCGGTTGCGCGGCATTTAGGCAAGCGACCCCCTCGCATATTTCAGCAGTATCTCATCGTCGGCCTCGATCTCGGCTGCGGCCTCCGAATGAGTCTCGACGGCGCGCCGCACGTCGTCCTCGATTTGTTGCCATTTGTCCCTTGCCGCCGAACATATGACCCATAGCTCCCTCGTCCTGGACGCCGCCATCTCAGCCTCCTCTTGAGCGATTTGGGTATCATCAAGCATCTGCCGTCTGGAATTGATCTCAGCGGCAAGCTGTTCAGTGTGAAGGCGGTGACGGTCGAGCGCTGCGCTAGACAAGTTGTCGAGTGACATCAGATGCTGATAGAGCGCTGCTTCTTTTCTTGAACAATGTTGCTGTATCATTGCAAGCTCCCTAGAGGCATTTTGTACGGCTGAGGCGGCCACATCGCGCTGGGCTTCCTTCTTGGACAGCTCGCCAAGGGCACGACGCTCTTGCATTTCCTTCAGAAGCCGTAACCTCGAAGACTGAACCCAGTTCACGCGGTCAGACGCGACATCCATGCGACCGTCTCCTCGAAATCTGACGCGTCATCTTCGCTCTGGCGCAGAAACTCCCTCAGTTCGTCGATTGACGCGACGGCCCGGTCAGTCAGGGGATCTCCACCTGGCTTGTATTCGCCAACATTGATCAAGAACTCGGTCTCGGCATAGCGCGATAGGAGCTCGCGGAAAATGGATGCTGCCTTGCGATGTGTCCCCGAAACGACTGCATCCATGACGCGGCTGCGACTCTGCAGCACATCAATAGCGGGGAAATGCGATCGCGCCGCAATAGCGCGTGAGAGGATGACATGGCCATCGAGAATACCACGCGATTCCTCGGCGATTGGATCACCCGTGCCATCACCCTCTACAAGCACCGTATAGAAGGCCGTGATTGAGCCCCGCTCACCCATGCCGGCGCGCTCGAGCAGGCCTGGCAGCATGCCAAAAACGGAAGGAGGAAAGCCCCGTCGCGTCGGCGGCTCACCCGCAGCAAGGCCTATTTCGCGCATAGCGCGGCAGAAGCGCGTCAGCGAATCCAGCATGAGAGCAACGCGTAGGCCCTGATCGCGAAAATATTCCGCGAGCGCAGTCGCCATTGGAGCGCATTGCGCACGCTCCACCGCCGAGCGGTCGGAGGTTTCAACCACGACGACCGTACGGAGAAGGCCCTCTTCACCAAGATTCCTTTCGATGAATTCACGAACTTCCCGTCCACGTTCGCCTATGAGCGCCACTATGACGACGTCAGCGGCGGCACCCTTTACGATCTGTGACAACAGCGTCGACTTGCCACCACCTGGCTCGCCATAAATCCCGATCCGCTGGCCCTCGCCGCACGTCAGCAGACCATCGAGGACACGGACCCCAAGCGGGAATGGCCGCTCAATCATGCGCCTCGTCATCGGATTGGGGGCTCTGCCATGCAGGGGCCGAGTTTCGACGGTCTTGATTTCGCCTTTGCCGTCCAATGGGCGGCAACGACTGTCGATCACGCGACCGAGCAAATCGCCGCCGACGGGCACCTCACGCATTCGGCCAGTGGCCACGACCTCTGCGCGGCTGGATAGGCCCACCAAGTCCCCGATCGGTGTCAGCAATACACCATCACCCGACAGGCCGATCACCTCGGCCTCGAGCGACAGCCCGGTTCGCGGGTCCTCTAGGAGGCAAAGTTCCCCAATACGAGTATCTGGCAAGACGGCATGAACCAGTGTGCCGATAGCCCGCGTGATCCGACCGCGCACCGCACGCGTGTCAATTCGCTTGGCCGCAGCCCTCAAAGACGAGATTGCTGGAACGAGAGCTCGAGTGTCGGCGTCAGCGTTATGTTCTGGGACGGGCTTTCTCATAGCTCGCCTTTTTCACATAGCGTCCCGAAACCAAGGCGCAGCGCGCGCATCTGGGCGTCAAGTCCCAGGTCGACATTGCCGTACTCGCTCCACAGCACGCACCGTTGCGGCGACAACGTCGGGTCGGGCTCGATCCGCACCCTTGGTCGACCATCCTGGCCGTCGCATCGAGCAAACTCTCGTGCAAGCATGTCGACTTGCATGGGAGAAACATGAAGGCAAACTTCGGCGCCGCTGTATTGACACTCTATGGCGTGACGAACAGCCCTCACCAGTAGCTCGCCCGGATCGAAAGCGCCGATAAGATCGCTCAATATTTCCATCACGAGCTGCGGCAATTCCTGCTCCAGAGCCGCCTTTCGTCGCGCGATTTCGGAGATTGTCTCCGCAATCAGCCCTGCCATCTCCTCGGTGCCTGCATTCGAGCCCTCCATGTGGCCGCGCACCCACGCCCGCTGGTAAACGGCGCGTGCCCAGTTTCGAACGCGCTGCCGATGCCGTTCTGCCGCGGCAAGCGCTTGCGCGGCGCTGTGCCAGGTTTCGAGCTCGCTCGCGGGTATCAGTGGTCCGATTGGACGCATCTGCGGCGCTATTGGCCCCTCGGAAAGTTCGGCTGTCATTTCACCGGGGTCTCTGTCTCAAAATGAGCTAGTACAAGTGAAAGCAATTGGCCGGCGGCGGTCCAATGCTCAGGTGCTGGAGTCTCCGCGGCAGTCCCTCGGGCAACCGAAGAAGCACGCGGTTACGCTCGGTCGCTGAACTGTCCTGGAGCCAAGCCCCAAGACATGCATGTCCATCGTATTCGATTTGCTGAGCGAGTTTTTCTGGGTCCGCGATCAGTCTGTTCTCAACGGCATGCAGCAGGTGTCGGATTCCGAATGCGTGTGCATCCACGCCGATGCGTTTAACAAGGATGGCAAGCTCAGGCTGAGAGACAAACGCGACCAGCGAACGGGCATGCCAGATACTACCAGCAAGAAGGGCAGCTCGATATGGATCGTGCCCGCGTAGAAGGTCCGGCCTGCAGCCGATGTGGTTCAGATCCACGTCATAGTTGCCCAGCAATTCTGCCAGCCTTGGATGCAGTCTGGAACACTTCTGCAACTTCACTAACGTTTCTGCCGATAACGCTGGATCAAGACGCGCCGCTAGACGGGTCGGATGGGCCGAAGCCGCAAGCTCGCTCGCGCCCGGAAAACGCAATTGGTGCGGACCATCAGGTCGGGCGGTCTGTATAGGCATTGGCAATGAGATGTCACCCACGTCCAATTGCAGGCATTCTTTTGCGAATGGCCTCGACAGCAGAAGCATCCCGGCGCCCCTCGACCTTGGAAACGCCGGTTGATTGCTTGCGCCGACGCGTAGCAACGCTGCCCAAGAGATAACAGGCCACTGCGAATACGGCTGCGGCAAAACCTGTCACGGTCGCCAGAATTGGCGCAGGAAGAGGTGTTGATGCTTGTGGCAAAACAGCAGTCGGATCGGGCCGTTGCTCGTGTGCGGACCGTTCTACCGGCACCAAAACCACTTCCACCTTATCGTAGGACAAGCCTTCGATGCTGTCGGCTACCAGCATCTTTATCTTTGGCAGCAGAGCCGCGACATTTGTTTTGGCGTCGTGCCTGATAAACACCGCGGCCGAGGATGGCGTGGCGCCGGCTCGCACAAGGTCGTTATGCGGCAGCACGACGTGAACACGTACAGAAAAAACGCCATCGATATCGCTGATCGTCCGCGACAACTCTTCGCTCAGGGCATACACGTAACGGGCACGCTCCTCGGTCGGCGAGGCAATCAGGCCTGATCCTTGGAATATCTCACCGAGGTTCTTGAAGGATTGGCGCGGCAACCCCTTGGCGTTCAGAAGGTTGATTGAGAAGGCGAGCAGCTTTTCGTCAACCTGGATCGTGCTGGTTCCATCCTTGGCGACCACCCGGATCGCGGCGACCCCGTTGTCTTCAAGAAGTGCGAGCATTTCATTTGCCTCACGCTCTTGCAATTGCGTGTAGAGGTCGGCTTTGCAAGCAGTGAGGGCGACGAGAACTGGCAGCATGACAAGTCTAACCGACCGCCACCCTGACAGGCCACGCATGATTTCGCCCTCGGCCAAGCCAATCATGCGCGCGGTTCAGCCTTCCTTCAAAAGTTTATTCACGGATGATGTGACGCCGCTGACGCCTTTGGAGATAAGCGCCACCTGGGTGACGCCGTTGTAAACATCCCGAAGACCAGCCATCATCATTTCGAAGTCTTGCCCTTGTTGAGGAATGCCCGAGATTCCGGTTCCCGCCTCACCTGGGACGGGAAGCTTCTGCGCCGGTCCCGGTAGAGCGCCCTTCGAAAGGGCTATGTCATGGTCGAGCGCGGGGAAGGAAACAGTATTGTGTGGATATAGGGAGGAAATCGTCTGCAACACGCGATCGCCCATGCCGCTCGTCGGCGCAGCCGCGCGCTGAACATCCATCGCCGCAGCAACTGGCGCCGCACTCGCTGGCCCCGCGGCGGCATCGTTTTTCAGCGAGTCGGCTGCATGCCCTAAGGCGCGCTCAAACTGGGCCTGCTCGACAATCGACGGTGATCCGACCCTGGGGAGGCCAGCCGTTAGAGTGGCAGAGATCGACGTGACAGGCATCATCATGTAAGGACTCGGTTGCTCTCTCTGACCGGGCGAGCCCCGCCCATTCATCACCCGGTGTCGGCGCAACACTCCTAGGGGGGCAAGCTGACAACAAGCTGACTAACGGCGGCGTCATTTCGACAATCTAAAATCTCTTCGGCAATTTAGTCACTTGTGATGATTTCAGCGTTTGGTTTATCAGTGCGACATGCCGAGAACGCTTATCCAACCCGTCACCCTGCATGTTTTGAGACTTCTTTGTGCCGGGTTTTTTCTGTCCACCGGGATTCAACCGGCGCACGCAGTCCCGCTGTCCCTTCCGGCGACACCCTATAGATACACGGTTCTGGATCAGGAACTCGCTGCAGCGTTGCAGGAATTCGGCAACAACCTGAATATCAGGGTCAACATCAGTCCTGCGGTGAAGGGGCGAATTCGCGGACGTATGCCTGATTTGCCACCGCGCGCGTTCCTCGACCGCTTGACGAACCTTTACGGTCTCCAATGGTACTATGACGGCCTTGTACTCTATGTGTCTGCTGCACAAGAATCGCAAACTCGAATGCTTTTGATGACGTCGATTCGCTTCGATGCGTTCAAGGGGGCTCTCGACAAGCTTGATATCTCCGACGAGCGCTATGTGGTCAAACCCGTGCCAGGCAATGGCCTCGTCTTCGTTTCCGGTCCACCGCGCTTCGTCGCACTCGTGGAGCAGACCTTTAACGGCTTGGTGGCGGAGGCGCAGGCGCAGACTCACATAGCGGCCACGCCAAAGGAATCAGTGCTGATCTTGTTTCGTGGCTCCTCCACTACGGTCGTTCGCGACGGACGACCGGATGCTTCTTATTCTTCTGACATCCCACAACAGGATAGCGTTGGCGGGAAGCCTGAGCTGGGCAAGAAATGAACATTGAGGATTTCCCGCAGCTCTGAAGAACATGACTGCGGCTACCCCTTTGTGAACTCTTCGCAAACTCGTCAGTTTCTCGAAAGCTAATCCGCTCATGATGAGTCCCGGCAGCTCTCGCGGTGACTCCGGCCATTGTGTTGGACCGAACCTTGGAGCCGGCCCGGAACACAGCAATTGAAGGCAGGGCAGGCGCATTCGTGACCTGCCGACGCTTGGAATTGTCGAATTTTGTGAAACGCAAGGGATCTTCTGTCGGGGTCTCTTGTGGGGATTTCAACGTCACGTCTGAGGATGCATAATGTCGGCCAGCAATCTTTCAACTTTCTACCGCTCAAATTCGCTACAGTCCGCAAGGGGTTGGCCGGGCCTGAAAGTTTCCCATTTTGCGACCCAGCATCAGCAAAGTGCATCGTGCTTCGAAGCGATGCTGTCCACTTGTGTGCTGGCAGACAAGCCCGGCTCTTTCGCGCAAGGGGATCTGCCAGCGTCGAATCTTGATTCGACAATGGATAACTTGCGGCAGGACCCTTTGGGCCATCTGGCACCGGATGTCGAATTGACATTGAAGGGCTTGGAGCAACACCCACTGGATCTGCTGCCGCCAAATATGAGGGCGGCTCTCAAGGAGGACCAATCGCAACGCTCCAAGGCGACTGAAGCCCAACATCTGCTCCGCGTCACCCCGAAGATCGAGCCGGCTCCCAGGCCGAGCCCCGGAATCACGTGGAACGGTGGGTCGCTGACCACGGCTGAGTTGCAGATTGTTGCGGTACTCAACCGTCACAAGGACCAATGCCCGCTTACTTGGAAGTCGTTGACCGACAAAGCCAATGATCCCTCTACGCCACCGGATCTGAAAGCGGCGATCCAGGGACTGCAGCAGGATTCGGGACTTTTTTATGCGATTGGCTCGCAGGGCGACGGCCGCTGTGGAGGCAAGATCAACGCCAAGGACTTGGCCGGATTTTCAAACCACCACCCACAAGTTGCTGCATTTCAGGAAGCCCAAGCGCAAAGCTACGAGCAGAACTACATACCATCCGACGGCAGCGGAGGTTTGCAGCCTTCGGTCATGACTTTGAGCGATGCCTTGCGGGAGTTTTACCGGTACTCCGAAAATCTGTCCAAGGACCTGAGTCTGGATGAGTTCAAGAAAATGGTCGGCGGCGAATCGAAAAACGGCAAATTTCCGCCCCAGGTCATTGCGGCGGCGCAATATTTCCTCGATCACCCCGATGCTTGGAACCAGTTGTGCGGTGGCTCGAAAGGGAAGATGCACAAAGAGGATTTCCTGCAAGTCGCCTCATCGTCGATGAGCCTCACGCAAACTGAGCTGAATACGGTCGAGATGATCAAGGACCATCAGGACACGTTCTTTGGAAGCGGTGTTCTGACTCGCGACAAACTGGCGAAAATGAAAGACGACAAGAGCCTTGATCCGAAAGTGCGGGAAGCAGCCTCTCAGCTCCTTTCAGATCCTCTTTTGTTTGGCCTCCTGAACAATTCGATCACGGGCTATAAGACCCATCATAAATTCTTCGACTTTGGCGGCGGGCATACGGTTGATTCCGGCAATATCAGCAAAAAAGACTTTGCCCATTTTTGCACAAACATGTCGTCTGCGAACCGCAACGTTCAGCAGCCAATCACCCACGGCGCCCAAACCGCAGAAGAGCAGAATGCCGTCGCGGACATGAAGATGGGCCTGATGGACCAGCCTGACATTAAGTCAGCCAAAAAGAACGGCGGGGCCGTCATGCACGTCGTCGACTCCGTGCTCAAAATCGAGACGAAAGTGCTCGACTTGGCGGCAACGGCGGTGGGACTGCTCAGCTTCATTCCGGGCCTCGGACAAGTAGCCGATCTTGCCTCGATGGTTCTCGAGGCTGAGTCGCAAGCAGCCAATCTCCTGCGTACGGCCATTAACGGAGGCGATATGAAGCGAGCGCTGGAGGAAGCTGGCCTCAATATGGCCGCGCAGGCGATCGGCCTTATCGCAGGCCCCGAGGTCAAGCTGGCCATTCGAAATGGGCTCGTAAAGCACCTGATGGAAGAGGCCTTGGCGGCAGGCATTGATCTTTCGGTCTCGACGGCGCAGGACTACGCAGAAGGCTATGTGAATAACCTCAAAGCGCGCCTTGCAGGCGGCCCTGAGCAAAACCTAGGCCTGCCGAGCATGCCATCATTCCAGAGTGTGGCAAGCAATGTGCCCTTCGTCGGCATTGCCTTATCCTAGCCGTCGCCTTGCGCGGAAGCTTTGGCTCGCGCGCCGCGGTGTTCCTGACGCCATCTGGATCGGACTGTGAGGGGGATGTCCGAAGTCTGTGAAGGCTTCGGTATATGACGACTTCAGAGTTACGCTGAGCCCAGCCATCTCGAGCCGGTGCGCCGGGTCGAGGTTTTCACGGGCGCCGGCCGGCAGCGGGAATGGTCTCCGGAAGGCACGGCGCGGATGGTGGCGGAGCGGCGCAGCCGAAGGAACGGCTGTCGCGCGCCCAGGGCGGCCTCCCGAACAGCCAGACGATGATCTCCTGCCTTGGGCCTATATCCTTGTGCCCACGCTCAAGGCAGTCGGCTGAAAACAGCGCTGATTTAAAACAGCATTATCCTGCACTGCACCCTCGATCCTTGCGCTCACCGATCGCTCGTCGACACGCACGCGGTCAAGTCGTTATCGGCGCTATGCCGATGGGCTTCGAGAGCAAGGTGGACGCTGAGCGGTGCGTCAGCCTCAGGGCGCGGCTGGCCAGCTTTGCGTCTCACGCTCTATGACGGCAACACCCGGCTGATCCACTTGGCCTGTTCGCGGGCTCCCGGCAGCGGCGCGGAAGCCACGGTCCGCCTTCCTCGGCTTCAGGCCAAAGACACCGCAGCATGCTCCAGAGCTATGTCTGCCGCCTTCGCCCCATCGTCGCTGGTCATGTGGAAAGGACAAGTAGGCTACGCACCCCATAATCCCGTCGGGCAGGATTCGGCAGTCGACGGCGAGACATTCGCCAAACCTCATTCTTGATTCTCAGCAACGTTAAAAAAAATTCACATAATGTTCGTGAGCGTAGTCTCCTGTCAGGTGGTACATTCGCCACAATATCTGGCGTCTTAGTCGTAGAAAGGACTGTGATCCATCTTCCATTAGCATCCATACCAGCGGATTTACAGCAAATGACGAGAGAGGTCTCATGCGGATTGATGGGGATAGAAGGGCTAGCGGCTTGCTGCATCCCGTCCGGGTTGATGCCAACCAATGTTGACACTGGTAAATCGCCTAAGGACGGCAGCGCATCTTGATCGTCTTCGAATCCTGGGCCTTTGCGCGCATGCGGATCTAACCGTCGGCGAGCTGGCCGATATTACCAGTCTGCCTCGCGAGCAGGTTCGACGCCACGTCCGGCGGCTGGTCAGAGCCAACTTTCTTTGCTGCAACGAACAACGTCCGCAGTCTTCGTACCATATGCAAGCAGGAGGCAAGGATGGCGGGCTGGCTCAATTGGTGGTCGATCTCCTGCCCCACGATGATGGCCACCATAAAAGAGACCTACAACGCCTAGAAGCAATACAAGACGCGCGGTTGAAGGGACCGCCTGCTTGATCGTGAAATAGATCAGTCCAAATGGAGCGCGACTACCATGGATAACTCCGCCGGCGGCGCCATCGCGCAGCCCGACACTTACGGGCGGCCTCACTTAGCCGCCGTCGACTCCCGCGTTCACGAACTGCTTCTAAGACAGGAGCGCCAGGAGCGGACAACTCTCAAACTGATCGCCTCTGAGAACTTTGCCTCCTCGGCGGTGTTGGAAGCCACCGGGTCGATTTTCACCAACAAGTATGCCGAGGGATACCCCGGTGCGCGCTACTACGCCGGAAACGAGATCGTCGATGAGCTTGAGACCCTCGCGATCGAGCGCCTGAAAGCGCTATTTGGCAGTGAACACGCCAACGTCCAGCCTTATTCAGGCTCGCCAGCCAACCAGGCTGTCTATCGCGCGCTTTTGAGCCCCCGTGACAAAGTCATGGGCTTGCCTTTACCCGAAGGCGGCCATCTGACTCACGGTTGGTCCGTCAATTTTTCCGGCAGCGATTATCAGCGCGTCCCGTACAGGCTGCACGAAAAGACACAGCAAATTGACTATGACCACTTGCGCGAGACCGCCAAGGGGGAACGCCCGAAGCTAATTTGGGTCGGCGGAACTGCTTATCCGCGTATTTTTGACTACGCGGCAATGGCCGAAATTGCTTCGGAGGTGAACTCGTATCTGGTGGCTGACATCGCCCACATCTGCGGCCTGGTTGTCGCAGGAGTGCATCCGAACCCCGTGTCCCATTGCGATGTGGTCACCAGCACCTCTCACAAGTCGATCCGCGGTCCCCGGGGTGGCTTCATTTTATCAAGGAATGAAGACCGTTATCAGCCCCTCCATCATCCGAAGAGCAAACACAATCTGGCCAAACGTATAGACCGCGCCGTGTTCCCTCTTCTGCAAGGCGGACCGCATATGAATACTATCGCCGCGCTTGCCGTCGCTTTGCAGGAAGCAGCGAACTCGTCCTTTCGTGTCTACGGTCAGCAGATCGTCCACAACGCCAAGGCTCTGGCCCAGGCGCTTCTGGAGCGAGGTTATGAACTCGTCACCGGGGGCACTGACAATCACATGCTGATCCTTGATCTTCGGGACCGGCCGCTGTCAGGCAAAGCCTATGCAGAGCGCTTATCGCGTGCAGGCATCATTGCGAATTTCAATATGGTCCCGGGCGACCGGCGGCATCCGGCGCTGACAAGCGGCATCCGCTTAGGGACACCAGCGGTGACGTCCATGGGCATGCGCGAAACGGAGATGGTGCAGATCGCCGCTTTCATCGACTCGGTCTGCCGCCAGCCCGATGACCAGGAAGTTCATGCGAGCGTACGAAGAGACGTTGCCGACTTCTGCACTGCGTTCGATGTTCCCGGCATCCGCGACCGATAAGCCACCCCAATCCAGAAACTCCTCACTAACTCCAGCACTTGAAGCGAGGGCATTTTTATGACCAGGCAGTTCGTGTTCTCTTCCGAATCCGTCGGCGCGGGACACCCCGACAAGATGGCAGACAACATCTCCGATGCCATTCTCGATGCGGTCCTGCGCACCGATCCGAAGGCGCGCGTCGCCTGTGAAGTGTTGGTGAAGACGGGGATGGTCGTTGTGGCTGGCGAGATCACCAGCCATGCCCACATCGATTACAGCCAAGTCGCCCGCGATACGATACTCGATATTGGCTACGACGATGATGCGATTGGCTTTGATGGTCGACGTTGCGCCGTCGTTCTGGCCCTCACCGAGCAGTCGCCCGACATAAGCCAGGGCGTTGATGAAGGACGAGGGCAGGATCTCGGGCAAGGGGCAGGGGATCAGGGCATCATGTTTGGATTCGCATGCAACGAGACGGATACATTGATGCCCCTGCCGATCCAACTCGCTCACCATTTGACGAAAAGACAGGCCGAGGTCCGGAAAGCGGGACAGCTTGGCTGGCTGCGTCCGGACGTGAAATCTCAAGTGTCGGTACGCTACGAAGGGCTCCGCCCGGTGGCGCTGGATACCATAGTCCTGTCAACGCAGCATGACGAAGCGGTCTCACAAGCCACGGTCCGCGAAGGCGTCATTGAGGAGATCATAAAACCGGTCCTGCCGGCCCACCTGGATACTTCGGGGATCAGATTTCTGGTCAACCCAACAGGGCGGTTCGTGGTCGGTGGGCCTGCCGGCGACTGCGGCCTCACAGGACGGAAGATCATCGTCGATTCCTACGGTGGGACCGGGCGTCACGGCGGCGGTGCCTTTTCGGGCAAGGACCCATCCAAGGTTGACCGCTCGGCGGCCTATGCCGCCCGGTATGTCGCGAAGAACATCGTTGCCAGCGGCCTTGCAGAGGTCTGCGAGGTTCAGCTTGCCTACGCGATCGGCGTGGCCAGTCCGGTTTCTGTCATGGTCAATACCTTCGGAACCGCAAGGATCGAGGAAAAAAGGATCGAGCGCCTTGTTCTCGAGGTTTTCAATCTCCGACCGAAAGGCATCATCAAGATGCTTGATCTCTTACGGCCGATATACCGCAAGACGGCGACATACGGACACTTCGGGCGTGAAGAGCCTGAGTTCACTTGGGAGAAGACGGACAAAGCTGACGATTTGCTGCGTGAAGCCGGACCGGCAGCTGCGTGAGGGCGGCTGGATCAAGCGCATGCGGCAACCCATTTCAACTCGCGAGACCACGCCCGGCCGGCGTGGCAAGAAGCCGGCTCGGGTTTTGGCGGAGATTTTGATGCCGGATTATGACGTGCTTTGCATCGGCAATGCCATTGTCGACATCATCGCCCAGTGCGACGAGGAATTCCTCGAGACCAACGGCATCATCAAGGGCGCGATGAACCTCATCGACACACAACGCGCCGAACTGCTCTACAGCCGCATGGGTCCGGCGATCGAAGCGTCCGGCGGCAGCGCCGGCAACACGGCGGCCGGCGTCGCCAGCTTTGGCGGCCGCGCGGCCTTCTTCGGCAAGGTCTCCAACGATGCGCTGGGCGAAATCTACGCCCACGACATCCATGCGCAGGGCGTCGCCTTCGGCACCACGCCGCTCAAGGGTGAGCCGCCGACGGCGCGCTCGATGATCTTCGTCACGCCCGACGGCGAGCGCTCGATGAACACCTATCTCGGCGCCTGCGTCGAGCTTGGCCCTGAGGATGTCGAAGCCGACAAGGCGTCCGGCGCCAAGGTCACCTATTTCGAAGGCTATCTGTGGGACCCGCCGCGCGCCAAGGAGGCAATCCGCCAGACGGCGAAGCTGGCGCACGCGGCAGGCCGAGAAGTGTCGATGACGCTATCGGATTCGTTCTGCGTCGACCGCTACCGCGACGAATTCCTCGACCTGATGCGCTCGGGCACGGTCGACATCGTCTTTGCCAACAGCCACGAGATCAAGTCGCTCTACCAGACATCGTCGTTCGACGAGGCGCTGGCCCAGATCCGCAAGGATTGCCGGATCGCCGCCGTCACCCGCTCGGAAAAAGGCTCGGTGATCGTGCGCGGCGACGAGACCGTGGTGATCAAGGCGACCGCCATCAAGGAACTGGTCGACACGACGGGCGCCGGCGATCTCTATGCCGCCGGCTTCCTGCATGGCTACACGCAAGGCCGCGACCTGCAGACTTGCGGCGACCTTGGCTCACTGGCAGCCGGATTGGTGATCCAGCAGATCGGCCCCAGGCCCCGTCAGAATTTGCGCCGCGAGGCCGAGCAGGCGGGGCTGACCATTCCGGACGTTCAAACGAGTTAGTGGCCTACCTTCCCGTTGTGCAGGCTATCTCGCCAGAAGCGCAATCACGGAATAGGGAAATCCTGATGTCGAACATGATGAAGGCGCTTGTGAAGGCCAAGGCCGAACCGGGCATCTGGATGGAAGAGGTGCCGGTGCCGGAAATCGGCCCCAACGACGTGCTGATCAAGATCAAGAAGACGGCGATCTGCGGCACCGACGTGCACATCTACAATTGGGACCAGTGGGCGCAGAAGACGGTGCCGGTGCCGATGGTGACGGGCCATGAGTTCGTCGGCACCGTTGCCGATTTCGGCGCAGCGGTCACCGAATACAAGGTCGGCCAGCGTGTATTGGGCGAAGGCCACATCGTCTGCGGCCATTGCCGCAACTGTCGCGCCGGGCGAGGGCATCTGTGCCGCAACACACTCGGCGTCGGCGTCAACCGTCCAGGCGCCTTCGGCGAGTATCTGGCGATCCCGCAGCACAATGTCGTGCCGATCCCCGACGATGTGCCCGATGAGATTGCCGCGATCTTCGATCCCTTGGGCAATGCCGTCCACACCGCATTGTCCTTCGATCTGGTCGGCGAGGACGTGCTGGTGACTGGCGCCGGGCCGATCGGCATCATGGGCGCGCTCGTCGCCCAATGCGTCGGCGCGCGCAAAGTGGTCATCACTGACATCAACCCGGTGCGGCTGGCGCTAGCCAAGAAACTCGGCGTCCAGCATGTCGTCGACGCCTCGAAGGAGAAGCTGCGCGACGTCATGCCGGTGCTCGGCATGACCGAGGGGTTCGACGTCGGGCTCGAAATGTCAGGCGCCGCCCCCGCTTTCCGCGACATGATCGACACCATGAACAATGGCGGCAAGATCGCCATTCTGGGCATCGCGCCGACCGGCTTCGAGATCGACTGGAACAAGGTCATCTTCAAGATGCTGCATCTCAAAGGCATCTACGGCCGCGAGATGTTCGAAACCTGGTACAAGATGATCGCGCTTGTGCAGGGTCCGCTGGATGTCTCCGGCCTGATCACCCACCGCATCGGCATCGACGATTTTCAGATCGGTTTCGATGCGATGAAGAGCGGCAGTTCCGGCAAGGTGGTGATGGACTGGTAGGGATTGCCTTGGCCGCTATTCAGGAAAAGCTGACGACAGCACCTCTGGTCCGCCGGACATTTTCCAACTAGGGGAACATGGCTGGGTGGAGAGCTATGGCTCCGCTACGTGCGCTCGCTAATCATACACGGCGACGTATCGCGGCCCACCCGGTGACGGTCGATGGGGCAATTCGCTTCAGTCGATGACGGAAACCCGGTGAACCGATGCTGAGGCCCCGACGCGATCGTCTATTTCCTATGATCTGCGATTGAGGTCGAGGTGTTGCCGCTTTCAGCGGGTAAAATGCGATAGACGACTTCCGGTACCCTTCCGGTCAGCGAAAAGGAAGGCAACGAGCCGCATTGCCTCAAGCAAAATGTTACCAATAGTGTCCTGTTCCAAAGGGGATGGACAGGTCGTGCCATTCCGGTTCGGGGGAAGGATGGCGCGGCTCAGCATGGCGACACGGTGAAGCGGCGATCGTGGAGCTTTATTGCGGCGTTGACAAGCGGCGCATTCTGGATGAGTTCGAGGCGGTAACCGGCTATTATTCGCAAGCGCGCGATCCGTCTTATGAACCGTCGTGAGCAGAGGCCGTCTGCGGGCAAGAGCCGCAGCCGCTGTTACGGCAGCGATGTCCGCGACGCGCTCATCGTGTTGTGGGAGGATTCGGAGCGGCTGGGTCCGCATCGACGCTCGCGGCGGCCAGCGCCGCCGGGCAGGAATGAGTTCGCAGTTCGCCGCTCGGTGCCAGCCCGCACCTTCGGCGATTGGAAAGATCCGCCGCCCGGCTTTGTTGAGCGCATTCGGGCACGTCTTCGTCAGGGAGCTTCGTGCAGACGATGGTGCTGACCGGATTGCCGCCGGCTGGACCGATTGCATTCCGCTCCGCACGCGCGACAGCGGCAATGTGATCATGGCGATCAAGCAGGCCCGCTCCCGGTTTCGCTGACCCTGTGCTGCTGTTTGCCGGCATCCGCCCGCACAGGAAGAGCTTGTAAAAGCGGTCGGTGCGGAAATCGAGGAGCCGTTGGTCGTCGATCTTCAGCCTGAACGCGGTCGTTTGCTGGTGCCGCAAATCGGCTGTTGCATGTACATCCCTGTCAGACGTCAGTTTTCCTCGCCTATTTTGGTGTCGAGCGCGAAGTGCTCCAACCAGATTGCAAGGCTTTTTGGAAATGAGAGCGGCTTTGCGCAGGGCGCTCCGTTGTTGAGCATTCAAGCTACCAAGCCAATGACGCGCAGGTTCCACCAGGCTCGCCAGCCTTGAAGGACAGCGAAAAAAGCAGAGCACGACAGACACAACAGTGCATCAGGACGCCGCAGTCGTTGAAGATGGTGCGCTGCATCCATACCGTGGATGCATTCGATCCAAATAATCGATTTGTTCAATCAGTTTCTCGAAAGCTAACCCTACCCTCTGTGGGAATCGGGCTCTGAGCCGCGACGCTGCCTTGCGAGCGCAGGGGCTGCACGTAGGAGAGATGATGCAACGAGAAATCGCACGCGGGTTGCTGGCCTCGTGGGTTCGCCGACCGGCGTATTTGAGCCCGTCAGTTGGTCCTCACCCGCGCCTATTGCCACCGAGCGACTTGCATGTCCCTCCGACTCGGACCAGTTCCGAGAGCTGCGACGAGTTGCGCGCCGTGTGCTCCGATCAGATGGCCGCCGGTGACGCGTTCGATGGGCCGTCCCTCTTCGAGAGGAGATGAAATGCGAACGCTGCTCGTGGATCATCATGCGGATCTTGCGCGCGCCATGCGACTTGCGCTCGGGGATGGCGGCTTCGTCGTTGATGTCGTTGGTACTCTGGAACTGGCTTCGAGTGCATTTTCTTGCGCCAGCTATGAAATTCTCCTGCTGGAATTGGCTCTGCCAGATGGCGATGGCTTGGGTTGGCTGAGGCAGTTGAGGACCCACGGGCATTCAGTTCCTGCCGTCATTATGAGCAGCCTTAACGATCTCGATAAGCGAATTGCGATCTTCAACGGTGGTGCGGACGACTTTCTGCTCAAACCCATCTCTACCGATGAGCTTATTGCCAGAATGAGAGCCATTCTGCGCCGGGCGACACAGATGACCGACCTGAGGCTCGTATTTGGCAATCTCGACTTTGATCCGGTCGCCCGCCAGGTTTTCGTTGATGGGCACCCAATGATGATCGCACGTCGCGAACTCTGTATTCTAGAGCACCTGCTTAACCGGGCAGGCCGCATCGTGCCCCGTGCGCAATTGGAAGATCACCTCTATTCATTCAACGACGACGTGTCTGCCAACGCGCTTGAAGTCGGAATTTATCGTTTACGGGGACATCTGACCAGATCAGGTGCAACGCCACGGATCAAGACCATCCGAGGCATTGGTTACATCCTAGAATTGACTGACGCCTCGTCCGCATAGTTTGTCGAATCGAAAGAAGATCTATTTTGCTGATCCTTCAACATCCTTGCCATGCGCTCAATTGGCGGGCGATCGCCAACAAGGTTACAAGACCTGCAGTTCCCCGTTACCTGGGCCATCTCCTCTGCGCGCTTATTGTGACTTTCCCACTTGGTGTCGCGGCGCAAAACAAGCAGGACAAAGGCCCGCCGCATGCGGCTTCGAATAGCATCAACGCCACGCTGACCCTTTCCTCTTCGCTCGGGGAGACCGTTCATCTGCCCGCGCCAGCCACGACCATCTTTGTTGCTGACCCCACGATCGCGGATTTTCAGGCGCCATCGAGCAAAACAATCTTCGTCTTTGGCAAGAAATCGGGGCGGACCAGCCTATTCGCCTTGGATGGCAATGGCGAGCCTCTCGCCGAATTGCGTATCGTTGTCACGCAACCGATCGGGGATTTACGCGCCATGTTGCGGGAGCAGGTCGGCGACTATCCCATCCGCGTCAACTATACGCCGCGCGGCGCAATCCTTAGCGGGACGGCGCCCGACGCAGAGGTCGCCGACACCGCAAAAAGAGTCACTGAGCAATATCTGGGCGACGGAGCGCAAGTCGTCAACAACATCAAGGTCGCTGGATCCCTGCAAGTTAACCTCAGCGTGCGCGTAGCCGAAGTCTCACGCAGCGCCATGAAGTCACTCGGCGTCAACTTGTCCGCCTTCGGTCAAATCGGCAATTTCAAAGTGGGCGTTCTAAGCGGAAGCGCTGCAAGCGCTGGGTCTGGTTCAACCCAGGGTGGCGGTACAGCAGAAATCGGATTCGACAACGGTGCCGTCAACGTCAGCGCGGTTCTCGACGCGCTCGCCAAGGAGCATATAGCTTCCGTCCTGGCTGAGCCGAACCTCACCGCTATGTCGGGTGAAAAGGCCAGCTTTCTCGCGGGCGGCGAATTTCCCATTCCTGTCCTGCAGGAAAACAGGCAGGTATCGGTTGAATTCCGTCACTTCGGCGTCAGTCTGGAATTTGTGCCGACAGTTCTCAGCAACAATCAAATCAACATTCACGTAACGCCCGAAGTCAGTGAACTGTCGACGCAAGGTGCCGTGCAAATCAACGGAATTTCCGTGCCGGCAGTTTCCACGCGCCGAGCCGATACGGTCGTCGAACTCGCCAGCGGCCAGAGCTTCGCAATCGGCGGTCTAATCAGGCGGAACGTCAACAATGATGTCAGGGCCTTTCCCTGGCTCGGAGAACTGCCGATCCTGGGACCGCTTTTTCGCTCGACCTCGTTTCAAAAAGAGGAGTCAGAACTGGTCATTCTAGTTACGCCTTACATTGTAAGACCAGGCTCCAACCCAAACCAGATGAGCGCACCGACCGAGCGGGCGGCACCGGCTTTGAACGGAGGGGGCGCTCCGACGAATTCCGTGACAAGTCCCCCGCGAGACCGCGCTGCTATCCGTGCGGGCGCGCCAAGCGCCCAGGGCGGTCTCGGCTTCATCATCGAATAGTGTCATCCAAAGATGTTGCGTTTTATAATCCTCTTTGTCGCTCTGGCACCAAGCGTAAGTGGCTGCACAAGCACTACGCCAGTTGATGTCGAACCATCGGCACCAATGCTTGTCCGAGAGGAGACCACCGTCCTGACGTTGCAAAGCCTGCGCGCTTCCGAACGGCAGCGTTTGCGTGTTTTCCTAGACAAGGCCAGTCGCGGCCGGTTCGATGCCATCCACCTCCTCATCAGCGGTTCGCCCCAGCTCAGCGCAGGGGTAGCCCATCAGGCCAGGCAGTTGGCAATCGAAGAAGACAACATTCAATTGCGCGATCAACACGACGCCGGCTCAGTGCGAATTGAGGCGATTGTCTATCACGCCCGTCCGCCGGTCTGTCCCTCATATGGTGCCTTACCCAATGAAGAATCCTTCAAACAGCCGCTTGGTTGTTCGACAGGACATAACCTGGCCGTGATGGTCAACGATCCGCGCGATCTGCTCGACAATCAGGCCGTCAAGGCCGGCGATGGCGATCGTGCTTCTGTACCAGTTGCAACTTACAGAACATTCGGGACGGATAAAGGTGGCTGATACCGCCCTTATCTCGGCAGCACTCCTACCGGAGATTGAAAGCTTCCAATCGCGTCCTGATCTAAAATAAAAGGAACCGCTGGATGCAATATAGGCGCTATATCGAGGGCCTTAGGGCCGTTGCTGTACTTCCGGTCGTACTCTTTCATTTCGGAATTTCGGCGATCCCGGGTGGCTTTAGCGGGGTCGATATCTTCTTCGTCATCTCCGGCTACCTAACCAGCGGAAGCCTCCTGGATGACCTTGAACGCGGCCAATTTTCCATCGTCAACTTCTACTGGCGCCGTGCCCGGCGCATTCTGCCGGCGCTCGTCTTTGTGATGCTTCTCACCTGCATTGCAGCATTGTTCATTCTTCTGCCACCGGATCTGCGCGGATTCAGTCTTAGCATCATAGCTACCTCGACCTTCTGGTCGAACGTTTTCTTCTGGAAAACGTCAAGTTACTTCTCTATCGATGCCGCGCTTCTACCACTGTTGCACACTTGGCCGCTTTCCGTAGCGGAGCAGTACTACATCTTCGCACCAATCCTGATGTTCCTAATCTATCGCTACATCGGGAAGCGCTGGCTGACGACACTTCTTCCGATAATTCTCTGCAGCTTCGTAGTGGCGGTGATGGCGACATCGCTGGCACCCACCGCCGGATTCTATCTGCTGCCGACCCGAATCTGGGAACTCATGTTGGGCGCCCTGCTCATGCTCAAATGCCCCTCGCCGCTGGGCAACCGATTCCTGATGGAGTCGGTGGGGGTGGCCGGATTTGGCCTTCTCGCCATCGGGTTCTTCGCGATTTCGGCGAGTGATCCGTTCCCAGGCTACAACGCCTTGTATCCATGCATCGGAACGGCCCTTCTGATCTATGTTGGCCAAAATACCCCCTCGACGGTCGCCACCCGCATGCTCGAAGTCCGGCCGCTGGTCTGGATTGGGCTCATCTCGTATTCGTTGTATCTTGTTCACTGGCCTCTCAATGCGTTCGCGCACTATCTTTCGTTCCAAAAACTCGATCCGTTGATGACCGGTGCGATGTTGGTGGCAAGCCTCGCATTGGCTGCATTCTCCTGGAAGTTTGTAGAGCAGCCGTTTCGACAGAAGAGGGCCTTCACCTCCCCGGGGCCTATCTTCGCCTTTTCAGCGCTCGCGATCGTTGTCCTTTGTGCCGGCGGAGCGGCGGGGGCGCTCGGCAATGGCTTTCCGCAACGGTTTCCGGACTATGTCCAGCGGCGCATTTCCGTCGGGGACTGGAGGAATGGCATCTGTTTCAACGAGGGCACCAGCCGGATCGAAAGCTGGAATATGGAGGATTGCACGCGCACCAGCGGTTTTCCAACAACGGTTTTTTTGTGGGGCGACTCCTTCGCCGCGCACTATGTTTCCGGCTTGGGTGCTAACATAAATCGATTGCAGGCGAACATCGTTGAATATACGTACGCCAGCTGCGCGCCGATACTCTATTACTACCCTTACGATCGTCTTGATTGTGTCCGGTTCAATCGCAAGGCCTTGGACGTCATCTTGGAAGCGGACATCAAGACGGTTATCCTCAGCGGTAGATGGAGTGACTATGAGGTCAGAGGTTTCGACGGTCTTCAGCAAACAATCGCTACGCTTCGTGCCCTGGGCGTGCGCGTGTTTGTCATCGGCCAGTCTCCGCAGTTCCCAACTGACGTCCGGAAAATTGCGTTCTTCGCCAAGCGCCAAAATCTGGACGATACGTCCTGGCCGATCGCGATGGACCCCGACATCAACGAACGTGTGCGCTCATTTACCAAAGGCGCCACATTCATCGATCCGCTGAAATTCCTGTGCAGCGCAGGACGCTGCGCCTATTCCGATAGAGGAGAGTTTTTATATTTCGACTATGGTCATTTCTCTTCAGCCGGCGCCACACTGGCAATCTCGAAATACTGGCCGGCTTTTGGCAAGGACAATGCTCTTCCTAAGACGAAGTAGCGGCTCAGCGGCTGACAAGCACCAGTACGGGTCCCAGTGATAGCTCCTGCTTCCGCAGCAGCCGCGACGATGGAGCTGTTCAGGTTTAAGGCCCCCCGATAGTGACCTAGGATGGGTGCTGCCACGCGGCTCGGACTCAGCGTGCATTATCACGTAAATGTTGAGAGAATGAATGGCGCCGCGAAGGGCAATTCCAGCCGTCCAAAGCGACAGGCGTGTCGCGGCCTCGACATTGCAGTGGCGCTTACCTAACACGGCCTCACACTGCCCTCTAAGCGGCCCCGAATTTGAACTGACGGCCCCTGGCCGGTTCATCGGGCAGGTCAAGGGCTAGGTGTAGTACACAGGGCTCATAACTTTCAGTTTCTAGTTGGTACGATGGGCCGTGGACGGTCGATGCAGACTTCAAGATGGCGAACGAAGCTCTCCATGCGTGCGTTGTCGAGGCAAGTGCCTTTGCCATGCTCGCGACTGGAGAGATTTCAAAATGAGCCTTGTAAGCGGAGAATGCCGCCGACGCTGTTCGGCTTGCTCGTGCCCTTGACGGCGGTAGGCTCGGCAGGGCCGAGGCCAGAGTTGCCGTAGTGGTCGTAATCGACCTCGGCTGTGACCGTGAAGCCGGGAACGACCATGTAGGCGACGTTTGCAGCCACACCAGCATCCTTGAGCTGATCACCCGAGACCTGAAGGTTGAACGAAGTTTTCTCGTCAAACTCGTAGGTGGCGCCCGCCCAGAAAGCCCACTGGCCGTTCCAGATTTTGTACGAGCCGCGCCCATGATTGGCAATTGCGCCGTTTGAGTCCTCGTTGAGACTGGCATTGGAACCGTAGCCGAAGAGTCCAAACAGCGACAGCTGGTTTGTGACAGCGACGTCGACGCGGATCTTGCCGGCAAAAGCTTCGTAATTGCTGTCATAAGCCGCGACGCCGGTGATCGAGCCCCAGCCTTGCGTGTATTTCAAGCCGGCGACAACGTGCGGAATATAGCTGTCGATAGTACCGGCTGAGCCCGATCCTTGTTCGAGCGAAATCACAGTCGAAATGCCGTTGCCGGCGTCGAAGTGGTACTGAGCCACGTTGGTGTCGAAGCCGGCCGACGGAACGAGCATACTATCGAGAACGTCGCCAGCGTAGCTTACAAACGTATCGAAGGCCGACCCCTCCTTGCCAACTCGCAGGCCTCCCAGCTCGACCCAGGCAGAAGCCAGTGCGAGGCCGCTGTTGAAATCATAGTTCTGAGGACTGTCATGCGAGTTAGCGCTGTTGCCAAAATTCACGTGGGTTTCGGTATAGGTCGTCAACGCGCCGAGCTCGGTCTGCTGGCCGGTCCAAGTTTTGAACGTGAAGCGTGTGCTGTTTCGCCAAGTGCCTTGGTCCTCGCCAGTTCTCACGTCCGAGGTTCTTGCGCTGTCATACGATCGGACGTCACCCAGGCCGATATCGTAACGGACATAGCCGCCGATGCGCAGGCAGGTCTCGGTGTTGGGAATATAGGAATATCCCGAGCCGAGGACGTCGCAGATCTTGATGTACTCGGCCGGTTCCCGCTCGGCGCCAGCTGCTCGACCGACGGAAACGGTCATCAGAGCAGTTAAGCCGAGAAGAGGACTCTTGATGTACATGTCTAGATCTCCATGAAGGAATAAAAAGGATAGAGGCGAAAGAGCAAGCTTTTCCTCTAAATTTTGTGCGTGTTGTCTCCAATATGTGGACGCCAAAGCGCTTGACACGAGAGGTGAGCCAGCGTAAAAGCCACATGTACTTATAATAGTGTTTTCTGTTAGGAGATTCATTATCGTTTACATGTGAAACACTCCGGTCGGACCGCTGCAGCTCTCCGAATAGAGCAGCAAGCGACATGCCAACCTGAAGCGTAAATGCGGCCGACACCAAAATCGCACGCCTGCCATGTGACAGTCTCGTTAACAGCGACGGCTTCCCGTCTGACCGCAACGGAGGCCGCGCCATGCGCTACCGAGAAGGATCACTGCGCGTACGCTCCGCAAGGGCTGCGCCAGGAACAGAGGGCGTGCGCGTCCGAGGCGTCGCATGGTGGCCGCAGCACCTTTTCGCCGCTGTAAGTTCGCCGTGCAGGTACATTGCGCGGCCGGAAGCGAGAGGGAGCGCACCCTGAAACGGCTGCCTACGGCTCGCCTCGAGTAATTGGCGATGAACAGCATTCTCGAGAACTTAGTCTCGACGGAAAGAGCAACGAAAGGAAGCCGCTTGGACGAGCACGATCCGAAGGAAGAACCGATCGAGACCATTTTCCGCAACGGCACAATCACTGCCGTGGGTATCCTGCTTGCCTTTTCGCTCGGCTTCCTCACTCATTGGGCCGCGAACCCCTTGCCATGGCAACTCTACGATCTGTTCGCCGTAGTGCCGATCCTGCTCGGCATCGCACTGCAGATGAGAGCGCTGTCCATGCTGCTCGACATGAGTTCCTTGCGGCGCCCCATCTACGAACGCGCCAATCGCATTTTCATGGTCGGCCTCATCCAGACCGCGTGTGGCGTCGGCATGGCCATCTTGGTCGATCTTTTCGGGATATCGGTAGGGGGCACGCTGCCCGGCGCTTGACGACAAGCCACACCGCCGCTCTTCGCTCGAAGCGACGTCAAGCCGGGGAACCTTGTGCACCCCCTAGCGGCGTCCTCCTTTCATCAAATGAGCCGACGTCAGCTTTAGAGCGTCTCGGTGGCTAAAGCCGGTATGGTTTTTCGGCCGGCAGGGAAGGCCGCTGGCTGGACCTGGATGGCGTCTGAACGAGGCTTGACAGGTCCGTTGCGTCGGACATGAATTTCGCATTGCAAAGTTCTTCCGCAGACGCCTCAAGCACACTGCACTGGCGTCACGTACTACTCAGACGTTGAATGCGGCACCGCACCATCACCTCAGGCGCAACCATGGCACGCGCGCTCCCCGGCGTGGTTGACCCCATCCTGTCCAAACGAGACTGCGACATAAGCGGGACGCACTGACTTAGGTCAGAGACCAGGACGAGCGCGCAACGAAAGAATGATGGATCAGCGACGTGGGATGACAGCTCCTTGCACACCTCAATCCTGACAAAGTACCGGGACCCCCGGCCGCCTTGGTATACCATCTATCCGACTGTGCCAGACTTCTCTGCGGCAGTTGGTGCTGACGATTATGAGGAATGGCTGGGGGCCTCCCGGCCGACGAATCGGTGTCGCTCTATTTCCACATTCCGTTTTGCCGATCCATGTGCTGGTATTGCGGCTTCCCTACCGCGGTCATCCGTCGCAACGGCCCGATCCTTAATTATTTAGCGGTGCTGCGTCAGGAGATCAGTTTGGTGTCGGAGCAAGTGCGGCAAGGGCTGCCGGTGAGCGATGTGCATTTCGGCGCGGAACGCCTCACCTTATCGGGCCAGCCGAGCACTTGGCGCTGATGGAATTTCTACGCCGCCACTTCGCTTTCAGCAAAACTGCTGCGATCACCGTGGAGATCGATCCCCGAACGTTCACACCGGAAATGGCCGAAGCCTTGGCAGCTAACGGTGTCAACCGCGCGAGCATCGGCGTGCAGAGCTTTGATCCCGATGTGCAAAGGCGATCAATCGGATCCAGAGTAAGGTGCAGACGGCCGCTGCAGTCCAAAATCTCCGCCGGCATGGCGTTGGCCATATCAACTTCGACCTCATCTTCGGTCTACCGAAACAGACTGTGCAGTCCTGCATCCAGACCGCGATGGCTGCGGTCGCCATGCGCCCCAACCGGCTTGCGGTGTTCGGATACGCGCATATTCCTTCCGTGATAAAGAACCAGCGCCTATCGAGCAGGCAGGTCTACCGGACGGCGATCTTCGCGCCGAACAGGCTGCAGCTGTCGCCGAGACACTGGTTGGCGCTGGCTACCGGGAGATCGGGCTCGATCATTTCGCTCCGCCGGACGACGAACTCGCGCTAGCGCAGAAGACCGGGCGCGCCTACGGCGTAATTCGCTGGGATACTCGGCCGATACTTGCAAAACGTGATCGGCTTAGGCGCGTCGGCTATTGGCCGAGTCCGCGAGGGGTATGTTCAGAACGAAGTAACACGGGATTCTTACGCCCGGCACATCGCAAGTGGACGTCTGGCGACATCAAAGGGTCACCGTCTGACCGACGATGACCGGGTGCGCGCAGCGATCATCGAGCGACTGATGTGCGATTTGGAGGCCGACGTGCCGACCATCTGTGCCGCCCACGAAATCGAACCAGCTCGTTTTCTCGATTCAGTTGAGAGTTTGGTGACGCTGGCTGAGGAGGGGATCCTGGACGTCGAAAACGGCTTCATCCGCGTGCGGCCGGAGCACCGCTTTGTTGTTCGCGCCGTTGCTGCTGCATTCGATGCTTTTCTCGCGAATCGATGAGTTGAGGCCACGACGCCGAAAGGCATCAAACCTTGTTTGGCGCTCGTCGGCATGGGCTCTCGCAGAAGACTCCGCAAGCGTATGCAGGGGACTTCCACTTGACGCCGCGTTCACCATCATCTCGCCTGGGTGCGCGCGAAAGCGCACAACCCGGAGCACGCTGCTCTCGGTGTGAGGCTGTGCTCTGCAAAGCACCGGTGATCCACCCTGTCCCTGGACAGCAGCTTGATGGCGTCATCTTGGAGGACGAGAAAAGATTGTCGAGGTACGGGTACGAATTGCCTCGGTCGTCCGTTCAATCGAAAGCACTGTCTGCGGAGGCACCTCTCCTTCATGCAGTGACAGGAGATGCTGGGCGACTTCCTTATCTGCTGCGGTGAGTCGATGATTTAGGCGGAGAAAGTCCATCCAGGTGGGGGTGCGGAATGTCTCCGTCCAAAGTGACGGTGTTTGCAGATTTCGCTGGAGCGTCCAGTTTCGTGCACCGGCACGGCTCTGGACGTGTCGCCGCGTGCGCATGGAGCCCAGAAAGGCCTCGATATTTTCCTCCGATATCAAATACTCGACCTTGGCCACGATAGGGCCACTTCTGGGTTTCAGATCGAGAGCCACGTCCGGCGGATGAAAAACTGAACTTTCTTGATCGGTTTCTTCCCAGGGACGGACCGGCAACACGATCCCCGCTGCTGCAACCAGCAACAGAGCGCCTGCGGCGCCCTCCAATGCTAAGGTCAAGGAATAGTTTTGCGCGACAGAACCCCAGATCCAGCTGCCAGCAGCCATACCGCCTGCGCTCAAGGCGTAGTAAATGGAGAGCGTGCGGCCTACAACCCACCTTGGGCTTGCCAACTGCACCGACACGTCAATGCCCGTCCAGGTGATAAGCCAACCCGCTCCGCCGAGCGCCAGCGAAATGGCCGCCACAGGAATCGACGATGTAAGGGCAAGGGAGAGGCAACAGACTGCACAAGCCACAGAGGCGAAGGCCACCAGCCTGTTTTGAGACGTGACCTTCCTCAAGAAGCCGTTGCCCATGCCCGCGATGAAAGCACCCATGCCGAAGCCGGCCAATAAGATACCGTAGACAATTGGCCCACTCTTCAACTGATCCCGGACGACGAGGGGGAGCAACGCCAGAATGGAGATGCTTGCCAATCCGAAAAGAGCGGCTCGGGCGGTCGCTGCCCTGATCTCCAAAGACATCGCAGTAAAGCGCACTCCGTCATGAATTGCCGTCGTCATTCTCTCACGAGGGAGAGGCGAAGAGCGGACCTCCCATTTGGTGCGCCATATCGCGCTTATGGGCGCCAGATCACTCACCGCAGCCAAGGCGAAAGCGGCCAGCGGCCCAAAGACGGCCAGGATCACGCCCCCCAAGGCCGGACCAACGCTGCGCACAATGTTGTATCCGACGGACATAAGCGTCACTGCGGCCGGAATGTCGCGTTTGTGAAGGATATCGCCGACCGAAGCGTGCCAAGCCGGATCATTCAAGGCAAAGCCGCAGCCGGCCAGGAAACCTAACCCGAGAATCAGCCAAGGACTGACAAATCCCAGACCCACAGAAATCATCAGCGTCGTCGACGCCGATGCTATCAGGCAGTGTCCCGCAAACATCACCCACCGGCGGCTGAAGTTGTCGGCAATGGCTCCGGCGAAAACTGAGAGGAAGAACACCGGCAATGTGGATGCGGCCTGGACGAGTGCCACCATGAGGTCGGACGCTGAAATCGTTGCCATAAGCCAACTGATGGCGACCGTTTGCACTAGCCAACCGAGGCTGGAAATCTGGGTGGCCGCCCAAATTGAGCGAAACACCTTGTTTCGAAATGGGGCGAGCGTCTTTGAAACGGGCGGTTGAGGATTTTCGCTCTGCATGAGGTATTGCTGGCCTTCGATGAGCGCTGCGATTTGAGCAAGCGGGTCGATACTTAGACATCGCGGAGCACCGCACGGAACCCAGCTCTATGGAGCTTGCCGGCGACTATTTACGTATTGAGCCATTCTCATAGTCTCATTCATGAGCAGTCCTGTGCGCAAGCATTGCTTTGCTAAATTCCCACCACAAGCGCGCCGCCGCTGAGACCCGCACCCGCTGCCGCCAAGAGGACTTTCTCGCCAGGCCGAAACGGCTGCGCCCGATGGGCCAGCGACAATGAGAGCGGGATCGTCGCGGCGGAAGAGTTGCCATATTCGGCGATCGTCTTGACGATCGAGTGATCAGCGATGCCGAGGTTCCTGCCGACCGCGTCGAAAATGCGCGCATTGGCCTGATGCGGCACGAAACGATCGAGGTCTTGCGGCCTCAGTCGGGCAGCAGTGAGCGCATCTCTCGAGCAGGCGGTCATCATCTCCACGGCCTTGCTGAATACTTCACGGCCGTCAGTGATCGTCATCCGTGTCTGCGCGAGGTCGAGGTCGGCATGGAACGGAGTGTTGCTTCCCCCGGCGGGAATCTGGATTAGCCCGTAGCGCGAGCCGTCGGAATCCACCGAAGCGCCGAGAATGCCTCGATCCGGGTCATCGCAAGGACTGATCACCATGGCGCCGGCGGCATCGGCAAACAGCACGGCGCTGGCGCGCTCGGCCAAATTGATGCGGTGGCTGAGGATGTTGGCGGCGATGACAAGGCTCGCTTTGCCGTGCAGGCGGGTGAACCCGTCGGCGAACATCAGCGCATAGATGAAGCCGGCGCAGGCGCCGGTCAGGTCGATCGCTCCGGCGCGGCCTAGCCCCAGCCGATGTGCGACCAGCGGCGCGCTTGGCGGCAGAAGGTGATCGGGCGTCGACGTGGCGAGCAAGAGTAGACCGACGTCGCCGCGGTCGATACCGGCATTGGTCAGCGCCATGTCGCCGGCAGAGGCGGCAAGGCCCGACAGCGTGTCTTCGTCTGTTGCCCAGAAGCGCGAGCGAATTCCGGTGCGCCGCTCGATCCAGCCGGGCTCAAGCCCGAGCCGGTCTTCGATTTCCGGGTTCTCGACCTTGCGCGCCGGCGCATGATGGCCGAAGCCGAGAACGCGCGACGATAGGTTCATGGCCGCGAGCCGAAGCGTTCGCCGGCCTCCTCTATCGCGTCATAGAGCCCGCCCAATTCGTCGCTGGTGATGCAATAGGGCGGTAGAAGATAGAGGACATTGCCGAGCGGGCGCACAAGTAGCCCCCGCTCAAGGAAAAAAGCGCGCAGTTTTGGCCCGATCTCGGCCAGATAACCGGCTGAGCCGGTGCGTAGGTCGAGTGCCGCGATGGTGCCGGTTGTCCGGCAGTCGGTGAAATATGGATTGACCCGGAAGCGTTGCAGCCCGGCGGCCTGCCTCGCGCTCAAGACCGCGATCCGCTCGGCCACCGGCTCGTCACGCCAGATCTCGACATTGGCAAGTGCTGCCGCGCAGGCGATCGGATTGGCGGTGTAGGAGCTCGAATGGAAAAACGTCTTCTTGCGATCCTCCGAAAAGTGAGCGTGGAAGATGGCATCGGTGGCGATCGTGGCGGCCAGCGGGATGGTACCACCGGTCAGACCTTTCGAGGTGCACAAGATGTCGGGCGAGACGGACGCCTGTTCGCAGGCAAACATGGTTCCGGTGCGCCCCCAGCCGGTCATCACTTCATCGGCGATCAGCAGCGTGCCGGAGGCTTCGGCGATCCTCTTCAATTCGGCAAGAACCCAGGCCGGATACATCAGCATGCCGCCGGCGCCAAGCACCAGCGGCTCGACGATCAGCGCGGCTGCGCGCCGGTCGCGGCTAACGGCCTCGAACCGATCCAGCGTTTCCTGCTCGCGCCCGGCGGCCGGGAAGGGGATGGCGTCGACCTCGAACAGCAAAGGATCATAGGCGGCGTTGAAGACGCCGCGGGCGCCGACGCTCATCGCCCCGATCGTGTCGCCATGATAGCTGTGCTCCATGACGGCGATGCGCGAACGCGGCGCGCCGATGTTGCGGAAATAGCCGAGCGCCATCTTCAGCGCGACTTCGACTGAGGTGGAGCCACTGTCGGAATAGAACACCCGGTCGAGGCCGGCGGGTGCGATGCCGATAAGCGCCTCGGCCAGCCGTTCGGCCGGCTCGTGGGTGAAGCCCGCGAAGATGATCTGGTCGAGGCTCGACGCGGTCGTCTCGATGGCCTTCATGATGCGGGGGTGGCGATGGCCATGGGTGACGACCCACCAGGAAGAAATCGCATCGAGGATGCGGAAGCCGTCGGCCTTGTGGAGATAGGCGCCTTCAGTCAGCACGATTTCAGGGACCGAGGGCTCTAGCGCGTGCTGCGTGAACGGATGCCAGACTCGAGACTCCGCCATCAGTCGCCTCCGGCAATCATGGCCAGGTCGAAGCCGGAAATCATTGCATCTCTCAACGTTTCACCCGTCAGCGGACCGAGGTGCGGCAGCCTGCCCAGCTGCGGCACGCCGCCGAATTCCACGATTGTCCTTTGTGTATCGGCCACCTCTTCGCCAATGAAGGCAATGCCGATGAGCGGGATGGAGCGGGCTCTCAGGGCCTCGATCGACAACAGCGTATGATTGATGGTGCCAAGCGCGGTGCGGGCGCACAGTATGACCGGCAGCCGCCATTGTTCGAATATGTCAATGAACCTTGTCTGTCGATTGAGCGGCACCATCAGCCCGCCGGCGCCTTCGATGACGAGCGGTGTCGGCAGGACCGGAAATGAAAGATCGTCGGCCTCGATCGCGACGCCGTCGATTTCGGCTGATCGATGCGGCGACAGCGGCATCGTCAGTCGATAGACTTCGGGCAGCACGCGTCCGTCGGGCAAGCCGGAAAGCCGGGCGACGACCTCGCTGTCGGTCTCCTCGTTGAGGCCCGATTGCACCGGCTTCCAGTAGAAGCCGTCGAGCAGCCCGGCAAGTCCGGCCGAAAACACTGTCTTGCCAATTCCAGTGTCTGTTCCGGTGACGACGATGCGTTTGGTCATGCTGTGGCCAACACTCCGACGAGAGCCTCGACCATGGCGGAAATGTCGGCTTCGTCGACGTTGAGAGTCAGCGAAATGCGCAGGCGCGACGTACCCTCAGGCACTGTCGGCGGGCGAATGCCGCGTATGTCGAAGCCGCGTGCCTGCAGTCCTGCCGCCACCGCCATGGTGCGGCTGTTATCGCCGATCACAAGCGGCTGGATCTGCGAACCGCTGGGCATCACGCCGCAGCGTTCGGCCAATTGCCGGCTCGCGAAAGCGACACGCTCGTGCAACTGAGCACGACGCATAGGCTCGTCAGACAGAATAGTCAGCGCCTCACGTGCCGCGACTGCCATCAGCGGCGATGGTGCGGTCGCATAGATGAATGGCCGGCACCGGTTGATAAGATAGTCGCACAGTGTTCGCGGTCCGGTAACGAGCGCGCCGGATGCGCCAAGCGCCTTGCCGCATGTGTGGAGCGTGACGATGTTGTCGCGGCCTTCATACGCGGCGGCCAGTCCCCGGCCGTCCGGTCCCCAGACGCCGGTGGCATGCGCTTCATCGACGACGATGAATGCCTGGTACCGATCAGCCAGCGCGACCAGGCTCTCCATCGGCGCACGGTCGCCATCCATGCTGTAAAGGCTTTCGAAGGCGATCCACACCCGCCCCATGCCGCCTTCGGCGCGCCAGCGGGTGATTGCGTCCTCGACAGCGTCGACGTCGTTGTGCGCGGCCAGCTTGAACTCAGCGCGCCCGGCCTGGGCACCCTCATGCATGCTGGCATGAGCGAGCTCGTCGAGGACCAGCAGGTCGCCTTTCTGCGGCAGGGCCGTCAGCAGAGCGAAGTTGGCGATATAGCCGCTGCCGAAGAACAGTGCACGCTCGGCTCCGAAAAATGCCGCTGCGTCCGCCTCCAGTTGCTCATGTTCCGGTGCATTGCCGCGCAACAGCCGCGATCCGGTGGCGCCCACTGGCGTGCCCCGCGCAATCGCCGTCGAAACCGCATCGCCCAGTCTTTTGGAGGCGGCAAGTCCGATATAGTCGTTCGACGAGAAGTCGAGCCCGGCGCGCGGTGCGAGCGTCCGCAACCGGTCCTTGCGCCCCAGTCCCCGCAAGGTTGCGTCATAGCGGGCAAGAATTGCCTCCTTCATTGCGTGGCGAGTTCCATAGGCTCAATGCCGAGGCGCCGGAACAGAAGGGTATCCTTGTCCTCGCCGGGATTTCCCGCCGTCAGCAGCGTGTCGCCGACAAAGATCGAATTGGCCCCGGCAAAGAAGCACAGCGCCTGCGTTTCGTCGCTCATCGCCGTCCTGCCGGCGGACAGCCTTACATAGGATTTCGGCATCATCACCCGCGCGAGCGCAACGATGCGGACGAAATCGATCGGATCGATGGCGTCGGCCGCGGCAAGCGGCGTGCCTTCGATGGGAATAAGCATGTTGATCGGCACGCTTTCCGGCGGCTCGGGCAGGTTCGCGAGCGTGACCAGCATGTCGATGCGATCGGTCTTTTCTTCTCCCATCCCGACAATGCCGCCGCAGCAGACTTTCATCCCAACCGCGCGCACGTGCCCAAGCGTTTCCAGCCGGTCGGCAAAAGTCCTGGTTGAAATAACCTCGCCATAGTAGCGCTCAGAGGTATCGATGTTGTGGTTATAGTAGTCGAGACCGGCCTGCTTCAGGCGAGCAGCTTGCTCAAGATCGAGCATGCCGAGCGTCATGCAGGTCTCCATGCCGAGGGCCTTGACGCCCTCAATCATGGCGACCACAACCTCCATGTCGCGCTCCTTGGGACTTCGCCACGCCGCGCCCATGCAATAGCGCGTTGCGCCGCCATCACGCGCCATGGCCGCTTCGTCGATGACATGCTTGACGTCCACCAGCTTCGACGCCTTCACACCGGTTTCGTAATGCGCAGACTGGCTGCAATAGCCGCAATCTTCGGGGCACCCGCCGGTCTTGATGCTAAGGAGCCGCGACAGCTGCACTCGGTTTCGATCGAAGTTCTGGCGGTGGATCGTCTGAGCTAGGAACAGCAGATCGTTGAATGGCATGCCGTAGATGGCCTCGGCCTCTTTGCGGTTCCATCGCGGAGGCGTTCCATCGACCGATTGCATGGTCTGGTTCACGTCGAACTCCGAGTTCATTCCAATCGTCATCGTCAAACCTTTGTTTGCTAGTCCGGTACGCCTTCTTGGCTTTGGGGCGCACTCGCTAAAGGCGAGCTGCGGCACGTCTTTCCAGCACCTCCTACGCCTGCCGAGCTGATGTTGCTCCTCACGCCGTAATCCTCAGTTCAAGTGCTTGCAGATGTTCTGGTGGTCCGGCATGTCCAGGCCGATGTCGAGGATCGGGGCGCTGTGCGTCAGCCAACCCATGGAGATGAGATCGACACCGGTCGCCGCAATCGCCGCCGCCGTTTTCGGCATCACCCGACCGGACGCCTCGGTGATCGTACGGCCATCCACTATAGAAACCGCGCGGGCAAGATCCTCGACCGACATATTGTCGAGCAGCACCGCGTCAACACCAATCGCGAGCGCTGCATCGAGCTGCTTCAGCGTGTCGACCTCGACCTCGACCTTCACCATATGCCCTGCTGCGGCGCGCGCCCGCTCTATTGCTGTGCGGATATCGCCGGCGATCGCGATGTGGTTGTCCTTTATGAGCACGCCGTCATCGAGGCCGAACCGGTGATTGGCACCGCCGCCGACGCGCACGGCGTATTTCTCCAATGCCCGCAGCCCGGGCGTCGTCTTTCGCGTCGATACAATCCTCGCCTTGTGACCGCGCACGGCCTCAACCATGGCCGCTGTGGCAGTGGCAATGCCGCTCAGCCGGCATAAGAAATTGAGGGCCGTGCGTTCGGCCGTGAGCAGGCCTCGTGCGGGTCCGGACAATCTTGCAATGGTTTCCCCGGCCCCAACCTCGCTGCCATCAGGGCGCCAGATCTGGATGTTGATCGCCGGTTCCACGAGAAGGAAGGCATACGAGACCAGATCGAGCCCGGCAACGACGCCCGCCTGCCTCGCTTTGAGCACCAACGTGGCAGTGCAATCATACGGGATAACCGCATCGGTGGTCAGGTCGCCGGATCTGCCCAGGTCTTCGAGGAGCGCAACGCGCACAATCGGTTCGATCAGGGTCGCGGGGAGGGGGGAGAATGAAGTCATATCAAGTGCTCCGTATGGTAGCCCGGCAATCGAGTGCGGCCGCGGCCCGCATTGCGCTGTGCAGTGTCAGCCGTGATGGGCGCACGTTGGCATCGTGGAGCGGGAAATCGGACCGACAGTGCGCGCCTCGACTCTCTTCCCGCCTCAGGGCCGCCGCGGCGATCATCAGTGAGACCAAAGCCGGACCAGAGGCAGCGACACTATTGGCTGCGATCGGCAGCAGGGTCGCCACCGCTTCGCGCATTGCCTCGCCGTCGCGGATGATACCCAGGGCGGCGGAGACAATCGGGCGGACCACGGAAGCGTCTGGTCGTGGAGGGACGAATGTGGAGCATCTGCGCGGTCGCCGGGTATACGACGTGCCGGCAACGCTTTCGGCAACCCAGCTCGCGGTGACCGCCGCTTCGGTGAGCGAGTTGCTGGCCAGGCGGTTGGCGCCGTGCAGGCCGGTACAGGCCACCTCACCGCAGGCCCACAATCCCTCGATGGAGCTGCGGCCGGCGCTGTCTACGGCGACGCCGCCCATGTGATAATGTGCCGCCGGGCGCACCGGGATCAGGTCGGTCGCGGGGTCGATTCCTGCGCTCCGGCACAATTCGGCGATGCCTGGAAAACGCTTGCCAAATCTCGGGCCGAGACTTTGCCGTGCGTCCAGGAATACGCGGCGTCCAACGGCAAGCTGGTGCCAAATGGCGCGCGCTACGACGTCGCGAGGCGCAAGTTCACCGCCAGGTGTGTCGGCGAGGAAGCGCTCTCCTCGCTCATCGATGAGCACCGCGCCTTCGCCACGCACGGCTTCGCTCACCAGCGGCATCGGCCGGCGCGGACCGTCGAGCGCAGTTGGATGGAACTGTATGAATTCCAAGTCGGCGAGTTCCGCCCCCGCCCATGCGGCGAGCGCCAGCCCGTGACCCCATGAGCCAGCGGGGTTTGTCGTGTCGCAAAACAGCCCGCCGACGCCGCCGGTCGCCAGCACCGCGCGACGCGTGGGCAGAGCGAGCGCGCCGGCTCGTCCTGCTGCGACCACGGCGATGACCGACCCGTCCTGCACGACCAGCCGGCGGACCTCCACATTTTCGATAATGGTGATCGAGGCTGTACGCCGAACCGCGGCGACGAGCGCGCGCACCAACTCGCGACCGGTGGCGTCGCCGGCTGCATGCACAATTCGCCGTCGCGAGTGTGCCGCCTCGAGCCCAAGTCGCAACGCGCGGTCAGGGTGCTGGTCGAAGTCGACGCCGAACCTTTGGATCGTCCTAATCGCTTCGGGTGCAGCTCGTACCACTCGCCGCACCGTGGCCTCATCGCAGAGTCCGTCGCCGGCAGCTATCGTGTCGCAAAGGTGAAAATCTGGGCCGTCGTCGCCCCCGAGACTTGCCGCAAGACCGCCCTGGGCAAGTTCACTGCAGGCTCCGGTTCCAAGCGGCGCGTTGGTCAAAAGCACGACCGGTTCCGGCGCCAGATGAAGCGCCGTCATCAGGCCGGCAATGCCGCCGCCGATGACGACCGGCGCCCCGGCGATGTCGCGAACCTCCAGACTCATAGGGAAAGCATGCGCTCGACCGCGCGGCGGGCGGGGCCGGCAATTTCGGGATCAATCCGGACCTCATGCCGGTTCTGCTCGAGTGCGGCGCGAATGTTGGCCAGGTTGATGCGCTTCATGTGCGGGCACAGATTGCATGGGCGAACGAACTCGACGTCGGGATGCGCGACCGCGACGTTGTCGCTCATCGAACATTCGGTCAGAAGGACGACACGCGTCGGTTTCTCACGCTCGACATAATCCGACATCGCCGCGGTCGAGCCGGAGAACTCCGCCTCCGCGACAACGTCTGGTGGGCATTCTGGATGGGCCAGCACGATGACGCCTGGATGGGCATCGCGCAGTTCCCGGATGTCTGCTGCGGTGAAGCGCTCATGCACCTCGCAATGGCCTTTCCAGGCGATGATCTCGACGTCTGTATCGGCTGCCACGTTCCTCGCCAGATATTCGTCCGGGAGCATCAGCACACGCGCCACGCCAAGCGATTCCACCACCGCCTTGGCGTTGCCGGACGTGCAGCAGATGTCGGACTCCGCTTTTACGGCGGCGGAAGTGTTGACGTAAGTAACAACGGGGACCCCCGGATACCGCAGCCGCATTAGCCGCACGTCGTTTGCCGTGATCGATTCGGCCAGCGAGCAGCCGGCGCGGAGATCCGGGATGAGCACGGTCTTGTTCGGATTGAGCAGTTTTGCCGTCTCGGCCATGAAATGAACGCCGGCAACCACGATGATGTCGGCGTCGACCGTCACCGCCTTGTGGGCCAACGCCAGGCTGTCGCCGACGATGTCTGCCACGCAATGAAAAATTTCGGGCGTCTGGTAATTGTGCGCCAGCACCACCGCATTGCGCTCACGCTTCAGCGCTAAGATGGCTTCAATATCGCCGGCGAACGCGAGCCATTCAACGGGTGGGATCACCCGCCGGACACGCTCATACAGGGACGCAGCCATAGGTAACGCCCCAGTCATTGGCGCCTCGATTATATTCGGTTTGACAATAAGGGAATATATCTACCTTGACTATAAGTATGTCAAGCCCGCGCCAGCGGTAATTTTGTCCCGGCGATAGCCCTGTCGTCGAGGACGGCATGCCGGAAGCGATAAAGCTTCGCCGGTCGGCCGCCCGTGTCGAGGGAGGTCTCCCCGGTCTCCTCAACAAGTTCCTGCTGCTCGACCAATCTCCGGAAGTTCGGCTTGTTGATCAGCCTGCCAGCCAAAGCTTCCACGGTTCGCTGCAGTTGCAGCAGCGTGAAGGAAGGCCGCATAAGCTCGAACACGACCGGCCGGTATTTGATCTTCGAACGCAGCCGCGCGATCCCGGTTGCCAGAATACGACGGTGGTCAGCGACCATTGGTTTGCCAGCCGCGGCCGCAATCGCGTCCCTGCCGCCACCGGCCTCCTCAATCAGACCAGCTTCATAGAGCAACTCGTAGCGTTGGAGCGTGAGTTCCTCGTTCCAATGGCGGTCGTCGAAGCCGAAGGCTATCGCAGCGCGCTGCCGGCGCTCGCGTTGAGTGGTCGGCTCGCTGGCGCCGCCGGCCCACTCAATCAGGCGGGGCCGCAATCTATCGAGCAGCACAGGCGGCGTGCCGAAGCGGTGGTCCTCCCAGGGAAAATATTCGTACCAACTTTGCCAGCCGCACGCGGCCGAGTTCGTTGCCTGTTCCTTCCTGGTCAATGCGAGATAGCTGATTGAGATGACGCGCTGGTGGCGCTCAGTGCCGATGCGATCGCGATCGGCGAAGGTGTAGAGTTGCTCGATGTATCCAAGTGCATGGCCGGTCTGCTGCTCCACCCACCCCCTCAAACCCGACTGCAGTGATCGATGCTCAAGGGCAAAAGGTCCAGAAGGGAGGGTGTCCGCATGACCGACTGTGAGGACACAGGGCTCACTGTCGTTTACGGCGACCACGACGGCAGTCAGGTCCACTTTGGCTTCGTCAGCTTTGACGGCGGCTTTGCCTTTCTTGGTTCTTCTTGTCTGAGGATCCATGTTTGCGAAAGCGGGTTGGCCCAACGGAGCGCCTTAATCGATTGAATGTAACCTTGGAAGCCAGCACGTCAACACCAGAGTACTCAAGCGCTGTTTTTAGCTCTTCGCAGTCGCACAAAAATATGCCAAACGCGACACCCGCTGTTGGTAACGTAAGGGAAGGGGCCTCGGTTGAGCGCGGCTGGTGAGATAAAAGGGATGACTCCTCCAGATATTCGATCGCGAAAAGGCCAGACGCCACTTGTATGCTTGACGGCCTACACCACGCCGGTCGCGAGGCTGCTCGATCGCCACTGCGACATCGTTCTTGTCGGCGACAGCGTCGGCATGGTGCTGCACGGCCTGTCGTCGACGCTGGGGGTCACGCTCGACATGATGATCATGCACGGACAGGCCGTTCGCCGCGGCCTTGAACACGCGCTGATGGTCGTCGACCTGCCCTTCGGTTCCTACGAGGAAAGCCCAGAGCACGCTTTCGGCAACGCTGCGCGCGTGATGGGTGAGACCGGTTGTTCAGCGGTAAAGATCGAGGGCGGCGAGACCATCTCGGAAACCATCCGCTTCCTTACCGCGCGCGGCGTACCTGTCATGGCCCATGTGGGCCTGACGCCGCAGGCGGTAAACACGTTTGGAGGCTATCGTGTGCAGGGCCGGGGAGCCGATGCAGAGCGGATCAGGCGCGACGCCAGGGCGGTAACCGAAGCGGGCGCCTTCTCCTTGGTGCTGGAAAAGATACCGGAGCAGCTTGCACGGCAGATAACCGCCGATATCGACATACCCACAATCGGCATCGGTGCCTCGCCAGCTTGCGACGGCCAGATTCTGGTGAGCCACGATATGCTCGGGCTCTTCACCTCATTTCGGCCGAAGTTCGTCAAACGCTATGCCGAGCTCGGTGAGCAGGCTGAGGCGGCAATCGCCGCTTACGCCACCGATGTGCGGAACCGGCACTTTCCGGCGGTCGAACATCTCTATGTCAACGCCTTGAAGGCCGGTGACTTCACATGAGCGTGCCGATCGCTCGAACCGTGAGCGAGCTGCGCGGCGTCGTTGCGCAATGGCGTCGCTCGGGTGCCACGATCGGTATTGTGCCGACCATGGGAGCCTTGCACGACGGGCATCTGAGCCTCGTGCGGAAGGCGCTCGAAAGGGCCGAGCGGGTGATCGTGACGCTGTTCGTAAACCCCAAGCAGTTCAACAGCCCCGCCGACCTGATTGCCTACCCTCGGACGGAAAGCGACGATGCTGCCAAGCTCGCTCTGCTGGGCACGCATCTGCTCTATGTGCCGGACACAGAGGAAATGTACCAGGTGGGCTTCGCCACGGCCGTTTCAGTGTCCGGCATCAGCGAATGCCTTTGCGGCGCATTCCGGCCCGGCCATTTCAATGGCGTGGCGACGGTCGTGGCCAAGCTCTTCCTGCAGGCCGGCGCTGACTTCGCCTTTTTTGGCGAAAAGGATTTTCAGCAACTTCAGCTTGTCAGGCGCTTGGTCCGGGATCTCGACATTCCGATCACTATTGTGCCCTGTCCGACAGTCCGCGAAGCCGATGGTCTTGCGCTATCGTCGCGTAACGTGCGGCTCTCCCCAGCCCAACGCGCCATTGCCCCAAAACTAGCATCGGTCCTGCTCGATACGGCCGAGCGGCTTGCACGCGGCTCCCCCATCCTGCCTACGCTTGATGAAGCGCGTGCAGCAATTCTGGCTGCCGGCTATCGCGAGCTCGAATACCTGGAGCTGCGCGGAGAAACAGACCTGCAATCGTTAGCAAGCCTTGACCGACCGGCACGCTTGCTTGCTGCGGCTTGGCTTGGCGACACGCGGCTCATCGATAACGTCGCAATATCACCCATCGGTAGTTGGTCAGGTGGGCGGAGCTCTCTCCAATCGGAAGCAGCACAGCAATTGCGGTGATGACGGCGGCGCGTCGTATGCCCTGCAGGGACAGGCCATCATTTAGAACCACGTCTCCGTCGGCTTCCAGCAACCTCCGCGAGGTACGCTAAGCGCAGATGCATCGCGTATTTGAAACCTTGGTCGAGCAACTCTCTGCAAGCGTCGATGCCGTCGATCTCCATGAGGCAATGGCGTCCGCCGCAGCCGGGTTCGACTTTCCGCTCTTCGCTTATTTCACCTACCCATCCGCTTCCGGCGACAGGCCGCGATTGATCTCGAATTATCCATCATCATGGACATCACATTACCTGCAACAGCGCTACCACAGCGTGGATCCCGTGATCCTGCGGGGACTGCGGGGCTGGGATACCTTCGACTGGGGTGTGGACCGCGATCACCGTTATTTGCCGACCTCTCAGCAGGAAGTCCTGGAAAAAGCAGCTGAGTTCGGCATTCGCGGCGGACTGACCATGTCGATGCATGATCATCGCGGCCGGTTCGCCGCACTGACCTTCGCCTCCAACGAGGCGCATCCGCCATTTCTGAGGTCGCTGACGCGCTACGAAAAAGCAATGCAACTGGTTGCGATCAACGTTCATATCCATGCCCGGCGCAGGCTCGCCGAAGATTGCGTGGTAGATGGCATAACGCTCACCCGGCGGGAGTTCGAGTGCCTGAAATGGGCGGCGTGCGGCAAGTCGGCCTGGGATATCAGCCAGATTCTCGGTGTCTCGAAACGCACCGTGACCTTCCATCAGGAAAACGCCAAGGCGAAGCTTGGCGTGCGAACCATCAACCAGGCCGTAGTGCGGATGGCTGCTCGGGCGAGATCCTGATCCTCTCCAAGTCTAGCTGTAAAGGTCTACAGGCTGCATTCATGACGGCTTTGCCCTTCGATTGCGTGGACACATCCCGCACGGAGACGACAATGATGCAGCTGATAACACCCGACTGCTACGCCGAGTTTGCGAGCGAACTCAAGGAAATGCACGGACTTAGGTATCGGGTTTTCAAGAAGCGGCTCGATTGGGAAGTGCAGACCGAAGGCGAAATGGAAACGGACCCGTTTGACAGCCTGAACCCCGTCTACCTGCTTCTCAAGGGGTCCGATTGGCGAACTTGCGGCTGCGTCCGCCTTTTGCCGACCACCGGACCGACAATGTTGCGCGATACGTTTCCGACGCTGCTGGATGAGATGGTGGTCCCTGCGAGTGCCGATATCTGGGAGAGTAGTCGTTTCGCGCTCGATCTCCCTGCGACAGCGCCGAAGGCAGCTGGCGGCCTGGCCCAAGCAACCTACGAGCTCTTCGCGGGGATCATCGAATTCGGCTTGGCCAACAATCTCTCCGGGATCGTAACGGTGACAGATACGCGCATCGAAAGGATCCTTCGTCTCGCCACCTGGCCGTTGTCACGTATCGGACAGCCCAAGCAGGTCGGCAACACCGAGGCAGTCGCCGGCTTCCTCGATATTTCCTACGCCAGTCTCTTGCGCATCCGCTGGAGGGGACGCCTCAACGGGCCGGTGTTGTGGCAACCAGTTCTCATCCAATCGGCATAGCGCCTGCGGATGCTCAGCCGTGACTTGAGTTAAGTCTGCTCACGGCCGCCACCGCCGCCGTGAGGGTGAGCGGACCCGCCCCCACGAGCTTTCGACTGTTCCGGTCGATTGGCTCGCGCGGCCGGACTTTGGATTTCCGTAGGCGCAACCCGCAGTCCAGCGTGAGCACGCCAAAATGGCGCCCCTCCGCTTCGTCCAAAGAAGCCAACGTGGCTTCTGAGGTCGTCTTAGAATATTGGACCGGCCGCCGTGAGCGATCGCAACCTCAAACCTTTGCCGGTATGCCGGTTTGGCCGGACCGTCGGCCAGTCGGAGCAGTCCCCTGATAAGGACCCGAGCTGACGCGCGGTCCAACAGCGCCCGAGCCTATGCTTTGTGCATTACCGTTCGGTTGGCCATGTCGTCCAAGACCGCATGAAGAAGGCTTCCAACCTCCTGCGCAGCGAGCTCTGGCGCAATTCCTACATCGGACAATTGAATGAGCATTTTCTTGGCAGCACAGCGCCAGAACGCACTCGCCGCCTCGCCGTTCTTGGTCTCGAGGGCCTGGGCGATACTTTCGACCAATATACGTCGCCGATGCAGCGGAAATACGCAAATGTTTGATTCATGCATCAATCACCTCACAGATTCAGTTCCACAAAGAAAAACACCGGCGTCTTCAAAAGAGCCCCGCTAGCGCGGTGACGGTTCGCGGCGACATGACGAGTTCCACTTCCCCATCGACAAGCTATTGGGAGATGAGCCGCCGGACCGCATATCCGGGACCGCACATAAGGTGAACCACCATTGCTCATCCGGCTGCATTTTCCTGGGCCGTTCGACGAGGCGTTCCAGCCGAATTGACGTCCAATGACTTGATCTCTGAAAGGGCAGGGCGGTACGAATCACCCGATTGTTCCGCTGCTTACATTCCTGCGAGCTTGTGTATGAACGATTAAAGCGTGCCCGAGCCGTTCTTGGTGGCCGCCGCAGAAGGGAATCATGTCATCCGCTGCCTATCGTAGGCGGCGCGACTTCTAGCATGACTGCACTGCCCCGACAGGGCTTTGCAATCGCGCGTTTCGAAGCCTATGCTTTGGCATCGGCCGGCATTTACTTCGGTGCAGCCGACAGTAAGACGTACGCGCTCTTGCCCCGTTGGAAGAGAGCCTTGCCCGATCCCTCTTTCGCGACCAGGTGCTGAAGCCCTCACCCCGCAGGACTTCGCGCTTTTGCGACCATCGCTGCATCACGTCGAACCGGGCATCAAGGACCAGTTGGAGGTCGCGCATCAGCCGATCAAGAACGTATATTTTCCCGAGAGGGGCATCGCGTCGGTGGTCGCCACCATGACCGGCGGGCGGCAAGGTGAAGTCGGCATTGTCGGCTATGACGGGATGAAAGGAATTGCCGTCATTCTCGGAAAGGAAAGCACTACCTGGCGCCTGCCGGTTGAAAACCTTCGCCCTGCGATTAGCCCGTCGCTTCGCACCTCAGTGCTGGATTATGCCCACGCGTTCCTCGTCCAATCATGCCGGACGGCACTGGTCAATGGCCACTCCAAGATCGAAGAACGGCTGGCCCGCTGGCAGCTGATGGTCCACGACCGTGCGGAAGGAGATAAGATCCTCCCGACGCATGAATTTCTGGCGACCATGCTCGCGCCCACCGCCCGGGGTCACCACGGCCCTGCAAATGCTTGAGTATCGAGGACTGGTGCACGCCAAGCGCGGCGAGATCACGATCATCGACCGTGCCGGATTGATAAAGCTCACACATGGCGCTTATGACAAGGAGGAGCAGCGTTATTTCGGCCTGGCCGCTGCCTGAAGCATGTCGGTTGAAACGGGTTCAGCCGACGTCTCCTTGCCCCTCACCAGGTCGCCCAAAAGCATCAGCGGTTTTGAACGAATCGCAGCTATTGTCCGCAATCGGACATAGGCTTGAAGGCGGTCGAATTCGTGCCATAAGTCGGGTTGGTCAGGGTTCAGGGAGGAATTCGTCATGACCAATTCGTTTCACACCGTCACCGTCGAAAAAGCCGCAGAAGCCTATGTCCTTTCCAGGGGAAGGGTCCGCTTTCTCTCCATGGCGCAGGCGATCCGCGCCATCCGAACACTAATGCCGGCATGCAAGGCCACCGACCGCGAGTTGGAGGAACTGTTGGCGGCCGCTTCCTTCGTTCATGGCGTGCCCGTCGCCTTCGACACAAAAACAGCCGATGGTGTAGAACCACGGCTGCATTCCTAAGAGGGCATGCCGCGCCATGCAGACTGTCAGAGGGCATTCGTCAGATGGTAGTCCGCTAACTTAACTGCAGAGTCTAAAGGACGTGTTCCAGCATTGCGAACTCACCGATCGCTTTGTTGCCAAAGCTGCCAGCAAGCGATCGCCTCATCCAGCCGTTTGCACCATCTCATCACAGACATCATCGCGATGCTACCTGTCCAGCATATGTCCAGCATTTCGCAAGGCGGCCAGAAGGAGCCTCGCATAGCCTGTGACATCGATCTGGGCCTGCATCGAAAGGGGCATGCTGGTCCAGTTCTCCAACGGTGCAATGAAAGGTGAGAAGGTGCCATTGACTAGGCAACAACAGCTAACAAGGCCCTCTCGGTCCAATGCCACCACACCGATCTTGTCGCCTGGATATCCAATGGCTGCGACTCGCTGGACCTCCAGGTCACCGTCCACCCGCACGTCAAAAAGAAGGCTACCACGGCTCCTCGTGGCTATCTCAGCCGCCTTCTCATCAAAGCTTGAAGAGAGCAAGCGGACGCTTTCCACCGCCATCTGGAAAATCACCAAATCCAGTTCATTCACGGCCATATGGGCATTTCCGCGCAACGGGTGGTGATTGCAATGACACATACTGCTTGTTCACAGATGTCGGTCACGAACGATCATTCGTCGGGTTCCGGTTCCGACCAACGGTGTCGCCACCTGATCGTGCTGCGGTTCGAACCTTCCGAACGCGAGCCGAGCGCGCTATGAGGTTGGAGTCTAGGTCTCGGACCCTGCCTCGCGGCCTTCTCATCTTTGGCAGACCCGTTGCAACGCCGCCGCGATGGCGCAAACGCCAGATGACGCTGATCCATCGCTTGATCGTGAACTGAGCTTCTGAACACCATTGGGACAGCAGGGTGGAAGGGCTTGACCAACGCTGCCCCCGTTTTCCAAGAGGACCCGTCCTCGATTGAATCTTTCGAGCCCCGTGCGGCGCGCAGCCAAATGATGACGATCTGGACTCAGCTCGCAGACCGCAAGGCAAAGAGGGAACCTTCCAGGCAGCCAAGCTGCTCGACGCAAAGAGCGGCCTTTGGAGTTCCCAAGAATCGACCCTTCCATAGTTGCGACAGGCAACCACTGCACGAGTGTGGGAGAGCGAATCGCAAGCATTGCGTGAGGTCCTGCGCGTTTTCCCCTCTTTGCTATTTGGCACATCGTTTGCGCCGAAGTGGGCGCAGCGTTCGACCGGAGCACTGCATGGGAGAGGGAGGAGCCCCACCCCGATCCGGTCAAGGAGAGAGACGGTGTTGGTTCCAAGAGTTCCCCGCGCGATCGCAGCGCCCCGCAAGCGCCATTTTGCCCGGACCTACGTGCAGGTACTTGCCGCCATAATCCTGGGTGCCGCAATCGGCTATTTCCATTTGGAGACCGGCCACAGCCTGAAGCCGCTCGGCGATGCCTTCGTCGATGTCGTCAAGATAATCACCGTACCTGTCATCTTCCTGACAATGGCGACCGGCATTGCCGGCATGAGCGATCTGCAGAAGGTCGGCCGAGTTGCCGCCAAGGCGATGGTCTATTTTCTCACCTTTTCGACGCTCGCTTTTGTTGTCGGGCTGATTGTCGCGAATATCGTTCAGCCTGGCGCCGGCCTCAACATCGATCCGGCCTCGCTCGATGTCCAAGCCGTTAAGGGCTATGTGGCCACGGCTCACGAGCAGTCCTTGACCAGCTTCCTGATGAACATCATCCCGTCAACGATTGCCAATGCCTTCGCGGAAGGCGACATCCTGCAAGTCTTGTTCCTCTCGGTCCTGTTCGGCGCGGTCTGCCGCTACAACGGCCGCTCGCTCTTCTCTCTCGTCCGATACATCAAGGACGAGCTGCTGCTCGCAATGTCCTCCTCAGAGGCCGCGCTGGCCTCGCTCATGGAGAAGATGGAAAGGGCCGGCGCCACGCATTCGGTCGTGGGTCTCATTCCATTCAATCTGGACGGCACGAATATGATGCTCGCCGCCCTTTTCATCGCCCAAGCGACGAAAACTGATCTCCCGATCGGCTGCCGGATCCTCATGCTGTTTGTCGCATTGTTCCCTTCGAACGGAACAACCCGCATTACCGGTGCAGGCCTCGTCACAATGGCTGCAACGCTCTTTCTTGTTCCGGCCGCACCGGTCACCTCCGTGGGGCTTATTCTTGGCGTCGATCAGCTTATGTCCGAATGCCACGCGCTGACGGTTTTTCTCCGCAGCGTAGCGGCAACGCTGGCTGTCACCCGGTCCGGGGCGAGCGGGATAAACGACGATTCGGGGAGCGCCTCACTAGCGGACCGTTCAGCGCTCCGGCGGTGGACGGTCAAGTCGCCCGGCGTGGTGAACACAATTCCCCGTGCGAACGACGCTCAGCTATTGGGGTGGACCCGATGGCGCAAAGCCGTATTTGAGAAACCGCCAGATCGCACCGGCACCTGTGCGCCTGTAGCAACTGCGGGGCACGATCAAAACTGACCCATTTTACACCAAAAAGGCGGCCGTTGCTGCCACGCCGTCCATGGATTGGAGACTCATGTCTAAGCCGACTGCCATCACTGTCGCAGCTCTTCTTTTACTCCTCGCCTTGCTGGCGAGCCAATATAGCGCGAACCTGCACCGGCAGGCGTGGTCGACCGACAGGCAAAAGTGGAGCGGCGCATTCGACAACGATCTCCTTCGCCAATCGCCGGCAACCCGCAAGGCGATGCCGTTCTGGTCATATTCAATGACTACCACAACTGTCCGCATTGCAGACTGGCTGATATCAACTACCAAAAAGCCTTCAAGCATGAACCCAATCTGAAGCTTGTGATCAAACAGTTCCCGGTCCTGGGACCGGATTCCCAATTCCCAGCCTTCGCCGCACTCGCCTCGAGAAAACAGGGAAAGTTCGACGAATTCCACCGCGCCCTTATGATTTCCCCCAGTTGAAGGGTCACTCTCAAGATCGCAGCGCGTGTAGGCCTTGACGTTGAGCAGCTCAAGCGGGAATGCAAGATCCGGCCATCGCAGATGAAATGCGCGGTCCGCGCACTCGCGAAAGGTCTGCACTTAGACGGTACGCCCGCGTTGGTGGTCGGCGATATAGTGGTCGCCGACCTTGTGGACATGGCCAGCTTGCAACGCTTGCATCGCCGATGCGCGCTCAAAGCGTGCTGGCTCTCGTGCGGGGCAGCATCTGTAGACCGGCCACGCTGTTGTTGCCGGAGCGTGCCGTTTGTGGCAGCTGGCTTTGCTGTCGCTCCTCGTAATCTTGTTGCGGTCATCCAGCTGCCGTGGGCGCCAACAACAATCCTGAGCGCCCGCGCCTGAAGTCGCTGGCCGGGTGCTCGTGAACCGAGCCCGCTTTTCTTCGGCAAGCTCAGGCGGTCTTGGCCCTGCGGCATCGCCCCCTGGCGCGGGGCAGCCTTCGGCTGCTGACGGTCGCCGGCCTGTCGGCCGGCGTCTTTCTATTGTGGCCTTCCCCCTGGCGCAGGGTGGGCAGCACTCCCTTCTAGGCCCGCCGCGGCGTCCCGCAACCCTTCGCTTGTCGCTTTCGGGTCCTCCACTCCGTTCCGGTCCTGCTGATGCAGTCCGCCTCCGACGGCGGGCCTTTCCGGTCGCTTTTGCCGCCCACCCCGCTTCCGGGGAGGGCGCGCGATTGTAGAGCGGAGGACATCACGATGCGTGCAAACAACAAACGTTGCGGCAGCCGACAGGCTGGCGCAGACAGTGGCGGGCGCACCGGCGCCAGCCTTTATCAGGAAATCACCGACCGCATCATTGCCGAACTGGAGCGCGGCACCGTGCCATGGGTCAAGCCGTGGGGCAGGGCAAGGACAGGCCTCGGCCTGCCGCGGAATGCGGCCACCCAGCGCCGATATTCCGGCATCAATATCCTGATCCTGTGGGGCGCGGTCATCGAGCGCGGTTTCCCCAGCCAGAACTGGCTCACCTTCCGGCAGGCGCTTTCGCTTGGCGGCAATGTCAGGAAGGGCGAGCACGGCACCACCATCGTTCACGCTGACCGCTTTGTTCCCAAGAACGAAAAGCAACGCGCCGACACCGATGGCGACGAACCGCAGGCGGTGCCCTTCCTGAAGCGCTTCACCGTCTTCGATGTCGCGCAGTGCGATAATCTGCCCGAACATCTTTACGCCGCCGGCGAGCCTCTGCCTGAGCGCGAGATGGTCCCGCAGGCCGAGGCGCTCATTCATGCAACCGGCGCTGATTTTCGCATCGGCGGCGAGCGCGCCTTCTACATGCCCGGCAGCGACACCATACAGGTGCCGCCGCAGCCGGCTTTCTTCCACCAGATCGACTATTACCGGACCTGCTTTCACGAGCTTGGACACTGGACCGGCCACCCGAGGCGACTCGCGCGCGACCTGTCCGGCTCCTTCGGGTCCAACACCTATGCGCGCGAGGAACTGGTCGCCGAAATCGCATCAGCCTTCATCTGCAGCAGTCTCGGCATCGAGCCGAGCGTGCGCCATGCCGACTACATCGGCTCATGGCTGACGGTTTTGCGCGAGGACAACCGCGCCATCTTCCGCGCCGCAAGCCATGCCTCGAAAGCCGCCGATTTCCTGCTTGGCCGCAATGTCGATGTCGAAGGCGAGGCACATGCCGAAACCGCCTATGGGAGCGCGCAATCCTCACACGCGACCGCCTTGCGCCTCTGATGACGCAAAGCCGCGCGCAACCAACTCGACAGTTCTTTTGAGGTTGCCCTAACGCCGATGGCCGGCGTTGGCGTCGATCGTTCATCGGACCGAGGTTCGCAAAAAAAGAGGGCGGCATTGATGCCGCCCTCTCGTTGCGAAAGCTGCCAGAGCTGGATTAGAAATCCATGCCGCCCATGCCGCCCATGCCGCCGCCGCCCATGCCGCCAGGCATGCCGCCGCCAGCCGACTCCTTCTTCGGAGCCTCCGCGATCATGGCTTCGGTGGTGACCAGCAGGCCGGCGACCGAGGCCGCGTCCTGAAGAGCCGTACGGACAACCTTGACCGGATCGACGATACCCATGGCGATCATGTCGCCATACTCGCCGGTCTGGGCGTTGTAGCCGAAGGTCGCGCCCTTGTTCTCAAGGATCTTGCCGGCAACGATCGATGCTTCCGCACCGGCGTTGGCCGCGATCTGGCGGGCCGGAGCCTGAAGCGCACGACGCACGATGTTGATGCCGGCGGCCTGGTCGGCATTGACGCCGGTGGCCTTGATGTTGGCCGAAGCGCGCAGCAGCGCGACGCCACCACCAGCAACGATGCCTTCTTCGACGGCCGCGCGGGTCGCGTTGAGGGCGTCATCGACGCGGTCCTTCTTTTCCTTGACTTCGACTTCCGTCGCACCGCCGACGCGGATCACCGCAACGCCGCCGGCGAGCTTCGCCAGACGTTCCTGCAGCTTCTCCTTGTCGTAGTCCGAAGTGGTCTCTTCGATCTGCTGCTTGATCTGGGCAACGCGGCCCTGGATCTCGGCCTTCTTGCCGGCGCCGTCGACGATGGTGGTGTTCTCCTTGGAGATCGACACCTTCTTGGCGCGGCCGAGCATGTTGAGGCCGACGTTCTCGAGCTTGATGCCGAGGTCTTCCGAGATGACCTGGCCACCGGTGAGGATGGCGATGTCTTCCAGCATGGCCTTGCGGCGATCACCGAAGCCCGGCGCCTTGACGGCGGCGATCTTCAGGCCGCCACGCAGCTTGTTGACGACCAGCGTGGCCAGAGCCTCGCCTTCGACGTCTTCCGAGATGATGAGCAGCGGCTTCGAGGTCTGCACGACGGCTTCGAGAACCGGCAGCATGGCCTGGAGGTTGGACAGCTTCTTCTCGTGCAGGAGGATGTAGACGTCCTCGAGCTCGGCAACCATCTTGTCGGCGTTGGTGACGAAGTAGGGCGAGAGGTAGCCGCGGTCGAACTGCATGCCTTCGACGACTTCGAGTTCGGTCTCGGCGGTCTTGGCTTCCTCAACCGTGATGACGCCTTCGTTGCCGACCTTCTGCATCGCTTCGGCGATCATCTTGCCGACCGAAGCATCGCCGTTGCCGGCGATGGTGCCGACCTGGGCAACCTCTTCGGAGGTCTTGATCTTCTTGGCGTTCTTAATCAGGGTCGCAACGACGTCGGTTACCGCGAGGTCGATGCCGCGCTTCAGGTCCATCGGGTTCATGCCGGCGGCAACGGCCTTGTGGCCTTCCTGGACGATCGACTGCGCCAGAACGGTCGCGGTCGTGGTGCCGTCGCCAGCGATGTCGTTGGTCTTCGAAGCAACTTCGCGGACCATCTGCGCGCCCATGTTTTCGAACTTGTCCTCAAGCTCGATTTCCTTGGCGACGGTGACGCCGTCCTTGGTGATGCGCGGGGCGCCGAACGACTTGTCGATGACCACGTTGCGGCCCTTGGGGCCGAGCGTGACCTTCACCGCGTCAGCGAGGATGTTGACACCGCGCAGCATGCGCTCGCGGGCATCGCGGGAGAATTTTACGTCTTTGGCAGCCATTTTTAGCTCCTGGCAGGGGCTTCAATCGAGCCCGGGAATTCAGTTGACGAAAGGGCCTGATATGAGCCGATGATGCCCATGATGTCGGATTCCTTCATGATCAGAAGGTCTTCGCCATTGAGCTTGACTTCCGTGCCCGACCACTTGCTGAACAGGATGCGGTCGCCGGCCTTGACGTCCAGCGGGACCAGCTTGCCAGCTTCGTCACGAGCGCCGAAGCCGACAGCGATGATCTCGCCTTCCTGCGGCTTTTCCTTTGCCGTGTCGGGGATGATGATCCCGCCAGCGGTCTTGGATTCGGATTCGACCCGGCGAACGACCACGCGGTCATGCAGCGGGCGGAACTTCGACTTTGCCATTTTCGGATTTTTCCCTGGTGCGCTGTTGAGGGGTTTTTGTTAGCACTCGCGATGGACGAGTGCTAACGCGATAGTGAGGTAGGCTGTAAGCGGGCACTCGTCAAGACGGACGAGGGCAGGCGAGGAGCTCTGGCCCCCTCCCCGGTGGAACCCAACGCATACGCGGCATCCGCGTTGATGGCTGCGAGCCCCACATTTCCATTGAATTCGGCGTCATGACGCCAACTTGCTCGCGCCGCTTCCAAGTCGTCAGTCGTGCTGCCGTCAGCACGAACATAGGGCTGCGCTTCACTTCCCGTCGAAGCCGCGGCAAGCAGCGTCGCCGTCAGCACGCTCCTTTGCAGATGCTTGCCAAAGGTGGACAGTGAGCGCACCTGCGCCGGGCTGTTGGTGCGAACGTAAGACGTCATTGACAACTCCTTTTTGCAAGTCGAGCCCCTTCTCCACCTTCGGCCGCCGTCGACGCGAAGAAGTCCGCATCGCGTTGAAGACGAGCTGCGAAAAAGAGAAAGATGTGTTTGATGGCTGCGGCCCCAACGGTGCCTTCAGATTTGAGATCACTTCCGCCGCGAGCGGCTGAAGCTCCTCGCAACGTCAAATCGAATCTGCTGCCAAGCCTCCAGGAAAGGAGAGCATTGCTCATCTCGCGCTTGTGCATGCAGTCAACCTTCGATCCGTGTTGCCACATCAAGAGCAAATGCCGTGCCAAAGCTCACTGGGAAGTGAACGCATGGCTCTCCCTGAAAACCTCACAAATCCAGCATGGTCAATTGTGCGGAACCCGACATGCGTCTTCTGCCACTGTCAGCTTTCGGACAGGCATGACGCGTTTCGCGCCGACCACCGGTCGATCGGTTTTGGGGCCGGTCTGTTCGCCTCATAAGAGCGCGTTACATTGCGTAGCGGTTTCCCGAGCGCCGCCACATGACACTGGACCTGCAGGTAGCACCGGCTTCTCATCCAGCCTTACTTTGGCCCCCTCGCGTATCAAATTCCCGCTGGCGAGCCCTGCTTTCATAGATCGCACCATGCCGGATGTCTGCTCTGGCGCCCGACCCGCTGGCACGATCTCGATCCGGCATAAGGGCGCAGCATCTTTGCAGGCCGTTTCATCCCGGCGTCCTGCTTGGCTGACAGACCGCACTTGGCGAGCGGTCTCCATGCTCTCTCCAAGGACCATCCCTGCGGCTGGCTTGTCGACCTATGGGCGGGTCCGGCCGCCCGAAACCCTCGCGCCATCAGCTTTTTTCCCCGCCGCCTGCGGCGGCTTCCTCGCGCCGCTTCGCTCACAAAAAAGCTGCCCGCTCGGGTCCTTCACTGTCGCTGCGGCCCTGTCGGATTCAGGCGGTCCTGACGCGCCCATTACGGTGCGCCATCGCAGGGGATGGTCCCCGGCGAAACCACAAAAGGAGACTTCGAAATGACCGCGATCGGTTACGTCAACAAGCAGGAAAACGGCGCCTACAAGGGCCAGTTCAAGACGCTCAGCGTCCGCGCCGACATCGATATCGTCCCCAACCAGGCCAAGAGCGCCGATAACCATCCCGACTTCCGGGTGCTTACGCAAGGGGTCGAAGTCGGCGCTGGCTGGATCCGCACCGGCGAGACTTCCGGCAAGGATTATGTGAGCCTGTCGATTGCAGCGCCGGAGTTCGGACCGCGCAAGCTCTACGCCAATCTCGGCCGAGCCGCCGGCCAGGACGATCACGACACCTACGCCATCATCTGGAACCCGGCCGACTGACCGGCCGAGATAAGAGCCTCGCGCCGCAGCCCCGGCGCGGGGCTCATTCCCAGGAGTTCCACCCAAACCCCGTCCGCCCTAAAGGGCGGCGAAAACTCTCCCCCGACTCTTCGCCCGTCCCCGAGACGATCTCCCTCGCCCATCCTCGCCCTCGCTTGTCCGAAGCGAAACGAGGATCATCATGGACGACGAAAACGAACGCGCGGCCCGCGCGAAAAAGGGCAGCCCGTTTCTCAGCACAGCCCAAGCCGCCTTCTATATCGGGCTCTCCCAGCGCACGCTCGAAAAGATGCGGCTCAAGGGCGGCGGCCCGAAATTCCGCAAGCACGGCCGCTATGTCCGCTATCACATCGACGAACTCGACCATTGGTCGAAAGGACACCCGCAGCACTCCATCGCCGGCGATGGCAAGGCCGGTTCCGGCCAGGGCGGCACGGGAGGCCGTTCATGAGGCGGCGCCCTTCCATCCATCTGATCGGCAGCCGCCTGAGGCGTGTTCGAGCCCGTAAGACGGTCGCCTTGGCCGCGGCCGGTCTCGGTCTTTTGGGCTTCACGGCGCTGGGAAAGCCCGCCCCTTGGCTGGTCTGGAACGCCTCGGCCAGCGCGCCGATCGGCCTTTACCGCATCGCTGCGGGAGCGCTGGCGCGTGGCGATCTCGTGCTCGTGCGCCCGCCTGAATACGCGGCGTATCTCGCCGCCGAGCGCAGCTATCTGCCTCGCAATGTGCCGCTGGCAAAACGTCTTGCAGCGCTGCCGGACGATAATGTCTGCGCCTTCAATGACGCCATCATCATCGGCGGCGACATCGTCGCGCGCCGGCTCAAAATCGACGCCGAAGGCCGACCTTTGCCATGGTGGAACGGCTGCCGAGCGCTCGGGGATAACGAGGTTTTCCTGCTCGGCAGCGACAAAAACCGCTCCTTCGACAGCCGCTATTTCGGGCCTGTTCCCACTCAAAATGTCATCGGGAGGCTCGTACCACTATGGACCGAGTGACCCTCCTCTTGTTGGGCATGATCGCCATTGCGCCATGCGCCTGTTCCGCCTCGACCGGCGCTGAGCCGGTCGCCATCTCCCAAAGTCCGCAGCTGCGAAAGTGGCAGACGTTGGTATCGGAAGCAAGCCGGCGCTTCCATATTCCCCAAGCCTGGATCTATGCCGTCATGGCTGCCGAAAGCGGCGGCAAGACAATGCGCGGCGGCCGCCCCATCACCTCCCCCGCTGGCGCCATGGGCCTCATGCAGGTGATGCCCGGCACCTATGAAGAGATGCGGGTCGAACACGGCCTTGGGCCTAACCCCCACGATCCGCGCGACAATATCCTGGCCGGCACGGCCTATCTCAGTGCCATGTATGACCGCTTCGGATTTCCTGGCCTGTTTGGCGCCTACAATGCCGGTCCCGAGCGCTACGACGAGCATTTGAAGCGTGGCAAACCGCTGCCAGAAGAGACCGTCGAGTACCTCGACCAACTCAAGGCGGCCGGAGTTTCGGCGGCCGACATCGAGGCGTTCGAAAGCCAATCTGTCGCTCCAAAGGCGCAAATCGCTCCTCTCGGACGGTCGCTGTTCTTCATTCATGACGGTGTTCACTCAGGCGTGCGAAACGGCGATCTCTTCGTGCCGCTCGGCAAGGACGGCGCGCAGCCGAAGGAGCCGGTGCGTTAGCCATGGCGGACGGGGGCGCGTCTGGCGGGGCTGGGCGCGGAAGGCAAGATAAAGGTACCGCCTCCAGGAGGCGGTTAAATCTTTGTCTGCACATCGTTTTTCCGGGAGGCTGCCGCCGGTGCCAAGAGGGTTTGACGTGTAAGTGTCTGATTTTGCTTGATATGTCTGGGAGGCTCGCATTAAGGATGACGAGTTCAGGCCGAAGCTCGGCAAAATCGGGTCGCGCGGCTCGAAGGCCGGCAAACGCTATGCCGGCCAGGTTCGTGCGGCGATCAACCGGGCTGGCGGCCGGCCGCAACGCGGTGGTCGCTTCACAGGAAGCCGGACAGGGCGCGGCGGGGCGGCCGCCGCACTGCTGAAATCGCGCGACCGGTATGCCGCCTTCCGCCAGCGCCGGGTGATCGTCAAGGCGCGGGTCGTCAAGCTCGCCGGCAAGGGCGCGGACGGGGCGCGTGCCCATCTACGCTATCTTCAGCGCGACGGGGTCACCCGCGAAGGTGAACCTGGCGAGCTCTACGGCGCCGACAGCGGCCGCGTCGACGGCAAGGCGTTCATCGATCGCGCGGACGGCGACCGCCATCAGTTCCGCTTCATCGTCGCTGCCGAAGACGGCATCGAGTACGACGACCTCAAGGCGCTGACGCGGCGGCTCATGGCGCAGATGCAGGAAGACCTCGGCACGAAGCTCGACTGGGTCGCGGTCGATCATTTCAACACCGGCCACCCGCACAGCCACATCATCGTCCGTGGCAGGGACGACCGTGGCGAGAACCTGGTCATCGCGCGCGAATATATCTCATCTGGCATCCGCGAGCGGGCGGCCGAGCTGGTCAGCCTCGATCTCGGTCCGCGAACCGACCGCGAGATTGAGCTTCGCCTGCGCCGGGAAATGGAGCAGGAACGCTTCACCAGCATCGACCGTCGGCTGCTCAGCATGCGTGATGATGACGGCCTGGTCTCGCCGGGCGGTCCCGACGCCATTCGCCAGACGCTGCACCAGGGACGGCTGCGCAAGCTCGAGCGGATGGGTCTGGCCGCGGAGGTCGGCGCTGGCTCCTGGCGCCTCGACGATGAGCTCGAAGCCACGCTGCGCCGCACCGGCGAACGCGGCGACATCATCAAGACCATGCACCGCGAACTGACCGGCAAGGGGCTTGCCCGCAGGGCCGCCGACTGGGTGATCCACGATCGATCCGGCGAGCCCGTCCAGTCTCTCGTCGGTCGCGTTGTCGCGCGTGGACTGGCCGACGAGATCAATGACCGCCATTACATGATCGTCGACGCCGTCGACGGTAAGAGCCATTGGATCAACATCGGTAGAGGCGAGGCGATGGAAACGATGCCTAATGGCTGCATCGTGCGTGTCGCGCCAAGGAACACCGAGCCGAGGCAGGTCGATCGTACCATCGCCGAAATCGCCGCCGCGCATGGCGGCCGTTACGACGTCGATATGCACCTGAAGCATGACCCATCCGCCACCGAGAGCTTTGCGCGAACGCATGTGCGGCGGCTGGAGGCGATCCGCCGCGCGACCGGCGGCGTCGAGCGAGAGCCGAACGGCACCTGGCTCATCGCGCCGGACCATCTCGATCGCGTCGCGAATTATGAGGGCCAGCGGGCCAGGGCCGAGCCTGTCGTTGCCGACAAGCTCTCCTCAATGGCGCTGGAGCGACAGGTCAGCTTCAACGGCGCCACCTGGCTCGACCGGGAGCTGGTTGCCGATAGACCCGAGCCTTTGCACGGATCCGGCTTCGGCCGCGACGTGAGAGAGGCGCAAGCTCGCCGGCGGCAGTGGCTGATCGCGCAAGGCCTCGCGCATAAAGAACAGGATGGGATCGTCTATCGAGCCAACATGCTTTCGATCCTGCGCCAGCGAGAACTGAACCGTGTTGCTGGCCAACTGTCGGAGGAACTTGGCCTGCCCTATGCCGAAGCGCGATCCGGAGGACGAGTAGAGGGTACGCTCCGCCGCTCCGTCGAGCTTGCCAGCGGAAAATATGCCGTCGTTGAAAAGTCGCGCGAGTTCACGCTGGTGCCATGGCGGCCGGTGCTTGAGCGCCATGTGGGCAAGGAGGTCTCCGGTGTCGTAAGTGGGGAGGGGATTTCATGGACCGTCGGCCGGCAAAGGAGCGGACCTGGTGTTTCGTGAGATGGTGTACAGCTTTTTAGCCAGCGGCGCGGGCAGCCATGCGAGCCCGCGTAGACCTTATGGCCGCACGCCCGCAATCGGTCGCATGGACCTGCCAGGCGGGGCGGCTTTGGAGCGTTCGGACCCGACACGCTGCGTGAGTGGCCAGACTTCGAGCGCTCGAAGATGCGGACTGTTGTCTGCTGGCCGGCGTTATTCCGGCTGGCCTATGACCGCGGCGCAACAGTTCACCGCTGAAGTTGCCACGGGCGAACATCGACAAGAGAAAAAACACCATTGCGCGATACAAATCGCCGTTGAAAGCGTTTAGGTTGCATGCGCTTCGCCAAGTAAACGGATACCCCAGAAGAGAGCCATGACCACGGCCCGCCATATCGTGACGCTGCTTAAAAGCCACATTGCCGGCGACGAGGATCGTTTCCTCTCTATCGCGATGCAGCTTGCTGCGCATGAGGCACGTCAAGGCCATGGTAAGCTTGCTCAGGAGCTCAAGGATCTGGTCGACGCAGCCAAGAGCAGGGACGCCCGGATTGTCAAGAGCAGTCGGCCGGTTCCCCTTTTTCAGCCAAAGGGCGAGCTCGCAGGGCTCCTGCATGTGCGCTATCCGGACCTGCGACTGACCGACATGATTTTGCCGGACAGTCTGCGCTCGCGCCTGCACCGCGTGCTGGGAGAGCAGCGCCAACAAGCAAGCTTGCGCGAGCACGGGCTTGTTCCCCGTCGCAAACTGCTTCTGGTCGGCCCGCCAGGATCAGGCAAGACGATGACCGCATCGGCATTGGCCGGGGAGCTTCATCTGCCCCTTTTCACGATCGTCCTCGATGGTTTGATCACCAAGTTCATGGGAGAGACTGCCGGAAAGCTGCGGCTTGTTTTTGATGCAATGCAGGCGACGCGGGGCGTCTACTTCTTTGACGAATTCGATGCCATCGGCGCGCGTCGAGGCGAACGCCAGGATGTTGGCGAGATTCGGCGCGTGCTGAATTCGTTTCTGCAGTTTCTCGAGCAAGACGACAGCCACAGCCTGATTATTGCGGCAACAAATCATCCCGAGCTGCTCGACAGAGCTTTGTTCCGCCGTTTCGACGATGTCATCGAATACGCCGTGCCCGATCGGCCGATTATAGAGGCGCTGCTTCGGGCTCGACTCGACCGCTTCGACACCAGAGGGCTTGCCTGGAACGAGGCGATCTCTCAGGCAGAGAGACTGTCGCAGGCCGAGATCACGCGCGCGGCCGACGACGCTGCAAAAACCATCATATTGCGGGGGGGAAGCGGATCACCTCGGAAGCGCTCATCGACGCTCTGAAGGAACGCCGGCAGGCGTCGCTGTTTGAGTAGCGACAGCACAGATCATAATGGCAGACGATTTTCCGCGCGACCGCGCCCATATCCACCTTCGCAACAACGGCATTCGGGAAGCCTATCGGCGGCCCAACCAACTTATACATGCACCGCCGCTGCCGGCGCGTGATCGGGCGTCGCATGCTGCGGCCTTGACGCAATCCATCGAACAAGCGGTCGAAAGTGCACGCCAGCAGATTGCGGCGCGTGACCCCCAGCTGTCGGTCGGCACGCCTGGCTTTTACCTCGCGATCGATCTGCCCATGTCCGGACGGGCGGCCCTCGACCAGTTGGCCGATCGTCGCCAGCACATGGAGCTGGTCGCCGTCCATGAGCCAACTCAACCCGGTGCTCCCATCACAGCGTCGGTGTTCCTGCCGCAAAGCGCGCAAGCCTATTATTTGCGGAAAGTCGAGGCGTATCGAGACGTTGATACTGACCGCGGCAGACCGCGCAACGAGCCGCTCGTCTCCCGCATGGAGACAGTCAGGCTGGCGACTGCACGATCGTTGTTTACCGACCACGACGACCTCTTCCCCCAGGCCGCTGACGAGCAGGTGTGGTGGGAAGTCTGGCTGCGCGACGGTCGCCGCGAGAACTTCGAGCACATTGCCGAAGCCCTGAACATCACTTTGCGCACGCATGCGGTTAGGTTTCCGGAGCGGGTGGTCATGCTGGCCCTCGCCAGCACGGCAATGCTCGACCGCATGATTGCGCACAGCGATGTCGTCGCCGAGCTGCGGCGCGCGAAGGATACGCCGTCCTTCTTCCTGGGCCTTGGCGGCGCGGAGCAAAGGGACTGGAGCGACGAGCTTCTCGGGCGCGTCAGACCGCCTCAATCCGATATTGCGGTCTGCATTCTCGACAGCGGCGTGCGTCGCACCCACCCGTTGATCGAACCCGCACTTGCCGTTTAAGACTGGCACACCGTCAAACCGGCATGGGGCAGCGACGACACACCTGCGTGGAGCGGCCACGGGACGCGAATGGCAGGTGTCGGCCTGTACGGTGATCTGGTCCCGCTCCTGGTCGGAGGCGATCCAGTTCCATTGCCCTTTCGGCTGGAGAGTGTTCGTATCCTTCCGCCAGAAGACGAGGCAAACGATCCAGAACTCTATGGCGCGATCACCGCGGAAGCGATCGCCCGCGCCGAGGTGCAGGCGCCGGAGCGCCGCCGCGCGATCGCAATGGCTGTGACAAGCGCCAGTCCGGCGCGTGGAAGGCCCACATCGTGGTCTGCCGCTATCGACCAACTCTGTTTCGAAGAGGAACAGCGACGCTTGATCGTTCTCTCTGCCGGCAACATCGGCGATGACCTCATGCCGGCCGAGCATTTGACGCGCAACGATCTGGAAGCAGTCGATGATCCTTCTCAGGCCTGGAATGCGCTGACGGTCGGCGCTTTCACAGAAAAGGTCGATATCATTGACACCGACTTTTCGGGCTACGCTCCGATCGCGCCGGTCGGCGAGCTCTCGCCGCGCAGTCGCACTTCGGTCGTTTGGGACAGGCAGTGGCCGGTGAAGCCCGAGGTCGTCTTCGAAGGCGGCAATCTCGCCCATGACGGTGTGTTGCCCGGCGAGCCGATCGACGATCTGCAGATATTGACCACTTTCTGTCGACCCGAACTGCGCCACTTCACCACCCTCGGAGATACGAGCGCGGCAACGGCCCATGCCGCACGGATGGCGGGACTAATTCTATCAGCGCGCCCCGAGCTGTGGCCTGAATCGGTTCGCGCCCTGATCGTCCACTCGGCCGAATGGACTCCGGCGATGCGCGCACGCATCGATGCGTGCAACGGAGCGAAGGGCGAGATCCAGGCGCTCGTGCGGCGCTATGGTTACGGCGTGCCAGATCTTGGGCGCGCGCTTCTGTCAACGGTGAACGACCTCACGCTTATCGTTGAAGATGAGCTTCAGCCTTTCCAGCGCGAGGGCGGCGCGGCTGCCAAAACGCGTGACATGAAGCTGCATCGCCTGCCTTGGCCGAAGGAGCAGCTCGCGGCGCTCGGCGCTGCCCAGGTCGAGCTCCGCGTCACGCTGTCCTATTTCATCGAACCCAACCCCGGTGAACGCGGATGGACCCGCCGGCATCGTTACGCGTCCCATGGTCTTCGGTTCAGAGTAAAGTCAGCGACCGAGACAGTCGACGAATTCCGAGCCCGCATCAATCAGGCCGCTCGGGACGAGGAGGAAGGGGCGCCTGCTGGAGGCGGAGAAGAGTGGCTGCTCGGCACCTTCCGCGATCGCGGCTCGTTGCACGCCGATTTCTGGTCGGGCAGCGCCGCCGATCTCGCCGAGCGTGACGCGATCGGCGTGTTCCCGGTCGGGGGCTGGTGGAAGGAGAAGCCTTACCTGGAACGCGTCGACGCTCTGGCTCGGTACGCCCTGATTGTGACGATTCGGGCGCCTGGGGTCGATGTTGACATCTTCACACCCGTCGAAGCAGCCCTGACTGTCGAGACGTCGGTCGAGACCTGATGCAGCACTGTCCAAACCGGCCAACAACGGAGGTTTGACCAGCCTCTGGTGCCATGGCGGCTGGTGCTGGATCATCACGTCGGCACGGGATCATGCGCGGAGGACGATAGGCCGGCAAAGGAGCGGGCCAAGCGTGTCATAATGGCGCCCATGGTCACGCCCACAAGCCGCGCCCCCTGCGTCTACGGAGAGGTGCGCGTCTGCTTAGGCGGCCGAGACATCGCTTACCTGATCAACGCGCTCCGTATTTGCGCCTGTAAGCGGCAATGAAATCGTCGTCGCTACAGATGCAGCGGCCGCTGGAGTCCTTGGCCTTCGGATCGTGCAAGTGAGAGCCAAGGGGGCGCAGAAGATTCACCCGAGTGCTCGTCGTCGGGCTCATGGGAAACCCCGCACTATGCTTGACCAAATCCGCGGCAAGCATAATCCCGGCAAGCACCGACTGAAAGGCCATCGGAACCACAGTTCGAACGCGGCGACTTCCTTCGCTAAGCTGGAACACCAGACCGCCGCAGATAGCCTGCTGATAAAAGGAGCGCAGGGGCTGGCCGACAAACGGGGCTAGCGGTTCAAACGGCACAGCCATCGCTGTAGCCACGCGAACTACAAAGTCGTTGGGAACTCCGGCATTTGTCTGCAGGAGCGTTTTCACCTGCTCGTGTGCTTCCGGTATTCCGAGTTCCTCGGCAATCAGCTGGTGCTCGTCCTTGGATTTTCCGGATGGCAGGTACATGCAACAAAGGCAAGCCTGGCCGTCATCGAAACCATGCCGGGAGATACCGAGATCGTGCTCCTGCATCCAAGCGTTTGCGATCCATCGCGGCAGTGCACCTTGGACAGCCAGACGGTCGGCGGCGGTGTCAAGCGCCACACCCACTTGGTCTAAGACCCAATTGCCCCGGCGCGCAACATATTCTGCCCACGTCAGAGGGTGCGCCTCGACCTCAAGGCCAGTCGATCTAAGGGCGGTGGCTGCAAGAACCGCCTTGGACATACCAATCTCCGCCTGGCCGGCCAATGCGTAGCGCTGCAGGTTTGAGAGTTCGATCGCTTCGTGATCGATTACATGCAGACGACCCTTGAGATCGGGTTGTCTCGCTAGCGCCCAAAGCGAGCCATGGCCTATCGCACCGAGCCCAACGAGGTGGGTTTCGCCAAGGTCGACTGGGAAGTCGATCGGGCCAGCCTCCCCGGCTTTGGTCTTGTCGTAGCTGCATAGCGAGAGGTCGATGGTTTCGTCCAACTCGGCGCCGGTCAACTGGGCGGCGAAGATAGTTCGAAAGACGTTGGCGGCGCCGAAGCAACTGGCGGCGCCAGCTCCAAAAGGCAGCAGACTTGGGCCAGAGCCCACCGGGTCCGTACGCGACAGCTTTGCCGCCCAACCGTCCGATCCCACGAAAAAGATCGGGCACCGGAGTGATGGGCGCGTTACCCCTGCAACGACGCAGACGGTGGCAGACTTGCCGGAACGCCGGATGCCGACTTTTGGATTGATCGACTTTGCCAAGCGCTCCAGCGCTTGGGCTTGAGAGCTCGCCGCGCTGTCCAGCGGGAGTATCGCCAGAACCGGGTAGAGCCTAGCGAGCAATCTCACCGCAAGATCTAGTGTCGCCTGGCCTTCGGCGCAGGAAGCGGCCTGATGGTCGAAGGCGACTGCCACGACCTGCTTTTCAAGAGCTGCTTTGAAGTCTCCCAGATGAAAATCGGCCAGGACCTGAGATGCCGCCGTGGCGGCACGATCGATGAAGTTAGCGAATGCCATTGTTCAACTCGATATCATGATCATTCGCGACAGTGCCGCGGGAGGGAGCGCATTCCATTTGGCCTTTTCGTCAAGCCGATAGGCGGCGACCCGAGCAAAATCGAAAGGCTCGCGGGCGAAATTCGGCACTACCAGCGACAGACACCCAACCGTGGTAGCAACCGCATAAGCGTCGTCCGTCGTCGAATGGTAGGCGCGGCCCGGATGGCTGTGAATCTGGGCCAAGAGTTTCAGGCCGCTTTTGTAGAGCCAGACATTGAGCCGGTGCAGTTCTTCGGCCGCAACGATCACGCAAACGCCATCGTTTGTCCGAATGTGACGCTGCGCCGGGATAACCGTCTCTGTTACGGCAAAGTGCCGGTCTTGCTGAACGCCGACCCAGAGCGCCATCCCCTCATTGCCTTCGCGACCAACTGAGCGCAGATGCCCATGCGTGGTCGAGATGCAGCCGCGCGGGAGAGTCACGATCGTTACATCTCTCAAACCAGTCATTCTTGTATCGCCTGAGGGATACCACCATTCCTACGATTGCCGGTGGGAGTTGAATCTGCAACTGCTCTATAGGAATGATTCCGTACTTGATGATCTTGTCCAGGATGAAGGCCAAACAGCCTTCGCCAGAACCCCGATGAAGTAGCCATGGATCACCTGAATGGGCTGGATTGTCGTGGTATTCCCGGACGCCCGCCATGCACAGGAATGGTTCGTCCTCGGGACTGTTGGCCTGGATGAAGTCCGTCAGCGGCACGGCGTTCTGCTGGATGAGAGCTCCTATCATCTCCGGCGGCGTTCCGGGCAGCGGCGGACGTCTAAGCATTTTCAGGTATAGATCTTTCCGGGCAATCGGATGACGCGTAAACGGATCGACGAAGACCACGGACGGTGGTCTTAAGTCGTAGTCGGTGAAGTCGACCTCGCTCGCTGCGCTGATCACCCGTGGTTTTAACTTGAGGCTTGCGAAAATGAAGAAAGCGCGCGGAAAGGTCGCCTCGATCAAGAAGCAGCCCTGAGCCCGATAGACATCAGCATATGGCCGGAACCGGCCGATCTCCCGATCAAACTTCGCTCGGGAGACCTCCGGATCCACACTTTGGGGTTTAGGCACCTGCGACGCCCGCCTTCAGGCTGAGGAACAGGGTCACAGTATTCGGGAAACCGAAATCGCCAAGCTTCTTGTCGACGTCGAGCAAGTTGCCGGCCTCATCCTTCAATTCCCAATTCTCGGCTGGTTGGGCGACATTCTGCGTGTTCTCAAGGGCTTTGGTACGAATGACGTGAAGCGGCTGGTTGGGATTGGCTTCGACCTGCGTGGGCTGGCCGTTCACCACCATCGTGATCTCGATCTTGCCCGGCCCGCCGCCGTGATTATCGCCCTTACCCGAATCCTTCGACATTGTCCTACTCCTGTGGCTTGCCAACCGTCCCACGCCCTGGCGCCCACCTGCGAGTGAGACCGGCGGTCTTCAATCGTTCACCCGGCGCCACGGCCGCGAGTACGCGAAAGACAGGGGATAAGCTACCGAATCGGTGCTTGCCTTCTTTTATGGGTGACTTGAGCCGCAAGTAAATGGTCTCAAATTGCTCCTCACAACTATAATCGATTATAGCAATGCGAAAATATTGGCGACACGCCTATTCATCTGCTCTCTCACTCGCCTGCTCCGTGCTTGGCAAGGGGAGCTTTGACTGCGTCACGCGTCCCCCAATCCTGCAACGCATTCACCCGAGCCTGCGCGACACCAGCGCCCGCACCGGCCGTGATCCGCAGAACGAAACGCTGATCGTGGCGTTCTATCGCGAACTGGCGCTGCTGTTCTGGCTAGACGATTGCAACGACGTTGGCCTGATCGCGCCGGAGCAGCTCGCCGCCGTGGAGCAGGCGCTGGGGCACGGCGTACCGTGCGTTCTCTCCGGATTCGAGGGCTGCGCTCAGCTGCGCGCTTCGCTGGTGCTGGATCGGCGAACGGCGCCGGCCACGGTGGCCGCTGGCTGGGAGTACATCCATTTCGAACACTGCGCACTGCCCGAGTTGGACCTGACGCAGATCGACCTGCGCGCCTCGCTGCTGGGCAAGGCTATGCGCGCGCCGCTGCTGATCAGCTCTATGGCCGGCGGCATGCCACGGGCCGAGGCCATCAACCGGCATTTGAGCGAGGCAGCGCAAGCCTTGCGGATCGCCATGTGCGGTTCGCAGCGTGTGAGCCTGCAATCCCGTAACTCCCAGGGGCTAACGCGCGCGCTGCGCCGCCTGGCGCCAGACATTCCCTTGCTGGCCAATATCGGCGCCGCGCAACTGCGGGAGGCCGACGGCCTGGACCTGGCGCGTCGCGCGGTGGACGCGCTGGAGGCCGATGGGCTCATCGTCCATCTCAATCCGCTGCAGGAAGCGGTACAGCCGGGAGGGCGACCGCGACTGGCGCGGCGTCCTGGCGCTGATCGCTGGCGCCGCGCGCATCGTGGGCGTGCCGATCGTGGCCAAGGAAGTGGGGGCGGCCTGTCCGCCTCGGTGGCCTGTGCGCTCGTCGAGGCGGGCGTGGCGGTAATCGATGTCGCCGGCGCCGGCGGCACCAGTTGGGCCGCAGTGGAGGGCGAGCGCGCCCGCAATGCCGCCGACCGTGCAGTGGCGATGTCATTCGCCAATTGGGGGATTCCCACCCTGACCAGCGTGCAGGCGGTGCGTCGGGCGCTGCCAACGGTGAAGCTGATCGCGTCGGGCGGGATCCGCGATGGCGTCGACGTGGCCAAGGCCATCCGCCTGGGCGCGGACATCGCCGGGCAGGCGGCCAGCGTGCTGGGCGCGGCGACAGTGTCCACCGAGGCCGTTGTCGCGCATTTCGAGATCGTCATCCGCCAGTTGTTGGGTCACCATCAAACCAATTTGACGCCCCGGGACAATATCGTCCGGCATTGTCCGGTGTGCGACGATGTTGGGGATGCGACATAGGCGGATTGCCGTGTATTAAACCGCTTTTCCTTTGGCACGCATATTGCGCCCTATCGGTAAACCTCGTCATGGGCCGGCGGCAATCGCTCGGAGATTGTCGAAATAGCACAATCTGCCGGGGTGACATCCGGCCCGACTAGAGCAGGACCTTTCAGATGATGCAGAAAAGCAAGCGGCCATACTCGCGGGGAAATAGTCGCGTCAGGGCTGCATGGACGCTCTTTCCTGGTTGTTTCGGCGACGGACGCCAACTCTTCAATCGGCACCCGAACCAGTGCCTGGATGTCCAAGGAGCGCCCCTGTTGCGCGTGCCTGGCTGCACCCGCGTGCTGGCTCTCCTCCAAGGCGACGCTCGGCGCTGCTGCAGACCGGCGACGAGAACCCAACTTCAAAATTAGCATTCCGAAAACCGAAAGAAGTGAACAGGTATGTCCAGGATCGGCGCTTTGACGCGCGCGGCATGGCGATCGGCAACTCAGACGCTGGCCAAGGGTTCGAAAAGTTTACACCCGACGCTAGCGCCGGCCGATTTCAAGCGCGCACTTACGATCAACGATCGATATGGCGGGCTCACTGTCAATGTCCCCAAAATGCCTTTCTGGCTGACCGGGGGTGAAGCCTTCGTCTACCGCCGGACTAGCCACGGCGAGCAGCAGTTCATGCAGGTCGATGCTGCCACGGGTTTCAAGCGGCCCGCTTTCGATCAGGCGCGTCTGGCGGCAGCGCTAAACAAGGTGAGCCATGAGAGCTATCAAGCCGGCAATCTTCCGTTCGACCGTTTCGAACTGAGTGAGGATGGTCGCAGGCTCGACTTCCAGATTGAAGACACCCGGTGGAGCTGCGACCTTGCAAGCTATGACTGTACCAGCACCACATTCGATGCAAGGAAAGGGACCGTAGGGAGCTCAGCCACCGCTACACGCCGCCAGCGGAGAACAACCCCGACAAGAGCAACGCGTCGCCCGACGGCAAATGGATCGCCTATATCAAGAACTGCAACGTTTTCCTGCGCAGCGAGGACGGATTGCAGGATGTTCCTCTGAGCCGGGACGGAGCCGAAGGCAATTGCTACGTCTTTTCGACGCTGAGCTGGTCGCCGGACTCGCGCCACCTCGCCGCTTACCTTGTTCGCCCCGGCTATAGGCGAGAGGTCCGCTACCTCAATTCATCGACGGACCAGTTGGAGCGGGAATATTCAACAATATTCTATCCCAGGCCGGGCGATGTCCTTCCGCTGCCCCAACCAGTCCTGTTCGACATTGCCGGCCGGCGCCAGATCGTGATTGACGGTGCCCTCTTCTCGAACGTCTTCGAACTTTCCCCTCTCCGGTGGTGGGCGGACAGCCGCGGCTTCACTTTCGAATATAACCAGCGCGGGCATCAGCTCTATCGCTTGGTCGAGGTAGACGCCGCCTCGGGCCGCGGGCGCTCCCTGATCGATGAGACCAGCGAGACATTCGTGGATTATTTGCCGCTGGGCATGGCCAGGAGGATGCCGGAAAAATCTTCCGTTACGATGTCGATGACGGGAAGGAGATCATCTGGGCATCAGAGCGCGACGGGTATGAGCATTTGTATCTTTTCAACGGCCGGACAGGCGCGCTCGAAAACCAGATCACCCGAGGTGAGTGGGTCGTCCGGAGGGTCAACCATGTCGATCCGGTGAAGCGTCAGATCTGGTTCGAGGCGAGCGGGATGAACTCGCAGGAGGACCCCTATTGGGTCCATGCTTACCGCATCGGCTTTGACGGCAAGGGACTGACTGCACTGACGCCCGAACCGGCCAACCACCATATCGAGTTCTCGCCTGACAGGCGCTATTATGTCGATCTCTGGTCACGCATCGATCTGCCCCCGCGCATGGCACTCTACCGCGCCAGCGACAATGCCAAGCTCCAGCAGATCGAGACGGCCGACATTTCCGAGCTCGTCGCCGCAGGCTGGCAGCCGCCGCTCAGTTTCCATTCCAAGGGGCGCGACGGCAAAACTGACATCTGGGGTGTGCTCCACCTGCCAGCCAACTTCGACCCGACGAAGAAATACCCGGTTGTGGAGAATATCTATGCTGGACCCCACGGCTCCTTCGTCCCAAAATCCTTCTCGCGGTGGACAGAGCCGCTCACGCAGCTGGGCTTCGTCGTTGCTCAGATCGACGGCATGGGCACCAACAACCGCTCCCGCGCCTTCCATGATGTTGCTTGGAAGAATCTGAAGGACGCAGGATTTCCCGATCGCATTCTGTGGCACAAGGCGGCGGCCGCGCAATATCCATGGTACGACATATCCAACGTCGGCATTTTTGGCGCATCCGCCGGCGGCCAGAGTGCAGTCAGCGCGCTGCTCTTTCACCCCGATTTCTACAAGGTCGCCGTCGCCAAAAACGGCTGCTTCGACAACAGGATAGACAAGACCTGGTGGAATGAACTGTGGATGGGGTGGCCGGTCGGCATTGAATATTCGCAATCCTCCGCCGTTGACAATGCTCACAGGCTGCAGGGCAAGCTGATGATCGCGGTCGGCGAAATGGATGATAATGTCGATCCGTTTTGCTCGTTCCAGCTTGCCGATCGACTCATCAAGGCAGGAAAAGATTTTGACATTGTCTACGTTCCTGGTGCCAATCACCATACTCTAGGCACCTACACCGAGCGCAAACTCCTAGACTTCTTCGTTCGCAACATTCTCGGTCAGACCCCGCCCGACTGGAACAGCAAACCGATCGAGCTGGAGTAGCTTGTGGCTCTTGCAATTGTTAGCTCGCCTTATCGGCTGTAATCAGGGCGAGGCGCGAGCAAATCTGCACCGAAGGACGATCGTGGAGTCTAGGACTTGCGCTGCGTATTGAGGATAGGCTCGCCGCGACGTTGGTCTGAGCAAACTGCTTGATAGGCACGCCTGCAGACCGCGTGTGTGCGATTGCAAGATCCCCTATCAGCCTGGTGTGAAGCGTTCAGGGGAAAAGCCGCACCCAACGCCGCTTCCGCTCGCCGTAACGCTACGGCGGTGCGGCCCACCCGATCCGCTCGACGAGCATAGGAACACATAGGTCCCCGAACGGACGATTACCTTGGCAATAGAAGACCCTCGTCGGTCATCGCCGCTGTGGGTGGCAGCCCGTCGGTCTGGAGCTGCCACGATTCTCATCCTCGCGTCACATATGAGCTGAAGCTTTCCGGATCGGGTATCCAATCGGCATCCAGTTGCTCGGCGATATGGTTGAATTCTACCTCAGGACAAGAGTGAGTAGAGCAGCCCCGCTACGAAAATCCTATCCTGGTTCGTTTGACGCATCGACTATTCAGATTGATTGGCGTGATACCCGGCGCGGCCGCAACACGCTAGGCCGTCAACCGCTGAGCAGAAAACCAGCCTTCGCCTTCCGCGGCGGCGGACCTCGTCAGCCTTTCGAAAGCTTGCCTGAGTAGGTTGCTCATGTGATCTGTGGAAGTGAGGCTAGCGTGCACCCGTACAAACTGGACATTCATCGTAGCAGCTTGGCTGCAGGTGCAGCACGCCGTACCGCACGAGCAAGCGGACAAGCCGGCCAAGCCGGTTTTGAGCAGCACTTGGGCGAATTGCAGGCGGCGGATGAGTTGATGAGTGCACCAGGCGAGGATGTCCTCGTCAATGGCTCGCATGGCAAAGGTGAGTTGAGACCAACGAAGAGGCAGAGGATCCAAAGCAATCTGCAGCATGCTGTCACTGAGCGGCAACCAGGTCAGGTTGGTGACTCAGGCGCTCGCGCGATGATGCAACTCCCTGCCCATCAGGTGGGTACATCGGAACGGGAGGCGCAGCTCGCGATGCAGGGGATGAGCACGAATACACCCCAGCGCCGCATCTCGATGGGTCGATGCCCTCGACAGTGCAGCCGGATCGTCCAATTGTGGCCCCGACGGTGCCGACAAGCGTCCTGTTTATTCCAACGATGCCACCGCCATCGAAGGGCTGAAGTCTGCACTCCTTGCGGGTAAAGCCAGGCCGGACACGGTCACTCGCAGCGCAAATTCTCTTTCGGCTTTAGTCGTTGGCTCTTTCAAAACAAAAAGCCAGGGTTTGCTGCTCGGCTTTACCATCCGTCGCTGAGCCAGGATCTCGAGGAGTACGAGAGTAGGGTGGTTCCTCCACAGTGGCTGGCGCACTGCGTCAACTGATGAAGCCGATAGGCGGAGCCGCCCCGATTGTGGGTCGCGCTGTCCTGAACCCCCATCCTGACGACGCCGCGCTCACTAGACATTTCAGATCCGCGAGCGGCTACGCAACTGCTCTTAACCATTTCAGTCATTACCTACGTCAAAATGACAAGCTCGGGATTGCGGGCCGGATTTACGATGAATCGCTGGATAAAGATGTTGAGAGCTACAAGGCCGCCTCCTCTACTCGTGGAGCTCCGATCGAATCTGCACTGGTTTATATCCGCAAGCACCCGCCGCGCGTTATACTCGGGAGTCATCTGGAAAACGCGGTCAGCATGGAGGCTCGTCCCCGTGGCGACGCTGCTCAGCATACCGCACCACAGCAGGGATTCGATTGGCCAGAGGAGCTCCTGCCGGTAGGTTATAAGGAGGGCACCGATCTACCATTGTCTCTCGCCCCAACCGCGCACCAACACCAAGCACCCGACTTTGGAGAGGCCGTCCCTCACTTGAACTGGCGCCACGGCGACCAGGGCGCCCCGGAGGGGCTGGTAGCTGCACGGGACAGGAGCAGCCCGCTGCCAAGCGAGGCGGTGCCACATAAATCTGGACGGGGACTCGCTACGCAGCCCAGATTGTGGGCGGAGAAATCCGCCTCGCCAGAGCTCTTTCGACGGCGGGCGGAGCAGGCTCTGCCGGCGTCCGCCAGAGGTGTGGAGACATCCTCCGCGGTTGATGAAGCCGCCGCTCGCCAAGCTTTGGCTTGGTTGCAGCAGGAGATGGAGGGGATCGAACCGATGCAGGATCCTCATAAGGTGGCTACACCGGAATCTGAGGCGCAGCTCGTCAGGCAGAGGGATGAACACGAATCCACCCCAGCACCGCATCCCGGAGGTGGTGGTTCGATGTCCTCGACAGTGCAGCCGGATCGTCCAATTGTAGTCCCCAACGGTTCCGACAAGCGTCCTGTCTATTCCAACGATGCGACCGCTATCGAAGGGCTGAGGGCAGCATTCCACGCGGGTAAGGCCAGCGCGAACACGGTCACTTTCAATGTAAATTCTCTTTTCGGCTTTAGTCGGTGGCTCCTTCAAAACAACAAGCCAGGGTTTGCTGCTCGGCTTTACCATTCGTCGCTGGATCAGGATCTCAAGGAGTACGAGAGTACGGGTGGTTCCTCCACCGTGGCTGGCGCACTGCGTTACCTCAAGAAGTCGACAAGCGGAGCCCCGATTATGGGTCGCCCTCTCGTGATCCCCTATCCTGACGATGCCGAGCTCATTAGAGATTACAGAGCCGCTTCGACCAAGGAGTACCTGGCAGCGCCTGCGACCGGACGGAATCCAGATACCGTGGGCGGCTATACAAATTTTCTTAGACATTTTAGCCAGTATCTGCGTCAAAATAACAAGCCTGGGATTGCCGCTCGGATTCACGACAAATCGCTGGATAAAGATGTTGAGAGCTTCAAGGCTGTCTCCTATGGTAATAGACTAAGTATCGGTTCTGCATTGGCTCACCTCCGGGATATCCTGCCGCGCATTGTGCTCGGGCGCGAAACTGTCCTTGCTGCTCATCCGGCAGACGCAGTCACCAGGCGCGTTGGGGCCGCTGCTGAAGCTGGGCCAGCGGCACCGGCAAGAGCTCCCCAACCCGCCTCGCCAGCAACCGCTAAGCTGCCAGGCACCTACCGCGGCCTTCCACTGGTTGATGTGACCACACTGACGACCAGTTCCTCTGGGGCTCAGATCGGGGCGCTCGATCCGACAGCCCCGTCCAACGTTGCAACGGGGCGGGTGCTCGGCGCCGCCGAATGGCTGAGCGACGCCCATGTCCAGAGAGATTACAATTTGCTGGAGCGGCAACTGCAGGGGATCAATCCGGCGCTCGCTGCCCGGACTCGGCTGGTGGATCCTTCCGTATCCCATCTACTGCGACACACGTCGCCGCAAGACGCTCGAGGCATATTGCAGTCCATCTATAATCAAAACAACGCCACAGCCGACTTCCTGTTCTTGCCAGTGAATAATGGCACGGCTACTAGCCCCGGCACCCATTGGTCGCTGCTGCTCGTTGATCGCCGCGACCCCGAAAGGCGGTTCGCCTATCACTACGACTCCCTCCAGCGAGAGGGATATAACGACGTGCCTGCAAAACAGCTCGCAGGACTGCTGAATGCTACCTTGGCGCCAGCCCCCATGGCCAGACAGACGAACCATTATGATTGCGGCGTATTTGTCCTGGAGGGCACGTGGGCGCTGGTTGAACGATTGGTGAAAGGGCAGCGGCCAGACCACGAGCCGCTGCCCCTCGACAACCTCGTTGCCGATCGGCAGGCGCTGCAAGACCGGCTAAGGAGGCGCTTGCCGCACGAGGAAGAGCCGCGGCAGCTGCTGGAGGATGAACCCGCCTCCCCACCGATGATGGCATTCGAGCCAGGGGAACTGCGGCAACTGTTGGAAGACGAGCCTGACTCCCCACCAATGATGGCGTTCGAGTCAGGGGAACTGCGGCAACTGTTGGAAGACGAGCCTGCCTCCCCACCAATGATGGCGTTCGAGTCAGGGGAACTGCGGCAACTGTTGGAGGACGAGCCTGCCTCCCCACCAATGATGGCGTTCGAGCCAGGGGAACTGCGGCAGCTGTTGGAGGATGAACCCGCTTCCCCACCGATGATGGCGTTCGAGCCAGGGGAACTGCGGCAGCTGTTGGAGGATGAACCCGCTTCCCCACCGATGATGGCGTTCGAGCCAGGGGAACTGCGGCAACTGTTGGAAGACGAGCCTGCCTCCCCACCAATGATGGCGTTCGAGCCAGGGGAACTGCGGCAACTGTTGAATGATGAGCCTGCCTCCACTTGGGCACAAATCAATTCGACCCCACATGCGCGAGCGGACGGTGTTCATCAGCCAGCCCAGGCGCCCTGGCTCCCTGAACGCAGAAGATAACTTTGCGGAGGAGCGGTCACGCAACTGTCGGCGGCGCCGGGCCTCAGGGTGAATGGAGAGGATGGTGTCGCGTGAAGGCGCAACACGCGTGCTGACCGACCTGCATAGTAGGAAGTCGTTCATTGCTCCCAAATCGTATGTGAGGAACATTCCTGTCCCGGCTGCACCGCGCGATGCTAGGTCGCGTTGTTCAGCGGGCCAAGCCGATGACACCTACGAAGCTACTGATCGGGCAGATCGCCGTTGTGTGCGCAATTGTCATTATCGGCGTATGGACGGCAACCCAATGGTGCGCTCAAATGCTGACCTACCAGACGCCTCTCGGCGCACCATGGTTTCTCTTCGCCGGCTGGCCAATCTACAAGCCGTGGAAGCTGTTTGAATGGTGGTTCCACTTCGATGCTTATGCGCCGGAGGTCTTCGACAAAGCCGGTACGCTTGCAGGCGCCAGCGGATTCCTGGGCTGTGCCGCCGCAATCGCAGGCTCGCTTTTGCGCGCGCGACAGCGCGGGTCGGTTACGACCTATGGGTCTTCACGGTGGGCCACGACTCATGAGGTCGAGACGGCAGGGTTGTTACGGCCGGCGGGCGTTTTCCTCGGTAGGCTGAACGATCGCTATCTGCGCCATGACGGCCCGGAGCACGTCATGGCATTTGCGCCGACGCGTTCGGGCAAGGGCGTGGGGCTGGTTGTTCCAACGCTACTTTCCTGGACCGGGTCTGCCATCATTCATGATATAAAAGGCGAAAATTGGCAGTTGACCTCCGGCTGGCGGTCGAAATTCTCGTACTGCCTTCTGTTCAATCCGACCGACCCGAGATCGGCACGCTACAACCCGCTGCTGGAGGTGCGCAAAGGCCCAGATGAGATCCGGGACGTTCAAAACATCGCCGACATCCTCGTCGATCCCGAGGGCGCGCTGGAGCGACGGAATCACTGGGAGAAGACCAGCCATTCACTCCTAGTTGGCGCCATTTTGCACGTGCTCTACGCTGAAGAGGACAAGACGCTAGCCCGCGTCGCCACCTTCCTGTCGGACCCGCAACGCTCGTTTGCCGCAACGCTACGGCGGATGATGACGACAAACCATCTCGGGACGGGGCATAACCCTCAGGTCCATCCCGTAGTGGCCTCGGCGGCTCGCGAACTCCTGAACAAGTCGGAAAACGAGCGCTCAGGCGTCCTCTCGACCGCCATGTCCTTTCTTGGGCTTTATCGTGATCCAACGGTCGCGGCGGCCACTTCGTCCTGCGACTGGCGCATCGCTGACCTAGTGGATGGAGAGCGACCGCTGTCGCTCTATCTGGTCGTGCCGCCTTCGGATATCTCGCGCACCAAGCCTTTGGTGCGACTGATCTTGAACCAGATCGGCAGGCGGTTGACGGAGCGTCTGGAGGGGGACCCGAAGAAGAGCCGTAAGCATCAGCTGCTCATGATGCTGGACGAGTTTCCGGCGCTCGGTCGCCTCGACTTCTTCGAAACGGCGCTCGCCTTCATGGCAGGTTATGGCATTCGCTCCTATCTGATCGCACAATCTTTGAACCAGGTTTCAAAGGCCTATGGCGAGAACAATGCTATTCTCGACAATTGCCACGTGCGAATTGCCTTTTCCTCCAATGACGAACGCACGGCCAAGCGCATCTCGGATGCCCTCGGCACCGCAACCGAACTTAGGTCGATGCGCAACTATGCGGGCCATCGGCTTGCGCCCTGGCTTTCACATGTCATGGTGAGCCGCCAGGAAACCGCGCGCCCGCTCCTGACGCCAGGCGAGGTGATGCAATTGCCGCCGTCAGACGAATTGGTCCTGGTTTCTGGGTTGCCGCCGATCCGCGCCAAGAAGCTGCGCTATTATCAGGATCAGAATTTCACAGATCGGGTGCTGCCTGCGCCGGTGCTGCACGACGGACCCTATGCGGACTGCCCTGCATCACGCCCGGACGGCTGGACTGGACAAGTGTGCAGCGTCGATAGCCGACTTGCTGCGGACGAGGAAAGCGCCGACGCGCCAGTTGAAGACGAGGGAGGCGTTCAGCAGCAACGCCATCCAAGCCTGCCCGAAGAAGACGTTGTTGTCTCTCAAGAGCCCGATCAGGCCGATCTGTACAAGCCCGCAGACGATGACAGCGAAGCGCTCGCGGACAAGCGTGTCATGGATCGGATTTCCACTGCGGCCCGCGCCTACGGTATCAACGAGGGCAGGGGCGACGATGTCATTCCCGGCTTCTGAAGTCCGCTGAGTTGCAGAGCGCACCTCAGCGTAGATAACGGCCATAAGCAATTTTGAGCGTCTGGCCGATGCTTCTCCCGTCGCCGGCGCAACGCCGGGCCGTCGGAACGAGCCGCATGAAGCCGCACCGCATTCGCCATCAGTTTCTGCTTGAGCCGGAGCTCAGCGAGAAACTGGACAACCTCAGTCGCGATCCGTCAACGACCAAATCAGCGATCGTGGCGAAGGCGATCGAGGCGTTCATCGAGCGGCGTGGCGAGAGCGAGTTCGATCGGCGCTACGGCGTAAGGCTTGACCGGCTCTCCCGCGATCTTGCCCACGTCAGGCGCGATTCCGAGGTGATCCTGGAGAGCCTGGCGCTCTTCATCCGCTTTTCGATCACCCTTCACGCCCACACGCCGGTCCCGGATCGGGCAACGCAGGCTATTGCCCAAGAGCGTTTCGAGAAATTCGTTGAGAAGGTCGGCCGCCAGATCGCTTCCGGCAAAAAGTCGCTTAGCAAAGACAATGGTGGGGGAGGGGAAGGATGAGCTCTCATCCCGAGGCCGACCACCGGCGGCGTGTCATGCTGCGCACCGCCATGGGTCCGGCAATCACCGAAGCCCTGGCCGATCCGTCCGTCATCGAGGTGATGGTCAATCCCGACGGCGCGCTGCGACTCGACCGGTTAGGCGAAGGTCGGGTCGATACCGACGTTCACATGCACCCGTCCGAGGCAGAACGTATCATCCGCCTGGTTGCTTCGCACGTGCGCGCCGAGGCGCACGCCGACAACCCGATCGTCAGTGCCGAATTGCCGTCTGGCGAACGCTTCGAAGGCCTGCTGCCACCTGTGGTGTTGGCGCCATGTTTTGCCATCCGCAAGCCCGCCGCGAAAGTCTACACCCTGGCCGACTATGTTGCCGAACGCATCATGCTGCCGCTGCAGGCCGATGCGCTGAAAAAGGCCGTCCGCGAGCGGCGCAACATGCTGATCGCCGGCGGCACTTCCTCGGGGAAGACAACACTCGCCAACGCTCTGCTGGCTGAAGTCGCCGAATGCGACGATCGGGTGATCCTGATCGAGGACACACGCGAACTGCAGTGCGCGGCCAGGGACTGCGTTGCCCTGAGAACAAGGCGGGGCTCGGTCACCCTTGCCGATCTCGTGCGCTCGACGCTGAGGCTCAGGCCGGACCGCATCATCGTGGGCGAGGTGAGGGGCGCGGAAGCGCTCGACATGCTGAAGGCATGGAACACCGGGCACCCAGGCGGCATCGCTACCGTACACGCCAATTCCGCGCGCTCGGCTCTCTATCGCATTGAGCAACTCGCCCAGGAAGCGGTGGTCACCGTTCCCCGCCGGCTCATCGCTGAGGCGATAGATCTGATCGTCTTCATAGCGGGACGCGGCTCGTCGCGCCACATCGACGCAATCGCCGAGGTCACCGGTCTCGACGGCAGCGGCGATTACGCCGTTGCCCCGCTCACGCTTTCGCAACTCCAGCAGCTTTGAAAGGCCTTCCTCATGCGCAAGAAGCTTCGCTTTCTTTCGTCCACAGCGCTCGCGTTTCTTAACACGGCCCCGGTTTATGCCGCCGGCTCCGGCATGCCGTGGGAGCAGCCGCTGCAGCAGATCCTGGAGTCCGTGCAGGGACCGGTCGCCAAGATCGTTGCGGTGATCATCATTATCACCACCGGCCTGACGCTTGCCTTCGGCGACACCGCCGGTGGTTTTCGGCGCCTGATTCAGATCGTCTTCGGTCTGTCAATCGCCTTCGCGGCATCGAGCTTCTTCCTCTCCTTCTTCTCCTTCGGTGGTGGGGCGCTCGTCTGATGGCCGCCGGGGAGCAGCATATCGAGGGCTTCGCAGTACCGGTCCACCGGGCGCTGACCGAGCCGATCCTGCTCGGCGGGGCTCCGCGCGCGGTGGCGATCCTCAACGGTACAGTGGCCGCGGCCATTGGCTTCGGCTTGCAGCAATGGATTGCTGGTCTGGTGCTTTGGATCGCAGGCCACTCGTTAGCGGTGTTTGCCGCAAGACGCGATCCGGACTTCGCCAGCGTGCTTGTGCGCCACCTACGTCTGAAGGGGTGGCTTGCATGCTGAACCTTTCGGAATATCGAAGCAAAGCCGACCGGCTTGCCGACCATCTACCCTGGGCTGCCTTGGTGGCGCCCGGCATCGTGCTCAACAAGGACGGCAGCTTTCAGCGGACGTTGCGGTTCCGCGGCCCGGATCTCGAAAGTGCGACGGAGGCTGAACTCGTCGGCATTTGCGCCCGGGCGAACAATGCTCTCAGACGCCTTGGCTCTGGCTGGGCATTGTTCTTTGAGGCCGAGCGCACAGAAGCGCTGGGCTATCCGAACTCGCATTTTCCTGACGCCGCGTCGTGGCTGGTCGACGAAGAACGCCGCGCTGCTTTCGAGGGGAAGGTAGCGCACTACGAGAGCCGCTATCATCTGACCTTGGTGTTTATGCCACCGCCGGACGCCCAGGCGCGCGCAGAAAGCGCGCTCGTCGACTCTCATTATTCCCGAGGAGAAAGAGACTGGCGCCAGGATCTGGCGAGGTTCCGTGACGAGACCAACCGCGTGCTCGATCTCTTCTCGGGTTTCATGTCCGAAGTACGCGTCCTCGATGATGCTCAGACGTTGACCTACCTCCACGGCACGATTTCGCCTCGTCGCCATCCTATCATGGCCCCGGAAACGCCGATATATCTGGATGCAATCCTGGTCGATGCGCCGCTTACCGGTGGCCTGGAGCCGATGCTGGGTGAGCAGCATCTTCGCACACTGACCATCCTCGGCTTTCCGAACCTCACCCGGCCCGGAATCCTCGATACCCTCAATCATCAGGATTTCGCCTATCGCTGGATGACGCGCTTCATTCCGCTCGAGAAAACGGAAGCCACGAAGACGCTGACGCGATTGCGCCGGCAGTGGTTTGCCAAGCGCAAATCGATCGTGGCAATCCTACGCGAGGTCATTACCAACGAGCCGGTCCCGCTTGTCGATAACGATGCCGACAACAAGGCGCTCGATGCCGACGAAGCCCTTCAGGCATTGGGCGGTGATCATGTGAGTTTCGGCTATCTCACCACCACCGTGACGGTGTGGGGCGAGGATCGCCAAGCCGCTGCAGAGAAGCTTCGCGCGGTCGAGCGCATCATCAATGGGCTCGGCTTCACCACGATCCGAGAAGGCGTCAATGCGGTCGAGGCTTGGCTCGGCTCATTGCCTGGCCATGTCTACGCTAACGTTCGCCAACCGCTCGTTCATACATTGAACCTTGCCCATCTCATGCCGCTGTCGTCGGTTTGGGCCGGTCCTGCGACAAACGAGCATCTCGCGAAAGTCACCCAAACCGAAGCGCCACCGCTTTTCGTTGCCGAGACCAGTGGGTCGACACCGTTTCGGCTTTCCACCCACGTCGAAGATGTCGGCCACATGCTGGTTGTTGGTCCGACCGGCGCCGGCAAGTCGGTTCTGCTTGCTCTGATTGCTCTGCAGTTCAGGCGCTATGCCGGCGCCCAGGTTTATGTCTTCGACAAAGGCAATTCGGCCCGTGCTGCAACACTTGCCATGGGTGGAGAACACCACGCGCTAGGAGCGGACGGTTCCCTTGCCTTTCAGCCACTGCGCAGCATCAACGACCAGGCTAGCCGAAGCTGGGCGGCCGAATGGATCGCCAGCCTTGTTGCCCACGAGAACGTCACCGTCACGCCGGAGGTGAAGGAGGCTATTTGGTCAGCGCTGGCCAGCCTTGCCACCGCGCCGGCGCAGGAACGCACACTGACCGGTCTTTCGGTCCTGCTTCAATCCAATGCGCTGAAGACCGCATTGATGCCCTACACGCTCGACGGTCCCTTCGGCCGCCTGCTCGATGCCGATCATGATGGGCTGGCCTTGTCGGATGTGCAGTGTTTCGAGACCGAGGAGTTAATGCACAGCCAAGGCGCTTTGCTGCCGGTGCTTACCTATCTGTTCCAGCGACTTGAGGAACGGTTCGACGGACGGCCCACGCTGATCATGCTCGACGAGGCGTGGGTCTATCTCGACAATCCGCTGTTCGCCGCCCGCATCCGCGAATGGCTGAAGGTGCTGCGAAAGAAGAACGTGTCGGTTGTCTTCGCTACGCAGTCGCTGGCTGATATCGCGGGCTCTGGCATAGCGCCGGCAATCATCGAAAGCTGCCCGCAGCGCATTTTCCTTCCCAATGATCGTGCCGTGGAACCCCAGGCGCGCACAGCCTACGAGCGCTTCGGTTTAAGCGAGCGGCAGATCGAATTGATCGCCCGCGCCACGCCGAAGCGTCAGTATTATCTGCAATCGCGCCGCGGCAACCGTCTGTTCGAGCTCGAGCTTGGCCCCATCGCTCTTGCGCTTTGCGGTGCTTCCGATCCGGCCACGCAGACTCTGATCGACAGGATCATGTCCGAAGACGGGCAAGGCAGCTTTGCCTCGCAGTTCCTGATCGCGCGCGGCCTCGATTGGGCCGGCGAACTTCTCAAGCAATTCCCTCAACCAGACAAGGAGCAATTCTCATGATGCGGCGACGCCTTCTCTCCGGCCTGATCACCGTTTCCCTGATCGCCAAGCCTATGGCCGACTATGTGCAGCCCGCGTACGCCCTTATCGTGTTCGATCCGTCCAATTATGCGCAGAACGTGCTGACGGCCGCGCGCGCATTGGAGCAGATCAACAACCAAATCCAGTCGCTGCAGAATCAGGCGACCATGCTGCAGAACATGGCGCGCAATCTTCAGCGTCTGGATTTCTCTTCCGTTGGCCAACTCACCGGTTCGCTCCATCGCATCGACGGCTTGATGGACCAGGCGAGTGGCCTCAGCTTTGATCTGGGCAAGCTTCAAGACCAGTGGCGCAGCCAATATCCGGAAAGCTACGACGCCACGATCAAAGTCAGCGATGTGGCGAGTGCTGCGCGGGAGCGTTGGCAAACCGCCATGCAGGCGTTCCGCCAGACCATGGGTGTCCAGTCGCAAATCGTCGAGAACGTCCGCGCCGACGGCGATCTGCTCGCCGATCTCGTCAACCGCAGCCAAGGGGCGGCCGGTGCGCTTCAGGCAAGCCAGGCCACCAACCAGCTGATGGCGCTTTCGACAAAACAGCAGATGCAGATCCAGACGCTGCTCGCAACGCAGTTTCGAGCTGAGGCCGAGGATGCCGCCCGCAAGGCCCAGTCAGACGAAGCCGCCCGCGAGATGACGAAGCGGTTCTTGGGTACCGGCTCGGCTTATCCCGGCAATTAATCACGAGTTCATCACGACGAGAAAGGCAGCGGCATGAACGACCTTGGCGTCATCGATCGCTTCATGGAGACCTTCATCCGCTACATCGACAGCGGGTTCGGTCTGCTATCGGGCGACCTCGCCTTCCTCACTACCATTCTGATCGGCATTGACATCACACTTGCCGGCCTGGCGTGGGCGCTCGGCGACGAAACCAGCGTTCTCGGCCGGCTTGTCCGCAAGGTGCTCTATGTTGGCGTCTTCGCCTTCATTCTGAACAATTTCAAGAACCTCGCCGATATCGTTTATCGTTCTTTTGCCGGTCTCGGGATTAAGGCGTCGGCCGGCAATCTGTCGGCAGACAATCTCTTGCGCCCGGGCCGCATTGCCGCGACCGGTTTCGAAGGTGCTTGGCCAATGCTTGACCAAGCCAGTCAGCTCCTGGGCTTCCCGGAAATCTTCGGCAACGCACTGACCATCTTCGTGCTGCTGATGGCCTGGTTCCTGGTTATCATCGCCTTCTTCATCCTTTCCATCCAGCTTTTCATCACCATCCTAGAGTTCAAGCTCACCACGCTGGCAGGTTTTGTTTTGGTTCCATTCGCACTTTGGAACCGTTCAGCGTTCCTGGCCGAACGCGTGCTCGGCCATGTTATCTCGTCAGGCATCAAGGTGATGGTGCTCGCCGTCATTGTCGGTATCGGCTCCACGCTCTTCGGGGAGTTCGCTTCCGCATTGCAAGGCAAGGAGCCGGATCTTGCCGGTGCCATGTCCCAGGTACTGGGCGCACTGGCACTGCTTGGCCTTGGCATTTTTGGGCCGGGGATCGCGTCGGGTCTTGTCTCAGGCGCACCGCAGCTTGGGGCGGGCGCCGCCCTCGGCACGACCGCGGCGGCAGCGGGTGTATCACTCGTTGCTGGAGGCACAGCATTTGCTGGCGCGCGTATGGCAACCAGCGGCGGTCTCGCCGCCATCCGAGCCGGCACAACAATGGGATCGGCTGCTTCCACGTCATGGCAGATCGGGCGCGCAACCTCGCCCGACGCTGGCCTCTCCGGTGTGGCTGCTGGAATGCATGGTGTAACCAGTGCAGCTGGCGGCGCCGCTATACGCATAGCGCGATCCGCCACTGCAAGTGTTGGGCGCAACGCCGATGCCGGGCGCGATGCCGCGTGGACCGCGACCGGCGGCGCGCCGACAGCGTCAATGACCGAACGCTCTGCCGGTTCGGCCACTGTTTCGGCGCCGACGTGGGCAAGGCGCCTACGTTCTGAACAGACCGCCCGGGCAAATCGCCACGCTGCCATGCAAGCTGTCCGAGACGGAGACCGGCCGGGAGGCAGCGCCAACCCCTCTCTCAACGACAAGGATGACTAGATGCTCTTCAAGCGACCCGTGCACCGTTACGGCAAAACACCCGAACCGGTCACGCCGTATCAAAAAGCCGCCCAACTGTGGGACGAGCGCATCGGCTCATCTCGACTGCAGGCCAGGAACTGGCGGATCATGGCCCTTGGCTGCCTGGCCTTGGCGACCGGGCTTTCCGGCGGACTCGTATGGCAGTCGATGCAAAGCCGTGTCGTGCCTTATGTCGTCGAGGTCGATGGCTTCGGCGAGACGCGCGCCGTCGCGCCGGCGGTCCGGAATTATGAGCCCTCGGATGCTCAGATCGCCTGGCATCTCGGCCGCTTCATCCAGAATGTCCGTTCCGTTTCCACCGATCCGGTTTTGGTTCGGCAGAACTGGTTGGCAGCGTACGACTTTGCTAGCGATCGCGCAGCGCTCTTCCTCAACGAATACGCCAAGGCGAACGACCCCTTCGGTCAGATCGGAACGCGCAGTGTTTCGGTACAGGTCACCAGCGTGGTCAGAGCCTCCGAAAGTTCATTCCAGGTCAAATGGACCGAGCAGGTGTTTGAGCGCGGAAGCCTTGCCAGCACGATGCGCTGGACTGCGATCCTCACGATCGTGATCCGCTCGCCAAGCAATACGGATCAGCTGCGCAAGAATCCGCTCGGCGTCTTCATCAATGCCATTGACTGGTCACGCGAGCTCGACAGCGCCGTCCCAGCCCCCTTTCTCCGACGGAGTCCACCAATGAAAGGTAAAATGTCACCGATTCGTGCCGTGCTGATCCTATCGGTGTCGGCAGCGGTCGTTTCCGCTTGTGCATCGAAGAAGGTGCCGCCGCCTGAGATTTCCTATGACGCTGCCGACTTCAAACCGGCCGCGATCGAAAAAGCGCCGGAGAGGCCGATTAGAATTGTCGAGGTGCCAAAACCACTGCCGCTGCCTGGCCAAATGCAGCCCGAGCCCGGCAAGGCCGAGGACAAGCGCCCTCCTGAAGAACGCGTCGCTGATGCCAACAAAGCCGCGACCCAGCAACCCACCAAGTACGGGTATGTTAATGCAGTGCAAGTCTACCCCTTCACCGATGGCGCGCTTTATCAACTCTATGCCGCGCCGGAGCGCGTGACCGACATCGCTCTGCAGCCGGGCGAGAAACTAACCGCCGTGTCGGCTGGCGACACCGTGCGCTGGGTCATTGGCGATACCGCAAGCGGCACCGGTGACAATCAGCGCACCCATGTTCTGGTAAAACCCTTCGCGCCGGGTCTTGCCACCAATGTCGTCATTACGACGGACCGGCGGACCTATCATTTGCAGCTTCAAAGCACCGAGAAGACCGCAATGGCGGCAATCTCCTGGACCTACAGCCAAGACCAGATCATCGCGCTTCGCCAGCGCAATGCTCAAGCCGAGGCAGTTACACCGGTCGCGTCGAACATCGCGCTCGAAAACCTTCGCTTTCGCTACTCAATCAGTGGCGACACACCGCCCTGGAGACCGACGCGAGCCTTCGACGACGGCAGCAAGGTCTATATTGAGTTCCCTCGTCGCATAGATCAGGGCGAGGCGCCACCACTCTTCATCGTCGGCGCAGATGGGAGCAGCGAGCTCGTCAACTATCGCGTGCGCGGCAACTATTACATCGTCGATCGGCTCTTCGCCGCGGCCGAACTTCGCCTCGGCACCAAGCGGCAGCAGGTGATCCGCATCAGCAGGATTGACGGCAGGCAACCGCAACGGCGGATCTCGCTCTTTCGCGGCAGCCGGCGAGGTGAGGGCTCATGATCGAAAATTCCCGCTCTGGCATCCCGCCGAAACTGGATCCCGAGGAACTGCAGCTTCGGGCCTCTCCCCGCCGCGTGGTGCGGTTCAGGCGCGGTGTGATCATCGCTATCGCAGCGCTCGGATCCGGCGCTGTCTTCGGCGTTACCATGATCGCCCTCCAGGGGCCGGCCCTTCGCATCAGGGATCAGGCGGAAGATCTCTACAACACTGAGCGCAAACCAACCGCCGAGGGACTCGATACGCTTCCCCATGACTATTCCGGCATGAAGCCAAAGCCTCCCGTCCTTGGGCTACCTTTGCCGGGCGACCTCGGCCGCCCCATCCTCGAGCGGCAGCGCCAGCTCGGCATCGTGCCGGGCCAAGACATCTCGGCCGAGGAGCAGCGTCTAGCGCAGCAGGCGATCGAAGCGCGTGAATCGCGGGTGCTTTTCCGCGTCGAAAATCGAGCTCAACAGACAGATGTCGGAGAGAGCGTGCAAACTGCTCAGCATCCATTTGAGGCGCTTCCCCAATCCGAAGCAGGACGCGCGTCAGCCTCGGTGGCGGCGGCGGAAGGCGACCAGAACAATCAGCAGCGAAAGCTTGATTTTCTCAGCCAGCGGAGCACTGGCGGGATCTACAATCCGCATGCGCTTCAGACGCCGATCTCGCCATATCAACTGATGGCTGGCAGCGTGATTGCCGCCAGCCTGATCACCGGCATCAATTCCGATTTGCCGGGCCTTGTCGTCGCGCAAGTCACCGAAAATGTGCACGACACGGTCACGGGCAACATATTGCTGATTCCGCAGGGCTCACGTCTTATCGGCGTCTACGACAGCGTCGTCGCGTTCGGGCAAAAGCGAGCGCTGCTGGTCTGGCAGCGCATTCTGCTGCCCGACGGCTCGTCGGCCGAAATCGACAATCTGCCCGCGAGCGACACCGCCGGCTACGCAGGGCTGGAAGACAAAGTCGATTTCCACACTTGGCAGATGATCAAGGGAGTGGCGCTTGCCACATTGCTCGGTGTCGGCACAGAATTCAGCCTCGGCGAAAACGAGAGCGATCTGGTCAAGGCGATCCGGGAATCAGCCCAGCAGAACGCCAGTCGAGCCGGCCAGCGCATCACCGAAAAAAACCTCAATATCCAGCCCACCATCGTCGTCCGCCCAGGTTGGCCACTGCGCGTCATCGTGCACAAGGACATCGTGCTGCGGCCATACGCCAGTTGAGCAGGAGTTATCATGGCTGACCTGAAACTTGGAAAACTTCCGGACCGAACAGCTTCGAAGATCACCATTACCGTCAGCGCGGAGCTGAGCCAAACACTCAAGGAGTATGCTGCACTTTACCGTCAGACCTATGGTCAGTCTGAAACCGTGGCAGAACTCATCCCTTTCATGCTGGCGGCGTTTCTGGAAGGCGACCGAGCCTTTGCCAGGGCCAGAAAAGAACGTCTGCCGACGGAGCTTGCCGGAAAATCGTGACTCCTCCGCTAGGGCAGCTGGAACATTGCCTAGCTGTCGCGACCTACCTGCTCCTCGCGAAGCATAGGATCAAACCCCTTGGAATGTAGGTATGCGCAAGAGAGGATGTGGAAGGAGATACCGCGCAACAGCCTAAGTTTGCATTTTCGATTTGATGCGGTAGTCGCCTATGAGCGGTCAAAACGAACGCAGCTGGTTCGCCGATCGACCAAACGGCGAGCGCACTGTGCTTTGCTCAGACCGCCACCGAGTGCCTCGCCGTTCCCCCTTTGAAATATGTATCGAACTTGGCCGCGATGGTTCGAATGAAGGGGCGACTTTCAGTCCGTACGAGGAAACTGTCACCATCGAATTCAAGCGCTCGGGCAGGATCGTGGAGTGCGATGGACCTCGAGCGATGAAGGAGCTGCTCGCCGGCTTTGCCGAACCGCTCCACCAGATCGACTGCCGAGAAGGCAAAATCACACATCAGCCGCTCGATGATCCAGCCACGGACGCGATCGTCGTCGGAAAGGGCAACGCCGCGGACGGCAGCCAACCCGCCATCCGCAACCATGCGCCCGTACCCGGCAGTCGAAGCCATGTTTTGCACGTAGCCTTGGCGAAAACGACCGATGGACGAAGGGCCAAGTCCGATCAGTGTCGGGCAGCGATCCTCAGTGTAGCCCTGAAAATTGCGATGCAAAACCCCTGCGCGGGCCGCTATGGCCAGCGCATCGTCGGGCTTCGCGAAATGATCGAGTCCTATTGCCTCATATCCCTTGGCGACAATTGCCCGCGCCGCGAGTTGAGATTGGGCGAAACGCTCAGTGGGACTCGGCAGCCATGCCTCGTCGATCATCGTCTGATGCTTCTTGAACCAGGGCACATGTGCGTAGCCGAACAGGGCCATCCGGTCTGGCTCCAAGGTCAGTGCCTGCGCCACCGTGGAACAGATCGTCTCGCGTGTCTGATTCGGGAGCCCGTAGAGCAGGTCCAGATTGACCGATTCGACGCCCCGCGAACGAACCCCGTCGACGACTGCCTTGGTCTGCAAAAAACTCTGCTCACGATTAATTGCTTTTTGCACTTGCGGATCGAAATCCTGCACGCCGAGGCTCGCCCGGGTTACGCCGATTTGAGCAAGTGCATCAAGGCGCGCCTTGTCCATGTCGTTGGTTTCGATTTCGATGCTGACCGTAGCATCCGGGAGAAAGTCGAAGCTGTCCCGCAAGGCCGCTCCAAGAGCAACCATATCATCGGGCCTCAGAATAGTTGGCGAACCGCCACCGAAGTGGATTGCACGGACATGTGCCTTGCCGCTCAGCAGACCGGCAATCGTGACGATTTCGGCATTCAGCGAGCGCAGATAAGCGGCCACCGGCTCATATTGGTGCGTCTGCTTGGTGTGGCAGGCGCAGAACCAGCAGAGCTTGTCGCAGTAAGGAATGTGCAGGTACAGCGAGATTTCGTCGCCGCTTTCCAGCGTCTCCAACCAGCCACGGTAAATGGCAGCATCGATCCCCGAATGGAAATGCGGCGCCGTCGGATAGCTGGTGTAGCGTGGGACGTTCTCGCTGAGTTTGACAGCTATTTCCGATTGCATCTCGCGTTCACCGTGTTGCCCGCCGGAACACTGCACGCATCGCTGAAGCAGACCCTGATCTCGATCAGCCGCGCTCATGGACAAACCGCCGCAGGATTTCTCTACCCTGGATGGGTATCCTGCCGGCAGTTAGGATCGGGTAAGGCGAACGCATGACCTTTCGGCAAGACATTCATAGTTCCGGCATTCCTGTTCTTTGCTTCCCTTGCGAGGCACGGCGTCGCGGTGTCTGCGGTGCGCTCGATCCAGACAATTTGGTTGGGCTCGCCAAGACTTGCTCGCGTCGCCGGATCGAGTCAGGAATGGAGTTGACCGGCGAGGCACAGAACGTCGACAGCTACTCCAACGTGCTTTCAGGCGTTGTAAAGCTATCAAAGAGCCTGTCGGATGGGCGCCAGCAGATCGTCGGTCTCCAGTTTGCACCGGATTTTCTGGGACGTCCTTTCAAGGTGGAAAGCTCGATCAATGCGGAAGCGGCAACAGCAGTCACGCTGTGTTCGTTTCCGCGAGCGGCCGTCGAACGGATGATGAAGGCGTCACGGGAATTCGAGCATCGCCTGCTCAAACAGACGCTGAATGAACTCGATGAGGCGCGCGAGTGGATGGTGACGCTGGGGCGCAAGACAGCTCCGGAAAAGGTAGCGACTTTTCTCCTCATGATGGCCCGGAATATCGATTCCAGTCTCGATGCGGCTTCCGGGTCGGCGTCCTTCGATCTGCCGCTGACGCGTGTCGAAATGTCTGATTTCCTTGGAATCACCAACGAGACCGTGAGCCGCCAACTGACGCGATTGCGGGCTGACGGGGTGATTCGGATTGAGAACGCACGCCATGTGACGGTGGACAGCATAAGCCGTCTGGAGAAGCGCTGTGGCGGCGGACGCGAGCGGCCCTAAGCGGCGAGGCCATGTCGCATGACTCCGGGGCGGGCCGTGTTTGCCTTTTAATGCGATGTTGCCGCGCCTTCGACGAAGCGGCGTCACGGTCGAGACAAACAGCTTTCGGGCTTTGATAGGAACGTGACCAATCGCCAGGTGTGTTTCGGCACATACCGGCGAAGCATGGTCCTTAATCTGCCACGGCTCGGCGGAACGATCGCGTTCGTTTCCAATGGGATCCGAACAACGTTTGGCAGGGCATCGGCAATAGCATCCAACGCGCGCAGGGCCTCAGCTTTCGCCTCAGCGATCGCGTCTGCGCCCGCCCAACCCAGGGAACGCCTTCCATGAGGGGGGTGAGCCCGCGCTGCGTTCCTCGTTCATTCGCCACCTGCTGATTGCGCCGCCGACACAAAATCTTGCGGCCTGACATAGATCAGGGCGAGGGGGCGGCGGCTGCGCGATTAGTGCGCTGCGGATTTGGCATCCACCAGATTCGAGATCGGGATCTGCAATGAAATTCGGCACAGAGATCGTCCTTCTAAGCGTGTTCGCTTTTGCGGCCCTGGTGGCCGCCGGCTTCGGCGTGGATGAACCTTTCCGCCGACACATGTGGGTGTTGTTCTTCGCAGTGGCTGGTTTCACTGCGATCCTGTTGCGCAACACGGAGTTCAAGCCAGCAGCTCCGATTGACCCATCCGCTTACATGGATGGTCCGATCCGCTACGGCGCGATCGCCACCGTGTTCTGGGGTGTCGTCGGCATGCTGGTCGGCGTGGTGATCGCGCTGCAGCTCGCCTACCCCGATCTCAACATCCAGCCCTGGTTCAATTTCGGTCGTTTGCGGCCGTTGCACACATCCGGTGTCGTCTTCGCCTTCGGCGGCAACGCGCTGCTTTGCACGTCTCTGTATGTCGTGCAGCGCACCTGCCGCGCCCGCCTCTTCGGCCGTGATCTGGCCTGGTTCGTCTTCTGGGGCTACCAGCTGTTCATCGTCATGGCCGCGACCGGCTACCTGCTCGGCATCACCGAGGGCCGCGAGTACGCCGAACCCGAATGGTATGTGGATGTCTGGCTGACCATCGTCTGGGTCGCCTACCTCATTCTGTTCCTTGGCACGATCCTGAAGCGCAAGGAACCGCATATCTACGTGGCCAACTGGTTCTACCTGTCGTTCATCGTCACCATCGCGATGCTGCATGTGGTCAACAACCTGTCCATACCAGTCTCGTTCCTGGGCTCCAAGAGCTACTCCGCCTTTTCAGGGGTCCAGGACGCCTTGACGCAATGGTGGTACGGCCACAACGCGGTCGGCTTCTTTCTCACCGCCGGCTTCCTCGGCATGATGTATTATTTCGTGCCCAAGCAGGCGAACCGGCCAGTCTATTCGTACCGGCTGTCGATCGTCCATTTCTGGGCGATCATCTTTCTCTACATCTGGGCCGGGCCGCATCACCTGCACTACACCGCCTTGCCCGATTGGGCGCAGACGCTCGGCATGGTGTTCTCGATCATGCTGTGGATGCCGTCCTGGGGCGGCATGATCAACGGCCTGATGACGCTGTCCGGCGCCTGGGACAAGCTGCGCACCGATCCGATCATACGCATGATGGTGATGGCCGTCGCCTTCTATGGCATGTCGACCTTCGAAGGCCCCATCATGGCGATCCGGGCGGTCAATTCGCTGTCGCATTATACCGACTGGACGATCGGCCACGTCCATTCGGGCGCGCTCGGCTGGGTTGGCATGATCTCGTTCGGCGCAATCTACTACATGGTGCCGAAGCTCTGGAACCGGCAACGGCTCTACTCGTTGCGGCTGGTCACCTGGCATTTCTGGCTGGCGACACTTGGTATCGTTGTCTACGCCGCGGTGATGTGGGTATCCGGCGTCATGCAGGGCCTGATGTGGCGCGAATACGACGAGCAGGGCTTCCTGGTCTACTCCTTCGCCGAGACCGTCGCCGCCATGCACCCCTACTATGTCATGCGCGCCATCGGTGGGGCCATGTACCTCTCCGGCGCGCTGATCATGGCCTGGAACATCACCAGGACCATCCTCGGCCACCAGCGCGAGGAGGAGCCGATGCCGAGCCCCGTCGCCATCCGACCTGCGCGATCAGGAGCCAGGTAATGGGCTTGATGGACAAACACGCAATCATCGAGAAGAACGCCACGCTTCTTCTCGTTGGCTCGCTGCTCGTGGTGACGGTCGGCGGCATCGTCGAGATCGCGCCTCTCTTCTATCTCGACAATACGATCGAGAAGGTGGAAGGCATGCGCCCCTATTCGCCGCTCGAACTTGTCGGGCGCAACATCTATATGCGCGAGGGCTGCTACCTCTGTCATAGCCAGATGATCAGGCCGTTCCGCGACGAAGTTGAGCGCTATGGCCACTACAGCCTAGCTGCCGAGTCCATGTACGATCACCCCTTCCAGTGGGGATCGAAGCGCACCGGGCCGGATCTCGCCAGAGTTGGCGACCGCTACTCGAATGCATGGCATGTCGCGCATCTTACCGACCCGCGCTCGGTGGTGCCGGAATCGATCATGCCGAGCTATGGGTTCCTGAAAGACACGCCGATCGACGTGAAGGATTTCTCAACGCATCTGGTCGCCAACAGGCTTGTAGCCGTCCCTTACACCGATGACATGATCGTCCACGCCAATGCGGATCTGGCGGCGCAGGCCGATCCCAATGCCGACACATCAGGCCTTGAGGCGCGTTACCCAAAAGCCAAGATCGGCGACTTCGACGGCAACCCGCAACAGGTCACCGAAATGGATGCCCTGCTCGCCTACCTGCAGATGCTTGGCACACTGGTCGACTTCAAAAATTACGACGAAGCCGCCGGCTACCGCTGAGGAGAACGCTGATGACCTACAATTTGATGCGGGCGTTTGCCGACAGCTGGGGCCTGGTTGCGATGGCGCTGTTCTTCGTGGGGTGCATCGCCTTTGCCCTACGCCCCGGCAGCCGAAGGCTGGCCGACGAAGCGGCCCGCATTCCGCTCGAGGACGAGTGATCATGAGCGACGAGCATATCGATGAAATCTCTGGCGTCTCGACCACCGGCCACGAATGGGATGGCATCCGGGAGCTGAACAACCCGCTTCCCAGATGGTGGGTTATCACCTTTTACGTCACCATTGTCTGGGCGATAGGCTACACCATCGCCTATCCAGCATGGCCTCTGTTGCACTCGGCGACGAAGGGTGTGCTCGGCTATTCCAGCCGCAACGAGGTCAGGAACGAGCTGACTGCGGCTGAGGCCGCCAAGGGCAAATATATCTCGGCGGTGGAGTCCAAGAGCGTCTCGGAGATCTCCGCGGACGACGGCCTGCGCGAATTCGCAATCGCCGCCGGTGGCGCCGCTTTCAAGGTCAATTGCGTACAATGTCACGGCTCCGGCGCCCAAGGTTCCAAGGGCTTTCCCAATCTCAACGACGACGACTGGCTATGGGGCGGCAAGGCCGAGCAGATCCAGCAGACGATTACGCACGGCATCCGCTTCGCATCCGATCCGGACACGCGCCTGTCGGAAATGCCGGCCTTCGGCGACATCATTACCGCCGACCAGATCGCACAAGTCAGCGCCTACGTGGCCAGCCTTTCCGGCAAGGTCCGCGATGCAAGTCTGATCCAACCCGGCGCCAAGGTCTTTGCCGAGAACTGCGTCGCCTGTCACGGCGACAATGCAAAAGGCAACAGGGAATTCGGCGCCCCCGACCTGACCGATGCGATCTGGCTCTATGGATCCGGTGAGACAGCCATCGCCGCACAGGTCCGTGCGCCAAAACAGGGCGTCATGCCGGCCTGGGTTGGCCGTCTCGGCGAGATCAAGGTCAAGGAACTTGCAGTTTATGTCCATTCGCTTGGCGGCGGAGAATAGGAATGGAAGTCCTATTCTTCGGTCCCCCCTGCCAAGCGGACGAGGCCCGGCGTGAGCCGGGCCTCGACACCATCCCTAATGCGATCTGCACAACCCGGCAAGGCTATCCTACCGCGAGGCTTTACGACAGGTGCCCCTGACATTGGCTGGGAAAGTGGAGTTGCACATGCGTGATAAGACGCAGTTGACACGGCTCGAAACAGAAACTGTCAATTCCGCCAAAACCCGCAAGCCGCTTTATGCCGCGCGTCAAAAGATCTTTCCGAAGCGCGCCTCGGGCAACTTTCGTCGCTTCAAATGGCTGGTGATGACGATCACACTTGGCATCTACTACCTGGCTGCGTGGCTGCCTTGGGCTCGCGGTCCATTTGCCCCGGACCAGGCAGTCCTGCTCGATCTCGCGAACCGGCGCTTCTACTTCTTCTTCATCGAGATATGGCCCCAGGAATTCTTCTATGTGGCCGGCCTCCTGGTCATGGCGGGCGTCGGTCTTTTCCTGATCACCTCGACTGTCGGCCGTGCCTGGTGCGGCTATGCATGCCCTCAGACGGTGTGGGTCGATCTGTTCCTCGTCGTCGAACGTGCGATCGAGGGGGACCGCAACGCCCGCATGAAACTTGACGCAGGTCCCTGGACCGCGCGCAAGCTCATGCTGCGTGTGTCCAAGCACACCATCTGGCTGGTCATAGGGGCGGCGACTGGCGGCGCCTGGATCTTCTACTTTGCCGATGCACCGACGCTGCTCGGCGAGCTCTTCACCGGCACTGCGGCGCCCGTCGCCTACATCACTGTCGCCGTCCTGACGGCTACCACCTACACGTTCGGCGGTCTGATGCGCGAACAGGTCTGCACCTATATGTGCCCGTGGCCCCGCATCCAGGCGGCCATGCTCGATGAAAATTCCCTCACTGTCACCTACAATGACTGGCGCGGCGAACCGCGTTCGCGCCACGCCAAGAAGGTGCTGGCCGCAGGCCAGCCCGTGGGCGACTGCGTCGACTGCAATGCCTGTGTCGCGGTCTGCCCGATGGGGATAGACATTCGCGACGGCCAGCAGCTCGAATGCATCACTTGCGCGCTCTGCATCGACGCCTGTGACGGCGTCATGGACAAGCTCGGCAAGGAGCGTGGGCTGATCGCCTATGCGACGCTCTCCGACTACAACGCCAACATGATGCTGGCGACTGCAGGCGGGTCCAGCTCAGTCAATCCATCGCTGATCAGGACCGCTGATGGCCTGTTCTCCGACAAGGTGGCGCATTTTCACATCCGCAAGATCTTTCGGCCGCGCACCTACGTCTACATGGGCTTGTGGTCGCTGATCGGCCTCGGCCTGCTCTATTCGCTGCTGACGCGCGATCGGCTCGAACTGAACGTATTGCATGATCGCAATCCCCAGTTCGTCACGCTGACCGACGGATCCATCCGCAATGGCTATACCGTCAAGCTGCTCAACATGATCCCCGAGCCGAGGACGATCGTCGTAACCATGCAGGGCCTTGAAGGCGCTGACATGGTCGTCGTCGGCGACGACATCCCCGCAGGCCGTTCCTTCGCCATTCCGGTCGAACCCGACCGCCTGAAAATGCTGAGGGTCTTCGTTCGCCAGCCGGCGGACCAGATCCGCGCTCCGGCACAGACCTTCAAGTTCCGCGTCGAGGACAGAGCCAGCTTTGAGTCGAACGAGTACACCGCCACCTTCAACGCGCCGGAGCCCCTCAGATGACTGCCAATGTACAAAAGCCTCGTGAATTCACCGGCAGGCACATGCTGGTCATCATCCTGGCCTTTTTCGGCGTGGTCATCGCAGTCAATCTGACCATGGCAACGCTCGCCAGCACAAGCTGGACTGGCCTCGTCGTCGAAAACACCTATGTGGCGAGCCAGCAATTCAACAAGAAGGCCGAGGAAGGACGGGCGCAGGCAGCACTTGGCTGGACCGGCAAGCTGACCATCGCATGGGGCGAAGTTCGCTATGGCCTCGCCGACGTCGCCGGCAAGCCGGTTCCCTTGCACGGCGTCAAGGTGCTGTTTCGCCATCCCGCGTACGAGAAGGAGGACAAGTCGGTCACCCTCGCACCCGCCTCGGGCCAGGAATTCGCAGCCCAGCACATGCCGAAGGACGGCGTCTGGATTGTCGAAGTCGACGCCGACGCCGGTCTGGACAAACCGTATCGCGACGTCCGCCGGATCATGATTTCCAATGGAGCGCTGCAATGAGTTGTTGTGCACCGGGCGCCGAAATGGCGCTTGATCTGGTCAACACCGGATCGGTCCTGCCGTCCAGCCAGGAGATCAGGCTGGCGAGCCGATCGCTTGGCGATGATCTTCACCAGACCGATCTTTCAGTACCGACGGTTCATTGCGCAGGCTGCATCCAGACGATCGAGACGGCGCTGGGAAAGCTCGATCGCGTCGAGAGCGCCCGCGTCAACCTGTCGACGAAACGGGTCTCTGTCCGGTGGCGTGGTGACGAGGTCCCACCGTTCGTCGTCGCGCTTGGGCGGCTAGGCTACCAGGCGCATCTCTTCCCTTCCGAGGTCGGCGACAAGGACAGGACGTTATCGGATTTGATCCGCGCGGTCGCGGTTGCCGGCTTTGCGGCGGGCAACATCATGCTGCTTTCGGTCTCGGTCTGGTCCGGCGCCGAAGGTGCTACCCGCGACCTGTTTCACTGGGTCTCGGCGCTGATCGCCATTCCTGCCCTCGCCTTCGCCGGCGGCATCTTCTTCCGTTCGGCCTGGAATGCTTTGCGCCATGGCCGCATGAATATGGACGTGCCGATCGCGGTCGGTGTTTCGCTCGCCTACGCCATGAGCCTCTACGAGACGATCAACCATGGCGATCACGCCTATTTTGACGCGTCGGTATCGCTGCTGTTCTTCCTGTTGATCGGCCGCACGTTGGATCACGTGATGCGCGAACGTGCCCGGACCGCTGTGAAAGGCCTGTCCCAGTTGGCCGCACATGGCGCCATGGTGCTGCGCAGCGACGGCGCGCGCGACTATTTGCCGGTCGGCGAGATCGAACCAGGCATGCGGTTGTTGATCGCAGCCGGTGAGAGGATCCCCGTCGACGGCAAGATCATCCAGGGAACGTCGGATCTCGACTGCTCGCTGGCCTCAGGCGAAAGCACGCCGAAAAACGTGGCGCCGGGCGAAGCAGTTCAGGCCGGCGTGCTCAATCTTACCGGCCCGCTGACGATTGAGGCGACAGCCGCCGCGAAGGATTCGTTTCTGGCGGAAATGGTTCGTCTTATGGAAGCCGCAGAGGGCGGCCGCGCGCATTATCGCCGGATCGCCGATCGCGTTTCAGCGCTCTATGCCCCGGTGGTTCATCTCACAGCCTTCGCGACGTTCCTTGGCTGGATGGCGGTGACCGGCGACTGGCACCGGGCGATAACCATCGCCATTGCCGTTCTGATCATCACCTGCCCGTGCGCGCTCGGCCTCGCCGTACCGATCGTTCAGGTGGTCGCCGCGCGGCGCCTGTTTGAGAACGGCATCATGGTAAAGGACGGTTCTGCCATGGAGCGCCTGGCGACGATTGATACAGCGGTGTTCGACAAGACCGGAACGCTCACGCTCGGCCAGCCCCGGCTGGTCAATGCATCGTCGATCGATCCGGCCATGCTGGCAGTCGCGGGAGACATGGCTACGCATTCCCGCCATCCTTTTTCAAAGGCCATAGCCGGTTTTGCCCATCCCGGCGGGCAGTACAAATTTGATGCCGTCACCGAGCATCCAGGGTTTGGAATCGAAGCCACTGGAGCCGGAAGCACCTGGCGGCTAGGCCGACGCGGATGGGCTGGATGGAGAGCCCGGACCGGTGGTGAAGGCAAACATGGCGGAACCGTGCTGACAAAAGACGGGTTCATTGTCGCGACCTTCGATTTTGAGGACGCGCTGCGCGCAGACGCCAAGGCGGCGATCGGGCAATTGAGCCATGCCGGGGTGTCAGTGGAAATGCTGTCGGGCGATACTGCGGGTGCCTGCGGTGAAGTCGCAGAAATGCTGGGTGTCAAGGACTTCGTTCCGTGCCTGCTGCCATCCGGCAAGGTCGAGCGCATCGAGACCCTGGCGAAAGACGGACACAAGGTTCTGATGGTTGGCGACGGCCTCAACGACACGCCGGCGCTCAGCGCGGCGCATGTCTCGATCGCTCCAGCTACCGCCGCCGACATTGGCCGCAATGCCGCCGACTTCGTATTCCTGCGCGAAAGCCTTCTGGCAGTGCCTCTCGCGCTGGACGTCTCGCGCAAGGCGGGACACCTGATCCGCCAGAACATCGCGATTGCGATCGTCTACAATGCGGTGGCAGTACCAATCGCCATCCTCGGGCACGCCACGCCTTTGTTAGCGGCGATTGCCATGTCTGCCTCATCGGTGCTTGTTATTGGAAACGCATTGCGCTTGCACGGCTTCGGGGCGAATGCGACGCTGCAAGTTATTCAAAAAGTCGGACGCTCCGCAGTCAGCTATTCGGCATAATCCTCGTGACGACGTTGCTCTATCTCATACCAGTGGCCCTTTTTCTGGGTGCACTGGGTGTGTCCGGCTTCGTCTGGGCATTGCGAAGCGGTCAATACGAAGATCTCGACGGAGCCGCCGAGCGGATACTAATTGATCGGGACGACAAACCGGAACGCTGATTTCAATCCGCTGTGCATAAGATGCGCGGATCGCGCTCGTCAGTCGAGCCGGCTCGGTCGGGAACAAGCTGTCCATGCTCCATGCTCCATGCTCCATGACCATCTTGACCTAAGCTGCACACTACATTTGTGAAAAGCCTCTGTCGTGCGAAGGACTGCCTCCCATTGCACCCAGTATGAGGCGGCTGATGCCACGAGAGTACCTCGCGTGGCCGGACGAGAGCTTGGCCATGTGCGCACGGGTTCCAAAGTGGAACGTCACGGTCGATCACCTGACCGTGAACCGCCAGTGCCGATTGGTCATGTCTGGCTGATCCAGATCAGGGTCATACTCATCGGTGTGTTCTATTGACCAGTCTTCGACGGAGAAATGCATGACTTACGGAAAGATTGGTCGTCATTATCAGCACCTTCACGGTTCTGGGTTTTCTGTCGTGTGGTCGGCCATGCCTTGTGCTTACGGCGCAGCCATTAGCTGACCGGCGTCGTGTGTATCTCGCTTGCTGGCTGACCATCCGCGTGGCTGCGCGGACACGGGGGCCGATCAACAGCTTTCGCCTTTGATGGGTTGTGTGCGTCGAAAGTGGCCTTCTTTGGGCTGACTTCGTAGAAATGTTCCAGGGCTCGCATCCAGCGCCGAAGATCCTCGTGATGTCAACGTGCTGCGGAGCATCATCGGGGTTGGGACGTGCGTTTTCGAGATCGATCAACCGTCCGAAGTTGATCATTGGTTCGAGTGACGCGCGCTATTTCGACGACTATGTCGCCGCGTGGGCTTTGCTCTATCGGCGACTGAATTGCAAGGACATCGACATCGAAGCCATGCAGCAGGTTCTTGATGAGATATGCGCGGTCGTGGATAAAAGTTTCCGCTACCTTGGCTGGGATGACGAGAGAGAGCGCTACGTTCGATACCCTCGCAAGAGAGCCCGCTTCGACGTCGTGGAGCGTGAGTAGTATGCGCAAGGGTTCCAGGTGGAATGTGGCGATCGATGCGGCGCGGCCGTGGCTGACCAGCGTCGCGAGTGTCTCGCTTGCTGGCGGCGATCTGCGCGGCTGCGCGGCCAAAGGGCGGGATCGGTTAGCCGCATCCACCTCTGAGCGCTTTGAGTGCTTCGTTGCCGATCGATGCGAATCTCCCGGCCCAGCGCCTTTAGGCAATGCGGCGGCCACGGAGCTCATGTCACTCGGCTCAGTTCCACCGTTACACGAGGATAGGCGACCGGATGGCGGCACGCTGATGGGCTCTGACGATAATTTTGACATCGTTGTCGTTGGAGCCGGCCCGGTCGGCCTTTCGTTCGCTGCGTCGCTTGCCCAAAGCGAACTCAAGGTGGCAGTTGTTGAACAGAACACATTCGATAGTCTGGCGAATCCGGCTTTCGATGGTCGCGAAATCGCGCTGACCAACGCTTCGATCAGAACCCTTCGCGAGCTCGGCGCCTGGGATGTCATCCCGGCTTCGGACAAATCAGCACTTCAAGGCGCGCGCGTGCTCAACGGCTCGAGCGCATTCGCTCTTCGTTTCGATCCTCCCAGCAACTCTGGAGAACCGCTGGGGTTTTGGTTCCAAATTGCCGGATCCGCGAGGCGCTGTTCAAAATCGTCCGCTTGCAGGATCGCGCCCGGCTGTTGTGCGGCCACTCGGTCGTCGATGCAACAAACAGCCAAGAAGGAGCAGTCGTAACGCTCTCTAATGGCGCGCGTTTAACTGCTCGGCTGGTTGTTGCCGCGGATTCGCGTTTGTCCGCCACGCGTGATCTGCTAGGCATCGGCGCCGATATCAACCGGCTTGGCCACTCGATGCTGATTTGCCGAGTGAGGCACGAGCGCGCCCACCACCAGATCGCCATCGAATGGTTCGATCACCATCAGACGATAGCGATGTTGCCCCTCGCGGAGGGCATGTCGTCGCTGCTGCTCACATTGCGCTCAAACGAGGCCTATAGACTGCTTGCCTTCGATGATGATTTGTTCCTGTCGGAGTTGACGAAACGGTGTCGAGGGCGCCTTGGAAAAATGACCTTGGCAAGCAAGCGCCACACCTATCCGCTGGTCACGACCTGGGCGCACAAATTCCGGGCGCCGAGCGCCGCACTCATCGGCGACGCTGCCATCGGCATGCACCCGGTGACCGCTCACGGATTCAACATCGGTCTCAGCAGCCAGAAGCAACTCGCCCGTGGAATCATGACTGCGTGCCGCGACGGCCGCAATGTTGGCGACCCCGACATGCTGCATATATACGAAAGGCGGCTGCGCCTGTCGGCGGCGCCGCTCTACCATGCAACGAACATATTGATTGGACTCTACTCCAGAGACCACCTGGCGGCACGGCTTGCAAGGCATCTGGGGCTTCGCTTTGCCCAACATGTTCCCCTTGTCCGGCATGGGATATCGGCGGAGCTCCAGCGGTGATACTGCACCAGCAGTCGCATTTTTGCGCGTGCTGGGCGAGCGATGGGAGAGAGTGCATGATGCACCGGAGTAATCCTGCTCCCCGACGCTGATCTCCGATTGAAGAATTAACCCGTCCTTCAGGGGGCTGCATAGGCTGCGGACAAGCAGGAGTAAGCAAGCTGACCCGTCCAGCCTTGGAAAAGAAGATCCGCTGGAGGCGAGAATCCTTCAGGACCAGCTCGCTGATCTGAGGGCAGGCCTTTTCGTCTCAATGCCGATAAGCATTGTGCTGTCCGGGCTGATTTTGACCGTGCAGGCCCTTTCCGGGAACGGTCTTGCTGGCGCGGCCTGGTTTTCGGTCGTTAATGCGATAAATGCCGCCCGCCTTGCACTCGCCCGTCATCAGCTGAAGGAACCCGGAGTCCAGGATGATCTGACACGGGTTTGGCTGCGGCTTCGCTGGTTTGGCAGGCTTGCTCTTCTGGCGGGATTCACCTGGTCATTCCTTGCCATCCTAACGGCTGGATACACGACGTCTCAAGCATCGCTGCATCTAATAATTCTGGCGGGCATTTCAGCTGGCGCGGTCACGTACGGCAGCTCATATGCTGCGGCAGCGATATGCTTCATCACACCGCCACTCCTCATTGCCGCCGCATGTTTGCTGACGAAGGGAGCCCCGGAAAACTACATTCTGGCTTTTGCCGTCCTGCTTTTCGAGGGCGGCCTGGTTCGATCCTCGTTCGTTGGACAAGCGCGCTTCCGTGACGCGAGCCGCCTGAGACATCAAGCCGAGCGGCTTGCCGCGGAAATGGAGCGCAATTCCAGGGAGGACCATCTTACCGCGCTCCTCAACAGGCGGGGCCTCGAACATGCAATCGATCAGTTTGAGAACACCGATGGACCCTTTGTGGCCATGCTGATTGATCTGGACGGGTTCAAATCTGTCAACGGTACCTACGGTCACAGAACGGGTGACGAGCTGCTTGCCAGGATCGCCCGCCGAATAGAGGAAGAAGCACCGGAGGGCTCAACGCTCGCCCGCATCGGTGGGGATGAATTCGTGCTGGTTTTTTCTTCGCGAAAGAATTCTCCTTCTCCCACCAATCTCGCGTCCAATCTCATAGCCAAGCTTGCTCGCCCCTATCCTGGGATCGCATCCGTCCGCATTGGAGCGTCTATAGGAATCTACTTGGCTGAAAACCCCGGACTGACGGAAATGTTGTTGCGGGCCGACATCGCCCTTTACACAGCTAAGCGCCGCGGCAGGAATGAATTTTGTCTGTTCGGTGCCGAGCTAGCCCGGGAACTGCAACGCCGCCAGTCAATCGAACGCGATCTTCATTCGGCGATAACGATGAGAAGCTTGGTCGCTTGGTTTCAGCCAATCGTAAGACTCGAAACTGAAGCGTCGTCGGTTTTGAAGCCTTGCTAAGATGGTCTCACCCGCTTCACGGTCCCATTTCTCCGCCCGAGATCATGACAGCGGCACGCGAAACTGGAATGCTTCAGCTGCTAACTCAAACGGTATTCGCCGACTGTTGCGCTCTTATCGAGGGCTTGGTCAAAGCTGACCGTCGTGATGTTCGTGTGGCGATGAATGTTTCACCGCGCGAGTTGGAAGCTGGCGATATTGACGAGATGATTCTTAATGGTCTGGCGGCAAAAGACCTCCCTGCAACGATGTTCGACATCGAGATTACCGAAGAAGCCCCAGTGGATCCGGACAGAGTGGATGAAAAGCTCGGCCAGCTTTCACATGCTGGCATTTCTATCGCGCTCGAGGACTTCGGCACCGGTTTTTCGACGTTGGCATCGCTCAAGGACAGTCGGATCAGGAAAGTGAAAATAGATCAGGGCTTCATTCGCGGCTTAGCCAAGTCCCGGGAGAATCGGCTGCTTGTCAAAGCGGTGATTGACCTTGGTAGGACGCTCGGGATCGAGGTCATGGCCGAGGGCGTTGAAACAGAGGCAGATCGGCAAACTCTGTACAAGCTTGGCTGCAGAACCGCGCAGGGCTTCCTGTTCTCTAAGGCAGTGCCTCTCCATTTGGCACTTGATTCGGTAGTAAAAGAGCACGCGAAGGAGTTGTGACCGGCCTCTCCGTCCGTGCTGCTCGCGGAACTTTCATGTGGGGTGGACCTGACGCGCGAAAGCCGTTTCGGACGGTAGAGTTATTACGGGGGCGAAACTGAGCACGTGGTTTGGATAGCAGCAATCCGGTCCACCGGCGCACATGCAGCGGCTTCATACAAGCGTTCAAGTTGCGAGATGAGCTTGAGTGAACGACGTCGGAGAATTGCGTCCCTTGGACGCTGGTTTCGCGGTTCCCGTAGGATTCGATTACGGGAAGCGTTCTTGGCTGCTTCTCGGCTCAGCGCTCATCTGGATGAACAACGTACCCGCGGTCAAGGTTTTCGCGACCTCAACCCAGTCACCATCCCGCAACAGCAGCGGTCGGGTCCTGATCAAGCGCTCAGCCTCAGCACAGGTGCTGGAGCAACGGTAGAGCGCGGAAAACGTGTATCGGAATGCGCTGGCTCACCATAGGAAGCTGCCACGGCATGTCGAATGTCCCCAGGGGGCGGGACCGTTCCCTTGCATTTGTCTCGATGACGGGCTCTCAAAGCTAAAGCCAAGAGAGCTTTATAAAAATCGCACCCGATCGGCTGCGCAACGACGACCAGCTGAGGCCCGATCGGGTGCTAAGGTCGTGCCAAAAAAGGCGCGTCACTGTCGCATTTCTAGCCGGCTTGCGATCGGACGTCATCTCTTGGCGATCGTTGCCCCTTCTCTCAAATGCGCTTAGCGGCGCCGACGGCGAATAGCGCAAGCTTTTCCACCCGTTTCTACTCCACTACCGAGACTCGTCACCAACCTCCTTTTATTCGCTTCCATATGGCCCATCCTGTCTCCAATCGAGGAGGAGCGCGAACATGGGCCAAGCCGTAGAACGTCTCAGTCTCGGGAATTCTTCTGCTCGCCAAACTGCCGTTGTCACCGGCACCATATTTGGCAGGGTGACAGTGAACGACAAGATATCAGGCGTTCTTGTCTGGGCTGAACTATGCTTGCAAGCCATAACCCAAAAATCGCCGATCCCTTTGAATTCGAGCCGGATGAATGGGTGTTTCAAAATTTTTGGCGGTTTTAGGCAGAACCCTCCGATGGCCCGCGTACCGGTCAAGCTTCGTGAGCACTTTAGGTTCGTCGATCAGGCATAGGTTTGTATCCCATGCCACATGCTGGCCGTTTGCCTAGTTCGGAAGCCCTCGAGAGGCGTTGCTCGTCTTGGTATGGCGTCGCCCCTTTTTCCGATCCATCGGCCACGGAGCTAGAATGCTGTCTAGCTGTTGCCGCCTACTTGGTCATCCGGCATGGAGATGCCTATATACCGACCTTCGAAAGGCTGGAATACGAGGTCGAACAAATGCGGCGGAAGCTCGGAAATCGCGAGCGAGCGCAGCGCGTGCTGGCCACGCTCAACCTAAATGGCTCGGACAGCTGGAGCCGTGAGGTTGGTTCTCAAGGCCTGGATGGCGCCGCAATCACATTCGCCCGGGCGGGGTAAAAGCGATTTTTTGAAGCCACTCGCGCTTTTGCGCTAACGAAGGTCCCGCGCCGTATTTGGGCCGGATCCATTTGTGGCCCATCAGAGAAGCAATTACCTTCTCCGGCGCCTCAACTGCCGTCAGCCGGTCCTCGAAAGTGTGTCGCAGGCTATAAAGACTATGCTCGGAAGTCGGCAGAAGTTCCTTGCTGGCGAGCACCTTGTTGACGAGCGCTGAAAGTGACGCGGCCTTGTCGCGATAACGAGGAAAGCCGTCCGGATGGAGCTTGATGGCTGCAAGTGCGCCGCCAACCAAGGGAATGTCACGGGCTGAATGACCGGTCTTCAAGCGACGGCCATTGGGGCGCACCCGCACATGCGGGATTTCTTGATCGAGGTGGATTGTTTCGGTGGTGAGGTTTGCCGCTTCAGAAAGCCTGAGTCCGGTATCGGCAATCACATAGATTAGATGGCGGGCTTCGTCATTGAGTCCGTCGAGCGCGCCTTCAGCGAGTATCTTCTCCTGAATGAACTCCGCTGTGAACGCAGCGCGTTGCCCGGGGACGGCGCCGGAAAGACGCAGGTTTCGAAAAACCGGCTCCAGCTTGAGCTGGTGAGTCAGATCGACGACGCGCAGCATTTTCGAAACATGGCCGATGTCCTTGTTGGCCGTACCGATATCAAGTCCATCCTCAACGATCCGCTTTTGCCACCACTCGCGGAACGCGATTGCGTCGTCCCGAGTGAGGCTTGCGATCTCCTTGTCGCCAATGACTCCAACCAGATTGGCAACTGCGCGCTTTTTGGGGTTACGCCATTTCTTGATTTGGTTAGGCGACATGGTCAGCAAGTTCTGTTGCTCGATCGTCTCGAATTCCTTGATAAGACCGCTCAGGCGGACCGCTGGCCGCTTCTCCCCACCCATGACGGCCGAGACGTCCTGCGCGTCCTCGATCGATTTTTTGTCGAGGAGCAGCTTGATACGGGCCATGAGTTCGTCGAGCGGCCCCGCTGCTAGTTCCTCGTTAGAGCGATAGGCCAATCCAAATGACCGCGCGCGCTTCCTCGCGGCTTCGAAACGCAGCCCCGCCTCGGCGGATTGGCCTTCCCGCAGTCTACGCCAATACGCCTCCAGCCCCGCGCCGAGGCTTTGCACTGCATCTCGCGCCCGTACACCGCGGGGATCGTCAGCCACGGCGACGCCCGTGGAAATGCGTACTAGGCAGCGGCGATCAAACGCCGCGAATTCCTTCGGCACCCTGCGGACGAGATACCAGATGCCTTCACGTTTATGCGGCTTTGGCGCTGCGGAACGTCGCATTATCTTTCTCTAATGTTACACAGTTTGTTACACAGTCTAAGATAAGTTTCGCTTCGCGCTGGTCAAGCGCAACAAGGAAGCTTTTGAAAGGAAACGATTATTATGGAAGCTAAATGGCGGAGAGGGAGGGATTCGAACCCCCGATGGGCTTGCACCCATGCCGCATTTCGAGTGCGGTGCATTCGACCACTCTGCCACCTCTCCGCGGTCATGGTCCGCCGTTGCCGGCGCGGCGCACTAGATAACGGCTGATCGGGCAGGTTACAAGGCCAAATCCGCCGGAAATTCAGCTTGCCGTCCCGGACCTTGCCTGGACCGATGCTGCCTGTCCTCGGCAGGCAATGTCGGCTGGTCCGCCAAGGCGAGGAATCGGGCTGTTTGCCTTGACTCCCACGCAACCTTCGGTTAGGGACAGCGCGCAATCGGCGTGGAGGGTTCTTCCGCGCCGCTTGTTTTTTGAACCCGCAGACTGACAAAAAGACGGCCGACCCGCCAGAGGCGGTTCATCAAGGCCGACCGAACAGCGAAAGGCAAAAAATGTTCGCAGTCATTAAAACGGGCGGTAAGCAGTATCGCGTTGCCGCCAACGATCTCCTGAAGATCGAAAAAGTCGAAGCCAATGTCGGCGACATCGTCGAGATCGGCCACGTACTCGCGCATGGCGAGGGCGAGAATGTCACGTTCGGCGCGCCGTTCGTCGATGGCGCTCTGGTCACCGCCGAAGTCGTCGAGCAGGGCAAGAACCGCACGGTCATCGCTTTCAAGAAGCGCCGCCGCCAGAATTCGCGCCGCAAGATCGGCCATCGCCAGCTTTTGACCACCGTGCGGATCTCCGAGATCCTGCTGGGTGGCGCCAAGCCCGCCAAGAAGGCTGCTGTCAAGGCGGAAGCCAAGGCTGAGGTTGCTGCCGAGGCCGCGCCGAAGGAAGCCAAGGCCAAGAAGGACGCCCCCAAGGAAGAAGCGAAGGCCGAGGCCGTCGCCGCGCCGCTGTTCAAGGCGCCGAAGGGCGAGCCGGACGACCTGACCGTGATCAAGGGCATCGGCCCGGTCGCCGCCAAGGATCTCGCCGAGCAGGGCATCATCACCTTCGCGCAGCTCGCCAAGCTCAGCGACAAGGATGTCGCCAAGATCGACGAGCACATGCCGTTCAGCGCCGACCAGATCAAGGACTGGCGCGAACAGGCCAAGGAACTGGCGAAGAAGTAATTTTTCCGGCGAAACATCAGCCGGATCGGACTTGAAACGGAACGCGAACGCGTTCATAAGGCCTTTTAGGCGCCTTGCGGCGCAACGGAGTTAGTTAGATGGCACACAAGAAAGCTGGCGGCTCGTCGCGCAACGGTCGCGACTCGCATTCCAAGCGTCTGGGCGTGAAGAAGTTCGGCGGCGAAGCCGTCATCCCGGGCAACATCATCATTCGTCAACGCGGCACGACCTGGCATCCCGGCGTCAATGTCGGCATGGGCACGGACCATACCCTTTTCGCGCTCGAAACCGGCGCCGTGACGTTCAACAAAAAAGCCAACGGCCGAACCTACGTATCGGTCAACCCGATTGCCAAAGCCGCGGAGTAGCCGGTTCCGCACTAGAACACCGGCGCCCATCTCGGGAACCGGTGTCTGGAAGCCAGAAGGTTGGCAAAGCCAGGAAAAGGATCAGGGGAGATGGGTTTCCATCTCCCCTTTTTCTTTTGCCTGGAGGACGTTGAAATGGTTGCCGAAGCGGAAGACTCAGAAGACGAAAGTTATGCGATAGATTGTCCGGTGCTGGTTACAGAGCGGCTGGTCATGCGCGCTCCCGAGGAGCGGGATATCGCCCAACTGGTCGAGCTTGCCGACAACCGTCACGTCGCCGAAATGCTGGCCCGCATGCCGCACCCCTATGGCGAGGCCGAGGGGCGTGCCTTCCTCGCCATGACAAGGTCGCGCCGCGCCGGCATCGCCTATGCGCTGACGCTGGCCGGCACCGACACTTTCGTCGGCTGCGCCGGGCTGAACACCACCGATCGCGGGCTGGAGCTCGGCTACTGGATCGGCGAGCCTTACTGGAAGCGCGGCTATGCGACCGAAGCAGCGCACGCGCTGGTCGATCTTGCCTTCCAGAAGACGTCGATCCAGGTGCTGCATGCCTCGACCCGGGTCATCAACCCGGCCTCGCGCCGGGTGATCCACAAGTGCGGCTTCCAGTATGCCGGCCAGGGCATGCTGAACTCGATCGTCGCCGGCCAGGTGCCGGTCGAGCGTTACCGGCTCGACAGGAAGACCTGGACCAGCCTCAGGAACTGGGTCCACTTTTGATGATTGCCCTGAAGGCGGGCCCGAGCAAGAGCCCCCTCGCCCGGATTGCCAACCGAATTGCGAAGGGCAATTCGGGGCAATCCGACCTCTCCCCGAGGGGAGAGGAGGTCGCTGGTGCCGGCGTCAGTCTCTTCTCCCGTCGGATAGCCGCGCAGCAGCCGGATGAGGGGGCTTTCTCATACACGATTGGACTGGCGGCTTATGCTCAGCCCAGTTCGACCCAGACCGGCCGGTGGTCGGATCCGACGGCTTGCCGGTCGACCCACAGGCGCTTCAGGGAGCGGGCAAGCGACGCGCTGGTGAAGACATAGTCGATGCGCTTGTGGCGGCTGGCGTTGGTGGGGTCCTTGGGATCGACCCAGGAGACGAGATCCTCGCCAGCGACATCGAGGCGCACGGCGGCATCGACGGCGAAGTCGGCGGTCAGCGGCATGCCGAATTCATGGTCCGGCCGGCCGGCAAGTTCGACATATTCGGGCGAGCCGGCCAGCATGTTGAAATCGCCCATGCCGACAAAGGCTTCCGGATGGGGCAGTTCCGGCAGGCCGATCTCGGTGACGCCGGACAATGCGCCGCCTTCGAGCGCATAGTTCAACAGGCGCTGGCGCAGGAACTGAATCTGGCTGGCGCGCTCGACCGGGCTGCGGTGATCGAGATGGATGGAATAGAAGCGGATGAAACCAAGCGGCGTCTCGATCAGCGCTTCCAGCGCGCCGCGCTGGAAGTTCATCATCTCGAAGCTGCGGCTGCGCGGCAAGAGCAGGTTGCGCGACAGATGAATGGGCGTCTTCGACAAGACCATGTTGCCGAGCTGGAAGGTGGTGGTGATGGCGCGGCCGTTCTCGATGCGCGAGCCGATATTGGCCTCGAAATTGCTGCCATAGACGGCGAAATAATCGGGCAGCGCCTCGCCGATCTCGGCGACCATGTCGCGGCCGCCGTTGCGGGGATTGTTGCGGGTGACCTCCTGGAGCGCGATCACGTCGGCGCCGCGCACGGCATCGGTAATGCGCCCGATATCGTAGCGCCCATCGAGACCGATGCCGTACTGGATGTTGTAGGTTACAAGCCTCATTCCGACATCTCCGGCCGACCCCACGCGGCCATTGTCACAAAACGGCCTCGCCCTTGGCCGCGCCTTGGTTTAGAGCAAGGCCCAAGGTTTAGAGCAATGCCGCAAGGCCAATAAAAGAAACTGCGATCCCATGAAATTTCTCGATCAAGCCAAGGTCTATGTCCGCTCCGGCGACGGCGGCGCCGGTTCGGTGTCGTTCCGGCGCGAAAAATTCATCGAGTTCGGCGGGCCGGATGGCGGCGACGGCGGTCGCGGCGGCGATGTCTGGCTGGAAGCGGTCGACGGGCTGAACACGCTGATCGACTATCGCTACCAGCAGCACTTCAAGGCCAAGACCGGTGTCCACGGCATGGGCCGCAACATGACCGGCGCCAAGGGTGCCGACGTCACACTGAAAGTGCCGGCCGGAACGCAGGTCTTCGAGGAAGACAACGAGACGCTGATCTGCGACCTGACCGTGGTCGGCCAGCGCTTCCTGCTCGCCAAGGGTGGCAATGGCGGCTTCGGCAACCAGCATTTCAAGACCTCGACCAACCAGGCGCCGCGGCGCGCCAATCCCGGCCTGCCGGGCGAGGAGCTCAACATCTGGCTCAGGCTGAAGCTGATCGCCGATGCCGGACTGGTCGGGCTGCCCAATGCCGGCAAGTCGACATTCTTGGCCGCCGTCACCGCGGCCAAGCCGAAGATCGCCGACTATCCGTTCACGACGCTGCATCCAGGCCTCGGGGTCGCGCGCATCGACGCGCGCGAATTCGTCATCGCCGATATCCCGGGTCTGATTGAAGGCGCGCATGAAGGCGTCGGCATCGGCGACCGCTTCCTCGGCCATGTCGAGCGCACGCGTGTGTTGCTGCACCTTGTGTCGGCGCAGGAAGAGAATCCGGGCAAGGCCTACAAGACCGTGCGCGCCGAACTCGAAGCCTATGGCCACGGCCTGACCGACAAGGTCGAGATCCTGGCGCTGAGCCAGGTCGACACGCTCGACGCCGACGCACGCAAGAAGAAGGTCGCTTCGCTCAAGCGCGCCGCCGGGCGTGCGCCGATGCTGCTGTCCGCCGTCACCGGCGAGGGCGTCGAGGCGGTGCAGCGCGCGCTAATGGCGGTGATCGCCGAAGCCCGCGCGCAAATTGCCGCCCCGGTCGAGACGCGCTGGGAAAAGTAGGGCCATGCAGTCGCTCAGGAAATACCGGCGCATCACCGTCAAGATCGGCTCGGCGCTGCTCGTCGACCGCACGAGCGGCCTGAAGCGCGATTGGCTGGCCTCGCTCGCCGACGATATCGCCGTGCTTGCCAATGGCGGTGCCGAGATCCTCGTCGTGTCCTCGGGCGCCATCGCGCTTGGCCGTACCATTCTGGGCCTCGGCAAGCGGGCGCTGAAGCTTGAGGAAAGCCAGGCAGCGGCCGCCGTCGGCCAGATCGCGCTCGCCGGCGCCTGGTCGGACGCACTCGGCAAAGGTGCCCTGAAGTCGGGCCAGATCCTTTTGACCCTCGGCGACACCGAGGAACGCCGCCGCTACCTCAATGCACGCGCGACGATATCGACGCTGCTCAAGATGAAGGCGGTGCCGGTCATCAACGAGAACGACACGGTCGCCACCTCTGAAATCCGTTATGGCGATAATGACCGGCTGGCCGCGCGGGTGGCAACGATGATGGGCGCGGACCTTCTGGTGCTGCTGTCCGACATCGATGGGCTCTACACGGCGCCGCCGGCGCGCGACCCGCAAGCCAAATTCATTCCGTTGGTCGACCGTATCACGCCCGACATCGAGGCTATGGCGGGAGCCGCCGCGTCCGAACTGTCGCGCGGCGGCATGCGCACAAAACTCGATGCCGGCAAGATCGCCACCGCCGCCGGCACGGCAATGATCATCACCTCGGGGACCCGGCTCTCGCCGCTGATGGCGATCGAGCGCGGCGAGCGCGCCACCTTCTTCCGGCCAAGCAGCAATCCGGTGAAGGGTTACAAGACCTGGATCGCCGGCCAGCTCGAACCGGCCGGGCGGCTGACCGTCGATGCCGGCGCCATCGGCGCGCTCATTTCGGGCAAGTCGCTGCTGCCGGCCGGCGTGAAACTGGTCAGCGGCAATTTCTCGCGCGGCGATACGGTGGCGATCCTGTCGCCCGAGGGCCGTGAGATCGCGCGCGGGCTGGTTGCCTACGATGCCGCCGATGCCGTAAGGATCGCAGGCCTGAAGACGGCCGAGATCGAAACCGTGCTCGGTTACGAGGCGCGTTCGGCGATGATCCACCGCGACGATCTTGTGGTGAGTCACGCTGGAGGCGACATAAGCGGAGGATGAGCCATGCTGAAGCTGCATGAAAAATCCCGGGACGATACCGTGGCACTGATGGCCGAAATCGGCCGCCGTGCCCGCGCTGCCGCGCGACCGCTGGCCATCGCCACAACGGCCGCCAAGAATGCCGCGCTTGTCGCCATGGCGGACGCGATCCTCGCCCGGGAACAGGACATTCTCGACGCCAATGCCATCGACGTCTCGAATGGTGAGGAATCCGGGCTGTCGGCCTCCTTCATGGACCGACTTAGACTCAATCCGGCGCGCGTCCGCGCCATAGCGGACGGCATCCGCGAGATCGCCGCACTCAGCGATCCCGTTGGCGATGTCATCGCCGCGTGGGATCGCCCCAACGGCCTGCATATCGAGCGCGTGCGCACGCCGCTCGGTGTCGTCGGCGTCATCTATGAAAGCCGGCCGAACGTGACGGCGGATGCGGGCGCGCTCTGCCTCAAGGCCGGCAATCCGGTGATCTTGCGCGGCGGCTCGGATTCGCTCAATTCCTCCTCGGCGATCCACGCCTGCCTGGTCGAGGGGCTGAAGGCGGTCGGTCTGCCCGAGGATGCCATCCAGCTGGTGCCGACCACCGACCGCGCCGCGGTCGGCGAAATGCTCAAAGGGCTTGGCGGCAATCTCGACGTCATCATCCCGCGCGGCGGCAAAAGCCTGGTCGGGCGGGTGCAGAGCGAGGCGCGGGTGCCGGTCTTCGCCCATCTCGAAGGCATCTGCCATCTCTATGTCGACCGCTCCGCCGAGCTCGACATGGCGGTGCGGATCGCCGTCAACGCCAAGATGCGGCGCACCGGTGTCTGCGGCGCGGCCGAGACGCTGCTGGTCGACCGAGCCGTCGCCACGACCCATCTGGTGCCGATCCTCGACGCGCTGCGCGCCGCCGGCTGTGAAATCCATGCCGATGCCGAAGTGATGAAAGTCTTCTTCGACGCGAAGCCGGCGACCGATGCCGACTGGGTGACGGAATATCTCGACGCCATCATCGCGGTGAAGCTGGTCGACGGCATCAGTGGCGCGATCGACCACATCGAGACCTTTTCGTCGCATCACACCGAGGCGATCGTCGCCGAGGATGGCCAGGCGGTGGAACGGTTCTTCAACGAGATCGATTCGGCGATCCTGCTGCACAACGCCTCGACGCAGTTCGCCGATGGCGGCGAGTTCGGCATGGGCGCCGAGATCGGCATCGCCACCGGCAAGATGCATGCGCGCGGGCCGGTCGGCGTCGAGCAGCTGACCTCGTTCAAATACCGCGTACGCGGGTCGGGACAGGTGAGATCTTGAAGCTGTTCGTCGCCAGAGACTGAAGCGATGCTGGCTTCTTCCGAACCGGCGGTGCCCTCCAGCTATCTGAAGATGCCTCACGCCGAGAAGGGCCTCGCCGTGGGTCTGTTCGGCGGCTCGTTCAACCCGCCGCATGCCGGCCATGCGCTGGTTGCCGAAATCGCTTTGCGGCGCCTGGCACTCGATCAGTTGTGGTGGATGGTGACGCCGGGCAATCCGTTGAAGAGCACGCGCGAGCTGGCGCCGCTGGGCGAGCGCATCGCGTTTTCCGAGAAGATCGCCAAGAACCCGAAGATCAAGGTCACGGCCTTCGAGGCGGCACACAATGTGCGCTACACCGCGGACACGCTGGCTCTGGTCAAGGCGCGCAATCCCGGCGTCGACTTCGTCTGGATCATGGGCGCCGACTCGCTGCGCGATTTCCACCGATGGCAGCGCTGGCGCGAGATTGTGCTCACCTTTCCGATCGCGGTCATCGACCGTCCGGGCGCCACACTGTCGTTCCTGTCGTCGGTGGTTGCCAAGACCTTCGACTACGCCCGCATCGACGAGGGGGACGCGCCGCTGCTCGCCCGGATGAAGGCGCCGGCCTGGACCTTCATCCACGGTCCGCGCTCCTCGCTGTCTTCGAGCGCGATCCGCGAGATGGCGAAGGGCTGAGCGGCCGGTTCGGGTAGCGGATTCATCGGGCCAGCGATGTCGTTTTTGCAACGGCATCCGCCCCATCAATAGGCGATGCTGATCCGGCATGCTGGAAAAGACCCACCCCACGCTCGATCCCAAGCAGGGCGACACGCCCGCGCCGCTGATCGCGATTGCCAGCGTCATCGTATCGATGGCGCTGATTGCCATCGGCAATGGGCTGATGTTCGCCTACATCCCCGTGCGGCTCGGGGTGGAGGGGTTCGATCCGGTCTGGGCCGGGCTGATCGTCACCGGTCTGTCGGCCGGCGGCCTTGCCGGCTGCATCCTGACCGGGCCGCTGGTGCGCAGGGTCGGCCATGCACGCGCCTTCATGGTGCTGTCGGCGCTGATCGCGCTGTCGAATGCCGCTATCGGCGCCGGGCCGCACCCTCTGCTGTGGATCGTGGCTCGCGCGCTTTACGGCTTTGCCATATGCGGCCTGTTCATCGTCGCGCAGAGCTGGCTCAACGACGCGCTGCCGAACGCCATACGCGGCCGGCTGATGGCTGTGTTCTACGTCGCCTATATTGCCGGCCTTGGCGTCGGCTACGCAACGCTTGCCGTCGTCGACATCCACACGGCCGCGGCGTCGTTGATCGGCATCACCTTTACCGCCCTGTCGATCCTGCCTGTCGGCATGACGCGGCTTGCCCAGCCGCCGGCGCCGCAGGCGGCTTCGGTGGCGTTGCGCCAGGCCTGGCGGATCTCGCCGGTCGGCGTCGCCGGCATGCTGGCGGTCGGCGGGCTGTCGATGATCATTTCCGGCTTCGCGCCCATCCACGCCACAGCCAAGGGCTACAGCCAGGCCGATGTCGCGCTGCTGCTGTCGGCAATGCCGGTCGGCACGCTGATCCTGCAGATACCGCTCGGCTGGCTTTCGGACCGCACCGACCGGCGTTACGTGCTTGCCGGCGCCGCGGCGCTGGCGGCCGCAGCCAGCGTTTTTGCTATCGCCTTCGACGGCGGTGCGCTGATGGTCCTGTTGGTGATCTACCTGATCTGGGACGGGGCGGCGGAATCGATCTACGCGCTCTCCAGCGCGCATGCCGCCGACCGCGCCAGGAAGGATGAACTGCTCGCGCTGTCGAGCTCGATGCTGTTTGCCTGGTCGCTCGCCGGCTTCATCGTGCCGGGCATCGTCACGGCGCTTTCCGCTGTCTTCGGCACGGCAACCTTCATCTATGTCGGCATCGTCATCGCCTCGGTATTCTGCCTGTTCGTGCTGTGGCGGGTGATCGCGGCGCGGCCCGTTCCGGCGGGCGCCACGGGCAGTTTCGCGCCGATGTCGGCGCAAGCACCGTTGCCGGTGGAACTCGCCTTCTCGCCGTACGAAGAGGTCCGCCACAGGGGCGGCTGATTATTGTTTGCGGACCTCGGGTGGCGGCGCTTCCGGGGGTGGCAGCGGGATGGAGATGCCTTCGCTGTCGAAGGCCTGCTTGGCGCGTTTCGTCATGTCGATCTGGGTGGCGAAATAGTCCGCCGCCGCGGTCCAGTAGCGCAAGGTGAGCGAAACGGTCGTATCGCCGAGTGCGGCCACGAAGGCGATCGGCGCCGGTTCGCGGCGGATGCGCTTCTCGGCGCCGGCAATGGCAAGCAATGTCTTCTGCGCCCCATCTATGTCGTTCCAGGAGCCGATGCTGAGCGTGATATCGGTGCGGCGCACGCCGTTGCGGGTGAAATTGCGTACCGGCTGGTTCCACAGCGTCGAATTGGGGGCCAGTATGTAGACGCCGTCGGCGGTCCTGAGCTTCGTGGCGAAGAGGCCGATTTCCTCGACCGAACCGGCAATGGCGCCGACCTCGACGGATTCGCCGATGCGGAACGGCCGCAGCGCGAGCAGCATGATGCCGGCCGCGATGTTCTGCAGCGTGCCTTGCAGGGCGAGACCGATGGCCAGGCCTATGGCGCCGATCGCGGCGATGATCGATGCGGTCTGCACGCCGAACTGGCCGAGCACCATGATGACGACAAGGATCAGGATGGCGTAGCGCACGATCTTGGAAAAGAAATGCCGCAGCGTCGCGTCGAACCCGTGGATGTGGCCGAGGCCAGCCGAGATCGAGCGCTCGGCAAGGTTGGCAACGATGTAGCCGACCACCAGCAGGATGACGGCGCCGATGGCCGAGAAGGAATAGGAGACGATCAGCGTACTGAGCTGAGCGAGGCCGGCCTGGACGGTGAGAAGGGTGTTTTGCGGGTCGATCGGCATGGCGGGATTCCGGTTGGTCGGTCAGCCGATAACCGCTGCCGGACGCCTGGGTTCCGATGTTTTTGCGTCTCGCGCGGAACGATATGCCAGTCGGCAAGTTCGCTTCAGTTGGGGCTCCGTCTTGAAACTGCAACGGAACTCTGCCTATCTAAGTGGTGTCACCTGCTTTCAGGGGTGATTTGGTTGTTCTTGCTGCGAAAGGAAATACACTGAGAACAGCACTGCGGAAGAAGGCCGATATCATGCCTTCGCCGGCCAGGATCAGCGTAGACGACGCCGTGTCCCGTGCCATCAAGACAGTCCTTGCCAGTCTGGAAGACTCCAAGGCCGAAAACATTGTCTCAATCGACATTCAGGGGAAATCGAGCCTCGGCGACTACATGGTCGTCGCGTCGGGCCGATCGCACCGTCATGTCTCGGCTGTCGCCGACCATCTCCTCAAGGCGCTCAAGGATGCCGGCCTCGGCACGGCGCGCGTCGAGGGGCTGTCAGGCGCCGACTGGGTCCTGATCGATTCTGGCGATATCATCGTCCATGTCTTCCGTCCCGAAGTCCGCGAATTCTACAATCTTGAAAAGATGTGGCAGGCGCCGGATCTCGAGGAAGAGACCCTCCACTAAGCCGATTTTGTCTGATGCATGTCGTTGCCCTAAACCCGGTTCCCACTTGGGCGACATGCATTAGCGGCTCATAGAGGCGAGGATGAAGATTTCAGTTCATGCCGTGGGCCGAATGAAAGCCGGCCCCGAGCGGGAGTTGGCCGACCGCTATTTCGAGCGCTTCGCCAAGAGCGGGCCCGCGGTGGGGCTCGAATTCGCCGGGATCACCGAGATCGCCGAGGGCCGCGCGCAGAGCGCCACCGAGCGCCAGCGCGACGAAGGCTCGCGCCTGCAGGCGCAGCTGCAGCCAGGCACTGCCCTCATCCTGCTCGACGAGCGAGGCAAGAGCCTGTCCTCCCAGGATTTCGCCAGCCGTATCGGACAGTTGCGCGATGGTGGACGCAAGGCGCTGGTGCTCGCCATAGGCGGCGCCGACGGCCACGATCCGCCGCTGCGTGACCAGGCCGATCTGGTAATGTCGTTCGGGGCGCTCACCTGGCCGCATCAGCTGGTGCGCGTGATGCTGGGCGAACAACTCTACAGGGTGGCGACCATCCTGTCGGGCCATCCCTACCACAGGTCCTGAAAGCCGGGTCGCACCGAATTTAGCCCTAATGCCGCGTAAAATTCATTCCAGGGGCTGCCTTTGCTTTACAGGGCGTTTTTGCGAACCCTTTGGGCGACGGCGCTAACATGGTTGATGATTCGTTAACGAAGCCGCGGATAGAATCGATCGCGAATGTCTGAAGGCTATAAATCGACGACGGGCTCATCCACCGGGGGCTCCTGGCGCGCGCGCTGCGGCATCGCGGCGGCGGCGGTGCTTCTGTCGCTCCATGCGGTGCGGGCCGAAAACACGCTCGACATGGCGCCCGATCCAGACCAGAGCCGCGCCGAATACGAGCAGGTTTCCAAGGAAATAACGCTGTCGTCGGAACGGCTGGCCAAGCTCGCCGCCGATATCGCCGCGGTCAAGAAGGACCACGCCTCGATCACCGCCGCGCTGATCCAGTCGGCGATGACCGAACAGAAGCTCGGCCAGGACATCGAGGACATCGGCGCCAAGCTGGAGGGGCTGAAGGGCCAGCAACAGAAGATACGCGCTTCACTGGCGGCGCGCCGCGACGTGCTGGCCGAAGTGCTGGGCGCGCTGCAGCGCATGGGGCTCAATCCGCCGCCGGCGATCCTGGTCAAGCCGGAGGACGCGCTGTCGTCGGTGCGCAGCGCCATCCTGCTCGGCGCCGTGGTGCCGGAACTGCGCCAGCAGACCGATGCGCTGCTGGCCGATCTCAAGGAACAGACCCGGGTGACGGCTTCGATCGAGGCCGAACGGGCGCGGCTGACGGCCGCGGTCGGCGACCAGGCGGCGGAGAAGAGACGTCTTGGCATGCTGCTCGAAGCCAAGCAGAAGCTCGAGGCCGACACAAAGGCGCAGATGGCGGCCGAACGGCAGCGTTCCGAGCAACTGGCGGCCAAGGCCAGCAGCCTGAAGGATCTGATCGCCTCGCTCGAAGCGCAGGCGGACAAGAACCGCAAGGCCGCGGATGCCGCGAAGGCAGCCGCCGCCGGCCAGGCCAGCGGCACCGAGCCCGGAGGCGACCAGACGGCATCGCTGCCGGTTCCCGAGGGCAACCGGTTGGCGGCGGCGGCGCCTTTCTCGGCGCTGCAGGGACAGATCGCCCTGCCGGTCACAGGCCGCATCAAACGCCGGTTCGGTGCCGACGACGGTAACGGCGCCTTGATGCTTGGGGACATGGTTGCGACACAATCGGGAGCCATCGTTACCGCACCGGCGGATGGGAATGTGCTTTATGCGGGGCCGTTTCGCTCCTATGGTCAACTCTTGATCCTCAATGCCGGCGACGGTTATCATGTCGTCTTGGCTGGGATGAGCAGAATCAGCGTCGCGACTGGCCAGTCAGTGCTCGCAGGAGAGCCGGTCGGCGCGATGGGAGAAGCCCGGGTGGCAAGCACCTCGGTTTCGAAGAATGGAAATGCCACGCCGGAACTCTATGTCGAGTTCCGCAAGGATGGAAAACCCGTCGATCCGGCCCCATGGTGGGCGGACCGTTTTTCTGGAAGGACGTGAAATGATGCGGAAACTGTCGCTTCTGTTTGCCGGTGCGCTGATGGGCGCGTCCGCCATGAGCCTTGTCTATGGCGCACCCGGCTCGGCGGCGAATGCTGCGGGGTCGGAGACCTACAAGCAACTGGCGATCTTCGGCGACATCTTCGAGCGGGTGCGGGCGCAGTATGTGACCCCGCCCGACGACAAGTCGCTGGTCGAGAACGCCATCAACGGCATGCTTTCCTCGCTCGATCCTCACTCCTCCTACATGAACGCCGAACAGGCGCAGGACATGCGCGTGCAGACCAAGGGCGAATTTGGCGGCCTCGGCATCGAGGTCACCATGGAGAACGACCTGGTCAAGGTGATCACGCCGATCGACGACACGCCGGCTGCCAAGGCGGGCGTGCTGGCCGGCGACTATATTGCGAAAATCGACGGTGAAGAGGTTCGCGGCCTGACGCTCAACGACGCGGTCGACAAGATGCGCGGCCTGGTCAATACGCCGATCAAGCTGACCATCCTGCGCCAGGGCGCCGACAAGCCGATCGAACTGACGGTCGTGCGTGACATCATCAAGGTCAAGGCGGTCAAGTTCCGGGTCGAGAACGACATCGGCTACATGAAGATCACCTCCTTCACCGAAAAGACCTATGACGACCTCGAGAACGCCATCGACACCATCAAGAAGCAGGTGCCGGACGACAAGCTGAAGGGCTATGTGCTTGACCTGCGCCTCAACCCGGGCGGCCTGCTCGACCAGGCGGTGAGCGTGTCGGATGCCTTCCTCAAGCGCGGCGAGATCGTCTCGACGCGCGGCCGCGATCCCAAGGACGTCACCCGCTTCGACGCCAAGCCGAAGCCGACCGACGACATCAACGGCAAGCCGATGATCGTGCTCGTCAATGGCGGCTCGGCCAGCGCTTCGGAAATCGTCGCGGGCGCGCTGCAGGATCTGCGCCGCGTCACGGTGGTCGGCACGCAGTCCTTCGGCAAGGGCTCGGTGCAGACCATCATTCCGCTCGGCGAGAATGGCGCGCTCAGGCTGACGACGGCGCTCTATTACACGCCGTCGGGCAAGTCGATCCAGGGCAAGGGCATCACGCCCGACATCAAGGTCGACCAGCCGTTGCCGCCGGAACTGCAGGGCAGGGACCTGACGCGTGGCGAGTCCGATCTCAAGGGTCATATCAAGGGCGCCGACGAGAGCAAGACCGGCTCGGGCTCCGCAGCCTATGTGCCGCCGGATCCGAAGGACGACCTGCAGCTCATCTATGCCGAGCAGCTGCTGCGTGGCCAGAAGACCGATCCGGCCTTCCCGCCCAATCCGGAAAAGGCCGTGCTCAACCAGTAAGGCCGGCAACCGGTCTGGCCGGTTGAACGAAGCAATGCGATGCTGCCGGGACCGAAAGGTTCCGGCAGTTTGATTCGGGGGGCAGGACCAGGCCTCCAGGGACGGCGCCAAGGGGGGCGCCAGGATTGACGAATTCGTGCATGTCTTCCCGAAGGAGGTCGCCTTCGGACCGTGCACCGGGGACAGGGCTTGGCTGATATCGGCAAGGACATCGAACGCCCGCTTGGACAGACGGTCCGGGCGCCGCGTGCCGCCAGCAAGATCAGCGTAGGCGTGATCGCGGCAAGCGCGGTCGTGCTGGCCGTGGTCGGCGTCTCGGCCGCGATCGCGCTCCGGGAAAAGCCGTTTCGAAAACCACAGGAAGTTGCCGTTTCGACGCCGAAAGTGACCGCGGCGGCCGAGCCCACCGCGCCGCCTCCCGCATTGGCTCCGGCAGCGACGCCAAAGGTGGAGACGCCGGCGAAGGACTTGTCGACCAAGAGCGGCGGTCCGCAGATCATCCATGTGCAGACGGAAGAAGGCGATGGCCCTCCCAAAGCCGCAATCGTCATTCGCGATCCGTCGACAGTCGGCCAGAACCTCAAGATCGCGCATATTCCCGACAGGGCGCTGATCGAAACCAGTGAAACCGGGCCTTTGCCGATGCGCTCCGCCGATGGCCGGCGACCGTTCGACGTCTATGCGCGACCATGGTCCGGCACGCGTGGCGCACGTGTTGCAATCGTCATTGGCGGGCTCGCTGTTTCACAGACCGGCACCCAGGCGGCGATCGCCAAGCTGCCGGCGGAAGTGACGCTGGCCTTCGCGCCGCAGGGCAACAGCATCGGCCGCTGGATGCAGGCCGCGCGGCAGAGCGGCCATGAGATCGTCATGCAGGTGCCGCTCGAACCGTTCGACTATCCCAACGTCAACCCGGGCCGCAACACGCTGACGGTGGCGGCGACCCTCGACGAGAATCTGAGGAATCTGCACTGGGCGCTGTCGCGGACGACGAACTATACCGGCGTCATGAACTATATGGGCGCGCGTTTTTCCTCCGACGCGGCGGCGATGCAGCCGTTCATGGCCGAGCTCGGCAAAAGGGGCCTCGCCTATATCGACGACGGCTCGTCGGCGCGCAGCCTGGCTCCGGACATGGCGTTGAAGGATGGCGTGCCCTTCGTCGCCGGCGACACGGCGATCGACGCGGTTCAGGATCGCGGCGCCATCCTGAAGAAGCTCGACAGTCTCGAAGCGACCGCGCGTGCCAAGGGTACCGCCGTCGGTATCGGCTCGGCTTTCGACCTGACGGTCGACACCGTCACCTCCTGGATTGCTGAAGCGAAGAAGCGCGGCATAGAGATCGTGCCGGTTTCAGCGGTGGCCGTCGATCCGCAAAAAGGCTAACAGCCGTCTTGATAATTCGACTCCGACGGGCATCTGGCGCCGCTTTCCGCGCTTCTGGTACTCGCGTACTTTAAGTACGCTCCGCTCCGGTTCTCGAACCACTCGCCACCTCCCTCACCGGGAGCGAAATTCTCAAAACGGCTGGAGCCTCACTTATGGCCAAAAAAGTCGACCGCGAAACGCTGCCCTATCGGCCCTGTGTCGGGCTGATGATCCTCAATGGCGATGGCCTGGTCTGGGTCGGGCATCGCATTGCCGAACCCGACAGCGAATTCGCCGGCACGACGCAGCTCTGGCAGATGCCGCAGGGCGGCATCGACAAGGGCGAGGAGCCGCTGCAGGCGGCGGAGCGGGAGCTCTATGAGGAGACCGGCATGCGCAGCGTTTCGCTGCTGGCCGAAGCGCCGGACTGGATCAACTACGATCTGCCGGACCATCTCGTCGGCATCGCCTTCAAGGGCAGGTATCGCGGCCAGACGCAGAAATGGTTCGCATACCGCTTCCACGGCGATGCCAGCGAAATCCAGATCAACCCGCCGCCGGGCGGCCACACCGCTGAATTCGACAAATGGTCGTGGCGGCCGATGCAGGATCTTCCCGACCTGATCGTGCCGTTCAAGCGCAAGGTCTATGAAGATGTGGTGGCGGCGTTCCGGCACCTGGTGCCGTAGCCGGTTCGAAGGACCTTGGTTGCCGTGCCGGCGCGTCGGTCTTATTGATGTTAATCCGCTACAAGGAGGGTCGCCATGAACGACACCCCCGCAAGGTCGCTGCCCCATGACGTCGCCGCCGTAAGCCAAGCGGCTGCCGGGGCGATCTTGACCATCGATCTCGGTGCGATCCGCGAAAACTACCGACGGCTGAAGGCAAGGCTGGGCGGCGCACGCTGTGCCGGCGTGGTCAAAGCCAACGGCTACGGTCTCGGCGCGAGCCAAGTGGCATCGGCGCTAATGAAGGAAGGCTGCGGCGTCTTCTTCGTCGCACTGCTGGCCGAAGGCATCGCGCTGCGCAAGGCGATCGGAGCCGGACCTGAGATCTACGTGCTGAACGGACTGCCGCCGGGCTCCGAGCCGGAGGCGGTCGCGTCCGATCTGAGCGCGGTCGTCAACAGTGGCGCGCAGCTGAAGGCCTGGCGCGCGGCGGCGCATCGCGTTGGCCGAAAACTTCCAGCCGCCATCCAGGTCGACAGCGGCATGTCACGGCTTGGCATGGCGCCAGCCGAAGTCGAGGCGATAGCCGGTGATGCCGCCGCCTTCGACGGCATCGCCGTCAGATATGTGATGAGCCATCTGGCATGCGCGGACGAGCCGCGCCATCCCGCCAATGAACAGCAGCGGCTGGCCTTCGAGCGGTTGCGCGCTATGCTGCCCGAGGCACCGGCCTCGCTCGCCAACTCCTCCGGCATCTTTCTCGGGCCGTCCTACCATTATGATCTGGCCCGCCCTGGTGCCGCGGTCTACGGCATCAATCCGACGCCTGCCGAACCCAATCCGATGCAGCCCGTCGTGCGGTTGCAGGCCAAGGTGGCGCAGACGCGCAGTGTCGAACAGGGCACCGGCATCGGCTATGGCCACACCTATCACGCGGAAGCGCCGCTCAGCCTGGCGACGATCTCGTTCGGCTATGCGGATGGCTGGCTGCGCCGGTCCGCGTCGGCCGCCTGGTTCGAGGGAGCGCGTCTGCCCTTCCTCGGACGCGTGTCGATGGATTCGATCATTCTCGACATTTCCGCCCTGCCGCCCGGCAAGCTTCGCGAAGGGGATCTCGTCGAACTGCTCGGCCCTTCGCAAAGCGTCGACGACGCCGCCGGCCATGCCGGCACCATCGGTTACGAAATCCTGGCCAGCCTCGGCGCGCGTTTCCACCGGCGCTATGTCGGCGGTTGAGCGGTTTGGCCGCGCTTGACAAGCGGACGCCTGTCGGCAAGGTTCGGCGCATGAGCAACCTCGCTTATATCAGAACCTTGTTCAGGGTCTGCCCGATCGCGGGATCGTAGCCCCGGCGCGGCCGCCTTTCGGCGTTCGTCCGTCCCGGGGCGTCCATACATCCATCCATCGCCATCAAGCCGCACCGCTCTCCGCGGCTGCCGGCTTTCATCAGGCCGCCATCAACGCGGCGGCAAGCGCGCATCCGTTCGATGCGCCGATCCATGAGGTTTGCCATGCAACATGCAACGGGACTGCATCCATCCGCCCAGATTCTAATCAGCGACATCGACCGTGACAGATTGGCCGGCCTGGCCCGGACCGTACTCGACCGCGCGCCCGAGACGGCCGAAGAGCTGCTCGCGGAATTGGACCGGGCGGTGATTACGGAAGCGGCGGCAATTCCGGCCGGCGTCGTGCGAATGGGGTCGACAGTCACGGTTCGCGGTGAAGGCGGTGATATCAGGCGCATCACGCTGGTCTATCCAGGCGACGCCGACATTGCCGAAAACCGGATCTCGGTGCTGACGCCGATGGGAACGGCGCTTGTCGGCGTCAGCACCGGACAGGTGGTGTGCTGGAGCGGCCGTGGCGGCCGCAAACTGTCGGCAACCGTGGAGGCCGTCGATACGCCCGCCGGCGGCGGCGAGCACTGATCGTGGAGGCGATAATGAAAAACGGAAGCTGCCGCCTGACGACGAAGGATTTCGCCGTCCTGGAAGTGATGCTCGAGCGCCGGCGGGCATTCGCGGATCCGATGGTCGCGATGATCGAAGAGAAGCTTTCCAATGCCGGCGTCGTGCCCATCGAGTCGGTCGAACCCGATATCGTGACGCTGAACAGCCGGGTGGTGTTTTGCGTCGATGCCGGTGCGGCCGAGACGCGCACCCTGGTGCAGAACGACGTGCGCGGACCGGTTGGCTCCAGCCTGTCAGTGGCAACCAGGCGCGGCCTGTGCATGCTTGGCATGGCGCAAGGCCAGACGGCATCGCTCGAACACTCCGACGGCAGGCGCGAATCGATCCGGATCAAGGCGGTGCTCTACCAGCCGGAAGCCGAGCGGCGGGCGGCCCGGGAAAGAGCTTCCGCTGGCGGATCGCGGCCACACGGGCTGACCCTCGTCTACAGCGACGACACCTTTATCCGGCCTCTTGGCGAGACGGCAAGAATGCGGCAGACAGGGAAAGACGACGATCCCGGTCCGTCGGCGGCGTGAAAAAGGCCACGGCGCATGGTTGCGAAGATCGGAAGCGATTGTCGCCGGCGGTCGTGCGCAAATCGCAGATGTGGCCGTGTCCTTCGGCATGAAGGACACGGCGTAAGGAGTGAATGATGAAGATCATGGTGCTGGGCAGTGGCGTCATCGGGGTGACCACGGCCTACTATCTCGCCGAGGCCGGCCATGAGGTGACGGTGATCGACCGCCAGAAAGGCCCGGCGCTGGAGACCAGCTTTGCCAATGCCGGCGAGATTTCGCCCGGCTATGCCTCGCCCTGGGCCGGCCCCGGCATTCCCCTCAAGGCGATCAAGTGGCTCCTGATGAAGCACGGCCCGCTGGTGGTGCGGCCGGCCTTCGACCCGCATATGTGGACATGGCTGGTCAAGATGCTGCGCAATTGCACCGCCGAGCGCTACGCCATCAACAAAGCGCGCATGGTGCCGCTGGCGGAATACAGCCGCGATACGCTGAAGGCGCTGCGCGAAGCGACCGGCATTGCCTATGACGAGCGGACCCAGGGCACGCTGCAGCTGTTTCGCACGCAAAAGCAGCTCGACGGCACTGCAGGCGATGTCGAGGTGCTGAAGAAATATGGCGTGCCCTACGAGGTCCTCGATCCCGACGGTTGTATCGCGGCCGAGCCGGCGCTCGCAGGGGTGCGCGGGAAGTTCGTCGGAGGCCTGAGACTGCCGCATGACGAGACCGGCGACTGCAAGATGTTCACCGACAAATTGACGGAACTCTGCGTGGCGCGCGGCGTGAAGTTCGAGTACGACACCACGATATACCGCGTCATCCGCAGCCGTAACCGCATCTCCAACCTCAGCACCAGCAAGGGTTTCAAGGCCTCCGACGCCTATGTGATGGCGCTGGGCAGTTACTCGGCGGGCTTCATGCGCCGCATGAAGCGGTCGATCCCGGTTTATCCGGTCAAGGGCTACTCGATCACGGTGCCGATCAAGGACGCCGCCGCCGCACCGGTGTCGACCGTGATGGACGAGACCTACAAGGTCGCGATCACCCGGCTTGGCGACCGCATCCGCGTCGGCGGTACGGCCGAGATTTCCGGCTTCGATCTCAGGCTGCACGAATCTCGGCGCCGCACCCTGGAACACTCGGTCGGCGATCTCTTTCCGGGCGCCGGCGCCATGCGCGAGGCGACGTTCTGGTGCGGGCTGCGGCCGATGACGCCGGATGGACCGCCGCTGATCGGCCGCACCGAACTGTCCAACCTCTATCTCAACACCGGCCATGGAACGCTGGGCTGGACCATGGCCTGCGGCTCGGCCAAGGTGCTGGCCGACATCATCTCGAATCGGGTACCCGACATCGACGTGCGTGCCCTGGCGCAGGAGCGTTATCTTAAATAGCGGCGGGCGCGCGTCTCGCCGACGCGCTTTGCTTTGATGCATGTCGTTGCCCCATTACCGGGGCCACTTTTGCATCAAAATGCTTGCCTGACCCAGGCCTCGTCGAACAGCAGCCGGTAGGCCCACGGGATCGTCACGTTGGTGGAAACCGGGTTCGAGTGGGCGAGATAGTCGTCATAGACCGGCTTCATCCTGACGTAGAAGGCGGGGTCGAGCACCATCATGCCGTTCTCCGAATCGTGGAAGAAGCTGCGGTTGTTGAGGTTGACCGAGGAGATGGCTATCAGCCTTTCATCGATCATCATGATCTTGGAATGCAGCACCACATCAGGTGCCTTGAATTCGCGGATGTCGATGCGGTCGCCATATTTCTCGACGAACAGCTTGTTGAGCGCGGTGAGGAACCTGCCGCCGATATCGCCCTTGAGGTCGATGCGGCCGACAATGTCGATCTTGACGCCGCGGGCGAGCGCCCGATCGAAGGCCTGGGCGAGGCTCGGCGTCAGATTGAGGTAAGGGTTGACGATCTGGATATGGTGCTGCGCGGCGTCGATCAGCTCGACGAAATAGGCCTCCAGCGCGTGGTCGTCCTCATAGGGCACCGAAATGAAATGCCGGGCATTGCCAGATGGCAGGCCATCTCCGTGGACCGGGATGGAGAAGGGGCGCGCCAGGTTTGTGTCGGCGTCGCGCAGCCATATTGTCGACAGATGCGCGGCGAGCGTCTCGACCGTCGCCCTGTCGGCGAACTCGATGTCGAAGTCGCTCCAGTTCGAATAGTAGTTCAGCGAAAAGCCGTCGGTCTTGCCGTATTGCTGGAGGTCCGGATAGCGCGACAGGTCGATCGGCTGATGGAACAGGAAGCCGTCATGGATGTTGCGGCCGCCGATGATGACGCGCGAACGCGCGGGGTCCTGCGCCAACGTCGCCAGCATCTTGATATGATGGGTCTTGTGCAGCTGTGAAATCTGCTCGTCGATCGGCGCGCCATGATGCGCCCGCCAGCGATATTCCTGCAGCTCGACATTGGGGAATTCGGCCGCCAGGCGGTGCAGCATGGCGTCGTCCTTGTCACGCTCCAGCACGTCGGTGACCATGATGCGCACCTTGGTGCCAAGCGCCGCATGATGGCGGATCAGCCGTTCGATGATGCGCCCGGAAAAGTCGGCCTTGAATTCCAGCGACGAGAGATAGATCAGCTTCAGCCTTGGCGCCTTCGAGAAATCGAGCGGCAATTCCGGATCGCCCTTGTCGATGGCGGCATCGGACAGCGGCGCGCCCATCAGGGCCTCGACCTTGGCGTTGAAGCCGTCGCGCGATTTGCGCAGCAGCGTAGGCTCCCCGATCGGCATGGCGCAGGTCTGCGACAGCCACCGGCCGGCATAGAAGGCACGCTCGAGGGCGTCGAGGCCGGCGCCGTCGGGGACCGGGCAGCGCTGGTAGCGGCTGTCCAAACTGGCGAGCGCCGGATCACTGGTCTCTTCGCGCCGGATGGTGAGCGGCGCGCCGGTGGGCGCGAGGCTGGAACGGATCCTTGCCGTGCACCGGCCCAGGCCATCGGCCGGAAACAGGCTGACCGTGCCGTCCTCGCCCGACAGGCGAAAACGGAATGCCGCGCCAGCGGCAATGGTGCGTGAGGCTCCGGCGGCGCGGATCGCCAATGCGCCGTCGCAACTGCCTTCGATATCGGCCGGCTCCTTGCCGGCCTGGCGCACGACGATCTCGGTGCTGCGTGCCTGCAAGCCGGAGAAATCGAAGGTCTTGGAAGCCGAGGGCCGCGCCGCCGCGTCGATGTAGAGCGTCTGCCGCGACACCCGCCAGCGGGCGTCGAAATGGCCGTCGCCGCCACCCCCACTGGCCGGGGGCAGATGTGCGTTGGCGACCGGTCCGGCCAGTTGCCGTAGCGTCGAATATGTCGCCTGGAAATCGCGGTTCTGGACATCGCGGCGGTCGCGCCCGAAGGGGCCGGTGCCGTTGGCTCGGTCCATGGCGCCGAGCTCGTTGTTGGCGAGCAGCGCCAGGAACCGTTTTTCGTAGTCGCTGGCGCCGGCATTGGCGAAGAACAGCGCCGCCGCGACCTGTCGCCCGGGCGTGCTGGCCGACAGCGAGGGCCGCGCGCAAGCTTCCTGTCCCGCCAGGAGGTCGCAGGCATTGCCGCCCGCACCGGCACAACCGGCAAGGGCAGCCAGCCCGAACAGGGCGAGGACGATGGCCGTGCGGCTATTCACCCGGTGGCTCCCGCCTTCATGGCGCTCAACTGCGCCGGGTCGCGCGGCGGCATGAAACCTTGCGGAAAAACCTTGCAGACGGGGATGGCGAAGGTGGCGATCAGCAATTCGGCCTTGCTGCGGATCTTGCGCGGCGCCGTCTTGTCGTCGCGGATTGCCCTCGCCGAGGCGACGAGGGCGCCGTCGCAGTCGCAATGGTTGTGGCGGGCGATGTAGCAGGCGTCATGGGTTCGGCAAACGGCGTCGACGCGGTCGACCGGCCGGGCCGACAGATCGCCGGTGCGGGTGCCGGGACCGCAGTAATTGCCGATGACGAAAGGCGAGGGGCGCGCCATGGCGTCGCGGATCGGCCTGGGCAATTCGGCTTCCGGTACCTTTGTCCATGGATTGGCGCATGCGGAGACAAGAAGCAGCGGCAGGATGGCAAGAACGGCTCGCATGTCTATCCGCGCCAGCTTTCTGAAAGATTTCCCCACCGGCGCCCGCCTTACGTGGCCGAGGGCCGCACGCCTGATGCCACACTGGCTGGTTTTGTGGCAAGGAAAAGGCGGCGTGTGGGGACTTGGCCGTGTTTGTGCCGTGACGGCGCGTCTAGAGCGGTTCAGCGTTTGATAGAATCGCCGACCCGCTCTAACTCTTTGTTTTCACGCAATTCCGGACGGAAAACCGTCACACACTTTTCCTGGAATTGCTCTAAAGGAAGAGTCCCCGCTCGCGCTCCACCGCCTTGGTGATAAAGCTGGCGACGATCTGGACGCGGCGCAGTGGCCTCACCGATTCATGGTAGACCAGCCAGTAGGCGCGGCGGATAGGCTTGACCACGTCGACGGCCACCAGCTCCGGCATCGAGCGGGCGACGAAAGTGTGCAGGATGCCGATGCCGGCGCCGGAACGCACGGCTTCGGCCTGGCCGAGCGCCGAGGAGATGGCGAAGCTGGTGCGCCAGTCCGCGCTGAATTCGGCCGCGTAGTCGAGCGACGGGCTGACGATGAGGTCCGGCACGTAGCCGATGAGAGTGTGCTGGCCCAGTTCCGTGGCGCTCTTGGGCAGGCCATTGGCTTCGGCGTAGGCGCGCGACGCGAACAGGCCGAGCGAATAGTCGACCAGCTTTCCGGCAACCAGCCGCCCTTCGGTCGGCCGCTCGACGGTAATCGCGATATCGGCCTCGCGCCGCGACAGCGAAAAGGAGCGCGGCACCGGCACGAGCTGGATGGTGAGTTCGCGGTGAAGGGCGGTGAGTTCGCCCAGCCGCTTGGCCAGGAAGGCGACACCGAAGCCGTCGGGTGCGCCGATGCGCACGGTTCCGGACACGTCATCGCCTTCGCCCGATATGGTCGAGCGGGCGGCGATCATGTCGCCTTCCATGCGTTCGGCGATGTCGAGGAAGCGCTCGCCTGCCGGCGTCAGTTCGCTGCCGGTGGTCAGCCGGCGAAAGAGTTTTGTCCTCAGGGCCTCTTCCAGGGCCGCGATGCGGCGCGAAACGGTGGCATGGTTGAGTTCCAGCCGCCGCGCGGCGCCAAGGATCTGGCCGGCGCGCGCCACGGCGAGAAAGATGCGGACGTCATCCCAGTTCATGGGCGTGGTCCGGCAGGGACAGAGGGGGCGCGAGGGAACTCAACTTAACGATTCCAGTGATGACAACTCACCGTACCATTTGCGACAATTGATGCACAGGCATCCGCCGCTATCTATTTTCCGCACAACGGTTGCGTTCTCCCTCGCGTTGCCTTCGCCACCACAAAGGCGGACAATGCGCCATCACAAACAAGGGAGAGAAATCATGATCGACTACGGTCATTTCATCGGCGGCAAGCGTGTCGCCGGCACCAGCGGCCGCAAGCAGGACGTCATGCAGCCGATGGACGGCTCGGTGCGCGGCACTGTGGCGCTGGCCTCGCAGGCGGAACTGCGCGCGGCGGTCGAAAATGCCAAGGCCGCGCAGCCCGCATGGGCGGCCACCAATCCGCAGCGCCGCGTGCGCGTGCTGATGAAATTCCTCGAACTGGTCGCCCGCGACTATGACGAACTGGCCGACATCCTGGCGCGCGAACATGGCAAGACCATCGCCGACGCCAAGGGCGACATCCAGCGCGGCCTCGAAGTGGTCGAAGTCTGCATCGGCGCTCCGCACATGATGAAGGGCGAATTCACCGACGGCGCCGGCCCCGGCATCGACGTCTATTCGATGCGCCAGCCGCTCGGCGTGGTCGCCGGCATCACGCCGTTCAATTTCCCGGCGATGATCCCGCTTTGGAAGATCGCGCCGGCGATCGCTTGCGGCAACGCCTTCATTCTGAAGCCTTCGGAGCGTGATCCGGGCGTGCCGATGCGCATTGCCGAACTGTTCATCGAGGCCGGCCTGCCGGCCGGCATCCTCAACGTCGTCAACGGCGACAAGGATGTCGTCGACGCCATCCTCGACGATCCCGACATCAAGGCCATCGGCTTTGTCGGCTCGACGCCGATCGCCCACTACATCTATTCGCGCGGCACGGCGGCCGGCAAACGCGTGCAGTGCTTCGGCGGCGCCAAGAACCACATGATCATCATGCCCGACGCCGATATGGACCAGACCGTCGACGCGCTGATCGGCGCCGGCTACGGTTCGGCCGGCGAGCGCTGCATGGCGATCTCGGTGGCCGTGCCGGTCGGCAACGACACCGCCAACCGGCTGATGGAGAAGCTGATCCCTCGCGTAGAGAGCCTGAAGGTCGGTCCGTCGACGGATTCGGCCGCCGATTTCGGCCCGCTGGTCACCGCCCAGGCGCTTGAGCGCGTCAAGGGTTATGTCGACACCGGCGTCAAGGAAGGCGCCAAGCTGGTCGTCGACGGCCGCGGCTTCAAGATGCAGGGCTACGAGGACGGCTACTATATGGGCGGCTGCCTGTTCGACAACGTGACCGCGGACATGCGCATCTACAAGGAAGAGATCTTTGGACCGGTGCTCTCGGTTGTGCGTGCGCCGCGTTATGAGGATGCGATCAAGCTCGCCAACGACCACGAGATGGGCAATGGCGTCGCCATCTTCACCCGCGACGGCGATGCTGCCCGCGACTTCGCCAGCCGTGTCCAGGTTGGCATGGTCGGCGTCAACGTGCCGATCCCGGTGCCGATCGCCTACTACACGTTCGGCGGCTGGAAGGCGTCTTCCTTCGGCGACCTCAACCAGCACGGCCCGGACGCCTTCCGCTTCTATACCAAGACCAAGACGGTGACCTCGCGCTGGCCGTCCGGCATCAAGGACGGTGCCGAGTTCGTCATCCCGACGATGAACTAAGCCGGACGGTTTCTTGGCTGCGCGTCCTCGCCTTCGGCTGCGGGCGCGCGGGCCGGCATCAAGGACGGTGCCGAGTTCGTCATCCCGACGATGAACTAAGCCGGACGGTTTCTTGGCTGCGCGTCCTCGCCTTCGGCTGCGGGCGCGCGGGCCGGCATCAAGGACGGTGCCGAGTTCGTCATCCCGACGATGAACTAAGCCGAACGGTTTCTTGCTTGCGCGTCCTCGCCTTCGGCTGCGGGCGTGCTGGCCGGCATCGAGGACGGTGCCGAGTTCGTCATTCCGACGATGAATTGGCTAAATCCACAGATCGCACGAAAGGCCCGGGGCTATGCTCCGGGCCTTTCGATTCCGGCGCGGCACCATCTGCCAAAACGCTAATGTGATGGAACCAAGCAGCTGGGGCCAGCTTTAGCCTGTATTCCTGCCAAGGTGCAGGCCAATCCAAACAGCGCCGGTGTCAACCGGGGTTCTCGTCTGGCGCAAGGAGGTGTCAGATGAAACGGTATTTTATCGCAACGATATTCTGCACGGGGATGGTAATGTCCTTTGTCGTGCAGGCTGAGGCAGCCGGGCAATGCGGCGCGCGCGCCGACATCGTCAGGGCGCTCGGTGAGAAGTTCCGTGAGAGCGAAGCCGGGCGTGGCCTCATCAATCCCGGCGTGGTCCTGGAGGTCTTTGTTTCCGAGCAAGGCAGTTGGACCGTCCTGGCCTCCGATACCAAAGGCCAGAGCTGTGTCCTGTCCGTCGGCGAGGGCTGGGATAGCCCGACGATCAGGGCCACGCTGCCGGGCGCCTGAGCGGACGCGGCGCGTAGCGGTCATCCTGCCGGGGCCATTCACCAGCGCCGGCCGGCTGGCGACTGGGCGGGTGGCCTCCTCGCCGCCATCCAACAGGGTTTCGTGAGGCCTGACGCCGATGACGACCAAGCCCACGAAACGGTGCTTTTTTTTCAGATCGGGGCTTCACCATATCGAATCCAGGGAATGCGATAGAATTCCCAGACGACAGACCGGAAACCAGAAGGAGTGACGTGATGAAGACGTCGGACCCGGCCTGGAACGCTCCGGCACGTTGAGGCTCCGTGGGTGCCTCCCTTTGCCGGAACGTGAAGGCGAAGGAGGTGCCAGATGGCACGGATATTTTCGTTTCGATGGATCAGCTTAGCTGCGATCGACGCTGCGCTGGCGCTGTCGACCCTGTCCGCGCAGGCGCAGTTCGTCTGCGGCGGCCATAGTGACCTTGTCGCGGCACTGGCTAAGGCCTTTCAACAGAAGCAGATCGGCTACGGTGTGGTCAGCCGGGCCGCCATTGTCGAAATCTATGTTTCGGCAAGTGGAACCTGGACCATGCTGGTAACCGACGTGCAGGGCCGAAGCTGCATCTTCGCGACCGGTGAGGGATGGGAAAATACAGCCATCGCCGCCGCGCAAGGGATCTGATCGCCCGTTCAGCGTGTTGCAGCCACCTCGGCATGGCCGCGCAGCAGCGCCATCAGTTTCTTGGCGTCCTTGGCGGCGCCTTCCTCGTCGCCATCCAGGATCGACCGGATCAACGCGACATGGTGCTCGGCGGATTCCGCCAGCCCGGTGTCCGCCTTGTAGCGGAACCAGAAGCGGCGGCTGTGGGTCTGCAACGGGGCGGCCAGCCTCGCGGCGAACGGGTTGTCGGCAGCGAGCGCCAGCGCTTCGTCGAGCGCCTTGTCGGCCTGGATGAAGGCAAGCACATTGCCCGAGATGACCGCCTTCTGCATGGCGAGTGCGGCCTCGTGAAACAGGTCGGCGGCCTCGCGGGTGACGAAGCGTGCGGCCGATCGTGCGAGCACCACTTCGACGCCGCGCCTTGCGTCGAGCACGCGCAGCCAGTCGCCGGGATGCAGCGGTGCGATCGCGATGCCGGCACGCGGCCTGACATCGAGCAGCCCCTCCCAGGCCAGCCGCTGGATCGCCTCGCGCACCGGCGTGCGACCGAGCGCCAGCCGCTCGATCAAGGAGCCTTCGGTGACAAAACTCGCCGGGGCCAGTTCGAGCGTCACGATCATGTGTTCGAGGACGCGATAAGCCTTGGTTGCCGCGGGCTCCGACACGGTGGTTGCTTCCATGGATATCAAAGGCGGTCTCCTGATATATCTAAAATATATCATAACAGATTCCGCATTGACAGCGGCTTTCCTAACAGATATACGGCTGATATATCAGATGGAGAGATAGCCATGTGGACCGGAGTTTTCCCCGCCGTCACGACCAAATTCACCGCCGACGACGGGCTCGATCATGCCGAGATGGAGCGCTGCTTCAACCTGCAGATGGAGGCCGGCTGCGACGGCATCATCGTCTGCGGCTCGCTCGGCGAAGGCCCGATGCTGTCGCCTGACGAGAAGATCGAGGTGCTGAAGACCGCGCAGAAGGTGGCCGGCAAGAAGCCGGTGCTGCTGACGGTCAACGAGGCCGGCACCCGCGAGGCCGCCAGCATCGCCAGGCGCGCCGCCAAGGAAGGCGCCAACGGCCTGATGGTCGTGCCGAGCCCGATCTATCATACCAACGCGGAAGAGACCGTGGCGGCGCTGCGCGCCGTGGCCGAGGCCGGCGACCTGCCGGTCATGATCTATTCCAACCGGCTCGCCTACCGCGTCGATGTCACCGTCGACCAGATGGAGGAGCTTGCGTCGGACAAGCGTTTCGTCGCCATCAAGGAATCCTCCGACGACATCCGCCGCTCGACCGAGATCATCAACCGCCTCGGCAGCCGCTACGACCTGTTCACCGGCGTCGACAACCTCGCCTTCGAGGCGCTGTCGGTGGGCGCCATCGGCTGGGTGGCTGGCCTGGTCACCGCCTTCCCGCGCGAGACCGTCGCCATCTACCAGTTGATGAAGCAGGGACGCCGCGAAGAGGCGCTCGCCATCTACCGCTGGTTCCGGCCGCTGCTCGACCTCGATGTCTCGACCTATCTGGTGCAGAACATCAAGCTTGCCGAAGTGTTCGCCATCAACACCAATGACCGCGTGCGTATGCCGCGCATGCCGCTGTCGGGCGAACGCCGCAAAGCGGTCGAGAAGATCGTCAAAGATGCGCTCGCGGTGCGGCCGACGCTGCCGCAGTTCTGAATTGGCGATGGCGCAGGCCCCCTCATCCGGCCGTTTCGCGGCCATCTTCTCCCCAAGGGGAGAAGAGTTCGCCAGCGTTGGCGTCAGCCTCTTCTCCCCAGCTGGGAGAAGGTGGCCCGAAGGGCCGGATGAGGGGGCTGGCACGGAGAAGCGAGAGAGGGCGTTTTGCACTGTGCGCCGCCATGACTAACAATGCCGTAATCGACATCGCCATCATCGGCGGCGGCATCATCGGCATCTGCGCGGCGGCTTTCCTTGCCGAGGCGGGGCTGGATGTCACGGTCTTCGACCGCACTGGCATCTGCGAGGAGACGAGCTCCGGCAACGCCGCCGCCTTTGCCTTCTCCGACGTATTGCCGCTGGCCCACAAGGGTATGATCCGGCAGCTGCCGAAATGGCTCGCCGATCCACTCGGCCCGCTCAGCATTCCGCCCGCCTACCTGCCAAAGCTTCTGCCTTGGCTGATCCGGTTCTGGCGCGCCGGCGCGCCAGGGAAATACGAGGCGAGCCTGACAGCGCAGGCCGGCATGATGAAGCTTGCCGAGGCCGAATGGTGGGATCTGCTCGATCGTTCCGGCACACGGCCGATGCTGCGCGAGGACGGCTCGCTCGAGCTCTACGAAAGTGAGGCGGAATTCCGAGCGTCGCTGTCCGGCTGGGCGGCGCGCGAGCGTTTCGGCATAGGCTTCCGCCATGTCGCGGGCGAGGACCTGGCGGGCTTGCAACCGGGGCTGTCACCGCGTTTCGTCAAGGGCACCTTCGTGCCGGGATGGAAGACGGTCGCCGATCCAAAACTGCTCGGCAAGGCGGTGTGGGCTTATGCGCAGTCCAAGGGTGCCCGTTTCGAGATGGCCCGCATCGACGGGGTCGCCGCCGATCAAGATGGCGCGACGCTAACGCTGCCCGACGGCTCGACCAGGCAGGCCAGGCGCCTCGTCGTCACCGCCGGCGCCTGGTCGCATCTGCTGGCGCGGCAGCTCGGCGACCGCATTCCGCTGGAGACCGAACGCGGCTACAACACGACGCTGCCGACGAGCGCCTTCGACGTGACGCGGCAGCTGATCTTTTCCGGTCACGGCTTCGTCATCACGCCGCTCGAAACGGGACTGCGCGTCGGCGGTGCCGTCGAACTCGGCGGTATCGAGCGGCCGCCCAATTTCAACAGGTCGAAAGCGCTCTTGCGGAAGGCGCGGGAATTCCTGCCGGGGCTCGATCCCTCGGGCGGACGCGAATGGATGGGGTTCCGGCCCTCGCTGCCGGATTCGGTGCCCGTCATCGGCAAGGCGACGCGCAGCCGGTCGGTGATCTACGCCTTCGGCCATGGCCATCTCGGCCTGACCCAGGCCGCGGCAACCGGGCGGTTGATCAGGGAATTCATTCTGGGGCAGACTTCGTCCGTTGATCTGGCGCCCTTCAGCCCACAACGATTTTGATTTTTTCGGGTTTTGATTTTCGAGGAGCGACATGGCCAAGAAATCCTTCTTCTGCATCGACGGCCACACCTGCGGCAACCCGGTGCGGCTGGTCGCCGGCGGCGGTCCGTTGCTGCAGGGCTCGACGATGATGGAACGGCGCGCGCATTTCCTCGCCGAATATGACTGGATCCGCACCGGCCTGATGTTCGAGCCGCGTGGCCATGACGTGATGTCAGGGTCGATCCTCTACCCGCCGACACGCGAGGATTGCGACATCGCCATCCTGTTCATCGAGACATCAGGTTGCCTGCCCATGTGCGGGCACGGCACCATCGGCACGGTGACGATGGCCATCGAGCACGGCTTGATCAAGCCGAAGACGCCGGGTGTGCTGCGGCTCGACACGCCGGCTGGCCTGGTCATCGCCGAATACAAGCAGGTCGGCGAGTATGTCGAGGAGGTGCGCATCACCAACGTGCCGTCCTTCCTTTATGCCGAAGGGCTGACGGTCGAATGTCCTGGGCTCGGCGAGATCACCGTGGATGTTGCCTATGGCGGCAATTTCTACGCCATCGTCGAACCGCAGGCGAACTATCGCGACATGGCCGACTATTCCGCCGGCGACCTCATCGCCTGGAGCCCGGTGGTGCGGAAGCGGCTCAACGAGAAGTATTCCTTCGTGCATCCGGAGAATCCCGGCATCGCAGGGTTGTCGCACATGCTGTGGACCGGCAAGCCGACGGTCGAGGGCGCCGATGCGCGCAACGCCGTCTTCTACGGCGACAAGGCGATCGACCGCTCGCCCTGCGGCACCGGCACCTCGGCGCGCATGGCGCAGCTTCACGCCAAGGGCAAGCTCAGGGAGGGCGACGCCTTCGTCCATGAATCGATCATCGGTTCGCTGTTCAAGGGCAAGGTCGAAAAGGAGGTCGCCGCGGCGGGCAAGCCGGCGATCATCCCTTCGATCGGCGGCTGGGCGCGCATGACCGGGCTGAACACCATCTTCATCGACGACCGTGATCCATTCGCGCATGGTTTCGTGGTCAAGTAGGAGAATCCTGACCTTGGGGAAAGGAATGTGACGAAAAGACGAACCGTGTCAGGAACGCAACGATTCGTCTCATCACCTAATTTTGACGGTGATTTCTTCGAAACGGAGCGCATGATGCGGCCCAATCGTCAAAGACATTGCGTTATGCCAATGATAGGGTCCGCGATAGTCCAGGGGCCGGGTGCGAAAAAAGGGCGATCGGGAAGACGTGACTTGGAAACACGCGGAGCGGTCGAAAAAATCACGTTGCAATCCGGGCTCGAAACTTTACGACTAGGGGAAATACGAAAAGGGATGCGTCTGCATGGGCGACATTCCAGGGGAGCCATGTACACATGCAGTACTTTGTCCAGCAGCTTATCAACGGGCTGACGCTGGGATCGATCTATGGGCTGATCGCGATCGGCTACACGATGGTCTACGGCATCATCGGCATGATCAATTTCGCCCATGGCGACATCTTCATGGTGGGCGCTTTCACGGCGCTGATCGTCTTCCTCATCCTCGGCGCGCTGTTTTATTCGGTGCCCGTGGTCATCGCGCTGCTGGTCATGATGATCGTGGCGATGCTGCTCACCAGCCTCTACAATTGGACGATCGAGAAAGTGGCCTACCGGCCGCTGCGCGGTTCGTTCCGGCTGGCGCCGCTGATCACCGCCATCGGCATGTCGATCGCGCTGTCGAACTTCGTCCAGGTGACGCAAGGGCCGCGCAACAAGCCGATCCCGCCGATGGTCAGCCAAGTCTACAACATCAACGGCGTCAGCGTGTCGCTGAAGCAGATCATCATCGTCATCGTCACCGCTTTGCTGCTGGCGGTGTTCTGGTACCTGGTCAACAGGACCTCGCTTGGCCGGGCGCAACGCGCTTGCGAGCAGGACCGCAAGATGGCGGCACTGCTCGGGATCGACGTCGACCGCACCATCTCGATCACCTTCATCATGGGGGCGGCCCTTGCCGCCGTCGCCGGCACGCTGTTCCTGATGTACTACGGCGTCATCGCCTTCTCGGACGGCTTCGTGCCGGGTGTGAAAGCCTTCACGGCCGCGGTGCTTGGCGGCATCGGCTCGCTTCCGGGCGCCGTGCTCGGCGGGCTGCTGATCGGCTTCATCGAGAGCATGTGGTCGGCCTATTTCTCGATCGACTACAAGGACGTCGCCGCCTTCTCGATCCTGGCGATCGTCCTGATCTTCCTGCCTTCCGGCATATTGGGCCGGCCAGAAGTCGAAAAGGTCTGAGACCATGGCCGTAACCGTATCTCCAGAGCGCGACACCGTCGCCAGCCCCATGCAGCGCGCTCTGCGCGAGGCCTTCTATGCCGGCGCCATCGCGCTCGGCCTGTTCGTGCTCTTCATCGGCCTCAAGACCGACCAGAACATGTCCAACGAACTGGTCGTGGTGCAGCGCTGGGGCTTGCTTGCCGCGGTGGTGATCGCCACCGCAGTCGGACGCTTCCTCTACGTTGCCTATGGCCAGCCCTTCATGGCCAACCAAAAGGTCGCCAACGTGACCACCGGCCTCATGCCGGCAAGCGTGGCATCCCGCTTCTTCACCCTGCCGACCTTCATCGGAGCGGCCGTCGCCATGGTGCTGCTGTTCGTGTTCAACAGCTCTCTCGCCGGATGGATTGGGGCAGAACCGGCCGGCTATCTGCAATTCCTGCGTGCCCTGGCGCTCATCTATGTGCTGGCCTGCGTGATCTACTACTTCCGCGCCTTCATCCATGCCAACTTCACCAAATTGGGCATCTCGGCGCTGGTGCTGTACCCGATCCTCGTGGTCGCGGTGCTGTCGCTCAACGCCTGGTCGATCACCGGAGGGTTGCAGGGTTCGTTGAAATGGGTCGATAATTTCGGCATCCAGATCCTGATCTATGTGATGCTGGCCTGGGGACTGAACATCGTCGTCGGCCTCGCCGGTCTGCTTGATCTTGGCTATGTCGCTTTTTATGCGCTTGGCGCCTATGCCTATGCGCTTCTCGCCACGCATTTCGGCCTGTCGTTCTGGATATTGTTGCCCGCCGCGGGCGCCATGGCCGCGCTCTGGGGGGTGTTGCTCGGCTTTCCCGTGCTGCGCCTGCGCGGCGACTATCTGGCGATCGTGACGCTCGCCTTCGGCGAGATCATCCGCCTCGTGCTGATCAACTGGCGCGAGGTCACCAATGGGTCGGCCGGCATCTCCGGCATTCCCAAGGTCAGCTTCTTCGGCCTGATGACCTTCAACGTGTCGGACCCGAACTACATCGCCAAGGTGCTGAACATCGCCACGTCCAGCGCCTACTACAAGATCTTCCTCTACTACCTGATCCTTGGGCTCTGCCTGTTAACCGCCTTCGTCACCATCCGGCTGCGGCGCCTGCCGGTCGGCCGCGCCTGGGAAGCCTTGCGTGAGGACGAGATCGCCTGCCGCTCGCTGGGCATCAACACCACCACGACCAAGCTCACCGCCTTTGCCACCGGCGCCATGTTCGGCGGTTTTGCCGGCTCCTTCTTCGCCGCCCGGCAAGGCTTTGTCAGCCCGGAATCCTTCGTCTTCCTGGAATCGGCCATTATCCTGGCCATCGTCGTCCTTGGCGGCATGGGTTCGCTGGTCGGCATCGCCGTCGCCGCGATGGTGATGATCGGCGGCACCGAGGCGCTGCGCGAACTCGATTTCCTCAAGCAGGTCTTCGGGCCCGATTTCACACCAGAACTCTACCGCATGCTTTTGTTCGGCATGGCCATGGTCATCGTCATGCTGTGGAAGCCGCGCGGCTTCGTCGGCAGTCGTGAACCAACCGCCTTCCTCAAGGAGCGAAGGGCTGTCTCAGGCTCCTTCACCAAGGAGGGCCACGGCTGATGAATGCGACCACGCAAATGAACGACGCCATCCTGCAGGTCGAGCATCTGTCAATGAAGTTCGGCGGACTGGTTGCCATCGGCGACCTGTCCTTCACCGCCAGGCGCGGCGAAATCACCGCGCTGATCGGTCCCAACGGCGCCGGCAAGACCACGGTGTTCAATTGCATCACCGGCTTCTACAAGCCGTCGGAAGGCATGATCACGCTCAACCGGGCCGACGGTTCCAGCTACCTGCTGGAACGGTTGCCCAACCACGAGATTCCGGCGCGCGCCAAGGTGGCGCGCACCTTCCAGAACATACGCCTGTTCTCGGGCATGACGCTGCTGGAGAACCTGCTTGTCGCCCAGCATAACAAGCTGATGAAGGCTTCGGGCTATACGATCCTGGGCCTGTTCGGCTTCAGCGGCTACCGCAAGGCCTCGGCCGAATCGGTGGAGCTTGCCAAGCACTGGCTGGAAAAGGCCGATCTCGTCGATCGTGCCGACGATCCGGCAGGCGACTTACCCTATGGCGCGCAGCGGCGGCTTGAAATCGCGCGCGCCATGTGCACCGGTCCCGAGCTTCTGTGCCTCGACGAACCGGCGGCCGGCCTCAACCCGAAGGAATCGGCGGCTCTCAACGAACTGCTGATGGGAATCAAGCATACGACCGGCACCTCGATCCTCTTGATCGAGCACGACATGTCCGTGGTCATGCAGATTTCCGACCACGTCGTCGTGCTGGAATATGGCCGCAAGATCTCCGACGGCAATCCGCAGTCGGTGCGCACCGATCCGCGCGTTATCGCCGCCTATCTCGGCGTCGATGACGAGGAGGTCGAGACCGTGCTCACCGAAGTCGGCGACGAGGACGTCATCGAGCAGCTCGACATAGGGCCGGATGCCGCGCATGGCCCGGGGACATCGTCGTCATACCTGGCCGGACCAGTGAGCGACACGGTTGGACACAGCGAGGGCGAGCGCGTCACTGTGTCGAAGGGCGCCTCGAAGGCGGCGCAAGTCGATGCCCGTGTCGCGACCGTGGCGAGCAAGCCGGTGGCGGCCAAGCCGGTTCCCGCAGCCAGGCCGGCCGCGAAGACGGGGGCTACGAAGGCCGCGGCGAAGAAGCCGGCCGCCAAGGCACCGGCGGCAAAGGCCGAAGGCGTTTCGAACCGCCTAGCTGCCCCCCGTGGCGGCAAGGCCGACAATCTGACCCGCATCAAAGGCATCGGTACGGTCAACGAGAAGAAGCTCAACGAACACGGTATCTTCCACTTCGACCAGATCGGCGCCTGGAAGAAGTCTGACGTCGAGGCGGTCGAGGCCTATCTCGCCTTTGACGGGCGCATCGCGCGCGAGGAATGGGTCAAGCAGGCGAAGCTGCTCGGTCAGGGCAAGGATACCGAATTCTCGCGCCGCGTCGACGCGGGCAAGGTGGCGACGAGTCATGCGTCCGGCAAGGCCGCGAGCACAGGCAAGCCCGGTCAGGGCAAGCGTGGAGGGGGCAAGTGATGGCCACGACAACGCTGCTCGATATCAAGGGCGTGGAGACCTATTACGGCAACATCCGGGCGCTGAACGGCGTCAACGTCACCGTCAAGCAAGGGGAGATCGTGGCGCTGATCGGCGCCAACGGCGCCGGCAAGTCGACGCTGATGATGACCATCTTCGGGGCTCCACGCGCCCGCACCGGCACCATCACCTTCGCCGGGACCGATATCACCCAGCTGCCGACGCATGAAATCGCACGCATGCGCATTGCCCAGTCACCCGAGGGCCGGCGCATCTTCCCGCGCATGACGGTGATGGAAAACCTGCAGATGGGCGCCAGCCTCGACAACCTCAAATACTATGGCGAGGACGTCGAGAAGGTGTTCACGCTGTTCCCCAGACTGAAGGAGCGCATCGCCCAGCGTGGCGGCACCTTGTCGGGCGGCGAACAGCAGATGCTGTCGATCGGACGCGCGTTGATGGCGCGGCCGAAACTGCTGCTGCTCGACGAGCCGTCGCTGGGTCTGGCGCCGCTGATCGTCAAGCAGATCTTCGATGCCATCCGCGAATTGAACCGCACCCAAGGGCTGACCGTGTTCCTGGTCGAGCAGAACGCGTTCGGCGCGCTCAAGCTCGCCACGCGCGGCTATGTCATGGTCAACGGCAATGTGACGATGAGCGGTACCGGCAAGGAGCTGCTCGCCAATCCGGAAGTGCGCGCCGCCTATCTCGAAGGCGGACATCACTGAGTTCAGGAGACTTCCCATGCAAGGCATTCTCTACGAGGAACCGTCGATCTGGCAGTTCTTCTTCGTCACCTGCCTGCTCGGCGGCTGGGCGGCATGGATGACCGGCAAGGCCAGCGCCCAGACATGGCGCAGCTTCATCCAGCTGTTTGCCTATTTGCTCGGGCTCGGCATCGGCATCCGCTTCATCCATCACGCGCTGTTCGACGGTACGATGTTCTCACTGCATTACTATATCGTCGACACAATCGTGCTGATGATACTGGGCTTTGTTGGCTATCAATACACGCGAACCAACCAGATGGTCACGCAATATAATTGGCTCTACGAAAGAGCTTCGCTTTTGAGCTGGAAACCGAAAGGTTGACGTTCATCATAAACGCCGTTTCTGGGATGAATCGGCGTGACAAGTGCCTGAAAATGGGCAAACTATGCTTTCTGCGATAAGGGTGGGCATCGCATGAAAGCTTCATCCACGCCCACTCCGTTAATGGGAGCGTTTCAATGAAAAAGTCACTATTGTCCGCCGTCGCCCTGACCGCGCTCGTCGCGTTCGGCGGCAATGCGTGGGCTGATGTAATGTTCGGTGTTGCCGGTCCGATCACCGGCCCGAACGCGGCCTTCGGCGCACAGCTGCAGAAGGGCGCCGAAGCGGCCGTCGCCGCGATCAATGCCAAGGGCGGCATCAATGGCGAGCAGATCAAGCTCGAAGTCGGTGACGATGTCTCCGATCCGAAGCAGGGCATCTCGGTCGCCAACAAGTTCGTCGGCGACGGCGTCAAGTTTGTGATCGGCCACTTCAACTCCGGCGTGTCGATCCCGGCCTCCGAAGTCTACGCCGAAAACAACATCGTCGAAATCACGCCGGCCGCAACCAACCCGAAGTTCACCGAGCGCGGCCTGTGGAATGTGTTCCGTACCTGCGGACGCGACGACCAGCAGGGCAGCATCGCCGGCGCCTATATCGCCGCGAACTTCAAGGATGCCAAAGTCGCCGTGATCCACGACAAGACCCCTTATGGCCAGGGCCTCGCGGACGAGACCAAGAAGGCGATGAATGCCGCCGGCATCAAGGAAGTGATGTATGAAGGCGTCAATGTCGGCGACAAGGACTTCTCGGCGCTGATCGCCAAGATGAAGGAAGCCGGCGTCACCCTGATCTACTGGGGAGGCCTGCACACCGAAGCCGGCCTGATCATCCGTCAATCCGCGGACCAGGGCCTCAAGGCCCCGATGATGTCGGGTGACGGCATCGTGACGGACGAACTCGCCGCGATCGCGGGCGATGCCGTCGCCGGCACGCTCAACACGTTCGGCCCCGACCCGCGCCTGATCCCGGCCAACAAGGAACTGGTCGAGAAGTTCCGCGCGCAGGGTTTCGAGCCGGAAGCCTACACGCTCTACGCCTACGCAGCCGTGCAGGTGGTCGCAGAGGCGGCAGCCGCCGCCAAGACGAACGATCCGCAGGCTGTCGCCAAGGCGATGCATGAAAGCGGCCCGTTCCCCACCGTCCTGGGCGATCTCGCCTATGACGCCAAGGGCGATCCGAAGCTCCCGGGCTACATCATGTACGAATGGAAGAAGAAGGACGACGGCAAGTATTCCTGGTTCCCGAAGTCGTAATTCATTCGGATCCGAAACCAACGATGCCCGGCGCCTCGCGCCGGGCATTTTCTTTGACGCGGGCCGGCGCCGTGATATCCCCTGCCCGCGTTCCTTAGCCGGCAAGATCGCATCCAGGATCGAAATTGTCGCCATTGTTCGGCCCCTTGCGAACGAATGCATGCGAGTGTTGACCGAATAATTGATTTAAATCGGTTTAAATCAACGTCGATTTTGTTTGCACTGCAGCATTTTCACGCTAATCATTGCCCCGATTTCCTGTCCCTTCCGCTGCTGGAGCCCAGTCCTTGGCCATCACGAAGATCCTCGTCGCCAACCGGTCAGAAATCGCCATCCGCGTCTTTCGCGCGGCCAATGAGCTGGGTCTCAAAACCGTGGCGATCTGGGCCGAGGAAGACAAATACTCACTGCACCGCTTCAAGGCCGACGAAAGCTACCAGGTCGGGCGCGGTCCGCATCTCAACAAGGACATGGGGCCGATCGAGAGCTATCTGTCGATCGAGGAGGTGATCCGCGTCGCCAGGCTTTCAGGCGCCGTCGCCATCCACCCCGGCTACGGGCTGCTGTCGGAAAGCCCCGAATTCGCCGAGGCCTGCGCGCAGGCAGGCATCACCTTCATTGGTCCGAAGCCCGACACGATGCGGCGGCTGGGCAACAAGGTCGCCGCGCGCAATCTCGCTATCGAGGTCGGCGTGCCCGTGGTGCCGGCCACCAATCCGTTGCCGGACGATATGGAGGCGGTCAAGGAACTCGCCAAGACGGTCGGTTATCCGGTCATGCTCAAGGCTTCGTGGGGTGGCGGCGGGCGCGGCATGCGCGCCATCCGTTCCGAGGCCGACCTCGCCCGCGAGGTCATGGAAGGCAAGCGCGAGGCGAAAGCCGCCTTCGGCAAGGACGAGGTCTATCTCGAAAAGCTGATCGAGCGCGCCCGCCATGTCGAAGTGCAGGTGCTTGGCGACACGCATGGCAATGCCGTGCATTTGTTCGAGCGCGACTGCTCGATCCAGCGCCGCAACCAGAAGGTCGTCGAGCGCGCGCCGGCGCCCTACCTCAGCGAGGACCTGCGCCAGGAACTTTGCGGCTATGCGCTGAAGATCGCGCGCGAGACCAGCTATATCGGCGCCGGCACCGTCGAATTCCTGCAGGATGCCGATACCGGCAAGTTCTATTTCATCGAGGTCAATCCGCGCATCCAGGTCGAGCACACCGTGACCGAGATGGTGACCGGCATCGACATCGTGAAGGCGCAGATCCACATCCTCGACGGCTTCGCCATCGGCACGCCGGAATCGGGTGTGCCGGCGCAGCGGGACATCCGGCTGAACGGCCATGCCTTGCAGTGCCGCATCACCACGGAAGATCCCGAACACAATTTCATTCCGGACTATGGCCGCATCACCGCCTATCGCGGCGCCACCGGCTTCGGCATCCGCCTCGATGGCGGCACGGCCTATTCCGGCGCGGTCATCACCCGCTTCTACGATCCGCTGCTGGAGAAGGTGACGGCCTGGGCGCCGACACCGGCCGAGACGATCGCCCGCATGAACCGCGCCTTGCGCGAATTCCGCATCCGCGGTGTCGCCACCAACCTCACCTTCCTCGAAGCGATCATCAATCACCCGAGCTTCGCCGACAATTCCTATACCACCAAGTTCATCGACACGACGCCGGAGCTGTTCCAGCAGGTCAAGCGCCAGGATCGCGCCACCAAGCTGCTCAACTATCTGGCCGACGTCAGCGTCAACGGCCATCCGGAGACGCGCGGCCGGCCGACGCCAAAGGCGGACGCGGCGCCGCCCGTGGTGCCCTATCTCAATGGCAATGTGCCGAGCGGCAGCAAGCAGAAGCTCGACGTGCTCGGGCCGGAGAAGTTCGCCGCCTGGACGCGCGAGCAGAAGGAAGTGCTGGTCACTGACACGACGATGCGCGACGGCCACCAGTCGCTGCTGGCGACCCGCGTGCGCACTCATGACATTGCCGGCATCGCCGGCACCTATGCGCGCGCGCTGCCGCAGCTCCTGTCGCTCGAATGCTGGGGCGGCGCCACTTTCGACGTCGCCATGCGCTTCCTCACCGAGGATCCATGGGAGCGGCTGTCGCTGGTGCGGGAAGCAGCCCCCAACCTGTTGCTGCAGATGCTGCTGCGCGGCGCCAACGGCGTCGGCTACACCAATTACCCCGATAATGTCGTGCAGCATTTCGTCAAGCAGGCAGCGGCGGGCGGCATCGACCTGTTCCGCGTCTTCGACTGCCTGAACTGGGTCGAGAACATGCGTGTCGCCATGGACGCCGTGGGCGCCGAGGGCAAGCTGATCGAAGCGGCGATGTGCTATACAGGCGACATTCTCGATCCGGCGCGGGCCAAGTACGACCTCAAATATTATGTCGGGCTGGCCAGCGAATTGCAGGCCGCCGGCGCCCATATCATCGCGGTCAAGGACATGGCTGGCCTGTTGAAGCCGAGTGCCGCCCGCGTGCTCTTCAAGGCGCTGCGCGAGGCGACCGACCTGCCGATCCATTTCCACACCCACGACACATCGGGCCTGTCGGCGGCAACCGTGCTGGCGGCGGTGGAAAGCGGCGTCGACGCCATCGACGCGGCGATGGACGCCTTTTCCGGCAACACCTCGCAGCCGTGTCTGGGTTCGATCGTCGAAGCGCTGAAGGGCACCGAACGCGATCCGGGCCTCGACCCGCAATGGATCCGGAAAATCTCGTTCTACTGGGAAGCGGTGCGCAACCAGTACGCCGCCTTCGAAAGCGACCTGAAGGGACCGGCGTCGGAGGTCTACCTGCACGAAATGCCGGGCGGGCAGTTCACCAACCTCAAGGAACAGGCGCGTTCGCTCGGGCTTGAGACACGCTGGCACGAAGTGGCGCAGACCTATCATGACGTCAACCTGATGTTCGGCGACATCGTCAAGGTGACGCCGTCCTCGAAGGTCGTCGGCGACATGGCGCTGATGATGGTGAGCCAGGACCTGACCGTTGCCGATGTCGAGAATCCGGCCCGCGACATCGCCTTCCCGGACTCGGTCGTCTCGATGCTGCGCGGCGACCTCGGCCAGTCCCCGGGCGGCTGGCCGCAGGCGCTGCAGAAGAAGGCACTGAAGGGCGACAAGCCGATCACGGCGCGGCCCGGTTCGTTGCTCAAGCCGGCCGACCTCAAGAAGAGCCGCAAGGAGATCGAGGAAAAGCTCGAGCGCAAGCTGTCGGAATACGAGTTCGCCTCGTGGCTGATGTATCCGAAGGTGTTTTCCGATTTCGTCGCCGCCCAGGAAACCTACGGCCCGGTCAGCGTTCTGCCGACGCCGACCTATTTCTACGGCATGAAATCGGAAGATGAGATTTTCGTCGACATCGAAAAGGGCAAGACCTTGGTCGTGCGCTGCCAGGCGTTCGGCGATGTCGATGACAAGGGCATGGTCACCGTGTTCTTCGAGCTCAACGGCCAGCCGCGGCGTGTGAAGGTGCCCGACCGCGCGCATGGCGCTTCCGCCGCCAAGGCGCGTCGCAAGGCCGAGCCCGGCAACGAGGCGCATGTCGGGGCGCCGATGCCGGGTGTGGTTTCGGCGCTCGCGGTTGCCGCCGGCCAGGCGGTCAAGGCGGGCGACGTGCTGCTCTCCATCGAAGCGATGAAGATGGAGACGGCATTGCATGCCGAGCGCGATGGCACGGTCGCCGAGGTGTTGGTCAAGGCCGGCGACCAGATCGATGCGAAGGATCTCCTGATCGCGTTCAACTGAGAGTTCGCAAGGAACAGGCAGGTTGTCGGCTTCTGGCGGCAGCCCTTGGCGAGGCTGTCGATAACGGCTTGACCCGCCGGCCCCGGTCGGGCATCGAACCGCTGAAATTCGCCGCGGCACGTTCCCCGAGTCGCGGCGCGGAACCGATCTTTGGAGAATAACATGGCCGACGATATCACCGAGACCAGCCAGACTGTTGCCGCCGGCCAGCTGCGTGCCTTGATCGAGCGCATCGAGCGGCTCGAGGAAGAAAAGAAGACAATTTCCGACGACATCAAGGAAGTCTTCGCCGAGGCCAAGGGTACCGGCTTCGACACCAAGGCAATCCGCACCATCATCCGTCTGCGCAAGAAGGACCAGGCCGAGCGCCAGGAGGAGGATGCTATCCTCGATCTGTACATGGCCGCGCTCGGCATGGAGTAAGGCCCACGGCCGGCGCCCGATGCGGTTGCCGGAGACACGGTTCGAACCATGAGCGAATTCGACTTCGGCGGCCGTCGCGCCTCGGAATTCCGCCATCGCGGCTTCTGGTCGCTGTTTGCCGAACGGCATCCGGAAGAAAGAGCCCGGCTGGCGCGGCGCGGACCTTGGTTCTGGCAGCGCGGGCTGCCAGATTTCGCTTTGGTGGTTTCGATGTATGTCGCGCCGGCGCAGAGCCATGTCGGCGTCTTCTTCGGCCGCAACGAGAAGTTCGGCGCCACGCAAAGCTGGTCGCGGCTGAAGCCGTTCCAGCCGGCGATCGAGGACAGGCTGAGGCTCAGGCCGGAACAAAGCTGCGAAGGCCTTGGCATCAATTCGATGTGGCGGGTCAATTGCTATGCCGAGGACAACTGGCCGGCGATGACCGACTGGCTGGTCGTTGAGGCATCACGGATCGAGCGCGCCGTCGTCGCCGTCCTGCAGAACGATGCGCGGCCGTAAATCCGGATGCCACCCGCCTCTTTTGCGCGGCTGGAAGGCTTTCAGCCCTGCTGCGGCTGATGACGGCCGATTTCGTCCAAATGTTGCTGCAAAGCCGGATGATCGAGCGACGCTATCGGCAGGTTCGTCAGCAATGCGATGCGGTTGTTCATCATGCGATAGGCGTCGGCGAAGGCGAGGTGCCGTTCGGCGTCCGTGCCACCCGCCATCGCAGGATCCGGCACTGCCCACAGTGCGGTCATCGGATGACCGGGCCAGTCCGGTAGGCTTTCATTGGCCGTGCTGTCACAGACTGTGAAAACGAAGTTCATCGCCGGCGCGCCAGGTCCGGAAAATTCGTCCCAGCTCTTCGAGCGGGCGAACGACGTATCGTAGTTCAGGCTCTCCAGCAGCTGAAGCGCATAGGGGTTGACGGTGCCTTTCGGCCGTGCGCCTGCGGAATAGCCCTTGAAGCGGCCAGTTCCGACCCGGTTCAAGATGGCTTCGCCCATGATCGAGCGGGCCGAGTTGGCGTTGCAAAGAAAGAGAACGTTGTAGACTTGATCGCTCATGCCGAACCCCTCTGTGTTTGCGTTGCAAATGACAGAATGCGATACGGGTCACAGGTCTGGGATCGTACACGTCCCGGCGGCGGATTCTGCATCGTTCGCGGCAATTCTAGTGGCGTTCCGCTGTTGGTGCAGTCGAGACCTTTGGCGCCGTACAAACGAGGCTCGATTGGTTGATGACCTTGATCCGACGGGCGCCGCACCTGTGAAAACGAACCGCAAAGCCGGGTTCTTCCGCGCACGCTGGCAGCAAGACGTGCCGGGCGACCGATTGTTCTGGCGCGATATGATGATGGTCGGCACCGCCATCAACATCGCGTCTTCGGCTTTGGCGCTTGTGCTGCTCGGGCTGAAGCTGCCGCTTGGGGTGGTGCTGGCGGTGCATTTCGCGCCGGTGCCCTACAACATCTTTCTCACTCTCGCCGTCTGGCGGACCGCTGAGAAATCCGCAGGCGCCAAGGCCTCGTTCATGATGCTGGGTTCCGCGCTCTGGTTGATCGCGACGGTCGTCGTCTGAGGGAGGCATCCGCTTACGAAAAAGGGCGGCAGGAGCCGCCCTTTGCGAGAGATGTTGACGCCTTGCTCAGGCCGCTGGCTCGAATTTCAGCGCCACGCCGTTGATGCAGTAGCGCAAGCCGGTCGGCGGCGGGCCGTCCTCGAAGACATGGCCGAGATGGCTGCCGCAACGAGAGCAGTGGCACTCGGTACGGACCATGCCGTAGCTGCGGTCAACGGTGTTCTCGACCGAGCCCGGAACGGGATCGTTGAAGCTCGGCCAGCCGGTGCCGCTTTCGAACTTCAGCGTGGATTGGAACAGCGGCTGGTCGCAGCCGACGCAGGAAAACGTGCCGGCACGCTTCTCATAGAGCAGGGCGCAGCTTCCTGGCCGCTCGGTGCCGTGGTTGCGCATGACGGCATATTGCTCCGGCGTCAGCCGGGCGCGCCATTCGGCATCGGTGCGGGTGACGGGGTAGGTGTGGGTGTCCATTTGATCTCCTCAGCCTTGTCGGCTCGTTCTTGGTTGCAACCGGGTATTCGGCTGAAGATAGGCGTTTGTTACACATCTGCCCAGCCCCGAGCACTTCGGACATCTCAATGTCTGCGCGACAATTGCCTGGTGGCGCCTTCCAATCCGGACAGCGTCAGCGGGAACATGCGGCCGCCGAAGATGTCGCGAATCATGGCGATGGAATGCGTAAAGCCCCAATTCCTTTCACTCTCCGGATTCAGCCATACCGCGTTCGGCCATTGCTGCAGGAGCCGGCCAAGCCAAACGGCTCCGGCCTCGGGGTTCCAGTGTTCCACCGAACCGCCGGGGTGGGCGATCTCGTAAGGGCTCATCGAGGCATCGCCGACGATGATGACCTTATAGTCGGGGCCATATTTGTGGATGAGGTCAAAGGTCGGAATCACCTCGGCATGGCGGCGGCGATTGTCCTTCCACACGCCTTCGTAGAGGCAGTTGTGGAAATAAAAATATTCGAGCTGGCGGAATTCGGCGCGAGCCGCCGAAAACAGCTCCTCGACGCTTTTGATATGATCGTCCATCGAGCCGCCGACATCGAAGAACATCAGGAGCTTCACCGCACTGCGGCGCTCGGGCCGTGTCCGGACGTCGAGATAACCGTGCTCGGCGGTGGCGTGGATGGTGCCGGGCAGGTCGAACTCTTCCTCGGCGCCTTCGCGCACCCAGCGGCGCAGACGCTTCAGCGCAATCTTGATGTTGCGGGTGCCGAGTTCGACGGCATCGTCGAAATTCCTGAATTCGCGCTTGTCCCAGACTTTTACCGCGCGCCGGTTGCGGCTTTCGTGCTGGCCGATGCGCACGCCTTCGGGGTTGTAGCCATAGGCGCCGAAGGGCGAGGTGCCGCCCGTGCCGATCCATTTCGAGCCGCCCTGGTGGCGGCCCTTCTGTTCCTCGAGCCGTTGCTTCAGCGTCTCCATCAGCTTGTCGAAGCCGCCAAGCGCCTCGACCAGTTTTTTCTCCTCCTCGGTCAGGTGCTTTTCGGCGAGCCGGCGCAGCCATTCCTCGGGAATATCAGCGACGTCGACCGCATCCGGTCCGCCCAGCGCCTCGATGCCCTTGAAGACATGCGCGAACACCTGATCGAAGCGGTCTATATGGCGCTCGTCCTTCACCAAAGCGGCGCGGGCCAGGTAATAAAAACCCTCGACGTCATAATCGACAAGCCCGGCTTCCAGCCCTTCCAGCAGAGAGAGGTATTCCCTGAGCGAAACGGGAACGCGCGCTGCCTTCAGTTCAAGGAAGAATGGGATGAACATGGCTACAACAGATCATACTCGATAAAGCCGGTCCTGCGCGCCACATGGTCGTAGAGCTTGCGCGCGGTGGCGTTGGTTTCGTGCGTCATCCAGTAGACGTTCTTCACGCCGATCTTGCCGGCTTCCTCCTTCACCGCTTCGATCAGGGCAGCACCGATGCCCTTGCCGCGCACATCCGGGTCGGCGAACAGATCCTGCAGGTAGCAATTGTTTTTCTCCGACCAGCCGGAGCGGTGGTAGAGATAGTGGGTAAGGCCGACGGCCTTGCCGTCGAGGGTAGCTATAAAACCCTTCGGCTCGAATTCGCCTGTCGTGAATAGCCGTTTCCAGGTGATCGCGTAGACCTCTTCCGGCAGCTTGGTTTCATAGAAGGTCAGATAATCAGTCCACAAGCGGCGCCAGTCAGCGTGGTCGGATTGCACGAACGGGCGGACAACAATCTCAGACATTCTATCTCCTCCGAAGGGTTCTGGCCGATGCTGACGTGCTCCTCGGGCTGCCGCAACGGTCCAGAAGCGGGGAAAGCGCTACTGCTGCCTTGCTATTGCTGCCGTCTGGCCATGAAGGCCAGCCGCTCGAACAGATGCACATCCTGTTCGTTCTTCAGCAGGGCGCCATGCAGCTTGGGCAGCGCGTTCTTGGCGTCAGCGCGCAAATCCTCGGGCGCGATGTCGTCGGCGACCAGCAGACGGATCCAGTCCAATGCCTCCGATGTCGACGGCTTCTTCTTCAAGCCCGGCACGTCGCGGATTTCGTAGAACTGGGTGAGGGCCGCGCGCACCAGGTTCTGCTTGATGCCGGGATAATGGACATCGACGATCCTGTGCAGCGTATCGACGTCTGGAAAGCGGATATAATGGAAGAAGCAGCGGCGCAGGAAGGCGTCCGGCAGTTCCTTCTCGTTGTTGGAGGTGATGATGACGATGGGGCGCACGGCGGCGCGGATGGTCTCGCCGGTCTCGTAGACGAAAAACTCCATCCGATCGAGTTCCTGCAGGAGATCGTTGGGGAACTCGATGTCTGCCTTGTCGATCTCGTCGATGAGAAGCACGACCTTCTTGCCAGCCGCGAACGCCTCCCAAAGCTTGCCGCGCTTGATGTAGTTCTTGATGTCGTTGAACCTGACATCGCCGAGCTGGCTGTCGCGTAGCCGCGACACGGCATCGTATTCGTAAAGACCTTGCTGCGCCCGTGTCGTCGACTTGACATGCCATTCGATGAGGTCGAGGCCGAGTGCCGCCGCCACCTGCCGGGCAAGTTCCGTCTTGCCGGTGCCGGGCTCGCCCTTGACCAGCAGTGGCCGTTCCAGCGCGATCGCCGCGTTGACCGCCACCATCAGATCCTTGTCGGCGACATAGGCCGCCGTGCCTTCGAAACGCATTTTTGCTCCTTGGTTCATTCCGGGAACCGTAAGGAGGCCCTCCGGTCCGCGCAAGGGCGGGTCTGCAGAGGCGATGATGCCGACCGGTGCGGAAAGAGCGCCGTCTCTCTGGCGCTTGGGCCACCATCGGCCTATATTGATCGAGGCGGTCTGCGCTTCCCGGCAGGAGACACTTTTCCCCGGGGCCTTAACGATCCTTAGGGAGCTGTCCCTGGGAAGACCCGTGGGTTTTCTCACACGGCGCCCACCTACTTTGTAGGCACCCGGGATCGACCTCTCCACCGGTTGTGTGGACCGTCACTTGTCGCAAGGCGTCCACCCATCATGGTGGATGATGCGGTGGAAAACGTCGCGCTTGAGACCTCACGCAGCTCTGACCTTTTCTACCTTGGACGCATGACCCCTCCCAAAGACCTGAAAAAGCAGCTGCGCCTCGAGGCACTCGCTCGCCGCGACGCGCTGGATGAATTCTGGCGGGTCGAGGCCGCGCTCGAAATGGCGGAGACGGCGCGCGACCATCTGGAGATCGGGCCTGGCCAGATCGTCTCCGGTTTCTGGCCGATGCGCTCGGAGGTCGATGTCAGGCCGCTGATGTTCGCCTTGCGTGAGCAGGGCGCACGGCTCTGCCTGCCTGCCATTCTCGACAAGACCACCATCGTCTTTCGCGAACTGGTGCGAGGCGCGCCGATGGTTGACATGGGCTTTGGCACGGTCGGACCGCACGCGGAGGCCGAGGTTCTCGACCCCTCGGTCATGCTGGTGCCGCTCGCCGCCTTCGATGCACGCGGCCACCGCATCGGTTATGGCGCCGGCTATTACGATCGCGCGATCGCGAAGCTTGTCGACAAGGGCATACGCCCCGGCTGATCGGCATCGCCTTCGACTGCCAGGAGGTGGCGCGGGTGCCGGACGAGAACCACGACGTGGTCATTCCGGAAATACTAACCGAGAGTGGGTTGCGCCGCTTCGCACCGCAATTGTAGATAGATTTTGTCATGCATGATCTCTCGCGGAAAGTCATGCAACACTGACTTTCGGTTTGGGATCCCATGAGACTTCTTTTCCTCGGTGACATGGTCGGCAAGACAGGGCGCACGGCGGTGTGGGAACAACTGCCTGGACTGATCTCGGACTTCAAACTCGACTTCGTCATCGTCAATGGCGAGAATGCCGCCGGCGGCTTCGGCATCACCGAAGAGATCTTTCGGGAGACCATCGCCGCGGGCGCCGATGTCGTCACCACCGGCAACCATGTCTGGGATCAGCGCGATGCGCTGGCCTTCGCGCCGCGCGAGCAACGTTTCCTGCGGCCCTCCAATTTTCCCAAGGGCACGCCCGGTCGCGGCTCCGGCGTCTACATCGCCAAAAACGGTGCGCGCGTGCTGGTCGCCAACATAATGGGCCGGGTGTTCATGCATCCCGAGCTCGACGATCCGTTCCAGGCCGGCGAGCGTGAGCTTGCAGCCTGTCCGCTCGGCGAGCAGGCCGATGCGGTGATCATCGACTTCCATGCGGAAGCGACCTCGGAGAAAATGTGCTTCGCGCATTTCGTCGATGGCCGCGCCAGCCTGGTCGTCGGCACCCACACCCATCAGCCGACCGCGGACCACCAGATCCTCAATGGCGGCACCGGCTATCTGTCGGATGCCGGCATGTGCGGCGATTATGATTCCTCGCTCGGCATGGACAAAGAGGAACCACTCAACCGGTTCCTGTCGAAAGTGCCAAAGGGGCGCTTCGAAGCTGCGACCGGCCCGGCGACCTTGTGTGGGGTCGGTGTCAATATTTCCGATCGTACCGGACTGACTGAGAAGATCGCGCCGTTTCGTCGCGGGCCGAGACTGGAAGAAACGGTCCCGTCCTTCTGGTCGTGACATTGATATAGGCCCGCGCAGTACCTAACTGCCGACGACATCTGCTTCAGATCGTTAAAAGAGGGGACAACGACCTCCATGCAGCTTATCGAATTTCTTGCGCCGCATTTTCAATTCGTTTCCGATCCAACCGCATGGGTTGCCTTGCTGACGCTGGTGGTGCTCGAGATTGTGCTCGGCATCGACAATCTGATCTTCATCTCCATTCTGACCAACAAGCTGCCCGTGGAGCAGAGGGCTCGTGCGCGCCGGCTCGGCATCTCGGCGGCGCTGATCATGCGGCTGGTGCTGCTGGCCACCATCTCGGTCATCGTCCAGCTGACGACGCCGGTCTTCACCGCCTTCGGCCATGGCTTCTCCTGGCGCGACCTGGTCCTGATCGCCGGCGGCCTGTTCCTGGTATGGAAGGCGACCAAGGAGATCCACCACACGGTCGATCCCGACGACCACAAGGACACGATGCTGGGCGAAACGCTCAAGATCTCGCTCGCCGGCGCGATCTTCCAGATACTGCTGCTCGACCTCGTCTTCTCGATCGATTCCATCATCACCGCCGTCGGCATGACCGACGAGATCGCCATCATGTACATCGCCGTGATCGTGGCCGTCAGCGTGATGATGCTGGCGGCGGGTCCGCTGGCCAACTTCATCGCCAAGAACCCCAGCATCGTCATGCTGGCCCTGGGCTTCCTGTTGATGATCGGCATGACGCTGATCGCCGACGGCATGGGCTATCATGTTCCCAAGGGCTACATCTACGCGGCGATGGGTTTTTCGGCGCTGGTCGAGGGGCTCAACATGCTGGCGCGGCGGCGCAAGAAGGCGAAATCCGGCGACGGGCATTAAAGCGCGGACGCCACAGTCTGACTTTTGACTTGATTTTTACCGATCGAAGCTGCCCGCTTTGCGATTTGAATGGGACCTTGAAAGGCCAGACGCAATCTTGCCAAACATGCGGTTGCATTCGATCTCGCCCAGAAGGTGTTCGATGACCCGCTTCATCTTATCGTGCCTGACCGCTTCGAAGACGGTGAGCAACGATGGCATGCGATCGGGATGGTCAAAACCGTAGTGGTTCTGCTGGTTGTCCATACCTACCCGGATCGAAGAGCGGGTTCGGATTGTCGGAGCTCGGAAAGCGACGCCGCATGAAAGGAGGCGCTATGAGCAGGAAGGACCTTAGCAACGACCAGCGAGACCAGCTTGCAAAGCTGGCCGATTTGCCTGACAGCGAGATTGATACTTCCGATATTCCAGAAGCTCCGGCCGAGAACTGGATACATGCCCGTCGTGGGCATCTTTACCGCCCAATTAAGCAGCCGGTGACCATTCGGCTCGATGCCGACGTGCTCTCCTGGTTCAAGGAACATGTCGGAGGTGGGGGGTATCAAACCGAGATCAATCGCGTGCTCCGCCACCATGTGATCGAACAGGAAAAACGGCGATCATGAGTCGTTTAACCTGCCGGTACCCCCTTCGGGTGACGATCACCGATGAGGCCCAGCGTCAGGCCCTGTTCCAGCCAGGCTTTGGCGCCGGCGAGCACCAGTGTGAAGCCGCCGGTTGAGCCGACCGCTTCTTTCACCTGCTCGTCGCCATTGCCGGCAAAGCCGAAATTCCGGACCGCGAGGAAGGTTGTCTGACCGGGCATTTCCGTGAAGGTCCAGACCACGGTGGTTGGCGGGTCGCTCCACGTCATGACGATCCGTTCGTTCCTGACGATTTCGCTCACGCGGACCGTCGTCGAGACGCCGTACATGCGCCACTCCCAATGCGCCTCCTTGCCGCCGTCCAGCCGGCCGCTGCCGTGGGTGAACCAGAATTTTGTGGTGATCGCCGGGTCGACAATGGCCTCGAACACTTCGGCGACAGGCCGCCGGATCAGCATGCCGGCCTCGGCCGTGGGTGCTTCATGGATCTGCATTGTCGTTCTCCTTTCCGAACTCACCAGGCTCGGGTTCGCGCACCATGTGAATGATGCTGGCCGGATTGGTGATCCAGCCGCCACGGAAACCCTCGCCCAAGGGTTCGATGGCATCGCAGCGTACGACGCCGGCCTCGGCGAGATGCTTCGCGGCGGCCGGAAAATCCTGCGTGAAAAGCTCCAGCCAGATCTCGGCTTGGCTCAGCATCGGCGCTTCGTCGATCCATAGCCTGTTGGGGCCGAGTTCGAAGCCGATGGCCGGTGCCTTGGCCGTGAACGGCTTCAAGCCGACGACGTCGCGATAGAAGGCGATCGTCGCTTCATACTGGTGCGATGGCACCTTCATGGCGATGTTGATGCCGCCGGTGATCTTCGCGGTCATGGTTCATGTCCTTGTTGGGGTGCTGGTTGGCGGGTTCAACTGGCGTTCCATCATGGCAGGTTGATCTGCCAGGAGACGCCGAACCTGTCGTTCAGCCATGCGAAGCGGCGGCTGAAACCATAGTTGCCCGGCGGCATCAGGAAGCCGCCTCCGTCCGCCAAGGTTTCGACGATGCGCTCCAGTTCCTGTTCGGAGGAACAGTCGACATAGAGCGAGAACGACGGCGTGAAGGTGAAAGCGTGGTGAACAGGGCTGTTATAGACCGTCACCTCCAGGCCGCAGATGGAAACACGTGCCAGTTTGAGCATACCTTCCGCGCCGTCTTCACCGGAACCGTAACGTGTGACGTCGAGGATGCTACTGTCGGGAATGGTCTCGCAATAAAGGGTCATTGCCTCTTCGGCCTTGCCCTCGAACATCAGGAATGGCCTTACTTTCGTCATTGCGGGTTCTCCCCTTTTCCTATCGTCGTTCAAACATTGGCCTCGCTGGCCGGCTCGCCCTTCATCTCGCTGCGGTAATAGCCGTCGCGCAGGTTGATGCCGTATTCGACATAGGCCTTCATGCAGGCCAGCATCTGCGACCAGCCTTCGCAATTGAGGTAGGACTTCTTCAGGCCGACCGCGCCCTCCTGCCAGCCGCTCTCGGCGATGGTGACCAATGTGCCGCCATCGTCGAGCGGCTCGAAATCCATTTCGATGCGGGTCTTGTAGGCCGGCTTGCCGTCGGCGTCGGTGGCGTCCCAGCGCAGCACGATGCGGCTGTCCTTGACCACTTCGTCGACCTCGACCGGAACCTTGCCCCACCAAACGACGCCGACACCGGATTCCAGCGGTGCGCTGGCGCCGCCGATGGTGGTGAAATAGCCGCTCAACTTGTCCGGATTGACGACGGCGTCGAAGACTTCGGCGACCGGCCTGCCAACGCGGCCGGAAACCCTGAACCCAAGGGACATATCCACAGCTCCTTCCTTGCCTGCCAAAAGGATATGTTATAGAAATATAACATGTCAAGCCAATCGCGGGACGACAATGTTTTCAAGGCGCTGGCGCATCCGCGCCGGCGCGAAATGCTAGATCGGCTGAAAGACGAGCCAAAGACCACCGGCATGCTGTGCGACGCCTTTCCCGACATCGACCGCTGTACCGTCATGCTGCACCTCAAGGTGCTGGAGGAGGCCGAGCTGATCGTTGCGCGCCGTGAGGGACGTGAGCGCTGGAACCATCTCAACGCGCTGCCGATCAAGCACATTCACGACCGCTGGATCAGCCAGTATGCCGGCCATGCGCTCAGTATCATCGACCGGCTGAAGTCCGACCTGGAAGCATAGACACGGCCGGGATCGCCGTGGCGCGGCGCGGCTGGACGAATTGAGCCGATTTATCTATAAGCCGGCCATACCGACAAAGAGCGCCGCGCGTCCACCCGGACGCATCAGGGTCGTTCTGAAATTTTGAATTCGAGCCTTTTGCAAAGGCGAGGTGAAGCATCTCGCGGCAAGACGCTCTAGCCGAACACGACAGGGGTGCCATGGCTGGCCATTCACAGTTCAAGAACATCATGCACCGCAAGGGCCGTCAGGACGCGGTGCGGTCGAAAATGTTTTCCAAGCTGGCGCGCGAAATCACCGTCGCCGCCAAGAGCGGAACGCCCGATCCATCGATGAACCCTCGCCTGCGCCTGGCGATCCAGAACGCCAAGGCGGTCTCGATGCCGAAGGACAACATCCAGCGCGCCATCAACAAGGCGTCGATGGGCGACGCCGAGAATTACGAAGCCGTGCGCTATGAGGGCTACGGCCCCGGCGGTGTCGCGCTGATCGTCGAGGCGCTGACCGACAATCGCAACCGCTCGGCCTCCAATGTGCGGGCCGCCTTCACCAAGGCCGGCGGTGCGCTGGGCGAAACCGGCTCGGTGTCGTTCATGTGGAACCGGGTTGGCGAAATCTACTATCCGGCGTCAGTCGGCAGCGCCGACAAGGTGATGGATGCGGCGATCGAGGCCGGTGCCGACGACGTGGAGACCGACGAGGAAGGCCACACCATCTATTGCGGCTTCGAGACTCTCGGCGAGGTGTCCAAGGCGCTGGAAACCTCGCTCGGCGAAGCGGAATCGGTCAAGCCGATCTGGCAGCCACAGAACAACGTGCCGGTCGACGAAGAGCGGGCGCAGTCGCTGATGAAGCTGGTCGCCACGCTCGAGGATGACGACGACGTGCAAAGCGTCTACGCCAATTTCGAGGTCGATGACGAAACCTTGGCCAAGCTCAGCGCGGCGTGAGTGAAGCCCGATCCGACATGAGCAAAGCTCGGTCGCCCGCCATCCGCATCACCTATTGCACGCAATGCCAATGGCTGTTGCGTGCCGGCTGGATGGCGCAGGAGCTGCTCTCCACCTTCGGCACCGATCTCGGCGAGGTGACGCTGGTGCCGGGCACCGGCGGCATCTTCACCATCTCCTGCAACGATGTGATGGTCTGGGACCGCAAGCGCGACGGCGGCTTTCCGGACGCCGCTAAACTCAAGCAGTTGGTCCGCGACGTCATCGATCCGGATCGTGATCTCGGCCACGCCGACCGCAAGGCGAAGAGCTGAGATTTGCTGCGAAAGCAGGACCATCATTTTCCGGGCCGGCGTCCGAAAACAGCACCGATGCCGGCACCGATCGCGATGCCCACGCCGATGCCGAGGGCCGAATCATCCATCGCCGCGCCAAGGGCAGCACCGAGGCCAACGCCGATCGCGATGCCGATGGCCATGGTCGAATAGGGGTCGTTCACGGCTCTTCTCCCGATAATGCTTGCGGCCGCCGCAACGCCCGATGCGGCCCGCAAACATGTCAACGCGAGGCGAACCAGAAGGATGCCATCGCCACGATGGCGGTGACGGTGCGGAGGTGGTTCCACATCACCCAGTCCCTGAGAAAGTCGGACCAGACCGCGGCACCATTGCTGCTGGCTGGATCGACCGCGGCCAGTGCATCGTTGAGCGGCACGTTGAAGACCATGGTCACGATCGGGTTGCCGATCAGATAGATCACCGCGCCGGCCAGCAGCCAGTACGAGCCGGACTGGCTCCAGCCCATGAGGGCGGCGGCTATAAGCACCAGGCAGATCAGTCCGGTGCCGAAAAGCGCCGTCATGAAGGTTGGGGTGATCACCGTGACGTTGATCGAATTCATCGCGGCGATGCCGTCGGGGACGGGCAACCGGGCAAGCGCCGCCATGACGAAGTTGGAAAAGGCGAAGAAGACGCCGCCGACGACGCCCAAGCCGATCGCGGCGGTGATGGTGAGGGTGGGAACAAGCTTGCTCATCTCAGTTACTCCAGATTCGGCTAGCGGCGGTTTCGGTTGCGTAGGCGGAAAAGTCTTTCGGTGCACGGCCGAGCACGCGTTGGACGCCGTCGGTAAGCGATTCGTTGCGGCCGTCGAGCACCTTGGTGAACAGCTCATCGAGCAGCCAGACGATTTCGGGTGGCAGTTCATGCGACGCGACAGCGGCCGTGAACTCATCATGCGAAACTCTGACAAAGCGGATATCGCGCCCAACCGCCTTGGCAATCTCGGCGACCGCATCCGCAAAGCTCAACAGCCGCGGCCCGGTAAGCTCATAGAGCTGGCCGACATGACCAGGCCCAGTCAGCACCGCTTCGGCGGCGTCAGCGATGTCGTCGACATCGACAAAGGGTTCGCCGACAGGTCCGACCGGCAGCGCCACTTCTCCCGCCAGCAGCGGCTCGATGAGAAAACCTTCGGAGAAGTTCTGCGAGAACCAGGCGCAGCGCAGGATCGTCCACTCCGCGCCCGAGGCCTTCAGCATCTCCTCGGCGCGCTGGGCCTCCGCCTCGCCGCGCCCCGAGAGCAGCACCAGCCGGGTGACGCCACTGGCCACCGCAAGCCGGGAGAAGGCGCCAACGGTTTCGGCGGCACCCGGCACGGCGAGGTCTGGATAGTAGCTGATGTAGACGGCGCCGACGCCATCGAGTGCGGTCCCCAAGTGGCGGGAACTTCCCAGTCGAAGCGCGGCGCGCCGGAGCGCGAGCCGATGCGTACCGGCACGCCATGCGCGGTCAGCCGCGCGGCGAGACGGCTGCCGGTCTTGCCGGTGCCGCCGAGGATCAGGATTGGTTTGGTGTCAGTCATGTCATTTTCTCCGCTTCAAAACATGAGTAATCCTCACATTTGCAAAACGTGATAAACCCTCGTATTTTGTAAGTCAAGCCATTCCCGGCGATTTTGCCGAGCGCGTTTGTTGGAGACAGTCATGGAAGGCACACCGGCCAACGACCAGATCGCCTCGCCGCGCCGTGCGCCGAGCCAGCAGCGCAGCCGCGAGCGGGTCGAGCGCATGCTTGCCGCCGCTTCGGCGCTGATCGCCGAGCAGGGCAGCGATGCCATGCGCATGGGCGAGGTGGCGGAGCGGGCGGGAGTGTCGATCGGGTCGCTCTACCAATTCTTTCCGGACAAGCGGGCGATCGTCTGGGCGCTGGCCGAACGCTACACCGTGGAAAGCCAGGCCTGCATTTCGGCGGCGTTGAAAGACGTCAACGACGCCGAAGGGCTTGGCCGGGCGTTCTCGGAGCTGGTCGACATCTATTACGGGTTGTTCCTGGCCGAGCCGGTGATGCGCGACATCTGGTCGGGCACGCAAGCAGACAAGGCGCTGCGCCAGCTCGAGCTCGCCGACAGCCGGGCCAATGCCGAATTCCTGGTCGCGGTGCTGAAGCGGCTACGCCCCGGCGTCGACCCGGTATCCCTGGAGACCACGGCATTTCTCGTCTGGCAGATGGGCGAGGCGGTCATGCGCCTGGCGATTTCGGTCGAGCGGCAAGAGGGCGACAGGCTGGTCGCCGCCTATAAGCGCATGGCGCTGAGGGAATTGCTGGGCGAGTAGAGAAGCCTTGAGCTTCCCATAGTTTTAACATCCGGCCAAGCCGCCAAGGACGGAATCCCTCTCGCCGTCACTATACGGGGAGCAGGGAAGATGGTTCTGCGCAACAAAAAACCCGCCACGAGGGCGGGTCTTTGAACTGCGAAGGCAGCCTGGCTTAGAGGCCGAAACCCTCAAAACGCTTCTTGAACTTCGACAGGCGGCCGCCGCGGTCGAGCAGGGTCTGCTGGCCGCCGGTCCAGGCCGGGTGGGTGGTCGGGTCGATATCGAGGTTCATCGTATCGCCTTCCTTGCCCCAGGTCGAACGGGTCATGTATTCGGTGCCGTCGGTCATGACGACCTTGATGGTGTGGTAGTCGGGATGAATAGCGCTCTTCATGGCTCGGTTCCTGGCTTGTTGGCGCGGCTGACTGGCATAAGCCTGCGTCGATGCGCCCCTTTTTAAAACTCGAAGCCGCAGCTATTGAGGAGCCACGGCTTCTAAAACGGTCGGCGTGGCTATACATCAGCCGAAATTGAATCACAAGGCCGCGGCTAGCGCATATTGAGGCGCATGTGCTGAGACGGCTAGAGGAAACACCGAGATGGCGCAATCCAGCAGCGCAGACGAGCGTCGCCGCTCGCTCAAGCCGCTCAGGCGCCTGTTCCCTTATATTGGCCGCTACCGGAAAATAGTGGCGGGCGCCGTGGTCTCGCTGGCAATCGCCGCGATGACAACGCTGGCGCTGCCGCTGGCGGTGCGGCGCATGATCGATCATGGCTTCACGCCGTCGGGGTCCACTTTCATCGCCGAGTATTTTGCCGCGCTGGTGGCCATGGCGGCGCTTTTGGCGGCCGCCTCGGCCGGCCGCTACTATTTCGTCATCACGCTCGGCGAGCGCGTCGTCGCCGATATCAGGCGCGACGTTTTCGCTCATGTGACGACATTGTCGCCGGCCTTCTTCGACACCGCCCAGTCGGGCGAGATCGTGTCGCGGCTTGCCGCCGATACGACACAGGTCAAGTCGGCGGTCGGCGCCACGGCCTCGGTCGCGCTGCGCAACGTCATCCTTGGCCTCGGCGCCGTGGCGATGATGGTTGTCACCAGCCCGAAACTATCCAGCCTGGTCATAGCGGCCATTCCAATCATCGTGCTGCCGCTGGTCGCCTTCGGCCGCTCCGTGAGGCGCAAATCCCGGCAGGCGCAGGACACGCTTGCAGAGGCGACAGCCTATGCCAGCGAGCAGATCGGCGCGGTGCGCACGCTGCAGGCGTTCACCAATGAGACACTGGTCACCGGTCGCTTTTCGGGCGCGGTGGAAGCCGCCTTCGAGGCGGCGCGCGCCTCGATCTTCGCGCGGTCCTTCCTTACCTTCTTCGCCATCTTCACCATTTTCTCCTCGGTCGTTGCGGTGCTGTGGTTCGGCTCGCGCGACGTGCTCGACGGCAATCTGTCGCCCGGCACACTCGGGCAGTTCCTGCTTTATTCGGTGTTCGCCGCCGGCGCGCTCGGCGCGCTGTCGGAAGTCTGGGGCGAACTCGCGCAAGCAGCCGGCGCCGCCGAACGGCTGACCGAGATATTGGCCGAGACACCGGCGATCCAGGCGCCTGCCGATCCGAAGCCGTTGCCTGCGGCCGCCAAGGGCGCGATCGTCTTCGATGACGTCTCGTTCTCCTATCCGGCAAGACCCGATCGCGCCGCCGTTCATGGCTTGAGTTTTTCGGTCAAACCCGGCGAGACGGTGGCCATCGTCGGTCCTTCCGGGGCCGGCAAGAGCACCGTCTTTTCGCTGATCCTGCGCTTCTACGATCCCGAAACCGGCAAGATCCTGATCGACGGCGTCGACGTGCGCGAAGCCGATCCGGTTTCGGTGCGCGAGCGCATCGCCATCGTGCCGCAGGATGTCACCATCTTCGCGGCGAGCGCGCGCGACAATATCGGCTTTGGCCGTCCAGGCGCCAGCGAGCCCGAGATCGAGGCCGCGGCGAAGGATGCGCTTGCCGACGAATTCATTCTCAAGCTCGAGCACGGCTACGACAGCCCGGTCGGCGAACGCGGCGTGACGCTGTCGGGCGGCCAGCGCCAGCGGGTCGCGATCGCCCGCGCCATCCTGCGCGATGCGCCGATCCTGCTGCTCGACGAGGCGACCTCCGCCCTCGACGCCGAAAGCGAGACACTGGTGCAGACGGCGCTCGAGCGGCTGATGCAGGGGCGCACCACCATCGTCATCGCCCACCGGCTGGCGACGGTGCTGAAGGCCGACAGGATCCTGGTCATGGATGGCGGCCGCATCGTCGAGGAAGGCACGCATCAGAGCCTGGTCGCCAAGGGCGGCATCTATGCGCGGCTGGCAAAGCTGCAATTCGAGACCGGCGCCAGCGCCTTCAGGGGTGCGGCGGAATAGGGCATTTCCGGTAACAGTCAGTTCGCCTCGGTTTCGGCATAGGCGAAGTTGTAGTTCCAGCTGGAATTGTCGCCCATTTTCCGGCGTGACCTCAGGTAGGAACCGATGTCCTTGGCCGGAACCCGATCGCCGATGGTCTTCAGAAACCAGTCGACCTGAAACTCGGTCGGCGTGCTCGACCAGCGCGCCTTGAAGGCAACATAGGGCGTGATCACGTCGTCGGATTTCTCGGGCCCGACAAACTCGGCCTTCAGGTTTCTGACAATGCATTGATGGCGCTTGAACATCGGGCTGCCAAGCCAGACCGGCCCGGTCCTGCCGACCATGTCCGGCTCCGGCAAATTGCTGATGCCGACATCGGCCTTCAGCGGAAAATTCTTGGCGAGATCATCCTCGTCGAGCGCATCCGGCGGCAGTTCATAGACTTCGACCGTCGTGACCACGTTGCCGTCGCGATCGTCCCGTGTCGACAGCGGCGCCGGGCTGGTCATGCCCGGATATTGTCGGTTGTAATACTGGAGATAATCGTCGGCCAGCTTGGTGGCCGATTGTGAAACCAGCCTGTAGCGCATGCTGTCGGCATCCGCGTCCCGATAGGTCGTGCTGACCGTCAGTTTCAGCGCCTCGCCCTTTCTCTTCGGGAAGTCGAACGCCTCGCTGACGAAGGTTGTCGGCTGGAAAAGCTCCTTGCGCTCGATCCGTTCCATCCGTGCGCTGCCGGCGACGATCGGCAAGGCAAAGCCGTAGTCGGGCGGAACAAGGTTTTCGGCCCTGCCGCCCTGGAGATAATTGGTCGCGTCGATCCAGTAGGCCTGGCTTCCGATCGACGCCTTGACGATGACGTGGTCGAAAGCGCGTATCGTCGGCAGCATGTCGCCAAGCGCCAGTCCGTCATCGAGATCCGTCAGGGCCGGATCGGCCTGGACGCCGAGCCGGCGCAGACTGGAGGCAAGGAGCAGGGCCTTGTCCTTGCAGTCGCCGAAGCCGCTGGCAATCACGGTAGCCGGGCTGCGGGGAATGTAGGAGCCGCGGCCCATCGACAAGCTCACATAACGGATGGTGTCCTGGACCAGCCGCATCGCCTCGATCATCCGGTCCTCCGGCCTGACGTATCTGGTGGCGATGTCATCGAGCTTGGAGGCGAAGGCGGCCGGCAATTCCTGGTCGAGCCGGTAGTAGGGCAACATCGCATCGACGACGTCCTGCCATTTGTTCGTCGAGGAGATCTGGACCGTCGGATAGGTCAGGAAATCCGCCGGCAGATTCTCCTCGGCTTTGACCGGAGCGGGATTGATGCTTTGCCAGGTGTAGGTTTTCGAGGCACCTTCGGTCTTGATATCCGGCTGGATGTCGGTCCGGACCTGGCGGATGTTCAAGGGTTGATTTGCCGGCCAGATCACCCTTTCGCGGATGAGCGCGATAGGCTCCCCCCAGGCAACGGCGACCGAGTGGAAAAACAGATCCGCGCCGACGATCGGTGTCCTGATGGTCGTCTTGCCGTAGTCGATGATGTCGCCGACGCGGACATCGTCGACGTTGACATAAGCGGTGAGCCAGCCGTCGAACAGGCCTTTCTCGGCGTCCTTCTCGCGTCGGAACACGTCGAAACTGGCCCCTGGCAGGCGCTCGATCACCACGCCGTCGCGGATGATGTTCAGCCAGTTCATCGTGACTTGCGACGTCGCGGGGTCGAATTCGAAATTTATGGCGGCGCCGCGCTCGAGTCCGGTGCGATCGACTATTCTGTAGGCATAATGGTCGAATGCCTCGATGCCATCAGGCCGCTGCCGGATCTGGTACTCGGAAACGAGGTTGGAGATTCCGTTCTTGATCCGGCTGTCGAAACGCGGGTCGGCCCTGGGAAGCTCGATCCGGTCGATCCAGCCTCCGACTGTGCCCTTGTGAATTTCGGCGTCCGCCATGGCCGGCGCGCAGAAAATGGCAAAGGCAAACAAGACAACAAGCCGCGTGATCGCAGAAGATATCACCGGAAAGCACCCCCACCCGCATGATCCGCACGTGTCGCCAGATATCGTCGGATGCCACCAGTGATAGAAAAGTAGAGGCGATCCCGCAAGACGCGAGATGTTATCGCAGTGCGGCGGTGATGCTCCATTGCATTCCTGTCCGCCGGGTCGATTTCATCCGCCGTAGCGCTGCTTCAGGTGATTGACGAAATATGCAGCGTTGAGTTTTTCGCCGGTGGCGCGCTCAAGCAGGTCCGGCGTCGACCAGCGCGACCCCTGCGACCAGATTTTCTCGCGACGCCAGCCGTTGATATCAGCGAAATTTCCCTTTGCAAGGTCGTCGTCGGCCGAAGGATGCTCGCGCACCAGCGCGGCCCATTGCTGCGCCGCCATCATCGCGCCCAGCGTGTAGGAGGGGAAATAGCCGAAGGCGGCACCTGGCCAATGCACGTCCTGCATTGGTCCGTCCGCAGGATTGTCGATGGTCGAGAGGCCGAGATAGTCGCGCATCTTGGCATCCCAGGCTTCGGGCAGATCAGCCACCTCCAGCCTGCCCGAGACGAGTTCCTGCTCCAGTTCGTAGCGCAGGATGACATGCAGCGGATAGGTCACCTCGTCTGCATCTACCCGGATCAGGCCACGCTCGACGCGATGTATATGCGGCAGGAGATCGTCGAGCGACCAGGCTTCGCCGAGATGCTTTTCCACCACCGGCAGCGCCCAGCGCCAGAAGGCGGGATTGCGGCCGATCTGCTTTTCGACGAACAGGCTCTGGCTTTCATGCACGGCCATGCCGCGGGCCTTGCCGAGCGGCCAGTGCGACCATGCCTTGGGCAGGTTCTGTTCATAGAGCGCATGGCCGGTCTCGTGCAGCACGCCCATCAGCGCCGACAGGAAATCCGATGTCTTGTAGCGGGTGGTTATGCGCACGTCGCTGGGCACGCCGCCGCAGAACGGATGGTGCGACACCGACAGCGAGCCGTGCGTCAGGTCGAAGCCGACCGCGGCCATCATGGCAAGGCCGAGTTCGCGCTGCCGGTCGATCGCGTAGGTGCCCGAAAGCGGCTTCAGCGGATGCTTGCGCAGCCGCGCGTCCTGGATTGCCAGCGCCTCCGGCACGAAGCCTTTGAGGAAGGCCTTCAGGTCGGCGAAGACAGGAGTGATGTCAGCCGTGCGGTTGCCGGGGTCGAATTGCTCCATCAGCGCGTCATAGGGGGCAAGGCCGAGCACGTCGGAGCGCAGGGCCGCCTCTTCGCGCACCAGCGCCACCACGCCCTCGAGCGCCGGCTGGAAGCCAGCCCAGTCGTTCTTGGCGCGCAGGTCGCGCCATAGCTGCTCGCAACGCATGCGCGCCGTCGTCTGGCGTTCGACGAACTCGACCGGCAGGCAGGTCAGGTTGGTGTATTGCCGACGCAGCTCGGCCAGAGCCGCCCGCTGCTCATCGTCCAATGCCTCGCCTTCAGCGGCGGCGATCCAGTCCGATATTTCCGGCGCGGTCGCCCTGGTGTGATACATGCCGGCAAGGGCCGCCATCGCCTCGGCGCGCTTCTCGCCGCCGCCGACGGCCATGTGGGTCGCTTCATCGGCGCCGAGGATGGCCAGCGCATGTTCAAGCGCTTCGAGCTTGTGGCCGAGGTCGTCGAGTTTGTGAAAGGACATGGCGGCTTCCGTGATTGAGGACGGCGCGAAAAAACACCAACGCAAAAGCGTTGGCAACCCTCGGATACCATTCGGCGGATGCAGCTTGCGCAGGCGAGGTCGAGCATGAAATGCTGCCGGCGACGCATGAAGGGGGAGCAGAATGATCGGCAACATCCTGGTCGGGCTGGTGGCCTTGATCCATGTCTACATCGTCTATCTCGAGATGGTGCTTTGGGACACGCCGCGCGGGCACAAGACATTCCGCCTGACGCCGGAATTCGCCAGCGCCTCCAAAGTGCTCGCCGCCAATCAGGGCCTTTACAACGGCTTCCTCGCCGCCGGCCTGATCTGGGGGCTTTACCTCGGCGCCGCCGGTTTCCAGGTCAAGGTCTTCTTCCTGTTATGCGTAGCCATTGCCGGCCTCTATGGCGCGGCAACAGTCGGCCGCAAGATCCTTTACATCCAGACCGTGCCGGCGGTGGTTGCCCTGATCGCGGTCTGGCTCGGATGGTAGATGGGCTGGTAAGGAAAAAGGACGCCCGCGGGATTGGGGTCCCGAAGGCGCCAGTGGTCCCTTCCTCTGGGACCTTTCCAGGCAGGATGGCCTCAGCCGTTCGGATAGTTTCCGCCGTCGGCGCCGTCGCCCATCAGGAAACCGGTGCCGGTATCGACCCTCAGTCGCTGGTCGACATTGTCGAGCCGGCGCAGCAGGTCATGGTATTGCGCGACTGGTATCCTGCCGTGATCCGACGCGGCTATCTTCTCGGCTGCCTGACCGATGCGGGCCGTTCGCATTTCCAGGAGCTCCGCGACGGCCGGGGTGATGTTGTTGGCCTGCCTGGCGTCGACGATGCCCCGATGGACACCCTGAATCTGCTCAACGAGCGCCTCGACACGCGGACCCGTCATGTCGGTGGGGTCGGTCGCGTCGAGAGCGCCCTTGTGATGGCCCGCGGCATAGGCGCCGGCAAGCGGGGCGGCGACCAGAATTGCGGCAAGGGTTGCAGTCATGAGAGATACTGAAGAGCGCATGACGGCGCCTCCTTTTGCTGGGAAGGGAGCGGCCTTGCCGCTCCGCGTTCCGGACGTGGGCCGTCCGGTTCCGTCGCGTCGCGATGGGAGAGGCATCGCCGGCGGTTCTCGGCCCTGAGCGGCAAGCTAAGAGCGCTTCGACGCGAAGTGTAATTAAAAAAAGATAATCTTTTCAGGCCTTGCCGGCCGATCCCTGCGCCCTAGAGTTGAGCCGACGAACAATTTCGCGTGAGTTCACGTGATGATGGATCAACGTTCGGTGAGCTTCAGTTCAATGCGGCGGTTCTTGTTGCGCGCCTCATCGGTGTCGGAGGGATCGAGCGGCTGGAACTCGCCGAACCCGGCGGCGACCAGCCGGTTGGCTGGGACGCCGTTCTCGATCAGGAACTTGACCACCGAGGTCGAGCGTGCCGTCGACAGTTCCCAATTGTCTCGGTAACGGCCATTGCCGGACAGCGGCTTGTTGTCGGTGTGGCCGTCGACGCGCAGCACCCAGTTGATCTCCGGCGGGATCTCCTTCTGCAATTCGATGATGGCGTCGGCGAGCTTCTTCATCTCGACCTTGCCGGCATCGTTGATCACTTCGGAGCCGGTTGGGAACAGCACTTCCGACTGGAACACGAAGCGGTCGCCGACGATGCGGATGTTCTCGCGATCGGCGAGGATTTCGCGCAGGCGCCCGAAGAAATCGGAGCGGTAGCGGTTCAATTCCTGCACGCGCTGCGCCAGCGCCACGTTCAGGCGACGACCGAGATCGGCGATCTTGGTGTTGGAATCGCGGTCGCGCGTTTCGGAGACGTTGAGGGCATCCTCGAGCGCGCCGATCTGCTTGCGCAAGGCCGCGATCTGCTGGTTGAGGATCTCGACCTGGCTCAGCGCCTGCTGGCTGATCTGGCGCTGGCTGTCCAGTTCGCCGCCCAGCTCGGCGGCACGCTGGTTGGCGGCGTCGCCGGCGCCGGCACCTTGCGCCAGCAACTGTTCGAGCCGGCTCTTTTCCGCCTGAGCCGCCGATAGCGACGCCTGCAGATTGGCCAGCGAATCCTCCTTGTCCTGCGCCGTCGAGCGTTCCAGCGCCAGAAGCTGAGTCAGTTCGTTGATCTGCGAATTGAGGCGCGACAGTGCCGTGTCCTTGCCGGAGATTTCGCGGCCGAGCAGGAACTGCGCCAGCACGAAGACGGTGAGCAGGAACATGATGGCGAGCAACAGCGTCGACAGCGCGTCGACGAAGCCAGGCCAATAATCGATGCGGCGATCGGTACGCCGGCCCCTGGCAAGCGCCATGCTAGTGCACCCCGGGCTTCTTCAGCGCGTCGGCGATCTTTTCCAGCGTATTGCGCATCGCCTTCTGCTCGTCGGACTGGGCCTCGACCCAGTCGCGCATGATCTGCTGCTCGGAACGCATGTTCTTGACCAGGCCGGAAATGCCATCGGCGAGATTGGCCATGGCGGTGGCGACGCGCGGGTTGGAGCCGCCGCCATTCTCCTGCATGCTGCGCAGCCGCTCCGACAACAGGCGGATTTCGTCGGAGGGCTCGGTCTTGGACGCATCGGAGACGACGATGTCGGACGACAGGTCGGTGACCGAGGACAGCCAGTTTTCGAGTTCGGTGTAGAAGCGCGTCTGGGCGCGGCCGGCCTGCAGGTCGAGGAAGCCGAGCACGAGCGAGCCGGAGAGGCCGAACAGCGAGGACGAGAAGGCGGTGCCCATGCCGGCCAGCGGCGCCGACAGGCCCTGCTTCAGTGAATCGAGCACCGCCGCGGCATCACCCGTGCCGGGATCGAGAGACTCGATGGTCTCGCGGATCGAGCCGATCGTGTTCAACAGGCCCCAGAAGGTGCCGAGCAGGCCGAGAAACACCAGCAGGCCGACCAGGTAGCGCGAGGTGTCGCGGCTTTCGTCAAGGCGCGTGGCGATGGAATCCAGCATTGTGCGCATCGATGAGGTCGAAAAGGCCATCGAGGAGGAGCGGCCGATCATCGCCTTCATCGGCGCCAGCAGCACCGGTTCCGTGGTCTCCGAGCCAGCGCGGAACGAGTTGACCCAGCGCACCTCGCGAAACAGCCGCCCGACCTGCGTGAAGGCCAGCAGGATACCGACGACGAGCACGCCGACGATCAGGCCATTGAGGCCGGGATTGGTGACGAAAGCGGTGGTGACCTGGCGGGTCAAGATGGCGGCGATGAACGCGACGATGGCCAGGAAGATGACCATGGTGAGCAGGAAGACCTGCGGACTCGACAATTTATGCGGATCGTAGACCAGTACGTCGGAGCGCCTGCCCATGCCGAAGGATCTGAGAAAAGCCATCCGTGCCCCGTTTCCGATGCTCTGTTTGCCTTGACGCAATTCCGATCGGGAAACCGCTCACACTTTCCCTTGAATTGCCCAGTGCCGCCGATCACGCAGTTGGCGACTCTAAACGGAATTGTGACCAAATTGAATGGTGCTTGGCAATATTGCCACAGGCGGCGTTTGGAGCCGGCGCCTCAAAGGCGGTTGATGACCAGGCAGTCGACCATGGCCGCCAGATGCAGGCCGGCGCCGGTGACGACGAAGCCGTGCCACAGGGCGTTGTGGAAGCGCAGCGCCTTCCAGGCGAAGAAAACCACGCCGCAGGAATAGACGACGCCGCCGGCGACGATGAGCATGATCGACGTGGTCGGCAGCGTCTCGACGAGCGGTTTGACGAGGATGACGCCGCTCCAGCCGATGGCAAGGTAGAAGACGATCGCCAGCCTGTCGAAGCGGCCGGGGAAAAACACCTTGATGGCAATGCCCGTTGCCGCCGCGGCCCAGACCAGAACGATCATCCAGCGCGCCAGCGGCGAGTTTCCCAACTGGGCGAGAAAGGGTGTGTAGGTGGCGGCGATCAAGAGATAGATCGCGGCATGATCGAAACGCCGCAAGATCCACTTCGCGGGCGAGGTCACCGGCCACAGATTGTAGGTCAATGACACCGACAGAACGGTGAGCAGCGAGACGACATAGAAGACGGCGGCGATGTATTCGCCGGGCCCGACCCGGAAGGCGGCGAGCGCCAGCAGCGCCGAGCCGGCCGTGATCGCCAGCACGATGCCCACCGCATGGACGATCCCGTCGGCGATCATCTCGGCGCGCGAATATTGCCAGCGGCCGATGAACGGAATGTCGATCTGTGGCGGCGTGTTAATCATCTATCGTCCTGGCGTCACCCTTTATCTGGGCAACCGCCGGACAGTATTTCAAGCTTTGTTTGCGGTTTTTGCGACTGCGGCGGTTCAGCGCGGCGGGAGCGGCTTTTTCACCGTCTTCAGCAATGCGCGCTGGATGATCTCATTGCCGGCGACGACCGTGCCGGTGTCGAGCATATCCTGTCCGCCATCCATGTCGGAGGCGAAGCCGCCCGCTTCGCGGATCAAGAGCAGGCCGGCGGCGATGTCCCAGGCCGACAGGCCCACTTCCCAGAACCCGTCCATGCGCCCGGCGGCGACATAGGCCAGATCGAGCGAGGCGGAGCCCATGCGGCGGACACCGGAAACCTCGGCCATGACGTTGCGCAACTCGACCAGGAAATTGCCGTGGTGGCCGCGGCCGAGATGCGGTACGCCGCAGCCGATCACCGTGTCGACAAGCTTCGTGCGGCCGGCGACGCGCAGGCGGCGATCATTCATGAAGGCGCCGCCGCCGCGCTCGGTGGTGTAGAGCTCGTCCATGGCAGGATTGTAGATGACGCCGGCAACGATCTGGCCCTGGCGCTCGAGCGCGATGGAGACTGCGAAAAGCGGAATGCCGTGAAGGAAATTGGTAGTGCCGTCGAGCGGATCGACGATCCAGCGGTGCTGGCTGTCATCGCCGGCGACGGCGCCGCGCTCTTCCATCAGAAAGCCGTAGCCCGGGCGTGCCTTCGACAATTCGGCAAAGACGATGTCCTCGGCCTTGCGGTCGGCCTGGCTGACATAGTCGCCAGGCCCCTTCATCGAAACCTGCAGGTTCTGGACCTCGCCGAAGTCGCGCGACAGCGAGCGGCCGGCCTTCATTGCGGCCTGGACCATGACGTTGAGGAGGGCTGAGCGTGCCATAGTGCTTCTTCCTGGTGCGGCGCTTTAAATTCTGTCTCGATGCATGCCGGTGACCCAAATCCGGGGCCACTTTTGGGCAGCACGCATCAGTCGGCGCGGCGCACGTAAGTGATTTCGTTGGTGTCGACGATGATGCGTTCGCCGGCGCCGATGAAGGGCGGCACCAGCACGCGAATGCCGTTTTCCAGCACCGCCGGCTTGTAGGAGGACGCCGCGGTCTGGCCCTTCACCACGGGATCGGCCTCCGTGATGGTCAGCGTCACATAGTCGGGCAGCGAAATGCCGATCGGCCGCTCCTCGTAGAGCTGAACCGTCACCATCATGCCGTCCTGCAGGAACGCGGCGCGGTCGCCGACGAAATCCTTGTTCAGTTCGAGCTGCTCGTAGCTTTGGGTGTCCATGAACACCAGCGCGTCTTCCTGCTCGTACAGGAAGGAAAAATCCTTCAGGTCGAGCCGGATCTGCTCGACCGTCTCGGCCGAACGGAAGCGCTCGTTGAGCTTGGTGCCGTTGATGAGGTTCTTCAGTTCGACCTGGTTGTATGCGCCGCCCTTGCCGGGCTTGACGGTGTTGGTCCTGACCGCCACCCAGAGGCCGCCATCGTGTTCGATGACATAGCCGGGACGGATTTCGTTGCCATTGATCTTGGCCATGATGATGGGATCCGGGATGCTGCCAACGGCCAGGCCGTCGGTATGGGATGTTCGCCGTGACAAGCGATTTAAGGCTCCAAGACCACAAATCGCCCGGAGAGGCAAGGGAGTGGCCCATATGGGCCGAGCAACGGGGCTGGCACCGGCAGATCTTGCCAGCTGTCCTCAGGGCAGGCGGTTCGCCTTCTGCAGGGCTTGCTTGGTCTGGTCATCGCTCAGCCCTTGCAGGAAATCGTCCATCTCCTGATCGATGAGGCCGGCGCGGCGGGCGACGATGTACCAGGCGCCGGCGAGCACGAGGTCCGGATCGGTGCCGATGCCTTGCATATAGAGTTTTGCCAGGCGGTTCTGGGCCGCGACATTGCCGCCTTCGGCGGCCTGCTTCGTCCAGCCGAAAGCCGATTTCAGGTCGCGCGCGCCGCCGCGGCCCTCGATCATCCAGGCGGCGAGATCGATCTGCGCGGTGTCGTAGTTCTGACGGGCGGCCTGCGCCAGCAGCCGCCGTGCCTGTGCATCGTCGCGCGGCTTGCCACCGACGCCGTTGGCATAGATCTGCGACATGGCGTATTGCGCGTCGGCGAGACCGGTCGCGGCAGCGCGCTCATAGTAGGAAACCGCCTTGGCCAAGCCGGCGTCGCCGGGATCCTGCTGGACCAGCATCTGCGCGAAATTGAACTGCGCCAGCTGGTTGCCGGCTTCGGCGGCGGCCTGCATCAGGGCATAGGCTCCCTTCGCGTCCTTCTTGACGTAACGGCCGTCGAGCAGCATCAGCGCATATTGGAACTGCGATTCCGGCACACCCTGCTCGGCGGCAAGCGCGTACCATTTCGCGGCCTCGGCCGAGTTCAACGGCACACCCAACCCACGCGACAGGATCTCGGCCACCAGCGTCTGCGCCGCCGGGTCGCCGTTCTGCGCACGGATCAGAGCCAGATTATAGGCGGTCTTGTAAAGCCCGCGCTGGAAAGCGCCATAGGCGGCGTCCGCCGGCTTGGCGCCGAAGCGGTCGGGATTGACGCTGTCGACCGAGGGCAGCGGTGCGGGCTCCGCCGTGGTGGCGGGCTGCGGCAGCTGGTTTTCGATCGGCTTGTCGGTGTGCACGCCGGTTTCAGGCTTGGGCTGCGGCAAGGGTATAGTTTCGGCGGCGGCGGCCTGGATCACTACCGCCGCAAGCAGGGCCTGAAGGGAAAGCCTTGCCAGGGACACGTCAGTCCTCGAAGCGCGGCGCTGTTTCGTCGAGCAGCGCATTGGCCCGGCCGATCGCCACCTTCGGATCGACGCCGTCGGCGAACACGGCGCTCGACAGCGCGACGAATTCGGCGCCGGTGGCGGCCACGGTCTCGACGGAGGCAAGATCGGAACCGGCCTCGACGATGCAAGGGATCTGGATCATCTGCGCCCACCATTGCCCCAATGACAGGTTGCGCGGATGCGGCTCAGGCTTGTTGTCGTAGCCGAAGCGGCCGAAGAAAATGTAATCGGGCCTGGCTTCGCCGAGCTCCAGCGCGTCGTCGCGCGTCTTGGCGCCGCCGGCGCCGACCATCATTTTCGCCTGGAAATGCTCGATCGTCTCGGCGAGTTCGGCCTTGGAGACCTCGAGATGGATGCCGTCGGCCTGGACCCGGCCGGCGATGCGGGTGTCGCCAGCGATGATGACGGCCACGCCCGCGGCCTGCGCGGCCGGTACGACCTGTTCGGCAAAGGCCTGGAAGGAGGCCTCGTCCATGCCGTTCTCGGGCAGGATCAGCGAGGCGATGTCGCCGCCGTCGAACGCGGCTGCGATGCGGGCGGCCGGCACGCCGGGTGGCGCGATCAGTACGATGCGGCAGCGGTTGGGAGGCGTTGCGTCATTCATGGTTCTTCGATCCCGGGTTTCGCCTATGCCGGGCGAAGATGGTTGGATTGCGGCATAGAGCAAACTGCCGGGATTGAACAGGTGTCAGGTGTCAGGTGGCGCCCGGCGATCGGAACGAAGGGCGTTGCTGGCCCTCGTGATGATGTCGAAAACCCTCGACGGATCCTCGACGCCGAGAAATTGCGGGACCGGGTCAAGGGCCGGAGCCCAGCTGCCAAAATTCTGATAGCGGGACTGAGACCAGCCGCCAGGATTTCCGAAGAAGGATGTCGCGGCGCCGAAGCGCAAATTACCACGCTTTTGCCCCTCGCCGGAAAGCTGGATGTCGGGCAGGCGCTCCAGATCGATCGACGTGAAATTGGCGAAAGGGGCGGTACGCATGATGAGAATGCGCTTGTCCGTGACCGCATAGGAGGTACGCCGTCTCAACCATGCGTCGACTGCAAACCTGCCGAAGACGAAGAAGAGCCCAATGCAGATGAACATCGCTCCCCAAACATCGAAGAAAAGCGGCGCGCCTTGCATCGATGCGGAGTACGTCCAGAAGATTGCAAAGCCGCACCAGAGCAGGCTGAACGGAATGAGAAACACATCGCGACCGGCGAATAATACACCCTGCGCGGGAATACCGCTCCATAAGATGCGTTCGCGGGGCAACAGCCGTCGCTGAAAGGTTCCGACGTCCACGACACCACCCCCGCTGCGCCTACGCTCTCATCGCATGAGTCCTGCTTCCGGCGCAAATCCGCGGTGCTTTACCTGCCGAGCTGAGTGTTTTCCGCCAGTGACCTTGACTTCCACAATGTCCAGCCGAGGTTCATGCCGGCGGCAGCGATCAGGATGGCGGCGGCGCCGACGACCTGGCTAAGATGCAGCCGATGGCCGAAAGCTGTGACATCGACCAGGATGGCAACGACCGGATAGATGAAGGACAGCGACCCCTGCAGATGCGTCGGCAGCTTCTGGATGGCCCCGTACATCAGGATGTACATCAGGCCGGTGTGGACGATGCCGAGCGTTGCCAGCATGGCCCAGCTCCATGGGTCGGCGGGAAGATGCGAGAGATTGGCGAAGGGCGCCAGCATGACGACGCCGACGCAAACTTGGATGAGCGCGATCAGATGCGGAGGCGTGCCCTTGAGCTTCTTGGTGACGATGGCCGCGACGGCCCAGAAAAAGGCGGCGGCCAGGGCCATCAGGATGCCGGCGAAATAGTTCGTGCCGACATCGCCGGCGTCTGGGGCGGCTCCGACGATCAGCACCATGCCGGCGAAGGCGATTGCCAGCCAGGTCAGCTTGGTCAATGTCAGCCGCTCGGCGAACAACAGCGCGCCGAAGCCGACCAGCATGAAGGGCTGCGTGTTGTAGACCGCGGTGGCGATCGAGATGGAGGCGCGTGAGAATGCGCTGAACAGCAGCAGCCAGTTGATGACGATCGCCGCGCCCCCAAGTGCTGCGAGGCCGATGATGCGCAACGACAGCCTGTTGCGCAACAATCCAAGCGAAGCGCAGATAATGAGCAGCGTCAGCGCGCCGAACGCGCAGCGCCAGAACACCACATCCATGATCGGCTGGCCGGACATGATGACGAACCATCCGATCGTTCCCAGGATCGCCATTGCGGCCGACATTTCGACCGTGCCACGTACAGTATCGTTCATGATATCCTCTGAACCCGTTGAGCCAGCATAATCTCATGCGATGTCAAGGCTTTCCATCTCTTCAGAAAGGCTGTATGAGGAACTGACCTAATTATATTAGGCAACTGCTCGAATCCGCGAGAAAAAGAAATGCTGGACGATCTCGACCGAAATCTCCTCGAAATCCTGGTCAGGGATGCGCGGACCTCGCTGAAGGACCTGGCGGCCCAGGTCGGGCTGTCGTCGCCCAGCGTTTCGGAGCGGCTGCGGCGGCTCGAGGAGCGCGGCGTCATCCGGGCGTTCACCGTCGAGATCGATCCGCTGGCGCTCGGCTATACGCTGCAGGCGATCGTGCGGATCAAACCTTTGCCTGGCAAGCTGCACATCGTCCAGAAACTGATCGAGGAGATTGAAGAGTTTGGCGAATGCGACAAGGTGACGGGAGATGACTGTTTCGTCGCCCGGCTGTTCGTGCGCTCGATCGGCGACCTCGACGGCATTCTCGACCGGATCGCCGACAAGGCCGAGACCAGCACCGCGATCATCAAGGCACAGCCGATCCGGCGGCGGCCGCCGCCACTGGGGTTGCCGTCGGGCTCATAGGCTTGACACCCCGAGGCCATGGTGGAAAGGCGCGGCCAGTCCACCAAATGTCAGTCTTCCGCCAGATGGCTGTCTGAAGAACGAGAGAAACATGGCGCAGAACATTTACGATCAACCAGAATTCTTCGCGGGCTACAGCCAGCTTGGCCGCTCGGTCGAAGGCCTGGACGGCGCCGCCGAGTGGCCGGCGCTGCGCGCGATGCTGCCCGATGTCGCGGGCCTGAGGATCGTCGACCTCGGCTGCGGCTTTGGCTGGTTTTGCCGCTGGGCGCACGGGCAAGGGGCGAGCGATGTCCTTGGGCTGGACCTGTCGGAGAAGATGCTTGCCCGGGCGAGAGCGGCCGGCCCGGACACGGGCATCACCTATGAGAGAGCCGACCTCGACCAGCTCAGCCTGCCGCAGGCCAGCTTCGACCTCGCCTACAGTTCGCTCGCCTTGCACTATGTCGAAGATATCGAGCGCCTGTTCGGAACCGTGCATCAGGCCCTGTCGCCCGGCGGCCATTTTGTCTTCTCGACGGAGCATCCGATCTATATGGCGCCGACCAATCCGGGCTGGTCGACCGATGGCGAGGGGAAAAAGACCTGGCCTGTCGACCGGTATCTGGTGGAAGGGCCGCGCAAGACCGACTGGTTGGCCAAGGGTGTGGTGAAACATCACCGCACCATCGGCACCACGCTCAACACGCTGATCGGGACGGGTTTCACGATCGAGCATGTCGAGGAATTCCGTCCGACGGACGCGCAGATCGCGGCCATGCCGGGTCTTGCGGAAGAGCTCGAGCGGCCGATGTTCCTGCTGGTTTCGGCGCGCCGATAGGTATTCGACGCCCGTCGGCGAGGTTCGTCGCGGCCAGCCCATATTTGCGGTCGCCGGGCACGCGATTCTGGGTTATTCAGACGGTGATCCGCTTTCCCTCCAGACCAGTCCCTCCCCCATGTCAGGCCTGCTTTTCGATCCGTGGTTCTACGCGGCCGCCGTCCCGGCGGTGATTCTGGTCGGCCTGTCCAAGGGCGGCTTTGGCGGCGCCGTCGGCTTCGTCGGCGTGCCGCTGATGGCGCTGACCATGCCGCCGGTGCAGGCGGCCGCCATCCTGCTGCCGATCCTGTGCCTGATGGACATCGTCTCGGTGTGGACGTGGTGGGGCGTGTACGATCGCAGGATGCTGGTCGACATGATGCCGGGCGCCGTCATCGGCATCGGGCTTGGCTGGCTGACGGCGGCACTCGTCACCGAGGAAGCGGTGCGGCTTATCGTCGGCGCCGTCGCCATCATCTTCGTGCTGCGCTGGCTTTACCTGCAGTTTCGCCATGGTTCCGACCATGCCGCCGCACCCAATCGCGTGGCGGCCGCCATATGGGGCACGGTCGCCGGTTTTACCAGCTTCGTCGCCCATGTCGGTGGACCGCCCTTCCAGGTCTATGCCTTGCCGATCCGGCTCGACCCCAAGGTCCTGTCGGGCACGGCGGCGATCTTCTTTGCCGCCACCAATGCGCTGAAGCTCATTCCCTATTTCGCGCTCGGCCAGTTCGATACCGCCAATCTGACGGCATCGGCGGTGCTGATGCCGCTGGCGCCGCTGTCGACCATCGCCGGCGCGTGGCTGGTGCGGCGGATGCGGCCGGAGATTTTTTATCCCTTCACCTATGCGACCGTGGCGGTCGTGGCGGTGAAGCTGCTGTGGGACGGGATCGCCGGCATCATGTAGCGCTCCAGCCCGCGTCAGGCGGCGCTGGGCACCATACCTCTTGGCCGGCTGAGCGCCATGGCCGCACCGGCGGCAAGAACCACCACCATACCCGCGAGAATGACGACGTCGTGCAGGGTCGGCTTCAGCACCATGTCGGTGATGATGACGAGCATGACCGCATAGTCGAAGCGCGCGGCCCGCAGGATGCGTTGGCCATAGGCCAGTGCCGCGGGCGTCACGCCGTCCCTGGCGATCATCGCGCCCATGCGGTCGGCAGTCGGCTTGAAAACAAACATTCCGATGCAGAAGGTCGTGGCGTAGCCGGCAAGGCCGATCAGAACCCAGAGATCGGAGAAGCCGACCCAGAACGAGCACATGATCAATCCGAAGGCCAATGTCAGCATCGACATCGGCGCGAAGAACCGGTTGCCCAGCTCGCCGGTGGCGCGCATCGCCTGCAGCGTTCCCTGGATGTTGCCGGCTCGATCCGCCAGCGTCGCCAGCACCATCAGCGTGAAGCCGCCGCCGACCCAAAGCGTCGCCGAAAGGATGTGCAGCAATTTGACGATGGAATACCAATCCATGGCTTTCTCCCCGATGCCCAATGGTTGCTGGCGAGGGCGGGCCATTGCCCGTCCGCTCCGCCGCCGCTGCGTTTAGCGCCGCGGTTGTTTCGGGACGATGTCGTGGAAAAACCGGCTGTGTTTCAGGCTGCCGGCTAACGAAAGATACCGCTAATATGATGAAGGCGCCGCCCGGCTTTCTGCTATTGTCGGCATTGTCGGGGGGGCGTGACATCGTCCGGAAACAATGCCGATGCTAGTGCCGACGCCGGAAGTCCGGCGGCGACAGCGCTCGCCTGACGATCAACTCATTCCCAACTTGGGAAAAGGCAATTCGGGGACTAATATATGCAAGGGGTAGCACGGAATTTCTTCACGCTGGCGATCATCTATGCGCTGTGCGGCATGGCACTCGGCATCCACATGGCGATCAGCGAAGACCATGGTCAGATGCCGACCCACGCCCACACGATGGTGGCTGGCTGGCTTATGTCGGCGGTCTTCGCGTTCTTCTACCACCTGTTTCCGGCTGCCGGGCAAAAGACGCTGGCCCTCGTCCATTTCTGGCTGACGGCAATCAGCGGCATCGGGCTCATGATCGGCCTTTATATACTGCTTGCCGGAAATCCGGGGATCGAGCCGTTGCTGGGAATATCTTCGATCGGCTTCTACGCAGGCATGCTGCTGTTCGCCTTCATCGCCGTGCCGGTGGTGTGGAAAAAGGCCTGAGTGAGGCCGAAACCTTGCCTGTGCGGCTGTGCTGTTACGGCACAGGGGCAGCGCGTAGGATCAAAAATATCGGGGATGTTAAGGGTCCATTAAGCTTTACAGGCGTTTACTATGTGCATCCAGTGATCTGGATTCTTACCGAGTGGTTGGAGCCACTTTGTTTGACGCCTCCCTGTTAAACTCCTGAGAGCCGCCTTATCCGCGGCTCTTTTTTTGTCCGCATTCCGGCGGCATCCGGAGACGCCGGTCGCTGTTAACCTTCTGTTAAACATGTGCTTGCCTTCACACCGGACGAAGCGCATTTTCAAGCTTCAGTTTCATAGGGTCACGGGTGTATCGGCAGAGAGCCGAATCGGCCGGTTGCAAGTGCAGGGGCGTTATCAATGAACGAGCCGTCGAAAGGCATTGCGAAAACCGTCAAGCTGGCGGAACGCCGGGTGTTTTCGCACTCCTTCAAACCGCTTTACCAGGAAGGCATGGGGTTGGTCGAACAGGCGGCGGAATATCTCGACGGCAAGGGCCGGGCCGAGGCCAAGAAACTGTCGCGGCTGGCTGCCACGCTCTACGCGGCCGAGTCGATGCGGCTGACCACCAGGCTGATGCAGGTTGCCTCGTGGCTGCTTTTGCAGCGCGCGGCGAATTCCGGCGAGATGACCCGCGACCAGGTGGCTTCGGAAAAGTCCAAGGTGCGCCTCGACACCGCTTCCGCCCATGACGAGGCGGCCGGCTGGGCCGAACTGCCGAGCGATTTCCTCGACCTCGTCAACCGGTCGCTGCGCCTGCAGGCATTGGTGCGCCGCATGGACGAAGAGATCTACGGCGCCGGCGCGGTGGTCGACATGCAGCCCGTGGCTCGCCGGCCCAATCCGGTCTCGGACCAGATCAGCCTGCTCAACACCGCCTTCGCCCGCAACTGAGAAACTTCGAAGCCTTCCCCGGTTGGCGGGGCGGGCGTTTCCGGTTTGTTCACTTTTCGCTGGCATCGCTGTCCGCCGGAGGTACACTCACGGCATGGGGGACGCGATTCGCATCATCGGTATCGATCCGGGGCTCAGGCGCACCGGCTGGGGCATCGTCGAGAGCCTAGGCAATTCCTTGCGCTTCGTCGCTTCGGGCACCGTGCGCTCCGAGGACAAGGCGGCGCTGGCGACGCGGCTCTGCCAACTGCATGACGGGCTCGCCGAAATCCTGCATCAGGCCATGCCGCATGAGGCCGCGGTCGAACAGACCTTCGTCAACAAGGACGCCGTTGCGACGCTGAAGCTCGGCCAGGCACGCGGCATCGCCATGCTGGTCCCGGCGCGCGCCGGTCTCGTCGTCGCCGAATATGCGCCAAACGCGGTGAAGAAGGCGGTGATCGGCGTCGGCCACGGCAACAAGAAGCAGATCCACATGATGGTGAAGGTGTTGCTGCCGAAGGCGATCTTCGACACCGAACATGCCGCCGACGCGCTGGCCATTGCGATTTGCCACACGCATCACCGGCAAAGTGCCGCCTATAGGCTGGCGCTGGCATCATGAGAGGCTGTTGGTGATGATCGGCAAGCTCAAGGGTACGCTCGAAGAGATCGACGAAGACCATTGTCTCGTCGATATCCACGGCGTCGGCTATGTCGCCTATTGCTCGACCCGCACGCTTGCCGCGCTGCCTTCGCCCGGCGAAGCGGTGGTGCTGTTCATCGAGACCTATGTGCGCGAGGACATGATCCGGCTCTATGGTTTCCAGTCGCAGCTCGAGCGCGAATGGTTTCGGCTGCTGATGAACAATGTGCCGGGTGTCGGCGCCAAGGTGGCGCTGGCCATACTGTCGACGCTGGCGCCGGCCGACCTCGCCAACGCGATCGCGCTGCGCGACATCGCCATGGTTTCCCGCGCGCCCGGCGTAGGCAAGAAGGTGGCCGAGCGCATCGTCACCGAATTGAAGGCCAAGGCACCGGCCTATGCCGGCGCTGCCTCCGGCACGATCGGGCTGAAGCAGGAGCTCGGTGAAGGCGTGGCGCCGGCGCCGATCACCGACGCCGTCTCGGCGCTGGTCAATCTCGGCTACTCCCGCGACACCGCCGCCAACGCGGTATCGGCGGCGCTGAAGACGGCAGGAGAGGGGGCCGATGCCTCCAAGCTGATCCGTTTCGGGCTGAAGGAACTGGCGCGGTGAGCCGTGAAATTCAGCACCGGGATTGACTTCGAGCATCGTTTGGTCTTCTTAGTGCTCTCGGTTTTGCAAGAGTATTCGCCGTGCACCTTTTCGCGACCAACAATAAAATGAACTCAGGATCGGCCCTGGCCGTGTCCGAACGTCGCGCGTGCCTGCGGCATTGTCGAAGATAGCTTTATGCAGCAATCCACTCGTCAGGCCGCTTCCCAAGAAGCGGCCTTTTTTATTTGGAGCGAACGATGTTCCCCATAATCGAAACCGTCACAGACGTTCTGCCGCATATTCAGGGCAATATCGGCATCTTTTTAACGCGCTTCGATGAATACGATGTCATCGACTATGGATTTGTGGGTGACGAAACCTTCCGCAGTCCAATGACGCTTGAATGTCGTGGCTTGAAGTTCGCCAAGGATGGAAGGCTTATTGCCCGCCCGTTTCACAAGTTCTTCAACCTTGGCGAGAGACAGCGCCCCGAGGATATCGACTGGACAGTTCCGCATCTCGTTCTGTCGAAGCTCGATGGTTCGATGGTTCACCCGTGCATTGTCCGCAATGAACTGGTGTTCATGACACGCATGGGCATCACGGCGCAATCGATGGCTGCGTTCGCACATGCCGGAGAGAATGTTCGCCAGCTTTCGAAATACGCCATCGAAGCAGGCATGACGGTGCTTTTCGAATTCACCTCCCCCGAAAACAGGGTCGTGATCGCATATGATCAGCCGTCTCTGACGCTTCTGGCCGCGCGCGATAATCGGACCGGCCGTTATTCAACGCACCAGGAGCTTCGATCACTGGCCGGCCAATTCGACGTGCCGTTGATCCAGCCGCTTGAGTCGGTGGCCTCAATGAAGGATTTCGTCGCGAGTGCGCGAAGCCAAGACGGTATTGAAGGCTACGTCATCGCTTTCGAGGATGGCCACAGACTGAAGCTCAAGACCGCATTCTACGCACTGCGGCACAAGGCGCTATCTGGTTTGGCTTTTGAAAAGAACATCCTGGCATGGGTGGCAGAAGGGGCGGTGGACGATGTGATCCCCCTTCTGGCGCCCGACCTTGCCGAGGAACTCAGAGCTTATCAACTCGTGGTAGTCAACGGGCTCAACAGGCACCTTGGCGTCCTTGCTTCCTTCGTCGCCGAGCAGTCGGGGCGGGAGAGAAAGGAATTCGCCGCCGCTGTTCGCTCACGGCTCGATAGCAGGCTCCAGGGGGCCGCATTTGCCGTGTTCGATGGAAGAGACGGCAGCGAAGTGCTCAGGAAACAACTACTGTGGGCTAGCTACAGTGAGTCGCGGCTTGATAGCATCCGCGATCTCTATGGCATGGCATGGAAGTCTCCTGCTGTAGCGGTGGAAGCCGGTTAACCGGATGCGCTTGGCAATGCCCCGAGCAAGGACGAGGATGGATTTGTGAACGAGCGTCTCATTGCTCCTGAAAAACGCGGCGAGGATGCAGAGCAGACCTTGCGGCCGCAGACGCTTGACGATTTCGTCGGCCAGGCGGCGGTTCGGGCAAACCTCAAAGTCTTCATCGAGGCCGCCAAGGGCCGCAAGGAGGCGCTCGATCATGTGCTGTTCGTCGGACCGCCGGGGCTGGGCAAGACGACGCTGGCGCAGATCATGGCGCGCGAACTCGGCGTCAATTTCCGCTCGACCTCCGGGCCGGTAATCGCCAAGGCCGGCGATCTCGCGGCACTGCTGACCAATCTCGAAGAAGGCGACGTGCTGTTCATCGACGAGATCCATCGCCTCAACCCGGCGGTGGAGGAGATCCTCTATCCGGCGATGGAGGATTTCCAGCTCGACCTGATCATCGGCGAGGGACCGGCGGCGCGTTCGGTCAAGATCGACCTTGCCCGTTTCACGCTGGTGGCCGCCACCACGCGGCTCGGCCTGCTCACCAATCCGCTGCGCGACCGGTTCGGCATTCCGGTGCGGCTCAATTTCTACACGGTGCAGGAGTTGGAGCAGATCGTGCGGCGCGGCGCCCGCATCCTGCAGATGCCGCTCGGCGACGACGGTGCACTGGAGATCGCCCGGCGCGCGCGCGGCACACCGCGCATTGCCGGCCGGCTGTTGCGGCGCGTGCGCGACTTCGCCTCGGTCGCGGGCGACGGCCATGTCGACCGCCTGATCGCCGACGAAGCGTTGACCCGGCTCGAAGTCGACGCACTCGGCCTCGACGCGCTCGACCGCCGCTATCTCAGCATGATCGCCCGCAATTTCGGCGGCGGGCCGGTCGGCATCGAGACCATCGCGGCGGGCCTGTCCGAGCCGCGCGACGCCATCGAGGACATCATCGAGCCCTATCTGATCCAGCAGGGCTTCATCCAGCGCACGCCGCGTGGCCGCATGCTGACCGCCAATGCCTGGCGCCATCTCGGCCTCGATGCGCCTAAGGACCTGGCACAGCAGCAGATCAGCCTGTTCCAGGAAGAGTAGCCGGCAAGCGATCAGCCACGGGTTCCCGGACCAGTGATCAAGCATCAGTGAACGGGCCTGCGCAAATTCTCCTCATCTTCGCCGGCTTGCCGGCGTATTCCTGGATTGTATCGGGCTCGCTGCCTCCATGCATGTCGTCCGCCTCAAAGCGAGATCGACGCGCACCGGCGCGTGCCGAAATGAGGTTCCGGAGCCACTCAATGATAACCAGACGCGGGTTCATGCGCTTTATCGGCGGGTCGCTGCTGTCGGTCGCCTCGTTCAGCGCCTACGCCGTCGGCATCGAGCCGATGCTGCTGACGCATGTGAAGCGCTATGCGCTGACGCCACCGCATTGGCCTGATGGATTGAAGCTGCGCGTCGTCGCCCTTGCCGACATCCACGCCTGCCGGCCTTGGATGACGCCGGAGCGGATTGCTTCGCTTGCCGAAGAGGCGAATGCGTTGCAGCCGGACCTGATCGTTCTGCTCGGCGACTACATCGCCGGCATGCGCCTGGTGTCACGTAGGGTCACGCCGCCGGAATGGGCTGGCGCCCTGTCGGGCCTCAAGGCACCGCTCGGCGTGCTGTCGATCCTCGGCAATCACGACTGGTGGGCCGATGGCTTCGCGCAGCGTGCCGGAGTTGGTCCGACGATCGCGCGCAAGGCATTGGAGAAGGTCGGCATCCCGGTTCTGGAGAACGACGCCGTGCGTCTGGAAAAGGACGGACATGGCGTATGGATCGCCGGCCTCGCCGATCAGTTGGCGCTATTGCGGAAAAAGAACACCGAGCGTCCCAGAGGATTGGACGATCTCGACGGCACGCTGGCCAAAATCAGCGACGCCGCGCCTGTCATCCTGCTGGCGCACGAACCGGACATTTTTCCAAAAGTGCCGTCGCGTGTGTCGCTGACGCTAGCGGGACACACCCATGGCGGGCAGGTGCGGCTGTTCGGCTATTCGCCTATCGTGCCGTCGCAGTTCGGCAATCGCTACGCCTATGGCCATGTCGTCGAGAACGACCGCAACCTGATCGTCTCGGGCGGGCTCGGCTTCAGCAATTTGCCCATCCGTTTCGGCATGCGTCCGGAAATCCTGCAGATCGACCTCGGCTGACCGGGACTTCAGGGGAGGCTTCGGATTGCGTCCATCACGTCTGGCTCGGCCTTGTCGCCATTGAACGCATCGACGACGCCGAAAGCGCCGCCATAGCTCCACAGCGACCATGAGAAGCCGTGCGCTTCGGCCCGCGCGATCATATCCTTGACATAGGCAGCCCGACACTCCGCCGGCATCACATAGGCATTGCCATATTCCTGGCGGATCATGCCGAACTCGCCCAGGGTGATGTCTTGCGGCTTGATGCCGTTGGCCTTCGCCCACGCCTCGACGGTCTTGAACGGCGCATCCATCAGGCCAAGCAGCTTGTCGGAACTGTCCATGCTGGCGACCTGCTCGTCGAGATAGGCAAGCAGGCCGCCCTGCCGTGTCCACGGCGCCTCGGCCTTGATCCGGGCGCGGATGATGTCGAGCGTGACGTCGAGCTGCGCCTTGGGAACCGCGGTCAACGGATAGGGCAGACCAGTCACATAGGGGATAAAGTCGCCGGCCCAGGTCGCTCCCTGGTGGGTGAGCAGGAACGGATCGTAGGAATGGAAGGTCCAGATGACGTTGTCGTCGGGGATCGCCTTCGGGTCGATCCTTGCCAGCGACGAGGCGGCGGAATAGCAGGCTCCGGTCAGGACCAGCGTCAACTTCGTCGCCGAGGCGCGCGCTGCGGCGAACAGTTTGCGCTGGCGGTCGGGCCACAGGCTGGTGCCGTCGCTGTCGCAATCGACGATCGGTTCGTTCATCGGTTCGAAAGCGACCTTTTCGGGATCTTCGCCCGCCAGCGTGCGCGCCATGCCGCGAACCATCTCGACGTAGCGGTCGAAGGTCGCGGGATCGTCCATCACCTGACCCATGCCGATCTTGCGGCTGCCGCCGGCCGGAATCAGGTGCATGTCCACAATGACCTTCAACCCGGCGCGGTTGATCATGCGCGCCGAGTCCAGCACGCTGGCATAGAGCTGGTCACGCAGGTCGGATGTCTTGTCCGAAAGAAAAGGCGACGGATCGACCGGCATGCGCAGGAAATCGAAGCCGGCATCCTTCAGCGCCTTGAGATCGTCCTCCCCAAGGAATTTGCGCCATTCCGGGTAGGGCAGGATGGCCCTGGCATCGCCCCACCGATCCTCGCCCGGCCAGGTGACCCACTGGTCGAGATTGAGACCGCGCTTCATCGAGAAGGTTGCCGCCTCAGCCGAAAGTGTCGAAGCCGCCAGCGCCAGCACGACTGCCATCAAGGTCTTGATCATCGTCGTCAACAGTGCCATCGGGTTCATGCGCCAAAAATACCTGCCGCGTCGGCATCCAAAAGGGAAGCGCAATGGGCGATCATGGTGAATCCGCGGCATTGCTGGCTGGGCTTTCCGGCGCGCTGACCGAGTTCGGCCACCGGCTGATGGCGCGGGTCTATTATGCCGACACCGATTTCTCGGGCGTCGTCTACCACGCGCGCTATCTCGAATTCCTCGAGCGCGGCCGCTCCGACTATCTCAGGCTCACCGGCGTGCACCACACCGAACTCGCCGACGGCAAGCATGGCGAGAAGATCGTGTGGGTGGTGCGCCGCATGGAGATCGACTTCCGCATTCCCGCCCGCATCGACGACATACTGACCGTCGACACCCGCACCGATGCCATTTCCGGTGCGCGCATCTTCATGGCGCAGCAGCTCAAGCGGGGCGACGAGGTGCTGGTCGAGGCCAAGGTCGAGGCGGCGATCATCGGCGAGAACGGCCGGCCGAGGCGCTTTCCCAGGGAATGGGTGGCGGCGTTCATGCCACGGGTCGGCTGATATTCAGGTGATGCCGGCCTGCGATATCCAGGCGCGGCAATGCGCCGCGCCTTATACACTAACCTATCCTTAACCATAACGGTTCATGAAGAGACTGGTGAAGATTGGCGTTATCCGGCGCCTTCCTTTCACCAATATTTGCCCCGAAAAGGCCGCTAACGGCACGGTTTGGGGTGTCCGGTAGCTTCGTGCGAACCGACCACAAGGGATGCCATGGGCCAGCCGCCAGCTTCGCCCGGAAAATCTTAAGGACGTAACGATGGAAAATATCGCACTCGCCGAACCGGGCGCGCAATTGTCGATTTGGGCCTTGTTCATGCAGGCCAGCTGGGTGGTCAAGCTGGTCATGATCGGGCTGCTCTGCGCTTCGGTGTGGACCTGGGCGATCATCGTCGACAAGCTGGTCGCCTATGGCCGCATGCGGCTGGCGCTGAACCGCTTCGAGCAGGTGTTCTGGTCCGGGCAGTCGCTGGAGGAGCTCTACCGCACGCTCGCCGACCGCAAGACGACAGGCATGGGCGCCATCTTCGTCGCCGCCATGCGCGAATGGAAGAAGAGTTTCGAGAAAGGCGCCAAATCGCCGCTCGGCCTGCAGACCCGCATCGACAAGGCCATGGACCTGGCGCTGACCCGCGAGATGGAGAAGCTGGAGGGTCGCCTCGGCTTCCTCGCCACCACCGGATCGGCCGCACCTTTCATCGGCCTGTTCGGTACAGTCATCGGCATCATGACCTCGTTCCAGGCCATCGCCGGCTCCAAGAACACCAGCCTCGCCGTGGTCGCGCCCGGCATCGCCGAGGCGCTGCTGGCGACGGCCATCGGCCTGCTCGCCGCCATTCCGGCGGTCATTGCCTATAACAAGCTGTCATCGGATGCGAGCAAGATCGCCGTGCGCATGGAGGGATTCTCGGATGAGTTCTCCGCCATACTCTCGCGCCAAATCGATGAAAAAGTCGCGCCGAAGGCCTGAGGAGTAACGAGATGGGTATGTCCGTAGGCATGGGAGGGCGCGGCGGGCGCGGCCACCGGCGGCGCGGCCGTCACCATGGACTGATGTCGGAAATCAACGTCACGCCGATGGTCGACGTGATGCTCGTGCTTTTGATCATCTTCATGGTCGCCGCGCCGATGCTGACGGTCGGCGTGCCGATCGACCTGCCGGACACCCAGGCCAAGGCGATGAATGCCGACACCCAGCCGATCACCGTATCGATCGATGCGACCGGCAAGATTTTCCTGCAGGAAACCGAGATTCCGATCGAGGAGCTGGTGGCCAAACTGCAGGCTATCTCGAAGACCGGTTATGAAGAGCGCATCTTCATCCGTGGCGACAAGTCGACCGACTATGGCACGGCCATGAAGGTCATGGCTCGTATCTCGGCCGCTGGCTACAAGAACATCGGCCTGGTTTCACTGCAGGAACAGGATCAATAGACTCACGATGAGGACCGGCCTCACCACATCGGTGATCTTGCATACGGCGGTGCTGGCCTTCGGCCTGTTCACCCTGTCGGCGCCGGCCGCGCTCCCGTCCGCCGACGTGGAGTCGGTCGCGGTCGACATCGTGCCGATGGAAGCCATCGCGCAGACGCTGCAGGGCGACAAGAAGGCCGTCATGCATGAAAAGCCGGCGCCGCTGCCGACGCAGCGTCCCGACATCGTCCCGGCTTCGCAGAAGGTCGGCGAGAACAGCGTCGATACCGACAAGCCGATAACGCCGGAAGCCAAGCCGAAGCCGGTCGACACGACTTCGGCGCCAGCGCCGGCGCCGACGCCGAAAGAGACGCCGAAGACCGAAGACGTGCCAAAGCCGCAAGAAAAGCCCAAGCCCATTCCGGCGACGGAAGTGGCGCCGGCGCCGACGCCCAAGGAAGAGGTGAAGCCCGAGCCGGTCAAGCAGACCGAGCCCAAGCCGACGCCGGCCAAGCCGGCGCCGACCCCGCCGCCGCAGGACAAGACCGCCGCTATCGATCCGACACCCGAGGTCAAGCCTGATGCCGTCGCCGAAGCGATAGCCAAGGATCCGCCCACCGAAGAGACGCAGTTGCCGAGTTCCGCGCCCGCGCCGGAAGCGCGGCCGAAGCCGCAGCCGGCGCCTGCCGAAAGCGCCAAGGCGCCGGACCGCAAGAATGCCGAGAAGCCGGTCAAGGAAGCCTCGTCCAAGCCGAAGTCCGACGACAAGCAGTTCAACGCCAATGAGATTTCGGCCCTGCTCGACAAGCAGAAGCCGTCTGGCGGTGGTGCCAAGCGCTCGACCCAGCAGGCCTCGCTCGGCGGCGACAAGGATCAGGGCCAGAAGCTGTCGAAGTCGGAGCAGGGCGCCCTGGAAAGCCAGTTGGGCGGTTGCTGGACATTGCCGGCCGGGCTTGAAGGTTCGGAGAATTTCGTCGTCGTGGTCCGCTTCAACCTGGACAATTCGGGCAAGCTCGACGGCCGCCCGTCCGTCGAGAAGTCGAGCGGCAACCGGCAATTTGATGAAAGCGCGGTGCGCGCGGTTCAGAAATGCGACGTGGCCGGCCTGCAGGTTCCCGCCGGCAAACAGGACATCTGGAACGACATCCGGGTCACGTTCGACCCAAGGGAAATGCTTGGCCTGTAAGCCTGGCGTTCACCCAATCAAAGAAGAGAAGCGAGAAGATATGCGATCTTTCCTCAAGCCGCTCCTGACGATTGCAGCCATGGCGCTGGGCATGACGGCCGTCGTCCCCATGCCTGCATGGGCGCTGGTCGAGCTCAACGTCAACAAGGGCAATGTCGAGCCGCTGCCGATCGCCATCACGGATTTCCAGGGCGGCGATGCGCTTGGCGCGCAGATTTCCCAGATCGTCACCGCCGATCTCAAGCGCTCCGGCCTGTTCGCGCCGATCGACAAGAGCGCCTTCATCGAGAAGATCGCCAATCCGGACGCGACTCCCCGCTTCGACGACTGGAAGGTGATCAACGCGCAGGCGCTGGTCACCGGAAGCGTCAGCAAGGAAGCAGACGGCCGCATCCGCGCCCAGTACCGGCTGTGGGATACATTCGCGGGCCAGCAGATGGCCGGCGAGCAGTTCTTCGCCAACGACGCCAATCAGCGCCGCGTCGCCCATATCATCGCCGATGCCATCTATGAGCGGCTGACCGGCGAGAAGGGCTATTTCGACACGCGCGTCGTCTTCATCGACGAGTCCGGCGCCAAGAACGCGCGCAAGAAGCGCCTCGCCATCATGGACCAGGACGGCGCCAACATCCGCTATCTGTCGGATGGCCGGTCCATCGTGCTGACGCCGCGCTTCTCGCCGAACCGGCAGGAAATCACCTACATGTCCTATGAGAGCGGCCAGCCGCGGGTCTATCTCTTGCAGATCGAGACCGGGCAGCGCGAACTGGTCGGCAATTTTCCCGGCATGACGTTCGCGCCGCGCTTCTCGCCCGACGGCCAGAAGGTGATCATGAGCCTGCTGCGCGACGACGGCAATTCCAACATCTTCGCCATGGACCTGCGCAGCCGCTCGACCACGCGGCTGACCAACTCGACCGCCATCGACACCTCGCCCTCCTATTCGCCGGACGGCAGCAAGGTGGTGTTCACCTCCGACCGTGGCGGCCGCGCGCAGATCTACGTCATGGGCGCCGACGGCTCGGGCCAGACCCGCATCTCCTTCGGCGACGGCGTCTATTCGACGCCGGTGTGGTCGCCACGCGGCGACCTCATCGCCTTCACCAAACAGAGCGGCGGCGAATTTCAGATCGGCGTCATGAAGACCGACGGCTCTGGCGAGCGCATCCTGTCGTCCGGCTTCCAGCAGGAAGGCCCGACCTGGGCGCCGAACGGCCGCGTGCTGATGTTCTTCCGCGACTCCAATGGCGGCCCGAAACTGGTTTCCGTCGATCTCACCGGCCGCAACGAGCAGCCGATTCCGACCGCGAATTTTGCTTCTGATCCGGCCTGGTCACCGCTGCTGGAATAGATTCGACCGACTTGCCATAGACATGGAAAAGGGGCCGTTTCGGCCCCTTTTCCATGTCTTCGTCGCGTTTTGGCCGCATTTCCGCCTAGGGTCCGCGCCAACTGTGGCTTACGACAAACGGCTGCGGACGGGCAGCTTAAACCAAATTTTAACCGTGTTTCTTGAATGCCGGTTAACCCAAACGTGGTTACTGGGTGATCAACGAAATCACTCGAAACACGATCACTCGAATACGAAGGAGAGGCGGCATGGGCCGTATCGCAGCACTTACCAGAAACCCGGTCATGATCGCGCTGGTGGCGATGCTCGCCGTCGCAGGTTGCGCCTCGAAGAAGACGCCGAACAACGCGGCCGATCTTGGTCTCAACGGCGCCGGCGCCGCAACGCCCGGCTCGGCGCAGGACTTCACCGTCAACATCGGCGACCGTATCTTCTTCGATACGGACTCGACCTCGATCAGGGCCGACGCGCAGACGACGCTTTCGCGCCAGGCGCAGTGGCTGAACCAGTACAAGCAGTATGCCATCGTCGTCGAAGGCCATGCCGACGAACGCGGCACGCGCGAATACAATCTGGCGCTCGGTGCCCGCCGTGCGGCCGCCACCCGCGACTTCCTGGTTTCCAAGGGCGTTTCGGCCAGCCGCCTCAAGACGATTTCCTACGGCAAGGAACGTCCGGTCGCCGTGTGCGATGACATCTCCTGCTGGTCGCAGAATCGCCGCGCCGTCACCACGCTCAGCGGCGCTGGTTCCTGATCGGCAAAAATACAACACACTTCTGCGAAAGGCGGCCCCCGGGCCGCCTTTTTCGTATCCTGAGGCCCGAAACAAAATTTGGCCGAAGTCTCGCGCCCTGCTATGAGCCGAGGGCGCTTGGCTGGTCTCACATCGATTGGAAGGCGCGAACAAGCTAACGATTGGACGGCGAGAGGCACATGCATTTGAGATCGGTTCTGAGCGGCACGCTTGCGCTGCTGCTCCTATCAGGCGTAACCGCTTTGGCGAGCGGTTCGGGGCAATCAACCGAGAGCGGTTTTTCCTTCCATCTGCCGACACTCGAGTTGCCCAGCTTTTTCGGTGAGAAGAAAAAGCAGGATCAAGTCCAGCTCGCGCAGTCGAGCGGCGCCGGCGTGACCGGGCTCGAGGACCAACTGCGGCAGCTGACCGGCAAGGTCGAGGAACTCAATTTCCAGATCCTGCAGATGCAGGAGCAGATCCGCAAACAGCAGGAAGACAACGAGTTCCGTTTCCAGCAGCTCGAAGGCGGCTCGCAAGGTGGACAACCGCCGGCGCAGAAGAAGTCAGATGCCACCACCGGAACCAACACCGACGTGGCCTCGGCCCCGGCAACCCAGGCGCCGGCTGATGCCGGCGCCGCGCCCGGCGGCGATCAATCCACAGGCGGCAAGACGGTCGAGGACGTCATCGTCGAATCACCCGACGGTGACCCCGGCAAGGTGATCCCCGGCAAGGGGGCGCCCGAAAAGACCTTTGGGTCCATCACCGTCGACAAGAATGGCAATGTGATCGATGCCGACGGCAACACGCAGGCAACCGCGCCGGCACAGGACACCGCACCAGCCGCCAGCGCACCTTCCAAGGGTGGCAAGTCCGGCGGCACGCAGGTCGCGGCGCTGCCCGCCACCAACAATCCCGAAGAGCTCTACCGCAACTCCTACCAGTTCATCCTGTCGGGCGACTACGGCACCGCCGAACAGGGTTTCCGCGACCATATCTCCCGCTTCCCCAAGGACGCCAAGACGGCGGACGCGCATTACTGGCTGGGGAATCGCTGCTTGGCCAGCAGAAATACCGCGACGCGGCGGAAGTCTTCCTCGCCGCCAGCAAGGACTATCCCAAGGCCAAGAAGGCACCCGACATGCTGTTGAAGCTTGGTGTGTCGCTGGTCGGCCTCAAGCAGCATGATGTCGCCTGCGCCACCTTCAGCGAAGTCGGCAAGCGCTATCCTGATATTTCCAGCACACTCAAGGAACGCGTCAAGCAGGAGAAGGCCCTGGCTGCGTGCTGATCTTTCCCGGGGATGTCGCAGTCCCAAACCGGGGACCACATTTTGGCGACATGCACTGATGCTCGACACCGGGCCCGATTTTTCGACGAGACTTTTTTCGCATATCGATTTTACCAACGGCGCCGTTGCGGCCGTATCAGGCGGCAGCGACTCGACCGCGCTCCTTCTCCTTCTCAAACTGCATCTCGACAAAACCGCGCCGTCTACGAGACTGCTCGCGATCACGGTCGACCACGGCTTGCGGCAGGGTTCGGCCGGTGAGGCGCGGGTCGTGGCGAAGCTTTGTGCGGAGCGCGGCATCGCCCACCGCATCCTGGCCTGGTCCGGAGAAAAACCGTCGACCGGCCTGCCTGCGGCGGCGCGCGAGGCGCGCTACCGGCTGCTGGCCAGCGCCGCGCGGGCGGAGGGCATCGGCCTGATTGTCACCGGACATACATCCGACGACCAGGCCGAGACGGTGCTGATGCGGCGCGATCGCAACGATGCGGCCCGCGACGAAGGGCGCGGCCTTGCCGGCATGGCGCCCGCCACCTTGCATGACTGGCGCGACTGGATCGTGCGACCGCTTCTTGGCGTGCGGCGCTCTGGGCTGCGCGATTTCCTCCGCCGCCAACAGGTCGGCTGGGCCGAGGACCCGACCAATGCCGATGAAGCCTTCGAGCGGCCGCGCATGCGTGCGACCCTTGCCGGGGAGGCCGGCGCACAGCGTATGATCGACGCGCTGGCGTTGGCGGCACAGGAGGCCGGCGCCCGCACGCGGCTTGGCGCCGAGGCCGCCTGTCTGGTCGAGCGCTTTGCCAGCTGGCCGGCAACGGGTCTCATCCGGCTCGACCCGGCCCTGTTCGGCGCCGGCGACGACCGGGCGGCCGTCTACGCGCTGCGCATTCTCCTGGCGACGACAGGCGGGATTGCCTTCCTGCCGGACCAGGCTCGCAGCGAGGCGTTGTTCGCCCGGCTGAAGGCCGGATTTCTTTGCGCCACATTGTCGCGGACGGTGGTCGACTTCCGGCGCGCTGGCATCTTCCTGCGCCGGGAAATGCGGGGCTTGCCGGCGGCAGCGGCAACAGTCGACGCCGCCATCTGGGATGGCCGCCGTCAAATCACATTGAACGACGCCAGCGGCGCATTGTTGATCGCCCCATTCGGGGCAGCGGCGGCGAAGCGGCTGGCTGCAGGCCGAAGCGAAACCCCGCCAAGCCTGATGCGCGCGGCATTGGCGGCTGAACCAGGCCTTCTGCGAGCCGTCGAGAATGCCGGTCCGGCGCCTGATTGGCCGGCATCGCAGGGGTTCGCGGCCTCGCCGGTCGTCGCTCCCTTCGCCCGCTTCCTGCCGTCCTTCGATCTGGCCCCGGCACGCGCCGTCGCCGGGTTGATCGGCGCGCCGCCGCTTCCCGCCTTGCCATTCGCCGGCCACAGTGCCGGTTGATGCTGCGCGAAAGCTTAACCCAGACATGCTGTTCTGCTTGGCAAGGGGGGACGCTCTCCCTATGTTAGGCCCAAGTTTCCTCTCATGATGCTGTCCGCTCGCGGACGCCAACGGGACAATTGATGAATCCGAACTATCGCAACCTCGCGCTCTGGGCGATCATAGCGGTCCTGCTCATCGCCCTCTTCAATCTGTTCCAGACGCCGCAGACGCGCGGGGCTTCGAGCGATGTGCCTTATTCGCAGTTCCTGCAGGACGTCGCGGCCGGCCGGGTCAAGACGGTGACCATCGCGGGTGCCCGCATCACCGGCACCTACACCGACAATTCCAGCGGCTTCCAGACCTATTCGCCCGGCGATCCCCAGCTGGTCTCGCGGCTGCAGGACAAGAACGTCACCATCAATGCGCGGCCCGAGACCGACGGCTCCAATTCGCTGTTCGGCTACCTGATCTCGTGGCTGCCGATGATCCTCATCCTCGGCGTGTGGATATTCTTCATGCGCCAGATGCAGTCCGGCTCCGGGCGCGCCATGGGCTTCGGCAAGTCGAAGGCCAAGCTGCTGACCGAGGCGCATGGCCGCGTCACCTTCCAGGACGTCGCCGGCGTTGACGAAGCCAAGGAAGATCTCGAAGAGATCGTCGAGTTCCTGCGTGATCCGCAGAAATTCCAGCGCCTCGGCGGCAAGATTCCGCGCGGCGTGCTGCTGGTTGGTCCTCCCGGCACCGGCAAGACGCTGCTTGCCCGCTCGGTCGCCGGTGAAGCCAACGTGCCGTTCTTCACGATCTCCGGTTCGGATTTCGTCGAGATGTTCGTCGGCGTCGGCGCCAGCCGCGTCCGTGACATGTTCGATCAGGCCAAGAAGAATGCGCCCTGCATCATCTTCATCGACGAAATCGACGCCGTCGGCCGCCATCGCGGCGCCGGTCTCGGCGGCGGCAATGACGAGCGCGAGCAGACGCTGAACCAGCTGCTGGTCGAGATGGACGGCTTCGAATCCAACGAAAGCATCATCCTGATCGCCGCCACCAACCGGCCCGACGTGCTCGATCCGGCGTTGCTGCGTCCCGGCCGTTTCGACCGCCAGGTGGTGGTGCCCAACCCTGACATCGTCGGCCGCGAGAAGATCCTCAAGGTGCATGTGCGCAACGTGCCGCTGGCGCCTAATGTCGACCTCAAGGTCGTCGCTCGTGGTACGCCCGGCTTCTCCGGCGCCGACCTGATGAACCTTGTCAATGAATCCGCGCTGATGGCCGCGCGGCGCAACAAGCGCCTCGTCACCATGGCCGAGTTCGAGGACGCCAAGGACAAGATCATGATGGGCGCCGAGCGCCGCTCGTCAGCCATGACCCAGGCCGAGAAGGAGCTGACCGCCTATCACGAGGCCGGCCACGCCATCCTGGCGCTGAACGTGCCGTCGGCCGATCCGCTGCACAAGGCAACCATCATCCCGCGCGGTCGCGCGCTCGGCATGGTCATGCAGTTGCCCGAAGGCGACCGCTACTCCATGAGCTACAAATACATGGTCTCGCGCCTCGCCATCATGATGGGCGGCCGCGTCGCCGAGGAGTTCAAGTTCGGCAAGGAGAACATCACGTCCGGTGCCTCCTCCGACATCGAGCAGGCGACCAAGCTGGCGCGCGCCATGGTCACGCGCTGGGGCTTCTCCGACAAGCTCGGCCATGTCGCCTATGGCGACAACCAGGAAGAGGTCTTCCTTGGCCATTCGGTGGCGCGCACGCAGAACATCTCGGAAGAGACGGCGCAGATCATCGATGCGGAAGTGCGCCGGCTGATCGACGACGCCTATTCGACGGCGAAGTCGGTGCTGACCAAGAAGAAGAAGGAATGGATCGCGCTGGCGCAAGGCCTGCTCGAATACGAGACACTGTCGGGCGAGGAGATCAAGCAGTTGATCGCCGGGCAGAAGCCCTCGCGCGACCTTGGCGACGACACGCCGCCGAGCCGTGGCTCGGCCGTTCCGAAGTCCGGCGGCCGCCGCAAGAAGGGTCCCGAGCCCGAAGGCGGCATGGAGCCGCAGCCGCAAGGCTAAAGCTCAGGGGGCCGTCGAACCGTACGTTGGAGCGTCATCCTCGGGCTTGTCCCGAGGACCTGCAGACTCAGCTGGCGGTTTCCGACTCATACCCGGCGCCTAGATGTCGCCCGACAGCAGATCCTCGGGACAAGCCCGAGGATCACGGTTCAACGTCTGCGTGAAAAACGGTGAACCGCTATATCCGCCGTATTCGATTTTTATGATTCAGCTTTCAGCCGCGCATTGCACAGGCTGTAATAACCGCCGCCCTTCTGGATCCAGCGAAGGCCGTTCAACGTACCCGCGTCCTTGTTGCCGTGGTACCCCTGCAAGCAGGTCTTCATCCGCGCCTTCGCGGGCTTTTCGGTCTTGAACTCGGCGGCCAGCGTGGTGGGGAATGTCACGCCTTCTGGCGCTACAGTGGGGGCGACCGCCGTGCTGGTTTCCTTTTTCGCTTGCAGCGCGGTTTCGCCCGTATCCGCGCTGACACTCTCGGCGGCGGACGTCGCGCATTTCTCTTTGCGGAAAGCGGCCCAGTCCATGCCGTTCAGAGTGCCGCCTTCCTTGGCTGTCCGGTAATTCTCGCCGCATTCCTTCATCGTCAGTGCGCTTGCGGGGGCGACGCTCCAAGCAACAAATGCCGTTGCAGCCAATACCGCCAATTTCAAACCGTGCATAAGACCCTCCTTGTTGATGATAAGTTTGGCGCCTTTTTGTATATGGTTTGTTCTGTATATGTTCAACTAGAATCTTTGCAAGCTACCGAAGAGCCTGGCGGTGGGGAGTGTAGGCGAATTAACGGTGCCGGCAGCGCGCGATGTGCGAGCAAACGCCGGACGTCTTCGTGCGCAACAAAAAGGCCCGCGCATCTTGCGATGCGCGGGCCTTTTTTTGGAGAATATGGCTACGCGATCACCCCTTCAGCTTGGCATTGCAGAGGCTGTAGAAGCCGCCGCCCTTCTGGATCCACTTCAGGCCGCCGAGCGCGTTGGCGTCCTTGAGGACATAGTACTGGTCGAGGCAGGTATGCATACGGCCCTTTCCGGGAGTTTCGCTGGCATACTTCGCCGAGATCGCGGACGGGAAGGTGACGCCCTTGGGCGCAACCGTCGTCGGCTTTGCCGGCTCCTTGGTGTAGCTCGCCTCGCTCGGGGCGGGTACGGTGTCGTCGTCGGACGCGCCGGCGCCGCATTCAGCCTTGCGGAAGTCGTTCCACTTCATGCCCTTCAGCGTGTTCGCCGTCTTGGCAGCCTGGTACTTGGTGCTGCATTCGGCCATGCTCAGGCCCTTGCCAGAAGCAGCGGCCGGAGCGGCCGCCGCCTTGGTGGTCGCCGGCTTGGTGTCGGCGGCAGCGGATGCGCCAGCGGCGCATTCGGCCTTGCGGAAGTCATTCCACTTCATGCCGTTCAGCGTGCCGGCGGCCTTGGCCGCCTGGTACTTGGTGCTGCATTCCTTGGCGGTCAGGCCCTTCGCCGTGCTGTCGGCAGCCGCGGCCGCAGCCTTGGTGGTCTTCGCCGGCTTGGCTTCGGCCGGCTTGGTCGTGGCTGCCTTGGTCGTGGCCGCCTTGGTATCCGTGGTGGCCGCGGCGTCGGTACCGCATTGCGCCTTGCGGAACTGGTTCCAGGTCGCCCCCGCAAGCGTCCCCGCGTCCTTGGCGGCGTTATACTTCGTGCTGCACTCGGCCATCGTCAGCGCGTTGGCTGGCGCGGCCAGGAACAACGTCGCGACCGCGAGGCCGGTCAGAGTGGCAATTCGGTGGATGAGCATAGCGTTTCTCCGTGGCTGCAGCCCATTATACGTCCCAGCGAATCAATAACGCTCAACGGTCGGTTGCGCCAGATGCCAGGTGGCTTATATATCCCCGAAAATCGATTTCTAACGACAAGGTGATGAAATCATTTGACCTTACGGCGGCCGAGGTAAGAATTCTCGGGATGCATCCGCGCCGAATGGCTCGCAAAACTGGTATATTGTGGCGCAATGGTGGCTGCGTAACAGGGTGCCACCAGGTTGTGTGCAGTGCACAACAATGATTTTCTAAGGATTGGTAACATATAATCACACAATGTGATCGGGGCGCGACGGCCAATTGTGGCATGACGTGCCGGCTAAGGACAATCAGGGATACTGGCTAGCATGGCAGGGAATTACTTCGGCACGGACGGCATTCGCGGGCGCGCCAACAAGTTTCCGATGACCGCGGAAATCGCCATGCGGGTCGGCATGGCCGCCGGCCTTTCATTCCAGCGCGGCAGCCATCGCCATCGTGTCGTGCTCGGCAAGGACACCAGGCTTTCCGGCTACATGATCGAGAACGCGATGGTGGCCGGCCTTTGCGCCGCCGGCATGGATGTGTTCCTGCTCGGCCCGATCCCGACACCGGCGGTGGCCATGCTGGTGCGTTCCCTGCGCGCCGACATCGGCGTCATGATCTCGGCTTCGCACAATCCCTATTACGACAACGGCATCAAGCTGTTCGGCCCCGACGGCTACAAGCTCTCCGACGAGATCGAAGAACGCATCGAGAGCATGCTCGACAAGGATATCGAACTGGCGCTCGCCGATTCCGACGGGCTTGGCCGCGCCAAGCGCGTCGATGGCGTGCACGACCGCTACATCGAATTCGCCAAGCGAACCTTGCCGCGCTCGATGTCGCTTTCGGGTCTCAGGATCGTTGTCGACTGCGCCAATGGCGCGGCCTACAAGGTGGCGCCAGAGGCGCTGTGGGAGCTTGGCGCCGAGGTCGTGGCCATCAATGTCGAACCCAACGGCTTCAACATCAACAGGGAATGCGGCTCGACCCATCCGGCCGGGCTGCAGAAGAAGGTGCATGAAGTGCGCGCCGACATCGGCATCGCGCTCGACGGCGATGCCGACCGCGTCGTCATCGTCGACGAGAACGGGGCCATCGTCGACGGCGACCAGATCATGGCGTTGATTGCCGAGTCCTGGCACCAGAGCGGGCGGCTGGCCGGTGGTGGCGTCGTTTCGACCGTCATGTCCAATCTCGGCCTCGAACGCTTTCTCGGCGACATGAAGCTGCAATTGCACCGCACCAAGGTCGGCGACCGCTATGTCGTGGAGCACATGCGCGCGCATGGGCTCAATGTCGGCGGCGAGCAATCGGGTCACATCGTGCTGTCCGACTTTTCGACCACCGGCGACGGTCTGGTCTCGGCGCTGCAGGTGCTGGCCTGTATCAAGCGGCAGGGCCGCCCGGTCAGCGAACTGTCGAAGAAGTTCGAGCCGGTACCGCAACTGTTGAAGAACGTTCGCATCGCCGGAGGCAAGCCACTGGAGGAAGCCCTGGTCAAGGCCGCGATCGAAGACGCCCGCCACCGTCTCGGCAAGGCCGGGCGGCTGGTCATCCGCCCATCCGGCACCGAGCCGCTGATCCGTGTCATGGCCGAGGGCGACGATCCGCAACTGGTCGAGGCCGTCGTCAACGACATCATCGGGGTCATCTCGGAAACCCGCAGCGCCGCCTGATCTCCGGCGTGTGGTAGCGCCCCTGGTTGCACCGAAGCCCGCCCCGCCGGCGGGCTTTTTGTTGGCCGGAGAACCGGGTTCATTCTGTCGAAATCATCGCCAGATCTCCCGGATTTTAGAGATTCGTGGTTAATCGACAGGGTTAAACGCCTTTTAACTTTTGCAATTCATTATCCACGCCTGAAAGCCAATTCATTCGGACACGATCGCCGTTCCGAGGGTTTCTAGGGGTGACAAGCATGTTCAATACAGCAAGAAAGGCCCTGTTCGCGCTGCTGTTCGCGGGCTTGGCCTGGCCGGTACTCGCAGCTGATCTGCCCGAACCGCAGGTCGAGGAAGCGCCACCGCCGGTCTATGAGCAGCCTGTCGATGTCGGCGGATGGTATATCCGCGGCGACCTCGACTATCACAAGTCGAAGGTGGGTGACATCGACTACATCACCTATGGGGCCGCGCCTTGCCCGTGCGGACCTCCTGTGGGGGTCGCCGGCAGCAAGAGCTTCGACTACGGCAAGCTCAAGGGCGGCTTCTCGCTAGGCGGCGGCGTCGGCTACAAGATCAATGAACACTTCCGCACCGATCTGACCGCCGATTACTGGTTCAAGTCGAACTTCAACGGCGCCACCTCGGATCTCACCACGACCTCGACGGAAGTGTCGAAGATGAGCGCCTTGCTGCTGCTGGCCAATGCGTATGTCGATATCGGCACGTGGCACGGTATCACGCCCTATGTCGGTGCCGGCATCGGCGGTGCGCGCGTCAAGTGGGATACTGTCTACGATCCGAACACTACCGAGTCCAACCCCGGGACATCCAGCTGGCGCTTCGCTTACGCGGTCATGGCCGGCGCCTCCTACTGTCTGACCGACAAAGTCATCCTCGATGCTGGCTACCGTTTCTCCCATATTCAGGGCGGTCGCATGTTCGAGTATGGTCCAAGCAGCGCCACGCCGGGCGCCGGGCCGGGCTTCGATCACGGCTTCAACACCCACGAAGTGCGCGGTGGCTTGCGCTATCAGTTTGGCGGCAACAATGGGTGCAGTGTACCGGTTGCCTACCAGCCCGAACCCGAGCCGATCTACACCAAGTAATCGCCTCGAAGTTCCAAAAATTCGTCGACCGCCCGGCATCAGCCGGGCGGTTTTTTGTTTGAGATGATCCGGGGTGAGTTCGTTCGAGATCAATTCGCTAACGCTCTGTTAGCCTTAACCGGCACTTAACCACTATGGTTAACAATGCTCCTTGAAACGATGGCTGCCTGCGTGATCGCAGGTGTCGCCAAATCGGGAGTCGGGGACCATGACACTCATATCGCGTATTGCGTTGGCGCTTGCCGGATTCGGCCTCTTGCCACTGACATCGGCGCTCGCCGCCGATTACGATCCGCCGGTCTATGTCGACCAGGCGCCGGACTATGTGCCGGTCGAGGTCGGCTCCGGATGGTATCTGCGCGGCGACGTCTCCTACCTGGTGCAAAAGAGCTTTAAAAATGGGGATTTCACGTTCCCGTCGGCGATCAACAACGAGAACTTTAGCGAGAGCAACAAAGCGGCCTTCGCGAGCATCGGTTTCGGCTATCATTTCACCGACTATCTGCGCGCCGATCTCAACCTCGGCTATTTGCCCGGTAACGACGTCAGCTTCCGCTATGACGATTCGGCGGTCGTCACGCTGCCGACATTGTCGACCCAGGGATCGGGATCGCTGAAGAACTATGCCTTCTCGGGGATACTCAATGGCTATGTCGATCTCGGCACATATGTCGGAATCACGCCCTATCTCGGCGCCGGCATCGGTGTTGTCCGCAGCAGGCATACGCTTTCGGCGACTTACACGGATAACAATGTCCCCGCCAACAGTTTCGACCTGCAGGACAACAAGACCCAGTATTCCTTCGCCTATACGTTGAATGCGGGCCTTGCCTACCAAGTTTCCAAGAACGTTTCCGTCGATCTGGGCTATCAGTATTTCTCGGCCCCCGACGCCGAATATGTGACGGCCGAAAGCCTCACCTCCTTCCCGGTCCACAAGGGAATCAGCAATCATCAGGTCAAGCTCGGGCTGCGCTACGATCTCTGGTAGGCCCCCGGACAGATCAGCATTTTGGCGGCGGATCCCTGCGGTCCGCCGTCTGCTTTTGAAATCACGCGATCCTGATCACGGACATTCTTGTTTGATGCATGTCGTCGTCCCAAAACCGCCGCGAACTTTGGGCGACATGCATTTGGTATCCCGGCAGCGACAAAAACTTTCCTCTTGACGCCCGAGGCATGAACGCATATCGCCGTCCGTGGGCCACCCCTCCCCAACGAGGGGCCACTATCTGGAAGGATAGACCACGATGACGACGCATACGAAGCCCGGATTCCGTCCGGCAAATCCAAATTTTTCCTCGGGTCCCTGCGCAAAACGCCCCGGCTGGTCGGTCGAGGCGCTGAAATCCGCCGCGCTCGGCCGTTCCCATCGCGCCAAGATCGGCAAGACCAAGCTCGAACAGGCGATCGAGCTGACGCGCGAAATCCTGCAAGTCCCGGCGGACTACCGCATCGGCATCGTGCCGGCGTCGGACACCGGCGCTGTCGAGATGGCGCTGTGGTCGCTGCTGGGCGAGCGCGGCGTCGACATGGTCGCCTGGGAAAGCTTCGGCTCCGGTTGGGTCACCGACGTGGTCAAGCAGCTGAAACTCGCCGATGTCAGAAAGATCGAGGCCGGCTATGGCGCGCTGCCTGATCTGAGCAAGATCGATTTCGACCGCGATGTGGTCTTCACCTGGAACGGCACGACCTCGGGCGTGCGCGTGCCGAACGGTGATTTCATCCCAGCCGATCGCAAGGGCCTGACCATCTGCGACGCGACGTCAGCCGCCTTCGCGCAAAGGCTGGATTTCGAGAAGCTCGATGTCGTGACGTTCTCCTGGCAGAAGGTGCTGGGCGGCGAGGGCGCGCATGGCATGCTGATCCTGTCGCCACGTGCCGTCGCGCGGCTGGAGAGCTACACGCCTTCTTGGCCGTTGCCGAAAATCTTCCGTCTGACCTCAGGCGGCAAGCTGATCGAAGGCATCTTCAAGGGCGAAACCATCAACACGCCGTCGATGCTTTGCGTCGAGGACTATCTCGACGCGTTGAACTGGGCGAAGTCGATCGGCGGCCTCGATGCGCTGATTGCCAGGGCGGATGCCAATGCCGCCGTGCTCGACCGGTTCGTGGAAAGCTCATCCTGGCTCGGCCATCTCGCCGTCGAGCCGGCGACACGCTCGAACACGTCGGTCTGTCTGTCCTTCAGCGATCCGGATATCGCGGCGCTCGACGCTGACGGGCAGGCGGCCTTCGCCAAGGGGCTTGTCTCGATGCTCGACAAGGAAGGCGTCGCCTACGACATCGGTTCCTATCGCGATGCCCCGCCGGGGTTGCGCATCTGGTGCGGCGCAACCGTCGAGACCTCCGATCTCGAAGTGCTGCTGCCCTGGCTCGACTGGGCCTTTGCCAGCCAGAAGGCGTCGCTGAAAGCGGCTGCCTGAAGTACTCCGCGGCGGCCCGAGGGCCGCCCGTTCCCGGGTCAATCCCATTTTCAAGGAGGCCGCCATGGCGCCCCGCGTTCTCGTTTCCGACAAACTCTCTCCTACCGCCGTGCAGATCTTCAAGGATCGCGGCGTCGAGGTCGACTACCTGCCCGACCTCGGCAAGGACAAGGCAAAGCTGCTCGAAGTGATCGGCCAGTATGACGGACTCGCCATCCGCTCGGCGACCAAGGTCACCGAGAAGCTGATCAACGCTGCCACCAATCTCAAGGTCATCGGCCGCGCCGGCATCGGCGTCGACAATGTCGATATCCCGGCGGCAAGCCGCAAGGGTATCATTGTGATGAACACGCCCTTCGGCAATTCGATCACGACGGCCGAACACGCCGTGGCGATGATCTTCGCGCTCGCCCGCCAGATACCGGAAGCCAACGCTTCGACCCATGCCGGTAGATGGGAGAAGAACCGCTTCATGGGCGTCGAGATCACCGGCAAGACGCTCGGCGTCATCGGCTGCGGCAACATCGGTTCGATCGTCGCCACACGCGGCGTCGGGCTGAAGATGCATGTGGTTGCCTTCGACCCGTTCCTGTCGGACAAGCGCGCCGAGGAACTCGGCGTCGACAAGGTGGAACTGGACGAACTCTTCGCCCGTGCGGACTTCATCGCGCTGCACACGCCGCTGACCGACAAGACCCGCAACATCATCGATGCGGCGGCCATCGCCAAGATGAAGAACGGCGTGCGCATCATCAACTGCGCTCGTGGCGGCCTGGTGGTCGAAGCCGATCTGGTCGCGGCGCTGAAGAGCGGCAAGGTGGCGGGCGCCGGCATCGACGTGTTCGAGGTCGAACCGGCGGAGCAGAATGCGCTGTTCGGCATGGAGAACGTGGTTGCGACGCCGCATCTCGGCGCCTCGACGGCGGAAGCGCAGGAGAATGTCGCGCTGCAGGTCGCCGAGCAGATGGCCGACTACCTGATCAAGGGCGCGGTCTCCAACGCCATCAACATGCCTTCGATCACGGCGGAAGAAGCGCCGCGGCTCAAGCCGTTCGTCAAGCTCGCCGAAGTGCTCGGCGCCTTTGTCGGCCAGGTCACCGAGGATCCGATCACCGAGGTCGAGATCCTGTTCGACGGCTCGACCGCGACGATGAACACGCGCGCGCTGATCAGCGCTGCCCTTGCCGGGCTGATCAGGCCGCAGGTCGCCGACGTCAACATGGTCTCGGCGCCGATCATGGTGAAGGAGCGCGGCATCATCGTCGCCGAGGTCAAGCGCGACAAATCGGGCGTCTTCGACGGCTATATCAAGCTGACGGTCAAGACCGAGCACAAGACCCGCTCGATCGCCGGCACGTGCTTCTCCGACGGCAAGCCACGCTTCATCCAGATCAAGGGCATCAATCTCGACGCCGAGGTCGGTCAGCACATGCTCTACACGACCAATGCCGACGCGCCCGGCATCATCGGCCTGCTCGGTACCGTCTGCGGCGAGAATGGCGTCAACATCGCCAACTTCCAGCTCGGCCGCAATCGGCCGGGGGGCGACGCCATCGCTTTGCTCTATCTCGACGCGCCGTTCCCGGAAAAGGTGCTGGAGCAGGTGCGGGGCCACAAGTCGATCGACTCGGCAAAGCGGCTCCAGTTCGACGTGGGCGGGTTCTAGTCCATCCCTCCGCGCCCTGAGGGGTGACAAGCAAAACCACTATGACGCCCCGTTTGCCGGCATGAATGCGGGGCGTTTGCATGAACGCTGGTACGCCCGGCGGATGCGCCATTTCCGGCAGTGGCATGATTTGGAGCTGCTTCCGTTGACTGGCTGCGGCTTTATCGCCGGTTCAGCATCGTCATCTTTCGCCCGCTGTATTCGGCGAGCCAGATGCCGCCCAGAACGAGGACCAGCGCTAGCGCCTGATAGAGCTGGAAAGTCTCGCCGACGATCAGCACCGAAAGCAGCGTGCCGAAGATCGGCACCAGATTGATGAACAGGCCGGCGCGGTTGGCGCCGATCAGCTCGTTGCCCCTTATATAGGTAATCTGCGAGATCACCGAGGCGCCGATCGCCGTATAGACGATGACAGCCCAGCCGCGCGCATCGGGCACGATCACCTTGCCGGCGGCGGCCTCCCACAGAAAAAAGGGCAACGAGGTGATGAGTGCCGCGAACGACATGGCCAGCATCAGGCTTTGCCAGCGCATGGCCGGCTTCAGCCGCAACCCGACCGAGTAGCCGCTGTAGAGGACGACCGCGACCAGCATGATGGCGTCGCCGAAATTGAGCTCCAGCGTCAGCAGCCGGCGCGGATCGCCATGGCAGGCGGTCAGGATGACGCCGAAGATGGTCAGCACCACGCCGGCGATCTGCGCCCAGTTCACGCGCAGGCGGAAGAAAACGAAATTGGCTGTCATGATCAGGATCGGCATCGCCGCCTGCTCGATCGAGACATTGATTGCCGTGGTGTAATTGAGCGCGGTGTAGAAAATGGTGTTGAACAGGGTGAAGCCGCTGGCGCCCAGCGCCGCCAGCACGAACCAGTGCCTGCGCACGGCAGGCCAATCCTCCTGGATCGTACGCCAGCCGATCGGCAGCAGGATTGCCACGGCCAGCATCCAGCGCAGGAAGACCAGCGTCATCGGCGAGACGTGGTCGACCGCCAGTTTGCCGGCCACCGAATTGCCGCCCCACAGCAAGGTGGTGAGCAGCAGGAACATGTAGGCGCTTCGATGCATCGCGGGCTTCCGGTCGCGGGATTGGCCGCGGTGTTTGCCGGCCTATTGCCCCCGTCAGCCCAAGTAAATGATGTCAAAGCCGAAAATTGTTGTGCCTCAGGGCATTTTCGGCGGCAAAGAAAGGTCGCGCTCGCGAGGTCTTGACGCTATAGAGGCCTGTCGTTTCGAACCATATCCAAGCCGCGCTGCGGCGTCTCAAGGGAAAAGAAACATGGCCAATGTGGTGGTCGTCGGCTCGCAGTGGGGCGACGAAGGCAAGGGCAAGATCGTTGACTGGCTGTCGGAGCGCGCCGATGTCGTCGTGCGTTTCCAGGGCGGCCACAATGCCGGCCACACGCTGGTCGTCGACGGCAAGGTCTACAAGCTGTCGCTGCTGCCTTCCGGCGTCGTGCGGGAAGGCAAGCTGTCCATCATCGGCAATGGCGTGGTCTTCGATCCGCATGCTTTCGTCGCCGAAGTGGAGAAACTGAAGGGCCAAGGCGTGGACGTCACGCCGGATCGCCTGAAAATAGCCGAAAACACGGCGCTTATCCTGTCCGTACACCGGGAGCTGGACGGATTCCGAGAGGATGCCGCTTCGAATTCCGGAACGAAGATTGGCACGACCCGACGCGGGATCGGCCCCGCCTACGAGGACAAGGTGGGCCGCCGCGCGGTTCGGGTGATGGATCTGGCGGATTTGGAAACTTTGCCCCTGAAGGTCGACAGGCTGCTGACGCACCACAATGCGCTGCGTCGCGGGCTCGGCCATGGCGAAGTCACGCATGACGCGATCATGCAGGAATTGACCTCGGTCGCGAACGATATCCTGCCCTACATGGACCGCGTCTGGAAGGTGCTCGACGACAAGCGCCGCGCCGGCGAGCGCATCCTGTTCGAAGGCGCGCAAGGCACGCTGCTCGACATCGACCACGGCACCTATCCGTTCGTCACCTCGTCCAACACGGTCGCCGGCCAGGCCGCGGCAGGCTCCGGCGTCGGTCCGGGCGCCATCGGCTACGTGCTTGGCATCACCAAGGCCTACACGACGCGCGTCGGCGAAGGTCCGTTCCCGACCGAGCAGAAGAACGAGATCGGCGAGTTCCTCGGCACGCGCGGCCATGAATTCGGTGTCGTCACCGGGCGCAAGCGCCGCTGTGGCTGGTTCGACGCGGTGCTGGTGCGCCAGGCGGTTGCCGTCAATGGCATCAAGGGCATCGCGCTGACCAAGCTCGACGTGCTCGACGGGCTGGACGAGATTAAGGTCTGTACCGGCTACAGGCTCGACGGCGAGACGATCGACTATCTGCCGGCAAGCCAGGGCGCGCAGGCCCGCGTGGAACCCATCTACGAAACGCTGGAAGGCTGGAAAGGCACCACCGCCGGCGCGCGCAGCTGGAACGATCTGCCGGCCCAGGCGGTCAAATATGTCCGGTACATAGAGGAGTTGATCGGCGCGCCGGTTGCACTCCTCTCCACCAGCCCGGAACGGGACGACACGATACTTGTGACCGATCCGTTTCAAGACTAGTTTCTGAAGCCTTTCCGGGCATCGCGGCTGATTTGCGGGGGCCGGCGCGGAGGCAAAATACAGGTCGACTGAAGCATGGCAGATTTCGTTGCTGTTCTGAAAAACGCGTTCGAGAAGCACGGCGACGAGACGCCCGAGAAGCGTGCGCGCATCTATAACAGCGTTCGCGCCATGCTGGCGAAGAAGCTTGCGGAATATTCGCCGCCGCTGGCTCCCGAGGCCATAGACAAGCAGAAACGCTCGCTGGACGACGCCATTGCCGGCGTCGAGCGGGACTATGTCAAGAGTGTGCCGGAGACGGACCCGCTCGCGGAACTGGAACACATCTTTTCCTCCATCGACCGCAACAAGAACCAGTCCAACCACGTCAAGCAGCCGGCCAAGGCCGAATCGATTCCCGCCCCATCCCCGTACCGGCCGGCGCCTGCCGCGGCCAACCCGGAGCCGTACAAGCCGGCGCAGCCCTTGGCGAACCCCGAACCCAACCGGCCTGCTCCAGCGGCCAAGGCCGAGCCAGCCTGGCAAAGGTCGACGCCGGTCCAGCCCGCTCCGGACTTTTCGGAGAAGACCTTGCCGGGGATGGACGCGGATCGGGACGACGACCAGGACGATGTCTTTGCCAATGACGAAGCGCCGGCGACCGACACTTTCGAGCGGTTGCGTCCGGCCGAACGCAAGCGCGGCTATGGCGGACTGATCGCCGCCGTCGTCGCGTTGCTGGTCGTTGCCGGCGGCGGTTACGGTATCTGGCTGAACAAGGATGCCTTCGGCAAGATGCTGGGCCTGGGTGGCAGCAAGGTTGTTGCCAAGGTCGAACCGGTGAAACCGGCGCCGGCCAAGCCGGCGACCGATGCCGCGGCCACGCCACCGGCGCCCGCGACCGGCGCCGAAGGCACGAAATTCACGCAGCGGCTGACGCCCGAAGGCGGCGAAACCGATCCCGGCCCGGGCGGTGGACAAAGCGGCATAGGCGAGGGTGAATCCGTCGCCGCGCTGACGACGCCGCCAACGGCAACGAATGCGCCGGCCACGGCCGCGCCGGCGGTTCCCGCGCCGGCTGCCAATACGCCGGCTGCCAATACGCCCGCTGCTGCTGCGCCCGCGGCAGGCGCGCCTGCCCCCACCACGCCTGCGGCGGGCACCCCGCCCACCACACCACCCGCCAACGGAACCGCGCCCGCGGCGCCGGCCAATGCCGCCGCCACGCCGCCGCCCGCGCCGGCAGGCGCCGCTCCGGCGGCTACGGCTCCGGCTGCGGCGCAAAGCTCGGTTCCGGTCGGCCAGAAGGCGATCTTCTACGAGGAGCGTACCAGCACAGCGCAGGGTTCGGCCGAGCCCGGCAGCATCGTCTGGTCGCTGGTGCAGGAATCGCCGGGCGGCGACCTGCCGCCAGAGCCTGCGATCCGTGCCGAGGCGACCATCCCCGGCAAGGACATCCAGTTGCGCATGACCATTCGCCGCAACACCGACCAGACCCTGCCGGCTAGCCATATCATCGAGATGATCTTCCTGACGCCTGACGGCTTCGAGGGCGGCGGCGTCGACAACATATTGCGCGTCGCCATGAAGAGCTCGGAACAGGATGCCGGCAGCCCGCTGATCGGCATCCCGGCCAAGATCGCCGACGGCTTCTTCCTCGTCGCGCTCAACGACACCAAGGCCGACGAAGACGCCAACATGACCTTGCTGCGCGGCCAGGACTGGATCGATGTGCCGGTCGTCTACAAGACCGGACGGCGGGCGCTGCTGACCATGGAAAAGGGCATTCCCGGCGAGAAGGTGTTCGACGAGGCGATCAAGGCCTGGCAAGCGAAAACGGCGGGCTGAGCAGACGGCGTAACGGCCGCCTTCGATCAGAAACCCTGGAACAGCATGTCGAGCGCGGCGGCGATCTCGTCGTGATGTTTCGTCAAGTTCAGCCGACTTTCACCCAATTCGCTTGCCGGAACGGTAGCAATCAGGTGTGTCGCCATAACCAGCTTCCGGCCGTTGATGTCGAAGATCGGATGAAGCTTTCGCATCGGCGGCGGCACCGTTGCGACCGGCAGAAGCGGGACGACTACCCGCGTCCTAAAATTGTCGAGCAGATCGGATTGAACGTCGAGCAAATAGTTGCCTTCGACGCGACCGGCGAAGACATCATAGCGGGGCATCAGAACTGCCGGTACTCTTCCAACGGGATGCCATGTTTCTCGATGTAGTCGTTCCACGACTCCATCGTGGCGCGGTTCTCTAGCTTCCATAGTCGCGTTTTTTCGGCCGCCACCGCTTCCGCGATGCCGGCCTCCGCAGCGCGCGAGACATTCACATCAAGCCCTTTGGCTTCCCGCATGAGATTTGAGTCGATCGACAGATTTGCTGGCTGACGGACCGCATTCAAGGCAATCTTACGCATGGTGGCCTCCGCGACATGCGCATAATATATGCGCATTCCGATATGGAAAGCAATAAAATCGAGCTGCCCCGACCGCGGGCGGAACCTACCCTTCCATCTCTTCCCGCAGCATCTCCAGTTCCAGCCATTCCTCTTCCAATGCGGCCAAGGTGGCGCGCTCCTTGTCGAGGGCGGCGATGGTCTTCTGGAACGAGGCCGGGTCGCGCTCGTAATAGGCCGGGTCGGCGATGTTGTTCTCCAGCCGTGAAATCGACGCGGTCACTGCCTCGATTTTCTTGGGGAGGGACTCCAACGCGAACTTCTGCTTGAACGACAGTTTTTTGGCAGGCCCTTTTGCTGCGGCAGGTTCTGCCTTGGCAGTCGGTGCGTCGCCGGCTTCGGCCTTGGCGCGCGCCTTGCGGTCATCGAGCCGGGTGCCGCCGCGCTGCGCCAGCATGTCGGAATAGCCGCCGGCATATTCGACCCAGCGGCCGCCACCGTCGGGCGCGATGACGCTGGTGACGGTGCGGTCGAGGAAATCGCGATCATGGCTGACCAGGATGACGGTGCCGGCGAACCCGGCGACCAGTTCCTGCAGCAGTTCCAGCGTCTCCATGTCGAGATCGTTGGTCGGCTCATCGAGTACCAGCAGGTTCGCCGGGCGCGCCAGCACGCGCGCCAGGATCAGCCGCGCCCGCTCGCCGCCGGACAACTCGCGCACCGGCGTGCGCGCTTGCTCCGGCTTGAACAGAAAATCCTTCATGTAGGAGACAACGTGGCGCTGCTCGCCATTGATGACGAGGTTCTCGCCGCGCCCGTCGGTGAGATATTGCGCCAGTGTCTCCTGCGGGTCGACCGCTTCGCGCTTCTGGTCGAGCGTGGCGATCTCCAGATTGGTGCCGAGCCGTACCGAACCTGCGTCCGGCGCCAATTCGCCGGTCAGCATCTTCAGAAGCGTCGTCTTGCCAGCGCCGTTCGGTCCGACGAGGCCGACGCGGTCGCCGCGCTGGATGCGGGTCGAGAGCCCCTTGACGACGGTGAGGTCGCCGAAGCTCTTCTCGATGTTCTTGGCTTCGATCACCAGCTTGCCGGATTCGGCGGCGTCGCTGGCGACCATTGTCGCGGTGCCCTCCGCGCCGCGATGGCCGCGAAAGCGCTGGCGCATGGTCTGCAGTTCGCCGAGGCGTCGCATGTTGCGCTTGCGCCGGGCCGTCACGCCATAGCGGAGCCAGTGCTCCTCGCGCACGATCTGGCGACCGAGCTTGTGCTGTTCACGCTCTTCCTCCTCCAGCACAAGGTCGCGCCATTCCTCGAAATGGCCAAATCCCTTGTCCAACCGGCGGGTCTGGCCACGGTCGAGCCAGACTGTGGCGCGCGACACACGTTCGAGGAAGCGGCGGTCGTGCGAGATGACGATGAGCGCCGAGGAAGTCCGGACGAGTTCTTCTTCCAGCCATTCGATGACCGACAGATCAAGATGGTTAGTCGGCTCATCAAGTAGCAGAATGTCGGGCTCCGGCGCCATGACGCGGGCAAGGGCGGCGCGCCTGGCCTCGCCGCCGGACAGGTCTCCCGGCCGCTCCTCGCCCGACAGGCCGAGATGCTCCATCAGATAGCTGGCGCGGTAGGGATCGTCGGCCGGGCCGAGCCCGGCTTCGACATAGGCCCGCACATTGGCGAAGCCGTCCATGTCGGGCATCTGCGGCAGATAACGCACCGTTGCCGAAGGCTGCCGGAACACCTCGCCGTCCTGCGGTTCGATCAGGCCGGCGGCGATCTTGAGCAGCGTCGACTTGCCGGACCCGTTGCGGCCGACCAGCGCGATCTTGTCGCCGGCCGACGCGGTCAAGGCGGCGCCATCGAGCAGCGGCGTGCCGCCAAAAGTCAGTCTTATCCCGTCGAGATTGAGAAGAGGCGGGGCCATGTCAGCTTTCGGGCAATGGATAGGGATGGGCGAGCAGCAGCGCGCGGCCGTGGCCGAGCGCGATGTCGAGGCGGCCCTTGACCTCGTTGGAAATGGTCAGCGACGATCCGAAAGCCACCTTGACCTTGTCGAGCGGCCATTTGGCACCGGTGACGGTCAGGCCGGAGAGTTCGGAAAAGCCGAGAATAGAAAATAGCGTGCCGTCGGCATAGTCGAAGCTGGCCCCGCCGTTGAGCAAGGGGACACCCTCCTGGGCGCCGCTGGTCAAAAGCACATCCGTTCCGGCCTCGGCCAGCCGCAGGCCGAGCGCCAGATGCAGGAAGGCGTGATCGGCGCGCTTGCCGCCGAAGGCGCCCACCAGCACAAGGCGGGTCGCTCCGCGCTCCAGTGCGGCCGCGATTGCCAGTTCGCCGTCGGTCTTGTCCTTTTCCGCCGGGAAGGTTTGCCGGGGAACGGCGGCGAGATGGGCGGGCAGATCGGCCGGAACCGAATCGAAATCACCGACCCACAATTCCGGCACGAGGCCCAGTATCCGCGCATGACCGATGCCGGCGTCGGCGGCGATCACGCGCGAGCCTTCGACCTGGCGGTCGAGCCGGGGCGTGCGGAGGAGATCGCCGCCAAGCAGGATGGTGAATGTGCTCATATCCCGTCGCCTTACCAGCCCGGCACGGGAAACGGAAGGCGGCAAACTCCCACTTGCGTGTCCCACCCGCCGGGCCTATGTGTCGAAACGCTCTAACGGGGTGCCGGACGCGAATTTAGCGGACCGGCTGAGAGGCAGTCTCGCCAACCCGCTGAACCTGATCCGGTTTGTACCGGCGGAGGGATTAGACGTTTCGGACAGTCCGACGCCTCAATTCCTTTCAACGCAAACGAAGGAGGCGCCGATGCGCACGTTGTTATATTCTCTCATCGCAGCCACGGCAGTGACGCTGTCCGGGCCGGCTTTGGCCAAGGACAAGCTCACGGTCTACACCTATGAGAGCTTCACCGCCGACTGGGGTCCAGGTCCCGTGGTGAAGAAGGAATTCGAGGCCGAATGCGGCTGCGGTGTCGAATTCGTCTCGGTCGCCGACGGAGTGGCGCTGCTCAACCGCGTCAAGCTGGAAGGCGCTTCGACCAAGGCTGACATCGTGCTCGGCCTCGACACCAATCTGACCGCCGATGCCAAGGCCTCGGGCCTGTTCGCGCCGCATGGCGCGGTGAGCGATGTCAACGTACCGGGCGGCTGGAGCGACGATACTTTTGTTCCCTTCGACTATGGCTATTTCGCCGTCGTCTACGATACGCAGAAGCTGAAGTCGCCGCCGAAAAGCTTGAAGGAGCTGGTCGAGGGCAGCGCCGACGACAAGATCGTCATCCAGGATCCGCGCACCTCGACGCCCGGTCTCGGCCTGCTGCTCTGGGTGAAGTCGGTCTATGGCGACAAGGCGCCGGAAGCCTGGGCCAAGCTCAAGACCAAGGTGCTGACCGTGACGCCGGGCTGGAGCGAGGCCTATGGCCTGTTCACCAAGGGCGAGGCGCCGATGGTGCTGTCCTACACCACCTCGCCGGCCTACCACATGGTCGCCGAGAACACCGAGCGTTACCAAGCGGCATCCTTCGAAGAGGGCGAGTATCTGCAGATCGAGGTCGCCGGCATCACCACGACCGGCGCCAAGAACCCGCTGGCGGAGAAATTCATGGCCTTCATGACCGGACCGAAATTCCAGGACGCCATCCCCGAGACCAACTGGATGTTCCCGGCCGGCAAGACCGACAAGCCGCTCAACCCGGCCTTCGACAAACTGGTCAAGCCGACCAAGACCCTGATGTTCAGCCCGGATGAGGTCGCCGCCAACCGCAAGGCCTGGGTGGATGAATGGCTGGCGGTGATGAGCAAGTAGGCAAGCAGATGGCGCCGGCGCATTCCACGGATTCTCGTGTCGGCGCCGGCATCACCGCGCTCGCGGCAATCGCGCTGCTGATCGGCGGCGCGTTTGCCGGGCTGCTTGTCGAAGGCGCACACGACCTTTCCGGGGCCTGGGCGGCCTTCGATCCTTATCTGCTGCGCGTCGTGCGCTTCACACTCTGGCAGGCGGCCCTGTCAACCCTGCTCTCCGTCGGGCCGGCCCTGTTCGTGGCGCGGGCGCTGTCGCGGCATCCACGGTTTTTCGGCCGCGCCTTCATCCTGCAGCTCTTCGCCGTGCCGTTGGCGCTTCCGGCGATCGTCGCTGCGCTCGGCATCCTGGCGCTCTATGGCCGTGCCGGCTATTTCGCCGGCCTGTTCAACTGGGTTGGCGGCCAGGGCTGGCCGGGCATCTACGGCCTCTCCGGCATTCTCGTCGCCCATGTCTTCTTCAACCTGCCGCTGGCCACCCGCCTGTTCCTCGAGGCGCTGCAAACCATCCCCTCCGACCAGTGGCGGCTGGCGAGCCAACTCGGCATGGCGGCGCGGCCGGCGTTCCGGTTGATCGAATGGCCGACGCTGCGCGCCGCCTTGCCCGGCGTCGCCGGGCTCGTCTTCATGCTCTGCATCACATCCTTCACGATCGTGCTGACGCTTGGCGGCGGGCCGGCCGCGACGACGCTCGAAGTCGGCATCTATCAGGCCCTGCGCTTCGATTTCGATCCCGCGAGGGCTGTCGCGCTGACATTGCTGCAGATCGCCTTGACCTTCATCGTGGTGCTGGCGCTGACGCGGCTCGGCGCCAATGTCGTCGGCGACACCAACCTGCCGGTCGCGCCGCGCCGCCATCTCTCCGTCAACGGCACCGAAGCCGCGCTGAATGCCTTGCTCATCGGATTGGCGCTGCTCTTCGTCGCGGGACCGATGGCGGCGACCGTGGCGACCGGATTGGGCGCCGATCTCGGCCGGCTGGCCGGCGAGGCCACTGTCCGGCAGGCGACACTCACCAGTGCCGTGCTCGGCTTCCTTTCGGCGCTGCTTTCGGTGATGCTCTCGTTGGCATTGACCATGGCGCGGAGGGCGCTGGCATTGAACCGCCGCTCCGGCCCAATGACACTGCTCGAACACGCCACCGATACCGGCGCCGGCTTTGTGCTGGTCGTGCCGCCGATCGTCGTCGGCGCCGGCTGGTTCCTGTTGCTGCGCCATGCCGGCGACGTCTTTGCCGTCGCTCCGCTCATGGTCGTCACCGTCAACGCTGTCATGGCGATGCCTTTCGCGCTGCGCGCCATCCGCCCCGCCCATGATGCGGCAAGCGAGCGCCACGAACGGCTCTGCGCACAGCTCGGCATTTCCGGCTGGGCAAGGCTGAGGCTGGTCGAGTGGCCGTCGCTGCGGCGGCCGCTCGCCACCGCCTTCGCCTTTGCCATGGCGCTGTCGCTTGGCGATCTCGGCGTCATCGCCCTGTTCGGCAGCGATTCCGTGCAGACCTTGCCCTACCTTCTCCTGGCGCGCATGGGCAGCTACCGCACGCAGGACGCCGCCGGCCTGGCGTTGTTGCTGGCCCTTGTCTGCCTGGCACTGGTGCTGGCAGCGGACCGGCTGGGAAAGGGGATGGCCCGCGATGTCTGACGGGGCGGCTGAGCGCAAAGGGGTTCCGGTGCGGCTGGACAAGGTCTCGTTCAGTTATGGCGAGGCATTGTTCGCCTTCGATGTCGAGTTCACCGCGACGCAAATCACCGCCATCATGGGGCCGAGCGGTTCGGGAAAGTCCACGCTGCTCAATCTTGTGGCCGGGTTCGAGACGCCAAGATCCGGCCGCGTGCTGATCGGCGAGGCCGAGGTCAGCGGCGAGCCGCCGGCCGTGCGTCCGGTGTCCATGGTGTTTCAGGAGAACAATCTTTTCGCGCATCTTTCCGTCGAGCAGAATGTCGGGCTCGGCCGTTCGCCATCGTTGCGGCTGACCGAAGCCGACCACGCCGATATCGCGGGCGCCCTTGCGCGCACCGGTCTTGCCGGCAAGGAGAAGCGGCTGCCGCGCGAACTTTCGGGCGGTGAGCGCCAGCGCGTCGCCCTGGCTCGCGTGCTGGTGCGTGACCGCCCGGTGCTGCTGCTCGACGAACCCTTCGCCTCGCTTGGGCCCGCCTTGCGCGACGATATGCTCGACCTAGTTGCCGGCCTTCATGCCGAGCGTGGCATGACGGTTCTGTTCGTCACGCACCAGCCGCAGGATGCCCGCCGCATCGGCCAGAAAGTGGTGTTTCTGGACAATGGCGCCGTCGCTGCCACAGGCACGGCGGACGATTTCTTTGCCGGGGCTGGTCCGGAGGCGTTCCGGCGCTATATCGGTGCGGGTGCGGGGGATGCCTTATCACGAGATATTGCCCGGAAGCGGACATAATTTACGCTCAAACCGGCCCGAGGCGATGTGGCGCTTGCTTGCCATGACTGGAGTAGTGTGGCTAGGTCCGCTCGATACCGTCCGGCACAGGCCGTGATTTGCCTACAGCATCTGCTGCCCGCCCCGAGGGGCGCGTGACGGACGCTGTAGCAGTTTGTTTTGCGCATGCATGATTATGCGCAAGGACCTGAAAGGAGGCCATTCTGGCAATCGGCGTTGACAGGCTACGAATAAACCCGCTGGCGCGCTTCCTGGCGCTGGCTGGCTTTGCCGTGGCGCTGGCGAGCTGCCAGATGTTCACGCCTCCGGAGGTCCAGGAATCCGGCTTCCAGCCGTCCGACAAGCCGATCACGGTGGACAATGTCGCCGCCAACAACAAGCTTGCCGAACTCGCCAAGGCGCAGCATCCGCGCATCCTGGCGACCTATGGTGGCGAATATTCCGATCCCAAGCTCGAACGCATGGTCGCCAAGGTGGTCGGCAATTTGACCGTGGTATCGGCCAACCCGACCCAGACCTATCGCATCACCATCCTCAATTCGCCGAACGTCAACGCCTTCGCGCTGCCGGGCGGCTATCTCTACATCACGCGCGGCCTCCTGGCGCTGGCCAATGATTCGTCCGAGCTCGCCGCCGTCATCGCGCATGAAATGGGACACGTCACCGCCAATCATGGCCTGCAGCGCCAGCAGTTGGAGGCCGAGGAAGGCCTTGCGACCAAGGTCGTCTCGGATGTGCTCGGCGACAGCCCGACCGCCAAGGCAGCACTGATCCGCGGCAAGCTCAGGCTGGCGCAGTTCTCGCGCAACCAGGAACTGGAGGCGGACGCCATCGGCATCAAGTCGATCGGCGAAGCCGGCTACGATCCCTATGCCGCCGGCCGCTTCCTGCAGTCGATGTCGGCCTACACCGATTTCCGCTCGATCAGCGGCGCCACCGACGCCAGCCTCGACTTCCTTGCCACCCATCCCAACACACCACAGCGCATCGATCTGGCACAGCGCCACGCCCGCCAATTCGGCGCGCCCGGTTTCGGCACGCGCGACCGCGATTCCTTCCTCGCCGGCATAGACGGCCTGCTTTACGGCGACACGCCGGAAGAAGGCTATGTGCGCGGCGAAACCTTCCTGCATCCGGGCCTCGGCGTGTCGTTCACGGTGCCGGACGGTTTCATCATCGACAATTCGGCGGCGGCGGTGACGGCGACCGGTCCCGGCGACATAGCGATCCGCTTCGACGGCGTTTCGATCGACAAGAACCGCGCCTTGACCGACTATATCAGAAGCGGCTGGGTGGCTGGCCTCGACGACAGCACCGTCAAGCAGGAAACCATCAACGGCAATGAGGCGGCGACCGCGCATGCCGGCGCCGAAGGCTGGCAGTTCGACATCGCGGTGATCCGCGCCGGCGGCCAGGTTTACCGATTGCTGACCGCGGCCCCCTCTGCCAGCACCTCGCTGGAAACGGTGGCGCGCTCGGTCAGCGGCTCCTTCCGCATTCTCAGTCCCGCCGAAAAAGCGGCCCTGAAGCCACTGCATATCCGTGTGCTTACGGTACAGCCGGGACAGACCATGGGCTCGCTTGCCGCGCAGATGGTTGGCGTTGACCGCAAGCTCGACCTGTTCCGCGTGCTCAATGCGTTGTCGCCGGGTGCCGCGGTTTCGGCCGGCGACAAGGTCAAGATCGTCACCGACAAGTAGCGCCCATTGCGGGAATCAGGCGGCGGTCGCCATGAATTCGGGATTCTGCTTCACCAGCGCGACCTTGAGCTTTTCCATCGCGCGGGCCTCGATCTGGCGGACGCGTTCCTTGGAAATGCCGAGCGTCTCGCCGAGTGCCTCCAGCGTGGCGCCCTCGTCGGTCAGCCGGCGTTCCTCGATGATGCGGAGTTCGCGGGCGTTGAGAGCTTGAAGCGCCTCCCTCAGCCAGAGCGAGCGGCGCGCGACGTCGATCTTGTCGCCGACAATCTCGTCGGGCAGGGGATCGTCCGAGACCAGGAAATCCATCCGCTCGGTCGCCCCCGCATCGTCGGCAAGCGGCACATTGAGCGAGGAGTCCGGCGCCGACAGGCGTGAATCCATCAACGCCACATCAGCCTCGGAGACACCAAGCGCAACCGACACCTCGCGGTAGAGGGTTGTGTTGGAGAGCGGTTCGGCGCCGTTCGCGAGGCGCGCACGCAGGCGCCTGAGATTGAAGAACAGGGCCTTTTGCGCCGAACTGGTGCCGCCGCGCACGATCGACCAGTTGCGCAGGATGTAGTCCTGCATCGAAGCGCGAATCCACCACGTCGCGTAGGTCGAAAACCGTACCTCGCGCTCAGGCTCGAAGCGGGCGGCGGCCTCGAGCAGGCCGACATGGCCTTCTTGGATCAGGTCGCCGAGCGGCAGGCCGTAGTGACGGAATTTCGAGGCCATGGAAATGACCAGCCGCATATGGGCAACGGTGATGCTGTGCAATGCGTTCTGGTCGTTGTCCTCTTTCCAGAGCAATGCAAGCCGATGCTCCTCGTCGCGCTCAAGGTAGGGCGCCCTCATTGCCGCGCGGACCATGACCCGACCTGCCGTGTCTTCCATCATAAGGCGCTCCCTGGCTCAGGCGATGCGGATGACAGGCACCGGCTTGAAATGACGGCGTCGTGCCCTAGAACAGCCAAAACTGCCGCGCGCGGGAAAGGTTCCGCTGGCGCAGGCGGGGGAGCGATGACGTGCGGGCAATTTCGACACGGCTGCCCGTAACTGTGAATGCTGCAAAGAAATTCGTTTTGGAGTATTTGGTTTCCGAAATTGGTCCTCTTTGAAATTTCGTTCCTTATTTTTTCGACCCGCATCTGTCATTTTCCAGCGCCTCACAACATGCCTGACATCAGGCCAAGGACGGGATCACAGAAAAATGAAATGGCTCAAGTCACTCATCATCGCCGGAACACTGCAGGCCCTGGCGGTCGCATCGGGCCATGCCGGCGCCAATCTTGACCAGATCAAACAGGCCGGTGTCATCAAGGTTGGTACGGAAGGCACTTACGCGCCTTTCACCTACCATGATGCATCCGGAGCGCTGGTCGGCTTCGACGTCGAAATCGCCAAGGCGATCGCCAGCAAGCTCGGCGTCAAGGCGGAGTTCCTCGAGGGCAAGTGGGACGGCCTGATCGCCGGCCTCGATGTCAAGCGCTACGACGCCGTCATCAACGAAGTCGGCATCACCGATGCCCGCAAGGCCAAGTACGATTTCTCCGATCCCTATATCGCCTCCAAGGCGGCGCTGATCGTGCGCGGCGACAACACCGACATCAAGACCTTCGCCGATCTCAAGGGCAAGAAGTCGGCGCAGTCGCTGACCTCCAATTTCGGCAAGCTGGCCGAGTCGAATGGCGCCGAACTGGTCGGCACCGACGGCTTCGACCAGTCGATCCAGCTGCTTTTGACCGGCCGTGCCGACGCCACCATCAATGACAGCCTGTCGTTCCTCGACTTCAAGAAGCACAAGCCCGACGCCAATGTGAAGATCGCCGCCCAGGAAGAGAATGCCGATTATTCCGGCGTCATCGTGCGCAAGGGCGATCCGGAGCTGGTCGCGGCCATCAACAAGGCGCTGGCCGACATCAAGGCCGACGGTACCTATCAGAAGATCGCCGACACCTATTTCGGCCAGGACGTGTCGAAGTAATTCATAGGGCGGGGCCGGTTGCCGCCCCGCGGCCCATCCAGCGGCGAGCCGTTTTTGACGGCTCGCCGCTTTTGTCGTGATATGGCTGACGCATTCGCGCTTCGATGACGCCGCTCGTCCATTCCGGAGGATTTTTCGTGCTGCACTGGCTGCAACTGATGCTGGAGTCGCTGCCCTCGCTGCTGTGGGCAGCGTTGATCTTCACCGTGCCGCTGACGCTGCTGTCCTTCGCGCTCGGCCTGACGGTGGGGCTGGGCGCGGCGCTCGGCCGGCTGTTCGGCCCGAAGCCGCTGGTGATGCTCGTGCGCTTCTATGTCTGGATCTTCCGCGGCACGCCGCTCCTGGTGCAGCTGTTCCTGATCTTCTACGGCCTGCCTTCGGTCGGCATCCTGCTCGATGCCTTTACCGCGGCGCTGATCGGCTTCACCCTCAACATCGGCGCCTACACGTCGGAAATCATCCGTGCGGCGATAGGCTCGGTGCCGAAAGGCCAGTGGGAGGCCGCCTACTCGATCGGCATGACCTGGAGCCAGGCGATGCGGCGCACCATCCTGCCGCAAGCCGGCCGGGTGGCGGTGCCGCCGCTCTCCAACACTTTCATCTCGCTGGTCAAGGACACGTCGCTGGCCGCCGCCATCACCGTGCCGGAGATGTTCCAGGCAGCGCAGCGCATCGTCGCCACCACCTATGAGCCCCTCATCCTCTATGTCGAAGCGGCGATCCTCTATCTGGCGATGAGTTCGGTGCTGTCGGCCTTGCAGACGCGGCTGGAGGAGCGGCTCAACCGTTATGGCGGCTTCCTGGAGGCACGCTCATGATCGGCCTCACCAACATCGAAAAGCGGTTCGGCGACAATCTCGTGCTGAAGGGGGTGACGGTTGCCATCGCCGAAGGCAGCGTCACAGCACTTGTCGGACCTTCGGGCGGGGGAAAAAGCACGCTGCTGCGCTGCATCAACCTCCTGGAGATCCCGACCTCTGGCACTGTGCGGATCGGCGACGAGACGCTCGAGTTCCGCCCGGGCGGAAAGGTGCCGGCGGCGGACATAAGGCGTCTGCGCCTGCAGACCGGCATGGTGTTCCAGAATTTCCAGCTGTTTCCGCATCGCACCGCGATCGAAAATGTCATGGAAGGTTTGGTCACGGTGCTCAAATGGTCGCCCCAGAGGGCACATGAACGGGCCCTCGCTCTGCTGGAGAAGGTCGGCATGGCGCACAAGGCGGATGCCTGGCCGGCGACGCTCTCGGGAGGCCAGCAACAGCGCGTGGCGATCGCCCGGGCGCTGGCGCCGTCGCCCAAGGTGCTGCTGTGCGACGAACCGACTTCGGCACTCGACCCGGAATTGGCGCAGGAGGTTGTCGATGTGCTTAGTCAGCTCGCCAGCGAGGGAACGACCATGGTGATAGCGACGCATGATTTGCGCCTGGCTTCCAAGATCGCTCAGGAAGCGGTGTTCCTCGATGCCGGCGTCATTGTCGAGCAGGGGCCATCCGCCACGCTGTTCGGCAATCCGGAGCGCGAAAGGACAAAACGGTTCATCGCCACGCTGAAGCAGGAGGCGGCGGAGAAGGAGGCCGGCGCATAGGCGCGGCAATCTCCGGCAATCCCAAAGACAAAAAACCCGGCCCAAAGACAAAAAACCCGGCACGAGGCCGGGTTTTTCGTTAATTCGAAGGCGAAAAGCTCAGGCAGCTTCTTCCTGCTCGGCTTCCTCATTGTCGGCCTTGGCGCCACGCTTGGGGCCCTTGTTGAGGTTGACCTCGATCAGGCGCACGGCTTCGGTTTCCGACATGCGGTTGACGGCGGCGATCTCGCGGGCCATGCGGTCGAGCGCCGCCTCGTAGAGCTGGCGTTCGGAATAGGACTGCTCCGGCTGGTTGTCGGCGCGGTAGAGGTCGCGCACGACTTCGGAGATCGAGATCAGGTCGCCCGAATTGATCTTGGCATCATATTCCTGGGCACGGCGCGACCACATGGTGCGCTTGACGCGGGCGCGACCCTGCACGACCTTCAGCGCGCGCTCGACATAATCCTCTTCCGACAGCTTGCGCATGCCGATGGAGGTCGCCTTGGCGACCGGCACCTTGAGCCGCATCTTGTCCTTCTGGAAGTCGATGACGAACAGTTCCAGCTTGTGGCCAGCCACTTCCTGCTCGTCGATCGAGACGATCTGGCCGACGCCATGCGCCGGATAGACGATGTACTCGCCGGTCTTGAAACCGTGACGCGCGGCCGTGGACTTCTTCTGCGGGGTGATCGTTGCCATTACGCCCTGAACTCCTTGTTGTGGACCGGCGGCGGTGCCGGCTGAACTCATGTGATCGGGTCACCGATCATTCGCCGCACAACAGATGAACCCACCGGAAAAGCCGGGACCGGCAAACCGCACGAATTGCGACCGCCTGGCCCAGATCGCTCTGGTCCGGAATGGGATTTTCACCTTTCAGTGATTTGGGGCGTCTGCGCCATAAATCGACGTTGTGTCACCGGCATGTTTCGCTGATGTAACACAAAAAGTCGGAAGAATCAAGGTTTTGCTGTGTAAGCGAAGGCCACAACCAATCGCCGCCTGTCAAGGCGGTTAATTCGACGTGCCTGTTACGCTACGTCATACAAGCCTTTACAGCGGTCTTGTCAATCGCCTTCGCCGGGCTCGGCGGAGAAGTATTTCTCGAACTTGCCGGCCTCACCGTCGAAGCTCTTCGCGTCGGCCGGCGGCTCCTTCTTGGCGGTGATGTTGGGCCATTTCTCGGCATATTCGGTGTTGATCTGCAGCCATTTGTCGAGCCCGGACTCGGTGTCGGGCTTGATCGCGTCGGCCGGGCATTCCGGTTCGCAGACGCCGCAGTCGATGCACTCGTCGGGATGGATGACGAGCATGTTCTCGCCTTCGTAGAAACAGTCGACCGGACAGACCTCGATGCAGTCCATATATTTGCATTTGATGCAGTTGTCGGTCACGACATAGGTCATCGGTCGGCTCCGGGATGTCCCGTTTTTGTTGGCTTTTTTTGTGAGGTAACGCCTTTATCGGCTGCTTGCAAGGGTGGCCGTTCCCAGGGGCGTCAGGGTTTGGGAATGGAATTCCAGGCGGGCGGTGCCGCGAGAGCCCGACATGCCCCACCGGCCGTCCTGTTTGCCGCTCCCGGTTCTGCTTTTTGTTTGTCGTTGCCCTCGGGCAACGCCCCTCCGCGGTCGGTCGAACGGCTCAATCTTCGTCGAGCAATCGGTCGGTCTGGCGGCGCTCTTTTTTGGTCGGGCGGCCGCTGCCTGCCTCGCGCAACGCCGGGATAGCATCGGGAAGGGCGGCGGCCTTGGGTGCGGGCAGCGGCGACATGTCTTCATAAAGAGTGCGGGCTTCCTCGGCCGGGCCGCGCCGCACTCCGGCGCCAAGCACCTTCCAGACGAAGATACGCCGGTCGAGCGTGATGGTCAGCACGTCGCCCGGCTTGACCAGATCGGAAGCCTGCGCTGCTTTGTCGCGATTGATGCGCACGCGGCCGGCGACCACCAATTTGGCCGCCAGCGAGCGCGATTTCACCGCACGCGAAAAGAACAGCCATTTGTCGATGCGCTGGCGGCCTTCAGCAACCATCGAAGTGCCGAGCCTACTTCTTCAGTTGGTCGCGCAAGGCGGCGAGCTTGGCGAAGGGGGAATCCGGATCGAAGCGCACAGGGCGTTCCTCGCGCGGCTTGGGTTGGAAGGCGGGCTTTCCGCCCCCTTGCCTTCCGGCCTGCCGCCCTTCCAGTCTGGGCGGCCTTCGCGGCGCTCGGGACGATCGCCTTGCGGGCGGCCATCGCGGCGCTGCTCGCCGTCACCTTGCGGCTTGGGCTTGAACTTCGAGCGGTCGAAGCGCGGCTTGCCGGCGCCGTCGCGGCGTCCTTCATGGGCGGGACGGTCCGTGGGCGTGCCTGTTGCCGGTGCGCCGCCGGCATCGGCCGACGCGTTGCCTCGGCCACGCGCTTGTCCGTTTTGCGGGCGGTTGTTGCGGCCGTCGCGATGACGGGGACGCTGGTCAAAGCGGCCTTGGCGCCACAACAGGATCGGCTTTGGCGCTTCGGCTTCCGGCACCGTTTCGCCGACGGCTTCCGCCACCGCAACGGGTTCGGCGGCTTCAGTCGGCGCGGAGGCCTCGACGGCCGGCTCCGCCGCCGCGGCGTCCTCTTCCGGGGGCGCGGTGTCAATCTCGGCAGTCTCAGCTTCGGCCCGCGGCTCAACCGGCGCCGGCTCGACGGGTTCAACGGCGGCTTCGGCCACAGGCGCCTCTTCGCCACCTGCAACGTCAGCCGTGGCTTCCGCCTGCTCTTGCACGGCAGCTTCCGTCGGCGCGTCTGCCGCGACTTCGGCTGCAACCTCCATCGCCGCGGCGGTTGCCGCGTCCGGCACCAGCTCCAATCCCTCGGCGGCTGGCGCTGCCGCCTCTTCCGCCGCCTTGGCCTGTTCCGCGCGGGCTGCCTCCGCGGCTGCCTGCTTGGCCGCGGCGGCTTCCCGCGCGGCAGTATCCTGCGCTTCCAGCCGCGCCTTGACGTCCGCCGCCGGCTTCGGCTCGGCGCGATAGCCCAGGCCCTTCAGAATCTCTTCCATGTCGTCGGCGGTGGCGCCGAGGATCGACATCATCGGCGGCGTCACCATGAAGGATTGGCCGTCATAGGCGCCGTCCGGTCGCTGGCCGAGGCCGGGCTTCCAGTTGGTCGCCGGGCGGATCAGGTCCGCCAGCCGCTCCAGAATGTCGATGCGAACGGCGCGACGGCCGAGATTGCGGTAGCCGGCCAGCTTGTAGAACGCCTTGTCGAAGGCCGGATCGATGACCACGGAGGTGCGGCCCGATGCCAGGGCATGGACGACGTCGCCGAAGCCAGGCTTGTCCTTGCCGTCGTTCTTCAGCGCCCACAGCAAGGTCACCAGTCCGGCAGGCGCCGGCTTGATCAGCGCCGGCACGAAGACGTGGTAGGCGCCGAAACGCACACCGAGCCGGCGAAGCGCCGCGCGGCCCTCCTGGTCGAGCGACTTCATCTCCTCGGCGATGTCGCGGCGATTGATGAGGCCGAAATTCTCGACCAGCTGGAAGGCGATGCCGCGGCCGATACCGGAGATCTGCTCGGCATTTTTAAGGTCGACCAGCGGCTTCAGCAGGGATTCGATCTGGAAATTGACGAAGCGCTCGGCGCGCGCGGCGACCTTGTCGCGAGCCGGGCCGGTGAGCTGTTCGTCGGCCAGCAGCACCAGGCGCGGCTTCAGCGCGTCCTCGCCCGAAACCAGCGTGCCGATCGGCGCGCCGATCCAGCGCAGCGTGCCGTCCGAACCGAGCGCGAGATCGCCATTGGCGCAGGCACCGAAGCGCTCCGCGCGTGCATCGAATTCGGCGGCCAGCGCCTTTTGCGCAGCCGTGCGCACGGCCTTGGCGTCTTCGCCGCCGGCGGTCTGGTCGGCGGTGAAGCGGAACCCTTGCAACTCGCCGACATGATGGCCTTCGACAAGGACGGTTCCGGTAGGACTGATTTCGGCTTCAGGCATGGTATTTTCTCTAAGGCGCCGCATGAGGACGGAAGTCCTGCGGTCTACGAAGCGTTTCGTCAACCGCTCATGCAGCGCATCCGACAATCTGTCTTCGATTTCGCGCGTCTTTTCCTGCCAGTGTGCCTGATCGGCCAGCCAGCCGGGTCGGTTCGACACGAATGTCCAGGTGCGGATCTGGGCGATGCGGTGCGACAACGTGTCGATGTCGCCCTCGGTGGTGTCGGCGCGGCGCACCTGCTCGGCCATGTAGTTCTCGTCGACATGGCCATGCCGGGCGAGATCCATGTAGATCGAGGCGATGAGGTCGGCATGCTGGGCGGGCGCGATCTTGCGATAGTCCGGCAGCGCGCAGGCTTCCCACAGCAGCGCCACGCGCTTGGCATTGGTTGCGAGCGCGCGGATGCCTTCGTCGCGGGAGAGATGTTCGAGCGCCTGGGCATCGACGGCCGGCAGCGCGCGCGTGAGGCCCTCGACCGGGGCGTTGGTTTCGATCGAGCGCTTCAGCGCATCGAGGCTGGCGAAATCGAATTGGGCGGTGCGCCACTGCAGCACCTTCACCGGGTCGAAGTCATGGCCCTCGATCTTCTGGACCAGGTCCTCGTCCAGCGGGTCGACCTGGCCGGTGACGCCGAACGTGCCGTCGCGCAAATGCCGGCCGGCACGGCCGGCGATCTGGCCGAGCTCGGCCGCCGTCAAATTGCGGTACTGGTAGCCGTCGAACTTGCGGTTCTGAGCAAAGGCGACATGGTCGAGGTCGAGGTTGAGCCCCATGCCGATTGCGTCGGTGGCAATGAGATAGTCGACATCGCCCGACTGGAACAGCGCCACCTGGGCATTGCGGGTGCGGGGCGACAGCGCACCCAGAACCACCGCTGCACCGCCTTGCTGGCGCCGGATCAGCTCGGCGATGGCGTAGACCTCGTCGGCCGAGAAGGCGACGATCGCGGTGCGCCGTGGCAGGCGCGTCAGTTTCTTGGAGCCGGCATAAGCCAGATGCGACAGGCGCGGCCGCGTCACCACCGAGATGCCCTTCAGCAGCCGCTGGAGGATGCCGTGCATGGTGGCCGCGCCGAGCAGCAGCGTTTCCTGGCGGCCGCGCAGATGCAGGATGCGGTCGGTGAAGATATGGCCACGCTCGAGGTCGCCCGCCAGTTGCACCTCGTCGATGGCGACGAAAGCGGCGTCGGTCTCGCGCGGCATGGCTTCGACGGTGCAGACCGAATATTTGGCGCCCGGCGGCTGGATCTTCTCTTCGCCGGTGATGAGCGCCACCTTGTGGGCGCCAACTTTCTCGCAGACGCGCGTATAGACCTCCCGGGCCAGCAGCCTCAGCGGCAGGCCGATGACGCCGGTTTCGTGCGCCACCATGCGCTCGATGGCGAGATGGGTCTTGCCCGTGTTGGTCGGCCCAAGCACGGCGGTCACGTCGCGGCCCGACAGGATCAGCGGCTCGGTGTGTTTCTGCTGGATGTTCATCGGCTCGGAAATAAAGCTTTCTGGCCTCTCGTTGCCGGGAGCGTGCCTGGACGGCGCGTATGACAGCCGACACATAGGGATTTCGGGCGCGAAGCGAAAGCGGAATGTTCCGTCCGGGTTCCGAAGACGCCCGCGTCAGCCTGCAAATCAGCTCCTGCTTAACAGTTGGAACGAGTCTGGAACGAATCAGCGACGAATCGGTGACTCCGTCAGATTCAGCTTTTGTTCACGGCTAGATATGGATTTTGCGACCATGAGTCTCACCACATGCTGAATCAGAAAACTGGCCCGTTTTATGCTAGGCGAACTTGTCTGTTAACTTTCGCCGGGTGGCCGAGGCCGGGGGCTCGATGCGCACTGCTCAAGATTATGAAATTGTTAATCTTTCTGAATTGTGGGTTAACAAACTGTGGGTGATTTCGGCCTATTAATGTTAACTTCCGCTCAAAGCCGGAACGAATCGGCGACAAAACAGCGCCAGCGCTATTTTCCCTTTTTGTTCCCCCAATATGTTGTGTTGTGAACAGCTTATCCACCGAGAATCCACAGGCTTGCCCACAGGTTTCGCGCATGCGCCGCTGCCGCCATTAACCTTTGCGTGCCGGATTGGGGCAGCCGCTCGTAGCGAGGCGTCTTAGGCCAGAGCATCACTTGAAAACGGACCGGTTTCCCGGTCCGTTTTCGCCCGTCAAGGCTGCTGGCCGGGTGGGCCAGCCGAAAATCAACGCCTAGACGAAGTACTGGCCGCCATTGGCGGTGAGGGTCGAGCCGGTGATGAAACCGGCGTCTTCGGAAGCGAGGAAGACGACGCAGCGCGCGATCTCTTCCGGTTCGCCGAGGCGGCCGACCGGGATTTGCGGGATGATGCGCTCGTTGAGCACTTTCTCGTCGATCGCCTTGACCATCTCGGTGGCGATGTAGCCCGGGCAGATGACGTTGACGGTGATGCCCGCGCGGGCGCCTTCCTGGGCGAGCGCTTTCGAGAAGCCGATGTCGCCGGCCTTGGCGGCGGAGTAATTGACCTGGCCGGCCTGGCCCTTCTGGCCGTTGATCGAGGAGATGGTGATGACGCGGCCGAACTTGCGGTCGCGCATGCCACTCCACAGCGGATGGGTCATGTTGAAGACACCGGACAGATTGGTGTCGATGACCTCCTTCCACTGCTCGCGCGTTATCTTGTGGAACATGGCGTCGCGGGTGATGCCGGCATTGTTGACCAGTACCGAGACAGGGCCGAGGTCGGCCTCGATCTGCTTGATGCCGGCAGCGCAAGCGTCATAATCGGCGACGGACCATTTGTAGACCGGAATGCCGGTCTCGGCCTTGAATTTCGCCGCCGCATCGTCATTGCCGGCATAGTTGGCGGCAACCGAATAGCCGGCAGTCTTCAAAGCGATCGAGATGGCAGCGCCGATACCGCGCGATCCACCCGTGACGATTGCAACCTTGGTCATGTGTTCTCCTCCCGTTGGTCGGAGAAGCGAATAGGGAGTAGCCAATAGCGAATAGGGGTTTGATGTCCCGCCGCGCTGAGGCCGTTCTTCCCTATTCGCTGCCCCCTGTTCGCTATTGGCTTGTTCAGATTGCTTCCACGCACATGGCAACGCCCATGCCGCCGCCGATGCACAGGGTTGCAAGACCCTTCTTAGCGCCGCGGCGACGCATCTCGAAGACCAGCGTGTTGAAGACGCGGGCGCCCGAGGCGCCGATCGGATGGCCGATGGCGATGGCGCCGCCATTGACGTTGACGATCGAGGGGTCCCAGCCCATGCCCTTGTTGACGGCGCAGGCCTGCGCGGCGAAAGCCTCGTTGGCCTCGACTAGGTCCAGGTCGCCGACCGACCAGCCTGCCTTTTCCAGGGCGCGCTTCGAAGCGGGAATAGGTCCGGTGCCCATGATCGCCGGATCGACGCCGGCGGTTGCCCAGGACGCGATGCGCGCGAGCGGGGTGATGCCGCGCCGCGCGGCTTCCGCTTCGCTCATCAGCAGCGCGCCGGCGGCACCATCATTGATGCCGGAGGCGTTGGCGGCCGTCACCGTGCCGTCCTTGTCGAAGGCCGGCTTCAGCTTGGTCATGGCATCGATCGTGGCGCCATGGCGGATATACTCGTCCTGATCGACAACCGTGTCGCCCTTCTTGCCCTTGATGGTGAAGGCGACGATCTCGTCCTTGAACTTGCCGGCCTTCTGCGCGGCCTCGGCCTTGTTCTGCGAGCCCAGCGCGAACTGGTCCTGGTCGTCGCGGGTGATCTGGAACTGGCGGGCGACGTTCTCGGCGGTGTTGCCCATGTGGTAGCCGTTGAAGGCGTCCCACAGCCCGTCCTTGATCATGGTGTCGATCATCTTGTAGTCGCCCATCTTGACGCCGGCGCGCAGATGCTCGGCGTGCGGCGACAGCGACATCGATTCCTGGCCGCCGGCGATGATCACCTTGGCGTCGCCGGTGGCGATCTGCTGCATGCCGAGCGCGATGGCGCGCAGGCCCGAGCCGCAAACCTGGTTGAGGCCCCAGGCGGTGGTCTCCTTGGGCAGGCCGGCAAGGATCGAGGCCTGGCGTGCGGGGTTCTGGCCCTGGGCGGCGGTCAGCACCTGGCCGAGGATAACCTCGTCCACCTCGGCCGCCTCGACGCCTGTACGTGACAAAAGCTCCTTGATGACGACAGCACCGAGTTCGTGCGCCGGCGTGGCCGCGAAAGCACCGTTGAAGGAGCCGACGGCCGTGCGTGCGGCACTGGCGACAACGATGGAATTGGCAGAGGACATATTCTTCTCCAGACTTCGAGCTGTCATGTTTTCAGGCATTGTTGGCAACTTTTCTTGCCCTTTCCATGACTCAAGTCAAACCGGAAATCGGCATGGCGCCCATGCGCCGCAAGCAGGCCGCGCATCGGCGTGCCGGCAGACCGGGCGCTGCTGCGCAGCATATTTCGCCTGCTGTGCAGCATTATATGATCCCGCACTGCACAAACTGCTTGGAATTGTAGGGCTTTTGCGCATATCCTCAAAAAGGGCGCAATCGTTACCGGCTGCTTACTCAGGCGTGCCGGTGTCCGGGGAGGATGCAGATGGCCGCAAAAGACGACCCGATCATTATCAAAAATACGCCAACCGCCGCCTCTATAATACGGGGACGAGCACCTATGTGACGCTCGAGGATCTGGCCGAGATGGTCAAGAAGGGCGAGGAATTCACCGTCCAGGACGCCAAGACCGGGGACGACATCACCCATCCGGTGCTGACGCAGATCATCTTCGAACTGGAGAACAAGGACGGGCAGAACATGCTGCCGATCCCGTTCCTGCGCCAGCTGATCGCCTTCTATGGTGACCAGATGCAGATGATCGTGCCGAGTTTCCTCGAACAGTCGATGATCGCCTTCTCCAAGGAACAGGAGCGGTTCCGCGAGCAGATGAAGGGCGCCATCGGCAAGTCGCCCTTGGACGTGATGAAGATGGCGACGCCGATGAAGGCGCTGGAAGAACAGACACGGCGCAACATGGAAATGTTCCAGAATGCGATGCGGCTGTTCACGCCATTTCCGCCGGCGGGCTCCGCATCTGCCGCGGCCCCTGCCGAACCGGCCAGGAAGGAAGCGCCGGAGAAACCCGACGATCTGCAGCAGCTGAAGGACCAGATAGCGGCCATGCAGCGCAAGCTCGACACGATGTCGTAAGGGGCGGGGTCCAGGCCAAAATCCGCCCGCGCCTTATCGGTCGATGGTCGACTGCCACAGGTCGCGGATTTCGTCGGGTCGCCCGTCCAGTGGGCATCATGGACGCAGGACGCCAGGCTCCTTGCCCGAAGCGAAGGGGAGATCCTCATCCTGCCAGCCTGAAATGCCACCGATCATGATCTTGACCGGAAGACCGAGGCTGGCCAGTTTGAAGGCCGCCCGATCCGCGCCATTGCAGTGCGGGCCGGCGCAATAGACAACGAACAGCGTGCCTGACGGCCATTCTCCCATCCGCCCGGCCGAGATGTCGCGGTGCGGCAGATGCAGCGCGCCCGGCATGTGGCGGCGTTCATAGGCTTGCGGCGATCCAACGACGTGCAGAAGCACAAAGTCCGGCTCTCCGCCGCGCAGTGTCGCGGCGACATCGGAACAGTCGGTTTCCACGGAAAGCCGGCGCAGGAAATGGTCCCGGGCAATCTCCGGCAATGCCGGCGGTATGTCTGTCACATAGCTCATCAAATTTCTCCATCGCTGATGGAGCTGTTCTCCACCGCTGATGGATCTGAGGTAGCGCACCGAGCCGGGCGATTGCAGCTGGCGGCTTTGCCATATATCGTCAAGATCGTGCCAAATCTCCCTCCTGCTAATCCGCCCCCTGCCAATCCGCTTGTCGTCGCAATTGCCTATGACGGGCTGTGCACGTTCGAATTTGGCGTGGCGGCCGAGGTGTTCGCCTTGCCCAGGCCTGAAATGGGCCCGGATTGGTACCGTTTTGCCGTTGCCGGCATAGACGCCGGTGAAATGCGCGCGATGGGCGGCGTGCGCATCCTCGCCGACGGCGGACCCGACTTGATCAGCGAGGCCGGCACCGTCATCGTGCCGGGATGGCGCGGTGTGGATTGTCCCGTGCCGGCTTTACTGATCGACGCACTTCGCAAGGCCAGCGCGCGTGGCGCAAGGGTTCTTTCCATTTGCTCGGGCGTCTTCGTGCTTGCCGCGGCCGGCCTGCTCAAGGGCAAGAAGGCAACCACGCATTGGCGCTACGGCGAAAGGCTGGGGGAGTTGTACCCCGACATCACCGTGGTACCGGATGTCTTGTACATCGACGAGGGCAACGTCCTGACATCGGCCGGCAGCGCGGCCGGCATCGACCTGTGCCTGCATCTGGTCCGGCGCGATTTCGGCACCAAGGCGGCCAACATGGTGGCGCGCCGCCTGGTCGTGCCGCCGCACCGCGACGGCGGCCAGGCGCAATATGTCGAGAGTTCGGTGCCCGAACTTCACGAGCGCAGCCGGCTTGGACCGTTGATCGACAGGATGCGCGCCGACATCTCCGCCGACTATCCCGTTGCTACCCTGGCCAGTCTGGCCGGAATGAGCGAGCGGACATTTCTACGCCGATTCGCTGCCGCAACCGGCGTCACGCCGGCAAGCTGGCTCCTGTCCGAACGGCTTTCGCGAGCGCGTACGCTGCTCGAAGATACAAGCTTGCCGATCGACCGCGTTGCCGAGACCGCCGGATTAGGCGCGGCGGCGACGTTGCGGCATCATTTCCGTCGGCGGTTCGCCACGACGCCCGCCGCATACCGGGCGCGGTTCGGAGCCAATGCCAACTCCGGCTGACGGACTTCACACGCTGTCAGGCCAGCAATCCCTCATAGCGGCCGCGCGGCCTGATGCTGCTGCCGCTCACGATCTGTTCGACCATATGCGCGGCCCAGCCGACGCTGCGTCCAAGCGCGAAGAGCTGGAACGGTGCATCGCGCGGCAGGCCGAGGCCGCGCGTCAGCACCGCAAGTGCAAAATCTATGTTGGGTTGGGCACCGGTTGCGGCGATGGCGGCGGTCTCCAGCGACCGCAATGTCTCGTCGGTGTTGTCGATGGCCGCCAGAAGCGCCGTGGCGCGGGGATCGCCCTCGGGATAGAGTTGGTGGCCGAAACCCGGCAGCGGCCGATCGTGGCCGAGCCAGCGCCGGATCGCGGCATCGGATCCATGCCGCATCGCGTCTTCGGCGAGTTGCATCACCGCTTCGCCGGCGCCGCCGTGGCGCGGACCGGACAGCGTCGCCAGGCCCGCCAGCAGGCACGCGGCGGGCGAGGCGCCGGTCGAGGCCGCGACGCGGGCCGCGAAGGTCGATGCGTTAAGTTCGTGATCGGCAAGCAGGACAAGGGCACGGCGGATTGCTTCCGCGCCATCGTCGTCCACGGACCAGCCCCGTGCCAATCGCCAATGCACTGGTTCCGGTCCCGCCACGGCACCGAGGGCGCCGGCCAGCACGCCGATCGCGTGCGCCGCGTCGGTGCATAGCGAGGCGGCACTTCGTCCCAGCGAAGGCCGCGCCTGACCGGCAAGCAAGGCGAGTTGCGCAAAGGCCGGGGCGCGGCCGATCTGGCGCGCCGCATCCGGCGACGGCGTTTCGAAACGGACGGGGCGAGGCAGAGCCCAGAGCAGCCCAGCGGTTTCTTCCAGCGTGGCATGGTCGGACAGCGCTGCGGCGTCCCGACCTCGATAGATGAGGTGGCCGTGCCAGACGGTCGAAACCGAAGTGACAATGGACGGCTCGCCCCAGGCGATCGCGCTTTCGGCGATGGCCGAGGGGCTGCGCCCGCGCGCCCTTCGCGTTGCCAGCGCCGCGATGTCGTCGGCGCGGTACTGGCTGCGGCGCGGATCGTCCCGGTCCGGCCGCATCCCGATGCGGCCGCGGCTGACATAAGCATAGAGCGTCTGCGGCCTCACGCGCAGCCTTTCCAGCGCCTCTTCTCGCGACAGCCATTCGGACATATCGGCCCTGATATTGATTCAGTTGATCAAGATTGATGATTGTGTTGTCCACCCTTATCTCCCATCGGGAAAAGCTTCAAGGAGACAAGGCTATGGCGAATGGGCTCGATGATGTGGTGGCGGCCGAAACCGTGCTGTCCGATGTGGATGGTCTGGGCGGCCGCCTGACGATCCGCGGCCATTCGCTTGGGCAATTGGCTGGACGATGGAGCTACGCCCAGGTCGTCCACCTGTTGCTGGACGGCTTCTTCGATGATCTGCCTGGCGACGCCGATCTGGCGGCAAGGCTGGGCGCGGCACGTGTCGAGGTCTACGACCGGCTCGCGCCTACGCTGCCCCTGCTGGCACCGCTCGACATCTACAGCGCCATGCGTGCGGGCATGGCACTGCTGCCGGATGGCGAGACGCTGACGGACGCCTTGCGGCTGATCGCGGCGCCCGCGGTGCTGACGCCGGCCCTGCTGCGTCTGCAGCGCGGCGAGCAGCCGATCGCACCCGACGGCAAGGCGGACCATGCCGCCGACATGTTGAGGATGCTCAGGGGATCCGTCCCATCGCCGGCCTTGGCCAAAGCACTCGACACCTATCTGGTGACCGTGTGTGATCACGGCCTCAACGCCTCGACCTTCGCCACCCGAGTCGTCGCCTCGACCTTGGCCGGCCTGACATCGTCGGTGCTGGCGGGCCTCGGCGCGCTCAAGGGGCCGCTGCATGGCGGCGCGCCCGGTCCGGTCATCGAGATGCTCGACGCCATCGCCGCGCATGGCGACGCGGCCGGGTGGCTGCGCAACGAGATCGCGCAGGGCAGGCGCATCATGGGCTTCGGCCATCGCATCTACCGTGTGCGTGATCCGCGCGCCGATGTGCTGAAAGCGGTGGTGCGCAAGCTGGGCGGCGAGGGCGACACCGGCCGCCGGCTGGCTTTCGCCGAGACGGCCGAGCAGACGGCGCTCGAGGTGCTTCGGATCGCAAAGCCGCAGCGCTCGCTGCAGACCAATGTCGAGTTCTACACCGCGCTCGTGCTGGAAGCGGCTGGTTTTCCGCCGCAAGCTTTCAGCAATGTCTTTGCCGCGGGGCGCGTCGCTGGTTGGGTCGCGCATGCCCGCGAACAGCAGACCACCGGACGGCTGATCCGTCCGCAGTCACGTTATGTCGGGCCGGTGCCGGATCTCGTCGCCTAGCTTCAGTCTGCCAGGGTTCATGCCTGTTCGAAAGCTACGGCCTCTCCGCTTTGCAGCGGAGGGGCTTTTTCGACATGACCGAAATTTCATGTGATCACGCGACCGTGTTCGTGTTCTTGCCTTGGTCCATCCTTATATGCTGCACTGCAACATAAGTCGGCGACAGCTGCTTCCTTCCAATGACGTTGGGGCAGGCCGGCGCATCAGGATGACAGGAACGCCATGACGAAGAACGGCAAGGCGGAGGAAAAGAAGAAGATCAACATCGCGCTTCAGGGCGGCGGCTCGCACGGCGCCTTCTCCTGGGGTGTGCTCGACCGGCTGCTGGAGGACGGCAGGCTGGAGATATCGGCCGTTTCCGGTACCAGCGCCGGCGCCATGAACGCGGTGGCGCTGGCTGACGGCTTTGTCCGCGGCGGAGTCGAGGGCGCGCGCAAGAAGCTGGACGATTTCTGGCACGCGGTGGCGGCGAAGGGCCGGTTCAGCCCGGTGCAGCGCATGCCGTGGGATGTTGCCTGGGGCAACTGGTCGATCGAGAACACGCCGGGCTATGTCTTCTTCGACACCATGTCGCGGGTGTTCTCGCCCTATGTTGCCAACCCGCTCGGCCTCAATCCGCTGCGCGACGTGGTCGCGCGGGAGATCGACTTCAAGAATGTCCGCGCCTGCAAGTCGATGGAACTGTTTATTTCCGCCACCAATGTCGAGACAGGGCAGTTGCGGGTCTTTTCCGATGGCGAGATCGACCTCGACACGGTGATGGCCTCGGCCTGCCTGCCGCAATTGTTCCGTGCCGTCGAGATCAAGGGCGTGCCCTACTGGGATGGCGGTTATGGCGGCAATCCGGCGCTCTACCCATTCTTCAAGACGGCGGCGACCGAGGATGTGCTTCTGGTGCAGATCAATCCGGTGGTGCGCGAGGGAACGCCAAGAAGTGCCAACGAGATCCAGAACCGCATCGACGAGATCACTTTCAACGCCGGGCTGCTGCGTGAATTCCGCTCGATCGCCTTCGTCAAGGAACTGATCGCCGCCGGGCGTCTGCCGCATGGCGAATACCGCGACATCCGCATGCATCGCATCGATGCCGACGAGGCGTTCAAGGATTTGTCGGCATCCTCGAAGGTCAATGCCGAATGGGCCTTCCTGACCTATCTGCGCGACCTCGGCCGTACCGCCGCCAGCGACTGGCTGGAGGAGAATTACGATGCCGTGGGCAAGCATGCAACGCTCGATCTTTCGGGCGAACTCGATGACGGTTTCAAGCCGGTGCGCGGTCCCGCACCCGGCCGTCGGGTGAAGGAATTTCTCGCCGTTCGCAAGAACCCGGAGGCGGAGCGCCGTCGGGCCTGAATCTGACGGAACTGGCTTCAGGAGGGGCAGCCTTTGCCGGCAGCCGTGGCGAGGCTTCCGGAGCAGCGCCTGGTCTGGCGTCGGCGTGACAGCAACCTTGGCGTGCGGGAGAGCCGTCATCATGCTGACGTCTGCTGCCACCGACGATCGGACGGTGCCGGCCCCGGGTCGTTCTGAGGCATCGGGCGCAACGCTGGATCCAGAATTGCGAATGGGACGAAATACACCCCGCACCTGTCTCGTGCCAACCCCGTCGTCGCGCGTATCAGGACACGATGGGCGGGAGGTAATAATGTCAGCGCATTGGTGTTTTCAACATCTGGTTCGACTTCGGCGCATCGGGATCGGCACGCCTGATCCGAAACAGCTGCCGCGCCTTTTCCCGAGCGATTCCAGGATCTTGGCTCGGCGTTGTGGCGCCGCAGCCACTCGTCTCCTGCCGATAGCGGCGACGCGGATCGTCGGTTCGTGCCTGCACTTCAATCAACGAGGCGAAGCGGATCGCGGCTCTATGCCGGAGACGGCCCATGGCGAGCGGGGCTGGTCGCCCGTGGCCTCCGTTTCAGGCCGGATCGTGAGCCGGCTGGCGGCTTCGTCAAGTAGACTGGCAAGTCACGAAGAACCGTTTCATGGCGGCCACAGCTTGTGCGGCTACGCAATGCTGCTGCAACTTTCGGACTATATTGCGGTGCAACTTTGATGTAGAAGCGCGCTCGCCGATCACGGCAATTTGAACCCGGTCAGGCGCGCACCCATATCGGCGACGCGCCCGCATCATAAGACGCGGTGCTGGCCGAACCCGCAGTGGAAAAATGACGATGCCTAAAATCGGGTTTCACAAGCTTGCAGCCATTGTTGTGCTCATCGGTTTCGCGGCGTGGATGGCGACAGGTGAGTTCTCTTCGGTTGGCAGCGTAGCGGCCAACAAGGCTAAGGCAGCCGAGGTCGAGCAGGGCAAGGCGCCGAATGCGAGCAAGCAGAAGACGGCGGAAGCCGAACCCAAGGCCCCGCTGCGCACCGTCGCCGTGGTGACTCCGCCGCGCAAGACCTATGCGCGCGCCATCCGCATTTCCGGACTGACCGAGGCCGACAAGCGCGCGGTGCTGGCAACCCGCGTTGCCGGCGTCATCGACAAGCTGCCTGTCAAGCAAGGCGATCACGTCAAGACCGGCGAGCTTGTGCTGATGCTCGCCGCCGAGGAAAAGATCTCGATGGTCGACAACGCCAAGCAGCTCGTGGCGCAGCGCAGGGCCGAGCTCGATGCCGCCGAGCGGCTGGCCAAGACAGGCAATTTGCCGAAGCTGCAGCTCGACACCGCTCGCTCCAATCTAACCCAGGCGCAATCCCAGCTGGACACCGCGCAGGCCGAGCTCGACCGCAACGAAGTGAAGGCGCCGTTTGACGGCGTCATCGACCGGGTGCCGGTGGAACTGGGCAGCTCCGTCATGCAGGGCGGCGAGGTAGCGACCATCCTCAAGCTCGATCCGGTGATCGCGCGCGGCGAGATCAGCGAGCGCGACCTCGGCTATCTCAAGATCGGTGACAAGGCCAGCGTTCGGCTGGTCAGCGGCCAGACCGTCGAAGGCACCGTGCGCTATATCAGCCGCGACGCCTCGTCGGCGACCCGCACCTTCCGCGTCGAGATCGCCATCCCCAATGCCGATGGCTCGGTGCCGGCCGGCATGACGGCGGAAATCCAGCTCAGTGCGTTGCCGACCGACGCCGTGCTTTTGCCCCGCTCGGTGGTGACGCTGGGCGACAAGGGCGATCTCGGCATCCGCGCCGTGGGTAAGGACAACAAGGTGGCGTTCTTCCCGATCGACCTGGTCGACGACACGCCGACCGGTCTCGTGCTCGGCGGCATCCCGGCGGATGCGCGCATTATCGTCGCCGGCCAGGAACTGGTGAAGGAAGGCGACGAGGTCAAGCCGGTCGAGGCCGACCAGGCGACCATCAACAAGCTGATCGGCGAAGCCACCGCCGGGACGCAGTAGCGCAGGGCGCCGGCGCCGGCCTCGCCCGGCGACAGCGTGTCCGTTCCCGAAGCCAACAGCAGGCATAAGTCATGGATATCGTCAGACTCGCAATCAACAATGCCCGCCTGACCATCTCGGTCCTGGTCTTCCTGCTGATTGCAGGCTGGGTCGCCTATCAGTCGACGCCGAAGGAAGCGGAGCCCGACGTTCCGATTCCGATGATGTATGTCAGCCTGATCTATCAAGGCATTTCCCCTGAAGATTCCGAGCGCCTTCTGCTGCGGCCGATGGAAAGCAAGCTCAAGAGCCTGAAAGGCCTCAAGGAGATGCGCTCGGCCGCTTTCCAGGGCGGCGGCTATGTGCTGGTCGAGTTCCAGCCGCAGACGAACCTGGCGACGGCGCTGCAGGATACCCGCTCCAAGGTGCAGGACGGCAAGGCCGACCTGCCGCAGGCGGCCGAGGAGCCGGTCGTCACCGAGGTCAACATTTCCGAATTTCCGGTGCTCGTCGTCACGCTGTCGGGCGAATTGCCCGAGCGCGTGCTGGCGGCCGCCGCGCGCGAATTGCGCGACCGTATCGAGGAAGTGCCCGGCGTCCTCGAAGGCTCTCTGCAAGGCTCCCGCGACGATCTGGTCGAAGTCGTCATCGATCCGATGAAGCTGTCTTCCTACGGCTTGCAGCTCGACCAGCTGATCGGCGCCGTCCGCGCGTCCAACAGCCTGGTCGCCGCCGGCAACATCGAGGGCTCGCAGGGTAAATACGCCGTCAAGGTGCCGTCTCTGATCGAGACGCCCGAGGATGTGGCGGCACTTCCCGTGGTCGCCGGTCCCAATGCCGTGGTGCAGGCCAAGGACATCGCGACGATCCGCTCGACCTTCGCGGATGCCACGACGATCACGCGCCTCAACGGCAAGCCGGCCATCGCCATCGAGGTCAAGAAGCGCATCGGCGCCAATCTGATCGACACGCTGACCAAGGTCAGGGAGGTGTCCGACACCTTCGTCAAGTCCATGCCCGAAGGCATGCACGTCACCTACACGCAGGACAAATCGGTCTTCGTCAACCAGCTGCTCGGGGATCTGCAGAACCACGTGATGATCGCCGTCATCCTGGTGTTCATCGTCATTCTCTACGCGCTGTCCGGACGTGCCTCGCTGCTCATTGGCCTGGCCATTCCGTCATCCTTCCTGATCGGCATCCTGCTGCTTGCCATGATGGGCTACACGATCAACATGATCGTGCTGTTCAGCCTCATCCTGGCCGTCGGCATGCTGGTCGACGATGCCATCATCGTCACCGAGTTCGCCGAACGACGGATGAGCGAGGGCATGCCGAAACAGGAAGCCTTCGCGCTCGCCGCCAAGCGCATGGCCGGTCCGGTCATCGCGGCAACGATGACGCGTATTGCCGCCTTCTCGCCGCTGCTGTTCTGGCCGGGGATCATCGGCGATTTCATGAAGTACATGCCGATCACGCTGATCGTCACGCTGTCGGCCTCGATGCTCTATGCTCTGGTCTTCGCGCCGACGCTGGGTGCGATCTTCGCCAAGGCGCCGCAGCATCAGGAGGATGGCAATCGCGATGGCTGGTACATGGCTGTCGTCAAGCAGGCGGTACGCTTCCCCATCACCGTGATGGTGCTCACCGTCGTCTTGCTGGCCGGCATCTTCGTCGGTTATTCGAAATACGGTGCCGGCGTCGAGTTCTTCCCGAGCGTCGAACCCGATTACGGCCTGCTCTATGTGCATGCGCGCGGCAACCTCTCGCTGGCCGAAATGGATACCGCGACCAAGATTGCCGAAAACCGGCTGCTCGGCTGGCCGGGCGTGAAGTCGGTCTATACCCGCGTCGGCAAATCCGACGGCGGTGGCCAGGATGTGCCCGAAGACGTCGTCGGCGTCATCCAGTACGAATTCATCGATTGGCGCGAGCGCAAATCGGCCAATGATATTCTGAACGACTTGCGTGGCGTCATGGCCGGCATTCCCGGCGTCGATGTCGAGGTCCGCGTGCCGGAAGCCGGCCCGCCGACCGGCAAGCCTATCCAGATCAGGCTTTCGGCCATCGATCCCAAGGGGCTCGATGAGAAGGCGCGTGCTGTCGCCGCGCGCATCGCCAAGGTGCCCGGTGTCATCGACATTTCCGATGGCTTGCCGCCGCCTGGCGTCGACTGGGCACTCGATGTCGACCGGGCCAAGGCAGCCCAGTATGGCATCAGCCCGACCTCGGTCGGGACGGTGGTGCAGCTCGTCACCAACGGCCTGAAGCTTTCGGAATACCGGCCCGCCGGCGCCGACAAGGCGGTCGACATCCGTCTGCGCTTGCCGGAGAACCGGCGCACGCTGTCGACGCTCGACGAGCTCAGGGTGCAGACCTCGCAAGGGTCGGTGCCGATCTCGAACTTCGTCGTGCGCAAGGCAAAGCCGAGCGTCGGCATCCTCAACCGCATCGACGGCGCCCGCACCGTGGTGGTGCAGGCCAACGTTGCCGCCGGCGCCCAGGTGGCCGCCGTGCAACAGGAGGTCACCCAGGCGGTCACCGACATGAATCTCGGCAGCGGCATACGCTGGAAGCTGGCCGGCTCGAACGAGGACAGCGCGGAAGCCAGCGCCTTCCTCAGCAAGGCCTTCGGTGCCGCGATCTTCCTGATCTTCCTGGTGCTGCTGGCGCAGTTCAACAAGTTCACCAGCGTCTGGCTGGTGCTGTCCTGCGTGGTCATGGCGACGATCGGCGTGTTCCTCGGACTGCTGATAACAGGCGAGACGTTCGGCATCGTCATGTCGGGCATCGGCGTCATCGCGCTGGCAGGCGTGGTGGTGAACAACAACATCGTGCTGATCGACACCTATGACCGGCTGCGTGAAGAAGGCTGGGACAAGATGGACGCGGTGCTGCAGACCTGCCGCGAGCGTGCCCGCCCGGTGGTGCTGACGGCGGTGTCGGCCATTCTCGGCGTGCTGCCGATCGCCTTCGGGCTTGGGCTCGAAATCTTCCATCACGAGACGACGATCAACGCGCCGTCGACGCAATGGTGGATTTCGCTGTCCTCGGCGATCGTCTTCGGCCTGTCCTTCGCCACCATCCTGACACTGGTGGTGACGCCGTCGATGCTGATGGTGTTCACGCGCGCCAAGGTCAAGCCCGGCGCGCGGCGCGGTTGGTTCAGCCGCCTGTTCCGGCGTGGCAAGGGCGAGATCTCGTCGGACACGCCGGCAGCGGACGACGTGCCGGCGATCGCCTTCCCGAAAGCTGCTGAGTAAGCAGACTTCCCAATGAACGGCAAAGGCCGCCTGGAACAACCGGGCGGCCTTCTGCATTCTCCCCCAGGGCCAATGTCGGGCATTGTCTCGGAAGCAACCCAGAGTGGGGAATTTGCCATGCCGATCAGCACCATCGTCGTCATCGTTCTGGTCCTTGTCCTCATCGGAGCGGTGCCGGCATGGCCGCACTCGCGATCATGGGGCTATGGGCCCTCGGGCATTGTCGGCGTGGTGCTGGTGGTGGTCCTTGTGTTGCTGTTGGTGGGGCGGATCTGAGCGGCCCCTCGTTCGTCGATAGCCGCTGGCCGCGAGGAGCCTCTCAGGCAGCTTCCGCGGCGCTATTCGCGGTAGCGATCCCGATATCCTCAAGGGCCTCGGCGACCGCCTGATCGAGCGGCGTATGCGGAATCTCGCCGATGATGCTTTCCAGCCGCGTCGAGACCAGTTGGTGGGGTTCGAAGCGCAGATAGGACATCGAGACGATCTCGCGCCACATCGCCACGAACGGACTGCCGGCGCGCAGCACCCACCAGGGCATCGCTGTCATCTTCAACTGATGGCCGACGGCCTTCTCGGCGGCGGCCTTGATCTGGAGATCGGTGACGGCATGGCCCGGGAAGTTCAGCGCCTCATGGAAGCCGAGCTTGTCGAGATTGCGGGCCAGCGCGACGAACCCGACCGCGAAGTCCGGCAGGTAGGCCCATTCATGCACAAGGTCGGCCGGACCGGGCGCGGTGTAGATGCCCTTGTTGATCTTGGCGGCAACGACCAGGTCGAACCAGGAGCCGCTGCCGGTGCCGCCGAAAAAATCGCCGGCGCGCAGAAGGATGGTGCGCACCCGACCGGCCTCGGCCTCACGGCGGAACAAATCCTCCATGGCGCAGCGAATGCGGCCTTTCTCGGTGGTCGGGTGGAAGGGGGTGTCTTCCGTGATCACCATCGGCATGGGCGAGCCGTAATTGTAGACCGTGCCGGGGAAGAGATGCACCGTGCCATTCGCATGGCAGGCGGCCATGACATTTCCGGCCATCGGCAGGCACTTGCCCCAGTCGGTGTAGATCGGGTTCAGGCCGTTGAAGACGATGTCGACGCCTTGCGTGGCGCGAATGAGCGACTGGCGGTCCAGCGCATCGCCGGCAACCGCGGTGGCGCCGGCGAACTCTGCCGGCACCTTGCCGGTACGGGTGACGGTGCGGACGTCGAAGCCGGCGTCGATGAACGCTTTGGCAACGACGCGGCCGAGCCGGCCATTGGCACCGAGGATTGCGATCTTGGTCATTTCAGGTCTCCGTGTTGGTGTTGCAGCTGGAATATGGTTCCACCAATCGCGAATGGAAATTGACTATGAGCGGCGCTATGATATTCAAAATTGAATGGATGATATTGATTGGAATCTGATCAAGAGCTTTGTCACCGTGGCGGAAACCGGCAGCCTGTCGGCTGCGGCGCGCAAGCTCTCGGCCAGCCAGCCGACGCTCGGCCGTCATATCGGCGAACTTGAGCAGGCGCTGGGCGTCACCTTGTTCCGGCGCGGGCGGCGCGGCTATGAACTGACGGAAGCCGGCAGCACGCTGTTCGAGCGCGGCAAGGCCGTAAGCGAACAGGCGAGCGCCTTCTCATTGCTGGCGCTGGGCTCGGTCGAGGCGATCGAAGGCACGGTGCGCATCGCGGCCAGCGAGGTGGTGGCTGCCTATGTGCTGCCCGACATGATGGCGCGGCTCGGCATCGAAGAGCCCGGCATCGAGGTCGAGATCGTTGCCTCGAACCAGGTCGAGAACCTGCTGCGTCGGGATGCCGACATCGCCATTCGCATGGTCAAGCCGGCGCAGAACGAACTGGTGGCACGCAAGGTCTGCGATATCGCGCTCTGTGCCTGCGCGGCCATCTCCTATCTCGAGAGACACGGGCGCCCGCTGGAGCCGGCCGATCTCGTCAATCATGCCCTAATCGGCTTCGATCGCAGCGACGAGATTATCCGGGGCTTTGTCCATTACGGCATCCCAGTTACCCGCAACAGTTTCCGCTTCAGGGCCGACAACCAGATCGTGCTCTGGGAAGCGGTGCGGGCCGGAAACGGCATTGGTCTTGGCCAGGAGCCGTTGGCAGACCGCGATCCGCTGGTGGAAAAGGTGTTGCCCGGCCTGCCATTGCCTGTCCTGCCGGTATGGCTGGCCATGCATCGCGACGTGCGCGGCAGCGTGCGTATCCGCCGCGTGGCCGACTTTCTCCATGAGGAGTTGAAGCGCTATTCGGCAGGTGCCGCGTCGGGGGCGAACTCGGCGCGGTGAGCCAATCCGGCCATCAGCAAGACGATGATCAGCAGAATCGACATGGCGATGAAGATCGGGCCGAAGCTGGAATGCTCGGCGACGAAGCCGATCGCCGACGGCGCCACCAGAATGCCGGAATACCCCATGGTGGTGACGACGCTCATGCCGGTGCCCGACGACATGCCTTCCTGGTTGCCGCCGGCCGAAAAGATGATCGGGACCATGTTGGCAATGCCGAAGCCGCACAGCGCGAAGGCTGATATAGCGAGCCAGGGCGAGGGCGACAGGCCGGCGATCAGCATGCCGGCGGCCGCGACGATGGCCGACCCGCGCAGTGTCATCACCGCGCCGAAGCGGTTGCGGACGCCATCGCCGAAAAAGCGCATGATCGCCATGACGCCGGAGAAGGCGGCGTAGGCAAGGCCGGCGACGGCGAGGTCGGCGCCGAGTTCCTGCCGCAGATACAGGGCCGCCCAGTCGAGCACCGCGCCCTCGGAAATCATCGTCAGCAGGGCCATCAGGCCGATCAGGTAGACCAATGGGTTTGCCGGCAGAGCGAATTTATGATGCTCGGCCGCCCGCGGCTTGTTTTCGGCCACGATATGAGGCACCGCCGCCGCGATTGCCGCGAAGGCAAGCGCGGTCACCACCGAAGCATGGGCGAGATGGCCATAAGTCTGGATGGCAAAGCCGCCAAGGGCGCCGCCGGCGAAACCGCCAAGGCTCCAGAAGCCGTGCGAGGAAGACATGATGGCGCGCCCCAGCCGCCGTTCCACCACCACCGCATTGGCATTCATGGCCACATCCATGCCGCCGATCGAGCCGCCGAAGATGAACATGGCGACGGCCGCCAGCGGCACGTCGGGCGCCAGCGCCACGACCAGCAGGCCGAGGCTGCCGCAGAGACCGAACCAGCGCAGAACGGTGCGTGAGCCATGTTTGGAGATCAGGTGGCCGCACCATGTCATGGCGGTGACCGCGCCGGCGCCGAACAAAAGGATCAGCAGGCCGAGCGTGAATTTCGAGATGTCCAGCCGCGTCAGGAACACCGGAATCTGCGGCGCCCAACTGCCGGTCAGGAAGCCATTGGCGAGGAAAATGACCGCCACGGCCCAGCGGCCGCGAAGGGCTGTCTGCATGGCGTTCGGCGCGTTCATAAGGCAAATCCGGTCAGAAAATGGCTTTGCGCGGCAAATTAGATCGATTCAATGTTCAGTCAAGCGCTCTTTCGAGAAAGCATTTGGGCCAAACGGCCTCAGTGATCCTTGGGACGCCGGGCTTCGAATTCGGCCTTCTTGGCGTCCGAGGCTTCTGTCTGGTTGAGGGCTTGCCATTCGGCATAGGGCATGCCGTAGACGATCTCGCGCGACTGATCCTTGCCGAGGTCGACACCCTCGGCTTCCGCTGCCTCGCGATACCAATTCGACAGGCAGTTGCGGCAGAAGCCGGCGAGGTTCATCAGGTCGATGTTCTGCACGTCGCTGCGCTCGCGCAAATGCGTCACCAGCCGGCGAAAGGCGGCGGCCTCGAAGTCGCGCTTCTGTTCGTCGCTGAGTTTGGTCATCGAAACCTCCTTGCTCCGGTTCTCGAAACCACCATCATATGACTCGCCAGAGCGAATTTCGAAACAGTCTCTACAGCGGCCCGGTGCGCGAGCCGAACATCTTTACCGCATGTATATCGGCACGGCGGTCGATCGCGTCAACGATCGGCGCGAGCCGTTCGGCCCAGGCGAGAATGCCCTTCTGGTCGGCTATCAGGTCCTGGCGGATTTCGATCAGCGCGTGGGCATAGCCATTGACGATGGCATGCTTGAACATGGTGTCGCCGCGCAGAGCGCCGTCATATGGTTCGTTGTCGCCAACGATGAGGTTTTTGTCCTCGGCCAGCATGTCGATCAGCGGCCGCGCCACCCGGTCGTCCTTGTCCCAGAGGATGCCGACATGCCAAGGGCGTTTGATGCCCTGCATGACCGGCGTGAAGGAATGCACCGAAAAGATGAAGGGCGCCTGCCCGGAGGCCTGAACGACCGAAGCGATCATGGCGCCGACGGCGTCGTGGTAGGGCCGGTAGAAGCGGTCGAGACGCCTCTCGCGTTCTTCCGGCGCCATCGGATAGTTTCCCGGCACGACAGTGCCGTCATAAAGCTGGCGAATGAGCGTCGGGTCGTCCTCACCGCGATTGGGATCGATCAAGAGCCGCGAGAAATTGGCGATAAGTGCCGGCACGCCAAGCAAGGCGGCCAGTTCGCGCGTCACCGCTTCGACGCCGATGTCATAGGCGATATGACGGTCGAATTCGGCCGACGGCAGCCCCAGGCTGCCATACTCCTCGGGCAGGTCGCGGCGGGCATGATCGGCCAGCAGCACGATGCCTCGCTTGCGGTCGCCCTCGACGATGTCGAAGGGCGCGAAAACTGTGGATCGGGTCATTGGCGGAGAATGGTCGTTCGCTGGCTTTCGGGGAGGATGCTATCGTCATTCCACGAAGACGACGCGTGCGCAATGCCGTTGTTTGGCCAAGGTTTCCCGGGAAATCTGGCAAGGGGCGACGGATCGTGCGCCGGGAGCCTTCCTAAATCGATTGGAATTGGACAAAACGGCGCGTTGACATGCGCCCGGACTTTTCCGAAAAGGGGCGCAGAGAGATGCTGATGTGGTTCTTGAGGGGTTTTGGAATGGGTTCCGCCGGCAGGCAGCGCATGCGCTCCGGCTTTGCGATGCCGCTCCTGATCCTGACCGTTGGCGTGTCGGCAATGGTCATGGCCTCGCCGGCTCACGCCGATTTCCGCGTCTGCAACGCCACGCAGAACCTGGTCGGTGTCGGCATCGGCTATCGTGCCAAGGCCGGCTGGATCACCGAGGGCTGGTGGCACATCGAAGGATCGAGCTGCAAGACGTTGATCGAAGGGCCGCTGTCATCAAGGTTTTACTATCTTTATGCAGAAGACGCCGAGCGCGGTGGACGCTGGGACGGCCCGATCAACATGTGCGTGGCTGAAAAAGAGTTCAAGATCGCCGGCGTAAGCGACTGCGTCGCCCGGGGCTTCCAGCGCGCCGGATTCCAGGAATATGACACGGGCGAGCAGGCAAGCTGGATGGTCCAGCTCACCGATGAGCCCGCAACGGGAGGCGCCCCAGCCGCCCCGGGAACGAACAGTCAATGAGACGTAGCCGCAAGGTCAAGATCCTAGCCACCATCGGTCCGGCCTCCTCGTCCGAGGGGATGCTGCAGAAGCTGTTCGAAGCCGGTGCGGATGTCTTCCGCATCAATATGAGCCATACCGATCATGAGCTGATGCGCACGCTGGTCGCACGCATCCGGTCCGTCGAGGAAAAAGTCGGCCGGCCGATCGGCATCCTGGCCGACCTGCAAGGTCCGAAGCTGCGTGTCGGCAAGTTCGCCAACGGCAAGGAAGTGCTGACGCTGGGCCAGACCTTCACGCTCGACGACAATCCAGAGCCCGGCAGCTCGACCAGGGTCTACCTGCCGCATCCCGAAATCCTGAGCTCGGTCGAGGCTGGCCATCGCCTCCTGATCGACGACGGCAAGCTCGAGCTGAAGGCGGTGAAGAGCGACGGCAAGTCGATCGTGTGCACCGTCATTGCCGGCACCACGATTTCCGACAAGAAGGGCGTCAGCCTGCCCGACACCGACCTGCCGGTCGGCGCGCTGACCGAGAAGGACCGCAAGGACCTCGACGCGGTGCTGGCGACGGGCGTCGACTGGGTCGCGCTGTCCTTCGTGCAGCGGCCGGAGGATCTGGCCGAAGCGCGCAAGATCGCGCGCGGCCGGGCGCTGATCATGGCCAAGATCGAAAAGCCGCAGGCGGTCGCCCGTCTGGCCGAGATCATCGAACTGTCGGATGCGCTGATGGTCGCCCGCGGCGATCTCGGTGTCGAGATGCCGCTGGAAGCGGTGCCCGGCATCCAGAAGCAGATTACGCGCGCCGCGCGCCGTGCCGGCAAGCCGGTGGTGGTCGCCACGCAGATGCTGGAATCGATGATCACCGCCCCGGTGCCGACCCGCGCCGAGGTCTCCGACGTTTCGATCGCCGTCTTCGAAGGCGCCGACGCCATCATGCTGTCGGCGGAATCGGCGGCGGGCGCTTATCCGGTCGAAGCGGTTGCCATGATGAACCGCATTGCCGCCAAGGTCGAAACCGACCCGACCTATGCCGGCATCATCAACGCACAGCGCTCCGAGCCGGAAGCGACCGGCGCCGATGCTATTTCGCTGGCCGCCCGCGAAATCGCCGAAACGCTGAAACTATCGGCGATCATCACCTACACGGCGTCAGGCACCACCGGCCTGCGCGCCGCGCGCGAGCGCCCGCAAGTGCCGATCATCGCGCTGTCGCCGATCCTCAATACGGCGCGGCGCCTGTCACTTTTGTGGGGCACGCATTGCGTGGTCTCGCCAGACGCCACCGATCTCGACGACATGGTCAACCGCGCCTGCCGCATTGCGCTGGAAGAGGAATTCGGCAAGCCGGGCGACCGCGTCATCATCACCGCCGGCGTGCCGCTCAGGACGCCAGGATCGACCAACATGCTGCGCATCGCCTATGTCGGATCGGAAACAGCCGGACGGTAGGCAAGCTCAGGAATGACGCGCCTTGACGGCGGCTTCAGCGCATCGCGATGGCGAGCGCTTTCGCCGCGGCTTCGGCGTGGCTCCTGCGCCGAAGAAACCGTTCGGCGCGCGAGATGGGGTCGTGCAAATATTGATCCGGCCCCAGCATCTTTCGCCGATTGAGTTCGGCATTGTCGAGCAGATCGAAATCGACCCTGGTGATTGCGCAAAGCCAGCCGGGATGGCGGGATGACCATGCCTTTGCGTGGTGCTCCAGGAGCAGGCTGCAGCTGGAATAGCCGTGGTAGTCGAAAGCGATCACGCCGTTCGTCACATAGATATGGTTGCCGGAAAAGCCCTCGCCGGGAATGATACGTTCGCCGTAAAATCCCCCAGAGGTGGATGCTTGAGAAAGGTGCCGGCGAGAATGACGCACGCGCCGTGACCGAAGAAGACGCGATCCGGCAGTGCCCATCGCCTTTCGGCATTTTTCTTTATGCCGTGTTTCAGGACATACATGCCGCTCTGATCCCAATAGCGTCTTGCGATGGCTTGGGATTGTCAGGTCGGGGCGAGCTCGGCCTGTGGCTCCTTGATGTCGGCGCATTTGCCCACGCCATAGGCATCGTCGGAAATCCGGGCTTCCACCGTCCTGGCGATTGCTTCCAGGTCTATAGCCTTGCCGGCAACCTTCTCGATGGCGCCGACGACGAGGTCGGGGGCGATCCAGTCCGGCTTGTGACCAAGATTTTGCACCCAGACCAGCTCGGCGCCTGATATGTCGCGCACGAGGCCGACGGAGTGAATGTGGGCATAGACCACCTTGTCGCGATCGCCGGAGATGACCACGGTCGGCGCCGTGATCTCTTTGTAATGCGGTGCCGCGCCAAGCGCATACCGATAGAGCCCGGCGACGTCGGTGGCATTGGCGCGGAAGGCCGACGGCCGCAGCACCAGCGGGATCGCGGCTGAGGCGAGATAATTGTCCGGCACTTTGTTGGGCGAGAAGACGCAGGTCGTGGCCTCCGCCATCTGCAGCGTTCCCGCAGGATAGCTCAGCGTCTCGGAGAACAGCCGGCCGATCACCGGAATGGTGGTCAGGTCGTAGTACCAGGACGTCGCGCCGCCCGGCCAGGGATGGCTCGCCGGCGCCAGGAAGACGAGGCCGAGCGTCTTGTCGGCATGCTCGCGGCCGAAAGCCGCCGTCACCACGCCGCCGAAGGAATGGCCGACAATGATGGCCCGCTTGATGCCGAGACGGTCCATCAGCGCGGCGATGGTGTTGGCCTGCGCCGACGGATTTTCATTGTTGCCGGGGCCGCGTCCCGACCAGCCGGCTCCCGGCCGGTCGAAAAACAGCATTTCGGCACGGCCTTCGAGCAGCGGCCTGAGCGGCAGCATCTGGTCTTTCAAATTGGCGCTGGCGCCGTGAATGAAGACGATCGGTGGCAGATCCGCACCAGCTGGCGCGGGAACGTGGACATAGTGGATGCGGGCGGCGCCAATGTCGACGAATGCGCCGACCGGCGGACCGCGGCGCTCGATCAGCCACGAGCCGACGCGGGTGACGCCGACAAGGGCAAGGACGAGTGCGAAAAGGAAGGCGAGCGCGGCGTAGATCAGGTTCATGGGGGATATACGGGAAGGGAGGCTGATAAGTTGTAGGGCGGCAATAGGGAAGCTCAAGCGCCCAATGCCTATTGCCTAGTCTATCAAATTCCCTCGCCGGCAAGCTCTTCCGACAGGGTCGCGACCTGGTTCTGGGCGCTGCGCATCATGGGATAGATGGCCAGCACCTTCTGCCAGGCCTCGAGCGCCGATTGCTTGTGACCGGTCTCCGCCATGATCTGGGCCAGGCCCGACAGCGCGCCGAAATGGCGTGGCTCGAGCTGCAGCGTGCGGTCGATATCGGCCATCGACTTGCCGTAGTTCTTCATCATGAAATGCACGGTGGCGCGGCGGTTCCAGCCTTCGGCGTAGCTTGGCTGCAAGGTCACGACCTGGTCCAGGAAATCGAGCGCGACGTCGAACTTCTGATCGTTCATCGCCTTTTGCGACCACTGCATCATAAGGTCGATCGAGGCGCTGCCGGACTGGAACCATTCGTTCCAGATGTTGCCGGCAATGCGCTCGGCGGCCTTTTCGTTGCGCTCGCGCTTCAGGTCGGAGAACAGCCTGTCGAGCCGGGCCTGTTTCGTCATCGGCGGCCCCGGAGTGTCCGGGGCCGGCGGCTGGGCCGCCTGATCGTTCGCTGCCCTGGCCGCTATGGTAACGGCACCGGAAAAAGGGAAAGCGATCAAAAATGCAAAAAGAATCCGCATCGCCCGACTCTAGTCCCGGGCGGCGGAACATCAAAGTAAATTCAGCGTGGGAAGGTCGGCTCGCCGACAAGCATCAATGGGCGGAGGCAAAAAGCCTCCTGCCGAAAACTCAACCCTGGCGCGCCTTGTAGCGCGGGGCGGTCTTGTTGATGATGTAGATGCGGCCCTTGCGGCGAACCAGCTGGTTGTCGCGGTGACGCGCCTTCAGCGCCTTGAGCGAATTCTTGATCTTCATGGTCTTGCCTGTCGGTGTGGACCCGGTTCCGGGTCGAAATTATAAGGCGCGCCAGAAGACGCGCCTTTTGAACGGTGGGTGGCTCATAAACGAGGAGCCTTGCCCATGTCAACCGTAAGTCAACGGCAAGCGTGCTCCGCGTCCTGATATCATCAAATATCCGCCATGTCGGCCCCGTGGCATTGCGCGACCTTGGGCGGGCTGGGATGATGCCGCGACAAGCAAGTGATTTGGGGACAAAGATGCGTCGAATTTTCCTGTCCGCCGGTCTCGCCGTCCTGGCGGCAAGCGCGGCTGCCCGCGCTCAGGAATGCGACCGTTCCGACGACAGCCAGCAAATGATGAACATCTGTGCGGGCGAGGATTATCAGGCCGCCGACGCCAGGCTCAACGCAGCCTATCAGGCGCTGATCGGCTCCGATGATGCGGATGGCAAGCGATTGCTTCAGGTGGCGCAGCGCGCCTGGATAAGCTTCCGCGATGCCGAATGCGCGCATAACACCGCGGCCAGCGCGGGTGGCTCCATCCACGCGATGGAAGTTTCGCAGTGCCTGACCAGGCTGACCAATGATCGCATCAAGCAGCTCGCCGCCTCTGCCAATTGCGAGGACGGCGATGCAAGCTGCGCCGGCCCCGGCGAGGGCAGCGACGAGGTGCAATAGGCTCGTGTCCCGCGAACTAAGGACGTGAGCTGATGCGGGTGAAGTGGCCCATCTTGCGGCCAGGCCGGGCTTCCGCCTTGCCGTAGAGGTGCAGCATCAGGTCGGGCTCGGCGAGCAGGGCTGGAACACGCAGCACGTCGTCGCCGATCAGGTTCTCCATCACGCAATCGGAATGGCGGTTGGGGCTGCCCAGCGGCAGGCCGGCAATGGCGCGGATGTGTTGCTCGAACTGCGAAACGATGCAGGCGGCTTCGGTCCAATGGCCTGAATTGTGGACGCGGGGCGCGATCTCGTTGGCCAGCAGCGAACCATCGGCCAGCACGAAGAACTCGACACCGATGACGCCGACATAGTCGAGCGCGGACAATATCTTCGACGCGGCCACCCGCGCGGCTACCGCCGTTTCGGGTTTGATGCTGGCCGGCAAGGTCGATGTGTGCAGAATGCCGTCGCGGTGCACATTTTCGGCCGGATCATAGGCGGCGACCGCCCCATCGATCCCGCGCGCGGCGATGACGGAAATCTCGCGCTCGAACGGCACGAAGCTCTCCAGGATCAGCGGCACATTGCCCATTGCCTCGCAGGTGCCGGCGAAACCGCCGGCTTCCATGTTACGGAAGACGCGCTGGCCCTTGCCGTCATAGCCCATGCGCCGCGTCTTCAGGATGCCGCTGCCGCCGAATGCCTTCAGCGCCGCCGTCAATTCGTCGTCCGTGTCGACCGGTCGGAAATCGGCGGTGGCAATGCCGATGCTGTTGAGGAATGTCTTTTCGCTCACCCGGTCCTGCGCCACGTCAAGCGCACGCGCTGGCGGATAGACCGCCACCTTGGCGGCAAGCGCGATTGCAGCGGCCACCGGCACATTCTCGAACTCATAGGTGACGATGGCACTGGCGGCCGCCAGTTCGGCAAGCGCGGCCGGATCGTCATAGGGGGCCGTAATCTGCCGGTTGGCGACCTGGGCGGCCGGGCAATCCGGCTGCGGCTCCAATACGGCGGTGCGGTAGCCGAGGCGGGCAGCGGCCATTGCAAGCATGCGGCCCAACTGGCCGCCGCCAATGATGCCGATCGTCGATCCGGCGGGCAGGCTCACGGCGCGTCCGTCGGTTCTGCCGCGACCTTGGCGGTCTGCGAGGCGCGCCAGGCATCGAGCCTCTGGGCAAGCTTGTCGTCGTTGAGCGCCAATACGGCGGCGGCCAGGAGGGCGGCGTTGGCCGCGCCGGCCTTGCCGATCGCCAGTGTCCCGACCGGAATGCCGGCCGGCATCTGGACGATGGAGAGCAGAGAATCCTGGCCCGACAACGCTTTCGATTCCACCGGCACGCCGAACACCGGCAATGGCGTCATAGCCGCCGTCATGCCGGGCAGATGCGCCGCACCCCCGGCGCCGGCGATGATCACCTTGTAGCCGGCCGCCTTGGCGCCCTTGGCGAATTCGTAGAGCCGGTCAGGCGTGCGGTGCGCCGAAATGATCAGCCGTTTATGGGGAACGCCAAGCGCCTCCAGCGTTTCGGCTGCCTGGCGCATCGTCGCCCAGTCGGATTGGCTGCCCATGATGATGGCGACGTCGGCGCGTTGATCGTTCAAGCTTCTGCTCCCCGGCGACAAAGGCGCGCCTTAGCGGAATTCGCGCGGGGCCGCAAGGATATGCGGCTATCGGCGAGATGCCGACGGCCGCACCCGGCTCATACCGCCGCCTTGCGGAAGCGCGCGACGAAGTCGTCGAGTTCGGGCCGCTCCATGTCGGAGATCGCCCAGTAGGAGAAGGCGCCGTCGCTCCAGTGCACCATCGAGAAGCCGCCCGAGGAAAGATCGTCCGGCTGGGTGGCCTTGCCGCCCTGCTGCGGTTCGGCGACCAGCGTGATCAGGTGCTCGCGATGGCGGTAGACCAGGGCCGGTACCGGCCGGCCTGATATCACCTCGACCCGGCCGCCGATCAGCGCGAAGCCGTCCTGGGCAAGGTCGGGCGCCGGCGGCGAGACACCGATGCGGGCGTCGAGCCACGGCTTGACCGTATGGCGGTCGGAGGAAACGATGTCGATCGGACTCGCGGCGAGCAGGCTGCGGCGATGGCCGCTGGCGACGGCCGCGGCAAAGCCGTCCTCCGCGCCGTTGAACATCACCCATTGCGTCGCGCCGCTGGCCAGCACCGCGCTGATCATGATCGACGCCGCCATGGCGCGCCAGTCGAACGAGCCGAAGCGGCGCGCCCTTGGCGATGTGCGCGCCTGCGAAGGACGCGTCCCGGCTTCGCGTCTCTGGCCTGCGCCGGCGCCCGCGATCAATCCCGGCAGCGCCCACGACGTGCCGCGCTGCGGCTCGGTCGCCTCGGCATCGTCTTGCCGTTCGGTATCCGCCATGTCGATTGCCGCGATGCGGGCCAGAAACGCGTCGCTGACTTCGGGGCGGGGCAAGCGGCTGACCGCGCCCCGCAAGGCGACAATGCGGGCATGTTCGGCGGCAAGCCGGGGGTCGGCGGCGATGCGGCGCTCCACGGCAAGGGCGGCCGCGGCATCGAGTTCGCCATCTATAAGGGCGTGAATCATCAGTCTGATACCTTCGGGATCATTGGGCAGTCCGTCGTCATGGCTGGTCATGGCGTTCTCCCCAGTTCCGACGCCAGCAGGCCGCGGGCGCGGGCAAGCCTGGACATCACCGTGCCCATCGGCACGTCGAGCATGGCGGCTATTTCACGATAGCTGAGGCCGTTTATGTCGCGCAGCACCAGTGTCTCGCGAAACGGCTGGGGCAGGGCTGCGATCGCAGCTTCCAGTGCCGCCGTATCGGCCCTGGCGATCAGGCTCGCCTCCGGCCCGTCCTCGTCGGGCAGGCTGGTGCCATGGGCCGCCGCCATGTCGTCGAGATCGCCGAGATCGCCGACAGCCATCATGCCGCGCGGCCGGTTGCGCGCGATCCAGGTGTAGGAGGTGTTGCGCACGATGGTCAGCAGCCAGGCACGGGCATTGCCGCCGGCATAGCCCGATATGCCGGCATGCGCTTTGATGCAGGCGTCCTGCACGACATCCTCGGCGTCGGCGGCATTGCCGGTCAGCCAGCGGGCCAGCGCCAGCGCATCGCCGAGATGCGGCAGCACCACTTCGTTGAAGCGTTCTGCCAGGGCCCTCTCGCTCAAAGCAGCACCATGATCCGATACTCCGGGACGGACTGGGCGCGCCGCCTCAAGATGCGACAGCGATTTTGCCTTGCTTGCAGGAGCAAAGCCCCCGGAAACGGACAAGGTCGCCTGCCGTGCTGAAAGTGAATTCATCTGCATCACCAGTGTCAAGCACCACAAGGGAGAGCCTGACGACCATCATGCTCGCCAGCGCAGGACGGCGGCTGACGCCGCAGCCCTGTCCGCTGTGCTTGCAATGATGATGCATGCCGATCTCCTCAACGCCGGAAGTGGCGTATGTCGAAGAGACTTATCGAGGAGACGATTTATTCCCGCGTGGGCAAATCCGGCAGTTCACAGTCCCGTGATCAGCGGTGCTTTAGGCATTGTTGGTTCGGTTTGGCGATCAATCCGGCCAGCGCAGGACGCCGGACGAATCCTTGCGGGCGACCTTCATCGCGTCGGTCGGGCGGTCCTTCGCGGTCAATATTGCGCGCAGCTGGTCGGCGACGATTTCCGCCTCGCCGGGATGAAGATTGCAAGGGTCGAGGAAGAAATGGCCGCGTTCGATTTCGTGGTTGCGCACGATGATCGGCGGCGAGCCCGCGGCAAGCGCCGAGGTGAGGCCGGCGGCGGTGAAGCGGCTTTCCGGCGATACGAAGATCTGCAGGCGGTCGAGCGGATTGGCGGTGGGGTCGGGAATGATGATGGCGGCGATGCCGGGCAGTCCCTGCAGCGCATCCTTCCACAGGTTCAGTGCTGCCGCCTCGCGCCGGCGGATGCCGGCATGGTCACGCTTCTCCCAAGCTTCGAGCGCCGCCATGGTGCCGGCGATGCTTTCCTTGCCGACCTTCATGGCGCGCGCGACGCCGCGGTTCTGCAGATAGGCGGCCCGTATCAGATCCTTGCGGCCGGTGACGATGCCGCTGGTCGGCCCGCTCAGGAATTTATGGCCGCTGTAGATGACGACATCGGCGCCACGTGCGAGGAAGCCGTGCAGATCGTATTCGGACGCGGCATCGACGATCACCGGCACGCGCTTGGCGTGGCAGATCTCGCAGAATTCCTCCAGCGACAGCATGCCATACTGCACGGTGTGGTGGGCGACGACATAGAGGCCCGCCGCCGTGCGCTCGTTGATCGCATCGCGCACATGATAGTCCTGGGTGACGCTGACGGTCCCTGCCGGGATGACCTTGGCGCCGGCGACACGGATCGACTGGTCGATCGGCGCGCCGTAATTGACGATGTGGCCGAGCTGGATGACGACTTCCGACTTCAGCCCTTCGGTATCATCGGGCAGGCGCTCGATGGCGAGCAGGTTGGTCCCCGTCATCGCACCGGCGATCGCCATGGTGATGCCGCTGGCGCAGCAGGCGGTGATGAATCCGGCCTCGCCGCCGGTGAGGCGCGCGACGACCGTGCTCGCGGCGCGTTGCAGATCGTCCATCTCCACCCATTGCGACGCCATTTCGGCCATGGCGCTGATCGCCTCGGGAACGATGATCGAGGCGCCGAGCGCCGTCATGGTGCCGGAGACGTTGATGATCGGCCGCAAGCCCAGACGTTCGCGAATGGTGGTGTTGGAGCCGGCGGAGGACGTGGTTTTCATGTGAGCAAATCCCGTTGGTGGCAGGTCAGGCGGCGATCTCGACGACCGCTTCGATTTCGACAGTGATATTTCCAGGCAGCGAGCCGACGCCGATCGCCGAACGGGCATGGCCGCCGATCTTGTCGAAGACATCGGCGAACAGGTCCGAGCAGCCATTGACCACCCTTGGATGATCGCTGAAGGTCGGCGTCGCGTTGACGAAGCCGAGCAGCTTGACGACGCGCACGATGCGGCCGAGATCGCCGGCTGCCGCATGCATGACGGCAAGCAGATTGAGCCCGGTGAGGCGGGCATGCTCATAGGCCTGATCGACCGTCACATCCTCCCCCACCTTGCCGGTGCAAAGCGTGCCGTCGGCGCGCAGCGGCCCCTGGCCGGAGAGGAAGATCAGCCGGCCGCTCTCGGCATGGGTGACGAAGTTGGCGATGGGCGTCGGCGGCTCGGGCAGTGTCAGGCCGAGTTCGGCGAGCCTGATATAAGGCGTCATTGATGAAAGCTCCTTGGGGCAGCTTTGGCCGCCTGATGTCAGAAATGCGAGGCGCGGAAGCGCGCCAGGAAGGTGCGGAGGCGTTCGTTGGTGGTCTCCGCCGCGAGGATCTCCTTCGGCGGCCCGACGGCGCTGACGCCGCCATCGGCCATGAAGACGATGCGGCTCGAGGCGTCGCGGGCGAAGGCCATTTCGTGGGTTACCATCAGCATGGTCATGCCGTCCTCGGCCAGGCTGCGCACGACGGCCAGCACCTCGCCGACCAGTTCGGGGTCGAGGGCGGAGGTGATTTCGTCGAGCAGCAGGATCTTCGGTTCCATGGCCACGGCGCGGGCGATGCCGACGCGCTGCTGCTGGCCGCCGGAGAGTTCGGCCGGCAGGCTGTCGGCCTTGTGGGCAAGGCCAACCCGGCCGAGCCAGTGCTCGGCAATCGAGCGTGCCTCGGCCTCGTTCTTACCCCGCACCTTGGTCAAGCCCAGCATGATGTTGCCGGCCGCCGTCAGGTGAGGGAACAGGTTGAAGCTCTGGAACACCATGCCGGTCTCGGCGCGCATGCTGGCCAAATCGCGTTCGCTGCGGCGCTGGCGCGTTGCGGCTGAGAGATAGCCGACCTCCTTGCCGTCGATGCGGATCGAGCCGCTGTCGTAGCTCTCAAGGAAGTTGACGCAGCGCAGCAGCGTGGTCTTGCCGCTGCCGGAAGGGCCGATGACGGTCACCACCTCGCCGCGCTTCACCTGAAGGCTGACTGAGCGCAACACCTCGACGGCGCCGAAGGCCTTGGAGACATCGCGTACGTCGAGCAATGCGGGACTGGCGTTCGAGGCTTCGGACATCGTACTATTCCCGGATGAAGGAGAAACGCCGCTCGAGACGCCGGCTGGCGAGCGAGAGCGCGTAGTTGACCGCGAAATAGATGAGCGCGCCCAATATGTAGAGCGGCATCGCCTCATAGGTGCGGCCGATGACCTGATTGATGGCCTGCATCAAATCGGTGATGCCGAGCAGCGACACCAGCGCGCTGCCCTTGACCGCGTCGGTGACGCCATTGATCCAGGGCGGCAGGAAGCGCCTGAAGGCCTGCGGAAAGATGACGTAGGTGAGCCGTTGGCCAAAGGTCAGTCCGATCGCCATCGCGGCTTCGGACTGTCCCTTCGGGATCGAGCCGACTGCGCCCCTGAGATACTCGATGACCTGCGCCGTCTTGAACAGGGTCAGCGCCGACACCGCGGCCCAGAACGACGGCAGATGCAGCCCGATCGCCGGCAGGCCGTAATAGACGAAGAACATCAGCACCAGGATCGGAATGCCGCGAATGGTGTCCGAGAAGATCCGCACCGCCCAGCGCAGCGGCGCGGGTCCATAGACCAGGCCGACGCCCAACAGGACGCCGGCGATGAGCGACAGCACCACGACCAGCAGCGATACCCATAAGGTCACGGCGAAGCCTTGGGCGAGGAACGGCAGCGCGTAGAGGATCTGGCTCAACATGTCAGCGCGCCGCCCTGAACCGGCGCTCGATGAGCCGCAGTCCAAAAAGCAGGATGTAGCCGGTCACCAAATACATCGCGGTGGTGACCAGGTAGACCTCGACGATGCGGAAGGTGTTGAAGTTGATCCACTGGGCGCCGAAGGTGAGTTCGGGCACCGAGATGACCGAAGCGATCGAGGTGTCCTTGAACAGCGAGATGAAGGTGTTGGACAGCGCCGGCAGCGTGATGCGCAGCATGGTCGGCAGGCGCACGTGGAGCAGCCTTTGCCAGGGCGTGAGGCCGATCGCCTTGCCGGCGTCGAGCTGGCCGCGCGGGACAGCCTCGAGGCCGGAGCGAAACACTTCGACCAGATAGGCGCCGCTATAGACCGACAGGGTCAGCACAAACGAGGTCGGTGCGCTGTAGGCCAGGTCGACCACGGTCGGCAGGCCGTAGAAGACGAGATAGACCAGCAGGATCAGTGGCACGTTGCGGATGAATTCGACATAGGCGGCGATCGCCGCCCGCACCGCGCGTCCTGCGGAGACGTACCAGACCGCGAGCACCAGCCCGATGACGACGCCGATGGCGATCGAGATCACGGCAAGCTCGAGGCTGAGCAGCAGGCCGCCCCACAGCTTGTCGAAATGCCGCCAGATCAGATTGAAGTTGAGGGCATAGCCCATGCGTCCGCCTCGGTGTGAAGGGCGTCGAGTCGATTACGGAAGGGCTGGAATGCCGCCCTTCCGTAATTCGGGATCAGATGACCGGGAAGCCGGGATGACGCGCCGGCGGTTCCTGGCCGAAATAGTCCTTGAATGCGGCGTCATAGAGCGCCGATTCATGACCGAACATGGCGATGGTGAAGGTCTGGTCGACGAAGGTCAGCCAGTCGAGATCGCCTTGCCGAAGTGCCGCGCCATAGAGCATCGAATACCAGCTCTTGCCGGCATCGAAATATTTGTCGGGATTGCGCGAGGCGAGCCAGCGCACGGTGGACAGATCGACCGCGGCGGCATCGGCTCGTTTCGATTCCAGCGCCTGCAGCACGTTGGCCTGGGTGTCGATCTGCAGCACCTGGGCCTGCGGCAGAGCGTAGTGGACCGAGCTTTCGGCATCGACATTCTGTAGGATCGAAATGCGGGTCGCGGAACCGCCGGCGAGCAGCTTGTCGAAGGTCTTGTTCTCGGCGGTCGGCAGTGTCAGCAAGGCAACGCCTTCGACATAGTAGGGCCGGGAGAAATTGATCAGCTGCGAGCGCTGCGCCGTCATCGTCATGAACTGGATGGTGATGTCGACCTTGTTGGTGGTGACGTTGGGAATGCGCTGCGCCGGATCCTGCATGACGAACTCGACCTTGGTCGGGTCGTCGAAAAGGCCCTTGGCAAGGATGCGGCCCATGGTGATGTCCATGCCCACAAGTTCGCCGGCATCGTTCTCGAAGTGCCAGGGCGCGTTGGTGCTGCCGGTGCCGACAATCAGCTTGCCTCTGTCGAGCACGGTGCGCAGAAGACTGTCGGATGCGGCTTGCGCGGCGGCCTTCTGGGCATCGACGGTTGCCAGCACCCCGGCGGTGGCCAGTCCCGCCATTCCCAATTTCAGAAAATCACGTCTTCCGGATGTGTCGTTCACGGCGACCTCCTTTCGTGTTGTGTTCCCCAATGCACAGGTCATACACGCGACAGCGATTATCAAAATTGTCTCTTACAAGAGACGCATGTATCCTGTACAAGACAGATACTAACACCGGGAATCGACAATGCAAGATGGTAATGCCCCAGCAATTTCGGCGGACGAGAAGACGACCGCCTCTCGCGAGAAAGGCCTCAACCGGGTCCTGGAGATCCTGGAGTTTCTTCACACGACGCAGCGGGCGATCGGCATTGGCGATCTTGCCAAGGGGGTGAACGCGCCGCGTTCGACCACCTACACGCTGGTGCGGTCGCTGGTCGATGCCGGCCTGCTGGAAATGGCTGGCGACGGCAACCGCGTCTATTTCGGCAAGAAACTCTACCTCTACGGAATGGACTATGTGCGCGGCAACGACCTGTTGCGGCGCGGGCGCCAGGAGGTCGATCATCTGTCGCGCGAGACCGGGGAGACCTCGGAACTGTGCATGCTGCAGAGCGGCCGCTACACGATCGTGCATTCCAGCCCCGGCACCAGGCCGTTCCGCATCAGCTCCGCCACCGGCCTGCAGATACCGCTGCCCTGGACTGCCTCGGGACGGCTACTTCTTGCGGGGCTGGATAGAGCCGCGATCGAGGCCATGGTGTCCGACGACGACCTCGTGCTGCCCGATGGCCGCAAGCTGCGGCTCGACGATTTCATCGCCGACATCGCAAAGGCTGGGGTGACCGGCTACTGCGTCACCTCGGGCCTGGTCGACGCCTATACGAAATGCCTCGCCGTGCCGGTCTTCTCAGCACCAGGCAAGGTCGAGGCGACGATGTGCCTGGTGGTTCCGATCGACACGTCGGAGGAGCGGACCGCGGATCTCATCGGGCTGCTGCGCGGCCGCGCCGCCGGGCTCTCGATCGGCGGATAGGCGGAAAGTGCCGGCGGAGCGCTCGCGTTTCAGGCGATGATGTCTGGAATGATCTTGTCTTCCAGCTTCATCAGCCGGTCCTTGAGGACAAGCTTCTTCTTTTTCATGCGCTGAATCTGCAGCGGGTCGCAATTCATGGCGATCATCGCGTTGATCGCGGCATCGAAATCGGCGTGTTCCTGCTTCAGCCGGGAAAATTCGAGGCGAATATCGGCCTGTTCCTGATCGGACATTCTCTACCGTCTGCACGTCTGCGGCGCCCAAAACTGGGCTCTGGCTGGGCGGGGGCGGCAATTTCTGCCACCGGCGCGCAGCCCATATCACATTTCACGTTGTCGTGGAATGCTACCACGCAGCATTCGACATCGCTGTCCGATGATGGCACACTGTCATTGTGCCGTCACAGATACGACCTGCGGTGGACGTGCCTTTGACGGCTGCAATCGAGGAAACCATGAAAGGGAGAACCAATCATGTCTCTTGCATCCCATCTTGATGAGTTGCAGCGGAAACACGGCGACATCGAACGCGAAATCGATGACGCGATGAACCACCCGTCGGTGGACGACCTCGAAATCGTGAATCTCAAGCGACGCAAGCTGGCACTCAAGGATGCGATTGAGAAATTGAGGGCGCAACCAACCACGCATTGATCCTCATCTGATATAGCCGCTCACCACTGGCGGTCTTCCTTGCCGGCGGCGCCAGCCGCCGGTGCAGTGATTTTAATTTCAGCGATTCCACAAGCCGAAGCTAATATTCGTCAGACCCATTTATGCCGGGCCGCAGTAAGGTCGTGCGCTGTTTTAGCTCCTGGCCGGCACCAATTGCTGCCAGTGGCGACCTGTCGCCATTGACAAGCCATCTTTGCTCCTCCACCTCATGCCCGGACTTCAGCGCATCGGACCCGGCTTGTGCGTCCAAGCGGATGCACGGGCTTCAGAGAAACGCATAGCGCTCCAGAGAGACGCATGGCGCTCCAGAGTCAAAAGGCTGCCGGCATGACCGGGTATTTTTCCTTTCCCTTCCCCCGCCGCACCTCGGTCGGCGTCGATGTCGGCGGCGTGGTTGTCGGCGGCGGCGCCCCGGTCGTCGTGCAATCGATGACCAATACCGATACCGCCGATGTCGACCAGACGGTCGCGCAAGTCGCGGCGCTGCACCGCGCCGGCTCCGAGATCGTGCGCATCACCGTTGACCGCGACGAGAGTGCCGCCGCCGTGCCGCGCATCCACGAGCGACTGTTGCGGCTCGGCGTCAATGTGCCGCTGGTCGGCGATTTCCACTATATCGGTCACAAGCTGCTGGCCGATCACCCGGACTGCGCCGAGGCGCTGGCCAAGTACCGCATCAATCCAGGCAATGTCGGCTTCAAGGACAAGAAGGACCGGCAGTTCACCGATATCGTCGAAATGGCGATCAAGCACGACAAGCCGGTGCGCATCGGCGTCAACTGGGGCTCGCTCGACCAGGAACTGTTGACGCGGCTGATGGACGACAACCAGGACAAGGGTTTTCCCCTGACCGCGCAGGAAGTCACGCGCGAGGCGATCGTGCAGTCGGCGATCCTGTCGGCCGAGATGGCCGAAGAGATCGGTCTTGGCCGCGAAAAAATCATCCTGTCGGCCAAGGTCAGCGGCGTGCAGGATCTGATTGCCGTCTACACCGAACTCGCCACCCGCTCCAATCACGCGCTGCATCTCGGCCTCACCGAAGCCGGCATGGGGTCAAAAGGCATCGTTGCTTCTTCCGCCGCCATGGGCATCCTCTTGCAGCAAGGCATCGGCGACACCATCCGCATCTCGCTGACGCCGGAGCCGAAAGGCGACCGTACCCGCGAGGTGCAGGTGTCGCAGGAACTGCTGCAGACCATGGGCTTCCGGCAGTTCGTGCCGATCGTCGCGGCCTGCCCCGGCTGCGGCCGCACCACCTCCACCGTGTTTCAGGAACTGGCGCAGAACATCCAGGCGGACCTGCGCAAGAACATGCCGGTGTGGCGTGAGAAATACCCGGGCGTCGAGAACCTCAAGGTCGCGGTGATGGGCTGCATCGTCAACGGCCCGGGTGAGTCCAAGCATGCCGATATCGGCATTTCGCTGCCTGGTACCGGCGAGACGCCGACCGCGCCGGTCTTCGTCGACGGCAAGAAGGCGGCGACGCTGCGCGGGCCGTCGATCGCGGCGGATTTCGAAAAGATGGTCGCCGACTATATCGAGCAACGGTTCGGTCAGGGCGGCAAGGCGGCGGCAGAGTAGGTCAAATGCGGCGTTTCCTGTGGGCGACGCTGATTTTCCTGTGCGGCATGGCCTGGTCGACGCTTGCCCAGGCCGATCCGCCGCAATCGGCCAAGCAGCGGCTGATCGACAAGGTCTGCAACCTGATCCAGGCGCATGCCGACCAGAACGCTCTGCCCCGCGACTTCTTCGCCCGCCTTATCTGGAAGGAAAGCCGTTTCGATCCCAATGCCGTGAGCCCCGTCGGCGCCGAGGGTATTGCCCAGTTCATGCCGGGTACCGCCAAGATGCGGGGGCTTGCTGATTCCTTCGACATCAACCAGGCGATCCCGGCGTCGGCTAGATATCTCGCCGAAATGAAGACCAGTTATGGCAATCTTGGCCTCGCGGCGGCCGCCTATAATGCCGGCGAGAGCCGGGTGTCGCGCTGGCTGAATTCCGGCGGCTTCCTGCCGATGGAGACGGAAAGCTATGTGTTCGACGTCATGGGTGAGCCGGTCGACAAGTTCACGGACCCGGCCTATGCCGGCAAAGTCGAACCGCTCGATGCCAAGCTGGACTTCGCCGTCGCCTGCCGCAAGCTGCCGGTGATCATGTCGCGGACGGTCGCGATGGCCTCGATCAACATCAAGCCATGGGGCATTCAGGTGGCGGGGAATTTCCGCCGCAGCGCCGCGATCGGCCAGTGGCTCAGGGTGCGGGGCCGCTTCCCGGCGCTGCTTGCCGGGCATGATCCTGTGGTGAGCCGGGTCCGCACGCCGATCGGCCGGCGCAGCATCTACGCCGTCAGGATCGGGATCGACGACCGCGCCGCCGCCAATGTCATCTGCCAGAAGCTGCAAAGCGTCGGCGGCGCCTGCGTGGTGGTGCGCAACCGGTAAGGGCCTAGGGGCGCGAAGCGCTGCGCGCCGACAGGTTGGCGCGCTGGCAATATGAGCGCGTCCACAACGGGATACGCTACGACCTCGAAGTCGACACGAGCGCCCAAACGCTGCAATGTGCCCGTCGCATCCAGCAACGGTTTCAGCTATAGCGGCGGCCACCATCTCTCCTTGGACAGCAGCCCTGTCATGCGAGCGCCCATGTTCGACGGATACATAATCTGCGGCACACCCAGAACCGGCAGCACCCTGCTGTGCAAGTTGCTGGCGGACACCGGAACGACCGGGGATCCACACTCTTTCTACCGGCGGCAGGATGTGTCGGAGTGGGCTCAGGATTGGGGATTGCCCGCTCGCAACACGATGGGCGAGCTTGAATTCCAGCTTGCCTATCTCAATGCGGCGATCGGTGCCGGCAAGGCCGATACTGAAATTTTCGGCTTGCGCCTGATGCGTGAAAACCTGGACGAGCTTTCAGCCATCCTCGACCGGATTTTTCCGGAGCTTGCGTCGGACAAAGAGCGTTTCGAGAAGGTTTTTGGCCGTGTCCTCTACATACACCTGTCGCGCGAAAACAAGCTCGCGCAGGCCGTCTCCCTGGTCAAAGCACGGCAAACCGGTCTTTGGCATATCGCCCCCGACGGAACCGAAATCGAAAGGGTGGGGCCTGCCAGGGAACCTCACTATGATTTCGCGCGCATCAAGGACGAGGTCGAAGAGCTGGAAGCCTATGATGCGGCCTGGAACATCTGGTTCGCGCAACAGGGCATAGCACCATTGCGGATCGGCTATGAGCACCTTTCCGCCGAGCCGGCCGTGGCATTGCTGCGCATCTGCGAGGCCCTCGGCGTCCGGGCGCCGGATGCCGGGCATGTCAGGCCCGGCGTCGCGAAGCTCGCGGACGAGACAAGCCTGGACTGGATGCGCCGCTTTCATCTGGACGCGGCCGTCTGAGGCGTTGATGGGTGGTCAGGCGGTCTTGGCCACCACCGTCTCGCTGAGCCAGGTGCCGATCTTGGCGCCGAGGCGATCGGGCGAAACGGGCTTGGGCAGATAGTCGTCCATGCCGGCCTCGATGCACTTGTCGCGGTCGCCCTTCAGCGCATGCGCGGTGACGCCGATGATCGGGATGTGGCCGCCCGACGACGCTTCGATCGCCCGGATGGCGCGTGTCGCCTCGTAGCCGTTCATCTCCGGCATCGAGACGTCCATCAGAACCAGCCTCGGATGCAGCGACCGGTACATCTCGACCGCGGTGCGGCCATTGCCGGCGATGCGGTAGCTCAGGCCGAGCCCATTGAGGATCTGGCCGAACACCATCTGGTTCACGTCATTGTCCTCGGCGATGAGGATGTCGATCGGGCTGTTCGGCGCGGCATTCGATTCCGGCACGGTCGCGACCGGTACCGCGGGGCCACGGATAACCGTGAAGGGCGGTGTCGCCTGCATCGGTTGGACCGGTTCGCGAATGAACTGCGCCTTGCCGACCTGCGAGCGCGCCTTCTGGATGACCGAGATGACCGTGCCGAGCAGGACCGCCGACCGCGCCGGCTTGGTCAGGTGCGCCGATATGCCGAAGTCGATGATCATCTTGCCGAAATCGACCTGGTCGACAGAGGTCAGGATCACGACCGGAATGGCGGACAGCCGGCTGTCGGCGGCGATGGCCCGGGCGACATCGGCACCGTTCATGCCTGGCATCTGATAGTCGAGGATGATGCAGTCGACGCTGGCCCCGAGTTGGCAGGCGCGATCGAGGAAGGCGAGGCCCATTGCGCCGCTTTCGGCGGCGGCGCAGTCGAAGCTCCAGCTTCTGAGTTGTTCGAGCAGGATCTCGCGGTTGACCGGATTGTCGTCGATGACCAGCACGCGCGCGCCGGTGACGTCCACCGGCACGATAGCGTCGCGCGCCTCGGCGCGGTGGACCGGCAGCGGCACGGCGAACCAGAAGACGGAACCGCGGCCGATCTCGCTCTCGACGCCGATCTTGCCGGCCATCAGGTCGACGAGACGGGCGGCGATGGCGAGCCCAAGGCCGGTGCCTTCATGACGGCGGGTCGAAGACCCGTCGACCTGGGCGAACTTCTCGAACACGTTTTGCAATTTCTCGGCCGGGATGCCGATCCCGGTGTCCTCGACGCGCAGCTTGAGCTGGACGACGTCGTTGACGGTTTCGCCGCCGACATCGATCAGCACGTGGCCCTTCTCGGTGAATTTCACCGCATTGCCGACCAAATTGGTGACGATCTGCCGAAAGCGACCGGCATCGCCGACGACATAGGCCGGCAGCCTCGGGTCGACACGCACGATGAGTTCCAGGTTCTTCTCGGCAACGCGTGCCGAGACCAGCGTCGCCACATCCTCCACCGCTTCCGAGAGGCGGAAGGGGGCAGGATCGAGCGTCAGCTGCCCTGCATTGATCTTGGAGAAATCGAGGATGTCGTTGATGATGGTGAGAAGCGCGTTGCCCGATTTCACGATCACGTCGGTGAAGGTCTTCTGGCGCGGGTTCAGCTCGGTCTTGGCCAGCAGTTCGGCCATGCCGAGCACGCCGTTCATCGGCGTGCGGATTTCGTGGCTCATATTGGCCAGGAATTCCGACTTGGCACGGTCGGCCGCCTCGGCCTTGAACAGGGATTCGGCCGACTGGGCAAAGGCGCGGCGGATCGCCTGTTCCATCGGCCGGAAGATCCAGAAGGCAACGATGGCGAGCACGGCAAACAATAGGCCGCTCGCCCACAAAAGCAGCCGGTCGCTCGATGCGTCCGCCAGATGGCGTTCGTCGTCCATCGCGGTGCGGACACGCACCAGCATTGGCTGAACGAACAGGTCGTTCTGGTTGCGGATTTCGCGAGAACTCCACTCATCGGTCTTTTGCGCCACCGACATCAGATTGAAGTTGCGAACCATGTCACGCGGCGACCAGAACAGATCGCCATTGACGGAAGCGGCTGCAAGTTCGTTGACGGTCTTGGCCGACAGGCGCGGGCGGATCGCGGCGAACTGGGCGCTCAGTGTCTCGATCTCGCCGGTCAGGCGCTCGGAATGGTCGCGCGCCGAAGCCGTCAGCGCATCACGCGTCTCGATCCGCCAGGCGGAACTTGTCGTCTCGGCGAAGCTGGTGGCGTTGCGCAGGTCGCGGGTGAAAACGACGAGATTGCTGCTCAGCGCATCGATCTCATGGCGCAAGGAATTGACGCGATTGAGCGCAACCATGATGGCGGCCGAAGCCAGCGCGAAAACCAACAATCCCGAAAGATAACGTATCCGGACGGACCGGATGAAGGAAGAATATTCCGGCATGCGCAACCCCAACACATACGCATTATTTTAATGGTCGGGATTACGCTTCATTTACATTAAGATTTCGTTGGCGCATCGCATGTCAATGCATGCCTGGCGGGGACGCGGCGGATCGGATCGATGCGGTGACGCCGAGCCGTCGACCATGCGCAACCCGATATGGGCCTGCCGTCAGCTGTTGCGGGTTGCCACGAAGGTCGCGGCGGCCTTCAGCAGGGCCGCCTTTTCGCCAAAGGGTTCGAGCAGCTCGTGCGCCTGGCCGACGAGGCCGTCGAGCTGCTTGCGAGCCCAATCCGCGCCGTGCAAGGCCACCAGCGTACCCTTGCCCGCGGCGGCATCCTTGCCGGTCGCCTTGCCCATCTGCCTGGCGTCGGCCGTCAAATCCAGCAGGTCGTCGGCTAGTTGGAAGGCAAGGCCGATCGCCGAACCGAACTCGGCCAGCCTTTCCAGATCATCGGAGCGTGCGCCGGCCAGGATCGCACCCGCCTCGCAGGCGAAACGGATCAGCGCGCCGGTCTTCATCGCCTGCAGCCGGATGATGCCGGCCTCGTCCGGTCGCACCTGCTCGGCTTCGAGATCGAGCTTCTGGCCGCCGACCATGCCGCCGGCCCCGGCGGCGCGGGCAAGCGCCAGCACAAGGGCTGCGCGCCGCTCGGCCGGCAGCGCGGTCGCCTCGCCGGCGAGGATGTCGAAGGCGAGCGTCAGCAGTGCGTCGCCAGCAAGAATCGCAGTGGCCTCGTCGAAGGCCTTGTGCACGGTCGGCTGGCCGCGGCGCAGGTCATCGTCGTCCATCGCCGGCAGGTCATCATGGATCAGCGAATAGCAATGCACGCATTCAAGTGCGGCCGCGACGCGCAGCGCCGCTTCGCCATCGGCGGAAAACAGGGCAGCGCTTTCCATGACCAGAAAGGGGCGCAGGCGCTTGCCGCCGTTCAGCACGCCATGGCGCATCGCCGCCATCAGGCGATCGGGCCTGGCGATCTCGCCCGAAAGCGGGCGGTCGTCGAGCAACCGACGCAGCATCACCTCGACGGCGGCCGCGCGTCTGATGAGCGCCATTTCGAACGCCATTTCGTCGTCATTCGTCATGGCCGGGACCGGTAGCCGACACTCAGACGTTGCGCAAGAAGGCAAGCGCCATTATGCCGGAGCGGTAAGGGCCCGTTTGGAAACTCACCTCCTGCGGTCATCTGAAGGCGTTTTCCGCGCTTCCGGTGCTCACGTACTCGAATGTACGCTCCGCTCCGGTTCTCGAAACACCGTCTTGTGACCCTCGGGAGCGCATTTCGAGACGAGCTTCGTGGCACGGGTTGGGCGGCTTGGCGGAACCGATCGTCGATCATGAGACCGAAAAGCTGGACATGGCGACGAGATCGCGAGGCGTGAACCGCCGCAATCTCAGGCGCTGGGTACGGCGCGGCATCGTCGTGGCCGCCGTGCTGGCGTTTATCCCGGTGGTGCTGACCTTTCTCTACCTGCCGTCCTTCGTGCATCCAGTGTCGACGCTGATGCTGAAGGACCTGGCGACCTTCTCCGGCTACGACCGGCGCTGGGTTTCCATCGATGACGTGGCGCCCGTGCTCGCCCATTCGGTCATCATGTCGGAGGATGGGCAGTTCTGTTTCCACCGCGGCGTCGATCTCGGCGAGCTCAGGGGCGTCGTCGACGATGCGCTGGCCGGCGAGGCGACGCGCGGCGCATCGACCATCACCATGCAGACGGTGAAGAACCTCTTCCTTTGGTCGCGGCCGCTGGGCTCGGTGCGCAAGGTCGTCGAGTTGCCGCTGGCCGTCTATTTCGACGCGGTGATGTCGAAACGGCGCATCATGGAGATCTACCTCAACATCGCCGAATGGGGGCCGGGCATCTATGGCATCGAGGCGGCGGCGCAGCACCATTTCGGCATTCCGGCAAAGCAACTGTCCAGACGGCAGGCGGCTCTTCTCGCCGTCACGCTGCCCAATCCGATCGCCCGCAATCCGGCAAAACCCGGGCCGGGTCTCAGACGGCTGGCCAACCTGATCGAGCGGCGCGCCGGCCGCTCAGGCGCCTATGTCGGCTGCCTGGACTAGCCGGCACAAAAAAGATTCACCGCGGTGCTGGCCAAAACGGTGTCAGGCGTGTATAGGCACCCGACTTTCTCAGATTTAGGCCCCGACATGGCCCTTTCACGAGGGCGGGCGGGGCTTTTGACCATGTAGTGGAGCATATCCATGGCCGTTCCGAAACGCAAAACCTCTCCGTCCAAGCGCGGCATGCGCCGCTCTGCCGACGCCCTCAAGGCCCCGACCTATGTCGAGGACAAGAATTCCGGCGAAATGCGCCGTCCGCACCACATCGACCTGAAGACCGGCATGTATCGCGGTCGCCAGGTGCTGACCCCCAAGGAAAGCTGAGCCCAGCTTTACCCTGGATTTGAGCTACAAAAGACCGGCCTCTGGCCGGTCTTTTGCGTTTGGCGGCCCATGCTCCGACCGCCGAGCCTCGAGCGGCGCAGTTCATCTCGTTGCCTGCTCCCGTTCCACGTGACTTCGGCTTGCATCGTCAGAGGATGGTCGGCCCCTGCGTGAACGCATCGTGGCCCAGACCGGCCACTGCCAAGTTCCCAAAATCGAACAAACGCTCGCCAAGGCAGCCGAGGCAGGTGGCCACCGCCGCCTGCTGCTCGATGTTTTTCGATCGATATGGGATTGCGCTGCACGTTTTCTTATGCAATTTTCTGAATAATAGTCGGAAATCGACACAAATTGGGAAATGAATGTGGGATTTCGTCAGCACGAGTGACCTCGACGACACCGAACAGGCGGTGCTTTCCCAGCTCAAGGTCGACGGGCGGATGTCGAGTGTCGATATCGCCAAGCGCATCGGCGTCACTGAAGCGACCGTGCGGCGCAAGATGGCCCGCGTGCTCGAGGATCCGGATATCTCGATCCAGGCGGTCGTGCGGCCTTTGCGCAGCGATGTCGGCATCGCGGCCATCGTCGGGCTCGACGTCGACCGCGAGCACATCATCAGCGTTGCCCGCAAACTGTCGGAATACTCGTTCGTCGACAGCGTCTACGCCATGACCGGGCCGTTCGACATCATCATCCAACTTACATTGCCGTCGACGACCAGCTTGCACGACTTCCTGGTCAGCGAACTGACGAACGTTCCCGGGATCAAGGATTCCGAGAGCTACATGATCGGCCGCGTGTTCAAGCACTCAGGCCGGGCCTACCAGCGCAGTAAAACAGAAGAAAAAAGAGGGTAACAACAATGGGTGAGTTCTTTTTCGCATCGCGCCGCCGCGTCCTGTCCCTGCTTGCCGCCGCGCCGCTCTTCCTGTCATTCGCGTCCGCCTCCCATGCCGATGGTCTGGTCGACCAGATCAAGCAGCGCGGCACCATCGTCGTCGGCACGGAGGCCGCGTTCGAACCGTTCGAGTTCGTGCGCGACGGCCAGATCGTCGGCTACAACAAGGACATTCTGGACTATGCAGTCAGCCAGCTCGGCGTGAAGCTCGACCAGCTCAACCTGCCGTTCCAGGGGCTGCTTCCGGGACTGCTCGCCAAGAAGTTCGATCTCATGGCCACCTCGACCGGCATCAATCCCGAGCGGGCGGCGAAATATGCTTATACGCGGCCGACGGGCTCGTTCGAGAACGTCATCGTCGTGCGCGCGGACGAGGAACGCATCAAGAAGCCGGAGGACATCAACGGCATGGTGGTGGCGACGCAGCTTGCTTCTTCCGTACAGCCAATCATCGAGGCCTATGACAAGGAGCTCAAGGACAAGGGTGGCAAGGGCGTCGGCGAGCTGAAGCTATTCACCTCCTTCCCCGAGACCCATGTCGCGCTCGCTTCCGGCCAGGTCGACGCGATCGTCATCGCCTCGCCATCGGCGGCCGTGCTGATGAAGAACGTCCCCGACACCTACAAGGTCGTCGGCTCGATTGGTGAATTCTCCTATCTGTCCTGGGTCGTGCGGCCGGAGGACAAGGATTTGCGCGAATTCATCAATGCCAAGATCGGCGAGCTGAAGGACAGCGGCAAGTTGAAGGAGCTGCAGCTCAAATGGTTCGGCTTCGAGATGAAGACGCCGGACCAGGGTTATCTGCCGCCCGGCGCGCTCTGAGCCGTTTCGCCCCTTGAACATGTCTGGCGTGGCGCAGGCGATGCGTTGCAGCTGGTATCGCCTGCGTCGACGCCAGACGTTGCTTCTCCGTTCGAGTTGAAAAATGTTCCATTTTTCAAAAACGCTGACCTTCCTGCCGCAATTTCTGTCTGGCGCGGCCGTCACACTCGGGGTTTCGGCGCTGGGATTCCTGGTCGGCACGTTGATCGGCTTCGGCCTGCTCGCTTGCGGCCGGTCGCGCTGGCGTGTGGTTCGCTGGATCGGCGCGCTCTACACCAGTTTCATCCGCGGCACGCCGCTGATCGTGCAGATCTTCGTCGTCTACTACGTGCTGCCGGGCCTGGTCGGCATCGACTTGCCGCCGCTGTTGGCGGGCATCCTGGCGCTCAGCTTCAACAGCGCGGCCTTCGTCGCCGAGATCCTGCGCGCCGGGCTGACGCGCATCCCCGCCGGCCAGTATGAAGCGGCCAAGGCGCTTGGGCTGAGGCCTGTCGTGACCTGGTTCAAGGTCATCCTGCCGCAGCTCTTCCGCGCCATAGTCCCGCCGATGGTCAACGAGTTCACCATGCTGGTGAAGGCATCGTCCATCCTGTCGGTGATCGCGGTGGTGGAACTCACCCGCACGGCACAGAACATCATGAACGTCACCTACCGGCCGGTCGAGGCGTTCTGCATCGCGGCGGTGCTGTATTTCATCGTGCTGTTTTCCTGCAGCCTGCTGACCCGGCGCCTGGAACGCAAGGCGGAAGGCGCACGGGTATGAGCTTCGACTTTTCCGTCATTGCCGACAATTGGCAGATCCTGGCCAAGGGCTTCGGCAATACGGTGCTGATGTGCGCCGTGTCGCTGCCGCTCGGCTTCGCGCTCGGCATCGTGCTGGCACTGGTCAGGCTGCGCGGCGGGCGAGTGCCGGCGGCGGTCGTCTCGGCCTATGTCGAACTCTTCCGCAACATTCCGTTCCTGATCCAGATATTCCTGTTGTTCTATGCCTTGCCGATGTTCGGCATCCGGCTCTCGCCGGTGATGGTTTCGATCGGCGCGCTGTCAGCCTATGCGGGCGCCTACTCCGCGGAGATCATCAGAGGGGCGATCCAGTCGATCTCGCATGGTCAGGTCGAGGCCGGCTACGCGCTGGGGCTGCGCTACCTCACCATCTTCCGCAAGATCCTGGTGCCGCAAGTGTTGGGCTACATCCTGCCGGCGGCAACCAACCTCACCATCACGCTGATCAAGGAATCGGCGATCCTGTCGGCAATCACCGTTCCCGAGCTCACCTACATGGCCCAGAACGTCATCGGCCGCACCTTCTCGCCGGTGGAAATCTTCACGGCCATCGCATTGCTGTACTGGGGGCTGACCGCCCTTGTCGCGGCGATCTCGCGCAGCCTGGAGCACAGGCTGCAGCCCCATCTCGCGGCCCGCCGTGGCGCCTGATCCAAAAGCCTTTCAACATAGAGGAGACCCCATGTCCAAGCTCACCACCGCGCCGCGCGATGTCTTCCAGACATTCATGAACTTCCCGCTGGTCGAGGATCTCGATACGCTCAAGGCCGATGTCGCCATCATCGGCATGCCTTATGGCGACCCCTATACGATCGACGAGCTGATCAACGACCAGACCAACGCGCCGACAGCGGTGCGGCGGGCATCCAAGCGCATCAGCCAGGCGCTCGACCGTTATGATTTCGACATTGGCGGGCCGGTCTTCGCCGGCCAGGACATCAAGGTGGTCGATGTCGGCGACGTGCCCGGCAATGCCGCCGATCATGTCGGGCACTACGGCCGAGCCGAAGCGGCGATCCGCAAGATACGAGCGGCCGGCGCCCTGCCGATCACAATCGGCGGCGACCATGGCATTCCGATCCCGATCTTCAGGGCGCTCGACGGCGAAGGCCCGATCACGCTGGTGCAACTCGATGCCCATCTCGACTGGCGCGACAATGTCAACGGCGTCAAGGAAGGCTATTCAAGCACCATCCGCCGGGCCTCGGAAATGGCGCATATCAAGGATATTTTCAGGTCGGCGTTCGCGGCCAGGGCAGTGCGCGCACCGAGGAAGTCGAGGCGGCCCGCGCTTACGGCGCCAACATCATCACCACCAATGAATGGCAGGATATCGGCACGGCGGCGCTGCTCACGCGCATTCCGGATGGCGGCCGATACTACCTCACCATCGACGCTGACGGACTGGATCCCGCCGTCATGCCGGCGGTGGAGGGACCACAGCCGGGCGGCGTCAGCTACCGCCAGACGATCGAGCTGATCCAGGGGCTGGTCGGCAAGGGCAAGCTTGTCGGCATGGACATCGTCGAGATCGCACCGGCGCGCGATGTCAACGAAATCACCTCGATGACGGCGGGTCATATCATCCTCAACGTCATCGGTGCCGCCGTGCGCGCCGGCTACTTCAAGCGCTGAGCTTTCGTCTCTCATTTCCATGTCGGCCGGGCAACCGGCTGACATGGTTGTTGCATCCGGTCTTCGACCGTGTTTGCGGCCGCGCACGAAAAATCTTGACGCCGTGCCTGTGGAGCATTGTACAGAAGGTGCCCCCATATGGAGACGCCAGATGTTCGGTGCCGTCCCGCTTTTGATCGTGCCTTTCGTGCTCTACAATCTCGGCCTGCTCGGAATATTCGGCGGCGGCGACGATCCGTGGGCGAGCGAGATCTTTTCGTTCCGCATGATGTCGGGCGGGGTGTTCTCGATGACGCTCGGCGACCTGATTGTGCTGATCGGGCTGATCTTCCTGTTCCTCGAAATGGTGAAGTCGGCACGCACGACCACGGCCTCGATCATGGACCATCTTCTGTCGACGCTGGTCTTCGTCGCTTTCCTAGTCGAGTTCCTGCTGGTGAAGGGTGCCGCGCACTCGATCTTCTTCACGCTGATGATCATCGCGCTGTTCGACGTGCTGGCCGGGTTCGCGGTGTCGATGCGGTCGGCCAGCCGCGACATCAATTTGAATTGAGGCTCAGCCCGGATCGGCGGTGAAGCCGGCGGCTTCGATGCCGGCAATCGCCGCTGCCTCGTCATTGTCGGATGTATCGCCCGAAATACCGACGGCGCCGATGATGCTGCCTGCCTTGTCGCGGATCAGCACGCCGCCGACGACCGGCAGCACGCGTCCTCCCGACACGTCGGAAATGCCGGCAACCAGATGCGGACGTTCCTTGGCGAAAGCCTCGACCTTGCGCGAGCCCATGCCAATGGCCAGCGCGCAATAGGCCTTGCCGGCCGACATTTGCGGGCGCAGGAACGAAGCGCCGTCCTGGCGCTGAAAGGCGACCAGATGCCCGCCGGCGTCGAGCACCGAGACGCCGAGCGGCTTGAGCTTGAGATCGGAACCCCTGGCGAAGGCGGCATGGATGATCTCGACGGCTTTTTGGATCGGCAGCGCGGTCATGGCAATCTCCTGTTGAGCAGCCTGATCATCGGCGGCCAGCCGGGCGAGGCAATCCCGGTTTCGGTTGAAATTGCTTCCTGTGAAGTAGCGGGATGAAGGCGCGCCTGACCGGTGGCGTCACCACAGCTTGATTCAGGGCGAGGAATTGACGGAGGGGGAGACGTTACTTTTCTTGGCGCGGGCCGGCTTCTTGGCGGGTGCGGCAGGCGTGTTGGCTAGATCTTCGGCTTCCTTGGCGAGCCGCAGCGCCCGCAGCTTGTCGGTCTTGGCCTTGCGGGCATCGCTCTCGGCGACATACTCGGCCATGGCTTTCTGCCGGACTGTCGCCGCCTCTTCCTGCTTCTTGAAGCGCAGATCGGCACGCGCGCGGGCAGTGTCCCTAGAGTTCTCAACCAAGAGTCAATCCAATCCCATCACGTGTGATTTTCGTCCCTTGTAGCAGAGCCGGCCTTTCAACGGGGAAAATAGTTGGTCACCCGGCCGGACTGGCGTTGAGGGCCTTTTCGGCAACGACGGCTTCATAGGCGGCCCGGAGCGTCGCGCGGACAGAGGGGCCGGGCGCTGTATCGAGGGGGTCCCGAGATGCTCATGGCGCAACTCGGCCATGAATTTCTCCCACATTGGCGGTCCGCCCTTTTCCAGCAGTTCGGCGCGGATCGAGAGTTCCTCGCTGGTTGGCAGCCAGACGCGGCCCCAGGCGCCGAGATGGGCAAGGATGGGCACCAGTGTGATGGCCATCTCGGTCAGGCTGTAGATCGCTTTCTGCTTGTGACTGGGGTCGTCCGCTTTGGTCAACATGCCGAGTTCCATCAGCCGCTTCAACCGGTCGGCGAGGATGTTGGAAGCAATGCCTTCCATCGACCCGTTGAGCAACTCGCGAAAATGGCGCCTGCCGCCAAAGATCATGTCGCGCAGGATGATCAGGCTCCAGCGGTCGCCGAACACCTCGAGCGAGAGGTTGATCGGGCAGCCTGACCGGCGATCGAGGGACATTCGATTTTCTCCACAAAACCGGTTGCATTATCGTATCGGTTTTATTATCGTGCAACCGATTGCAAAATGCAAGCAGATGAGGAGGCCATCAGATGACAATCAAGGACCGTCCCGAGATCATATCCGAAACCTTTGGCGATCCGGCGGACCCCGCTCTGTTGTTGATCATGGGCGCTATGGCCTCGATGCTTTGGTGGCCCGAGGCGTTTTGCCGGAGACTCGCGGATGCCGGCCTGTATGTGATCCGCTACGACAATCGCGACACCGGCCGGTCGACCAAATACCCGGTGGGACAGCCGCCCTACACTTTCGATGACATGGCCGACGACGCGATTGCCGTTCTCGACAGCCACGGCATCGGCAAGGCGCATGTCGCGGGCATGTCGATGGGCGGCATGATCGCGCAACTCGTGGCGCTCAGGCACCCCTTGCGCGTCGCTTCGCTGACCGTGATCAGCAGTTCGCCCGTGGGGACCGACACTTCGCATCTGCCGAAAACGACCGATGCCTATCTGGAGCATTCGGCCGATGGAGCCAAAGTCGACTGGACGGATCGCCGCCAGGTCATGGACTTCATAGTCAGGGATGCGCGGGCGATCGCCAGCACCGCCCATCCGTTCGACGAGGCGGGAATGAAGGCGTTCATCGAACGGGATTATGTCAGGTCCGGCGGCTTCCTGAGCGCCACCAATCATTTCATGCTCAAGGGCGGTGACCAGTGGAAGGGCCGCCTGCACGAAATAGCGGCGCCGCTTCTGGTCATCCACGGCACGTCGGATCCGATCTTTCCGGTCGACCATGGCGAGGCCTTGGCCCAGGCTGTTGCCGGCGCGAAACTGCTTCGTGTCGACGGCGGCGGTCACGAACTGCATCCGGATGACTGGACTGACATAGAGGCCGCCATCGTCGCGCACGTCCGATCCAGCTGAGACTTCGCGGGTCGGCCTTGACGAGCGAAGCTCACCGCAATAGTTAAGTAAATACTTCAGTGTTGCCACAGAAACAGACGAGCACAAGAATGTCCCTGACGTTGCATTTCCATCCGCTGGCCTCCTTCTGCTGGAAGCCGCTGATCGCGCTCTACGAGAACGCCACGCCTTTTGCGCCGGTCATCGTCGATCTCGGCGACGAGCAATCGCGCGCGGCCTTCCTGAAGATTTCGCCGACCGGCAAGATGCCGGCGCTGCGCGATGACGCGCGTGATCGCACTGTGCTGGAATCGACCATTCTCGTGGAATATCTGGCCGCGCACTATCCGGGACCGGTCGAACTCGTTCCCGCCGACATCGATCTGGCGCTGGCGGTCCGTCAGGTTGACCGCTTCTACGATTTCTATGTGCAGGAGCCGATGCAGAAGATCGTCGGCGACAGGTTGCGGCCGCTCGACAAGACCGATCCATTCGGTGTCGAACAGGCGCGGGGCCAGTTGCGCAATTCCTACGCCATCATCGAACAGGAGATGCAGTCCAGGGAATGGGCGGTAGGCGATGCCTTCACCATGGCCGATTGCGCGGCGTCTCCGGCGCTCTTCTATGCCAACAAGGTCGAGCCGTTCGGCGACAAATATCCCGCCGTGAAGCGCTATCACGACCGCTTGCTGCAGCGCGCCGCCTTCATCAGGGTGATCGAGGAGGCACAGCCCTACTTCAAGTTCTTCCCCTACAACAACGGCTGATCGCGATGCTGCACGATCCCGCCCAGCTCGACCTGATGTTCCAGGCGCTCGCCGATCCGGCGCGGCGGCAGATGGTCGACCGGCTGTCCCGCGGCCCCGCCTCGGTGAGCCAGCTGGCCGAGCCGTTGGCGATGTCGCTGTCGGCGGTCGTCCAGCACCTCAATCTGCTGGAAGCGAGCGGCCTCGTGCGCACGCGGAAGGTCGGGCGGGTGCGCACCTGCCAGATCGATCCAAAGGCGTTGCGCGCGGCCGAGCACTGGATCAATGAGCGGCGCCTCTCGTGGGAGCGCCGGCTGGATCGGCTCGGCGATTTCCTGGCCGAAAGCTAGAGAGGAAAATGCCATGTCGAAGACCAAATCCGAATTGGTGCGCGGCCATTTCGCCGCCTTTCAGGCCAGAGACCGCGCCGTGATGGGTTCAAGCATGCTCCCGAAGACCGGCCTCCGGTTTTCGGGGTCACAGTCCGGCCAATTCAATCCACCGAGGAAGGTTTCATGACTGAGCGATCCGTTGTCCATTCCACCTTTGTCGTCGAGCGGAGCTATCCGGTGGCACCGGCGAAAGTCTTCTCCGCATTCAGCAGCCCGGATGCCAAGCGGCGCTGGTTCGTCGATCCCCATGACCCGGTACCCAGCCGGCACGAAATGGATTTCCGCGTCGGCGGCAAGGAGGTCAATGCCGGCTGCCCGAGCGATGGGCAGATGCATTTCTTCAACGCGGTCTATCAGGACATCGTGCCGGACGAGCGCATCGTCTACACTTATGAGCTGCTGTTCGGCGAAACCCGCGTGTCGGTGTCGCTGGCGACGATCGAGTTTGTGGCGGAAAGCGGCGGCACGCGGCTTGTGATGACGGAGCAGGGCGCCTTCTTCGACGGCCACGACACCTCAGCCACGCGCGAGCATGGAACGGGCGAACTGCTCGACGCGCTCGGCGCCTTCGTGAATTCGCAATCCTGACCGGGCAGCCCAGGTGCTCCAGGCAGAAACGATCAGGCTTCCCAGAATTGATCGAGCCAGATATTGAGTCTCAGGAAGCCGGCATTGCTCACCGTATAGACACGCCTTGTGCCTTCAGCCTTGGCGTTGACCAGCCCTGCGTCGAGCAACACTTTCAGATGCTGTGATACGGCCGGGCGGGAGACTGGCAGCCCGGACGCCAATTCGTTGACGGTCTTCGGACCGCGTCGAAGTTCTTCCAGAAGATGGCGCCGATTGGGGTCGGCGATCGCCATGAAGGCGTCGGAAAACATCATGCCTCATTTGTGAAGCAAAGTTTTTCAAATCTCAACTGTTTGCTTCTGCTTTTCTTCTCGGATCAAGCCGCAATGCTTCAGGGGTCACCGAACGGTCGGCCGGCTGCGTCTTGAAGGCATCGCGATCCTCGATCGGCACCGGCGCGCGGCGGCTGATGCGCAGCAGCGTGTAGCCTGCCAGGGACAGATGCGCCAAGGCTGTCGCCAGGAACAGGCCCTCCGGGCGCATCCAGCCCATCAGGGCGGCGGCCAGCAACGGCCCGATCATGGTGCCGAAGCCGTAAAGCAGCAGCAGGCCGCCCGACACCTTGACGAAATCCTCGGAGCGGGCGTGGTCATTGGCATGCGCCACGGCAATCGAATAGAGCGTGTAGGCGAAACCGCCGTAGGCGGCGGTGAAGACGAGGACGAAGACCGCGGAGCGCGGCTCGAACAGGAAGATGAGAAGCGCAAACAGCGCCGCGCCGAAGGCAGCACCGGCCAGCACGAAACGCCGGTCGGTCTTGTCGGAGAGACGCCCGGCCGGAAGCTGCATGGCGGCACCGGCGACGACCACCAGGCTCATCATCAAGGCGATTTCGGCGGTGGAGATGCCGATGCGGGCGCCGTAGACCGCACCGAGCGTGCCCCAGGCGCCGTTGGCGATGCCGATCAAGAGGCAGGCGATCGCCGACACCGGTGAGTTGGCGTAGAGCCCCTTGACGTCGAGCTTGACGTCCTGCAGCGGCTTCGGAAGGGAAGCGCTCGAAACCGCCGTCGGGAGAAGCGACAAACAAAACAGGATGCCGGTGATCATGAACAGCGACGCCGATTTCACGTCGCCGCCGGCGACGATCATCTGTCCGCCCATGATCGAGGCATAGGTGACCATCATATAGAGGCCGAAGACGGTGCCACGGTTCTCGTTGGTGGCCTTCTCGTTCAGCCAGCTCTCGATGACCATGAAGGCGCCGGCCATGGTGAAACCGGTGAAGGCACGCAGCAGGATCCAGACATATTCGTCGATGACCAGCCCCGTCAGCAGCGCCACGATGGCGCCGGACGCGGCAAAGGCGCCGAAGGCGCGCACATGCCCGGCGCGGCGCACGATGCGTGGCGCAAAGAAACAGCCGGTGACGAAACCGCCGGCCCAGGCTGTGCCCATCAGGCCGAGCGAAGCGGTCGAGAACCCTTCCACCTGGCCGCGCAGGGGCAACAGCAGTCCGTGCAGCCCCGACGCCGCCAGAAGGAAGGCGGTGCCGCGAAGCAGGGAAAGGATCGGTCTGTAGGCTGCGAGCATTTTTTGATCCGGCTGAGGGCTGGGAGGGACGCAGGTTTGAAGACAGTCGCATTCGGGCTTTTCGGCGGCGGGCGGCTTACCTCAGCGAATTATCCGCGCCGGAACAGCGCCTCGGCCGCCGACTTGGTGTTGTCCTTGGTCTTGAGTTCAGTCTCAAGCCGAGCGATCTCGTCGCGCAGGATGCCGATGCGCTCGGACAGTTCACCGACTGAAAGCAGCGACAAGTCTTGCCCGATCTCGTGCGGGCGTGCCTTCTTCTTGGGTTCGTCGTCGAAGATCGCCATCGTCGCTCCTCCTACGCCAGACCAGATTGCCCATTTGCCTGATTTGGCAATCAGCATACATAGGGCAGGGGCATCGATGCAAACAGCCGGTAAAAGCCGGCGAGGAAGACGGGAAACTTCATGGCGAGCGGACAGAAAATTCCGGCACGGATGACGGCGATCGCGATTTCGGAGCCGGGCGGTCCCCGGGTGCTGAAGCCGGAAACGCGCGACGTGCCGCTGCCCGGCCCCGGAGAAATCCTGATCAAGGTCCATGCCGCCGGCGTCAACCGGCCCGACGTCCAGCAGCGCAAGGGCGCCTATCCGCCACCGCCCGGCGCATCGGACCTGCCTGGTCTCGAGGCGTCGGGTGAGGTGGCGGCCCTTGGCGACGAGATATCGCGCTGGCGCATCGGCGACCGGGTCTGCGCGCTCACGCCCGGCGGCGCCTATGCCGAATATGTAAGGGTTCATGCCGGCAGCGTTTTGCCGCTGCCGGCGGGCTTCACCCACACCGAAGCGGCGGCAGTGCCAGAGAACTACTTTACCGTGTGGCACAATGTGTTCGAGCGCGGCGGGCTGAAGAAGGGTGAGACGCTGCTCGTCCATGGCGGCTCGTCCGGCATCGGCACCACGGCGATCCAGCTCGCCTCGGCCTTCGGCGCCTATGTCATCACCACCGCTGGATCGAAGGAGAAATGCGACGCGTGCCTGAAGATCGGCGCCGACCGCGCAATCAATTACCGCGAGCAGGATTTCGTCGCCGCGGTCAAGGAGGCGACCGAAGGCCGAGGCGCCAACGTCATCCTCGACATGGTCGGCGGCGACTATGTCCAGCGGAACTACGAGGCCGCCGCGATCGAGGGCCGCATCGTGCAGATCGCCGTCCAGGCCGGTGCTGTGGCGAGCGCCGATTTTTCCAAGATCATGGTCAAGCGGCTGACCCATACGGGTTCGACGCTGAGGCCCCGCACCGTGGAATTCAAGGCAGCGATCGCGGCCGCGTTGGAGGCGCAGGTGTGGCCGCTGCTGGGCACGCGCAAGGTGGCGCCGGTCATGGACATGATCTACCCGCTCACCGATGCCTGGCGCGCGCATGAGCGGATGGAGGAAGGGGATCATATCGGCAAGATCGTGCTCGACGTAGGCTAGGCCCGTATCCCCTAAATCTCGGCACCGTCCCCGGGCGCCCGCCTTGCCTGCAAGATGAACAGAATCTTAATGGTGCAATGCAGCATTTGCATCATTGCTATGCAAAATCAGCCGTTCAAGTCCTCATCGATGATCACTATTTGAGCATCATCGAAACGAACCCAATTCAGGAGGACTACCATGAACCCGATCCGCGCTTTCCGTAACTGGCGCATGTACAACGAGACCGTTCGCGAATTGAACCGCCTCAACGCACGTCAGCTCAGCGACCTCGGCATCAACCGCGCCGACATCGAAAGGATCGCCCGTCAGGCGATCTGATTGCAAGCGCGACCTCGCCGGAAGGCAGGGTCGCAATGTAGAGCCGACGCAGACGCCTTGTTCGTCGCCGGTTCCGAACCCGCTGGACCCTGTCCGGCGGGTTTTGTCTTTTGGGGTGCCAGTAGGCGTGAGCCGCCGTCACCCGTGTCAAGCACCAGGCGGCTTGACCTCTGTTTTCAGCATGGCATCTTGACGGATGGGGACCGGTTGCCGCGTGAGCGCGTGGCTGGCAGGGCAGGCATCGACGAAGGCTTCCACGCCCATGTTGGATGATCTTACCGACAAGATCTACGAGGCTGCTTTCGTTCCGGACCTGTGGCCGGAGGTGCTGGATGGCATAAATAGAGCCTCCGCCTCAGTGGGCGGCGCCGTGTTCCTGTTTGCCGATGAGCAGCCGGTGCGCGGAAGGACGGTGCCGCTGCTGCAGGACTTGCTGAATGAATTCCTCCTGGGCGATACGCTGCAGTTCTCCACGGCGGTCTCGCGCATGTGCGCGGTGCAGCCGGCCAGTTTCGTCGATGTCGAGAGTTTCCTGACAGCCGAGGAAATCGAGAACGATCCCATCCGGGTCCGCCTGCGCGCGCTTGGGATTGGCGCGCATACCTGCACCGCCATCCCGATGCCGAGCGGCGAACTGGCCATCTTCGTCTTCCAGCGAAGGCTTGGCGAGGGCCGCTACGACGCCGGCAGCTTCGACATTCTCGACGGTTTGCGGCCGGCCATGGCGCGCGCCAGCTTGATCGCCGCGCGGCTTGGCCTGGAGCGGGCCAAGGGAACCGTTGCCGCCATGACGGCCATGGGGCTGCCGGCGGCCATCCTCTCATCGAGGGGGCATGTGCTCGCCGCCAATCTGCTGTTCGAGAGCATGGGCTCGATCTTCCTGCCGGTTGCCTTTGGCGGCATGGCAATCGTCGATGCGGATGCCAATCGCCTGTTTCAGCAGGCCGTCGTCGCCGCACGCGGGGCCGCCGAACCCTCGGTCCGGTCCATCCCGGTTCCGGCCGCCGCCGACAGGTCGCCACTGATCCTTCATGTCCTGCCGCTGCGCCGTTCCGCCCACGAGATATTCTCGGGCGCCGACATCCTGGTCGCGGCGACGGCGGTGAACGCCAGTTCCATGGTGCCATCGCCAACGCTGCTTGCCGGACTGTTCGACCTGACGCCAGCCGAGGCGCGCCTGGCCTCGGCACTTTCGCAAGGGCGAACACTGGCGGAGGCGGCGGCAAGTGCCAACATCACCGTGAAGACCGGGCGAACCTACCTCGAACGGATATTCGCCAAGACAGGAACACGCCAACAGAGCCAGCTTGTCGCTCTGCTCAAGGGCACGGAGCCGTTCCGGTAACCGCCGGTTCGCGGTTTTCTGCGGGCTTTTCCAAAAACATTGCGAAGCGGGCAGGGAACGGCTATACAGGCCCCGAATTTCCCATTTTGGTGGCTCTAAACCACCGCCCGCGCGGGAACGCGGGCGAACGAGAAGGATTTTTGCGATGGCCAATACGCTGCTGATGCCCAAGGCGACCGCCGTCTGGCTGGTCGACAACACCGCGCTTTCCTTCGAGCAGATCGCGCAGTTCTGCGGGCTGCATCCGCTCGAGGTCAAGGCGATCGCCGACGGCGAATCGGCGCAAGGCATCAAGGGCATGGATCCGATCATGACCGGCCAGCTGACCCGCGACGAGATCGCGCGCGCCGAGAAGGACCCGAACCAGCGCCTGAAACTTTCCGACCCCAAGGTGCGGGTGCCGGAATCCAAGCGCAAGGGTCCGCGCTACACGCCGCTGTCGAAGCGCCAGGATCGGCCGAACGCCATTCTGTGGCTGGTGCGCAACCATCCCGAACTCAAGGACGCGCAGATTTCGCGCCTTGTCGGCACCACCAAGTCGACGATCGAGCAGATCCGCGAACGCAAGCACTGGAACTCGGCCAATCTGCAGCCAATGGACCCGGTGACGCTGGGTCTCGCCTCGCAGATCGACCTCGACATGGAGGTCAACCGCGCCTCGCGTGGCCGCGAACAGGCGCAGCCGGTCGGCGACACGCTGTTGCCGGCGGCATTGACCGAGCGGCTGGTGCCGGCGCCGGAGAAGCCGAAGGACGAGGACGCGGAGCTCGACGCCAACGCCGTCTTCGCCAAGCTGTCAGCGCTGAAGTCGAAGGACACCGATAAGGACGACGAGGAATAGGCTTTTCGCCAGTTCGACAAAAAAGCCCGCTTCGAGCGGGCTTTTTTGTGCGATCCGGCAAATCTCAGCTTCGCGCCGCGCGGTCCGGCGCCATGCCGTAGTCCTCGCTCCGCTCCACCGCCCGGTAGAAATCGGCGAGCTGCTTGCCGCGTTCCGGCTTGAAGACGCGGCCGGCGATGACAACCGAGGCGATGCGGTCGATGCGGAAAGCGCGAAAATCATCGCGCATCTCGCACCAGGCGACCAACGTCCAAACCTTGCCCCAGAACCACAGGCCGAGCGGCCTGATATCGCGCGCGGTACCGCGGCCGGCTTCGTCCGAATAGTCGATGGTCAGCACCTGGCGCTTTTCGACCGCGCGCTCGATCAGGTCGATCGCCTCGCGGGCGGCGTCGCTGACCACCCACATCGGCGTGTGGATCTCGGTGCGGGCGATGCGATCCTTTTCGGCATCGGGCAGTACGGCACCGATCTTGACCAGCGCCTCGTCGGCGGCGCGCGCCATGGCAGCGCCGCCAAAGGCGCGCACCATGCGGGCGCCGGCAACCAGCGCCACGATCTCGTCACGCGTGAACATCAGCGGCGGAAGGTCGAAACCCTCCCTCATCATGTAGCCAACGCCAGCCTCGCCGTCGATCGGCACCCCGGTCGACTGCAGGTCGGCTATGTCGCGATAGATGGTTCGCTCGGAAACCTCGAGCCATGTGCCGAGCTTCTGTGCGGTGACCAGGCGGCCACCACGCAGATGCTGCACGATCTGAAAGAGCCTGTCGGCGCGGCGCATCGTTTGCTTCCCCAGTGTCTTTCCCATGCATGCCGTGGCTCCTGGACCGGGTCCACTTCCACATGACATGCATTATGGTTTCAGCCCTTCGCGCTTACGCTGCGCGGCAACGAATTCCGCGCCGAAGGACAGTTTCCTCGTTGTCGGCGTCTTCGCATCGGGCACGCGCCAGAAGGGAGCGATGTCGCGGAGCGTCATGCCGCGTTCAAGGTCCTCCGCGGCCGCCTCGGCGACCGTGCGCAAATGATAGCCTATGGTGACCGGGCATGTCACTTCGGCGCCGTGCTCGATGGCGAGCGCGGTGCGCAACGCGCGTACATCCATCTCGACACCTTCAGGAATCGAGCGGATGAAATCATCGACCTGGCGCGCGGTCGGCACCAGCATGGGCTGGCCCTCGACGACGTCTCCCATCGTGCGCGGCGTTGGTTTCACGCCGTTGATGCCAGGCGTGTTCAGCCTGTCGTTCCAGCTTTTCATCGATCGTCCTCTCGGCCGGCCATGCGCATTTTCCACCATCGCACGCGCCTCCTGACAGCATACTGTCAGGAGGCTTCACCATACTCCTTGGCGAAGAGCGTCCGCATCTGCGCGAGATCACTGCCTTTTTCGGGATAGAGCGTCCGCAGAAAGGCAAGGGCGAAGGTGCCGGGCGCCGAGCCGGGCGCGGAGACGATCCTGCCGTCGGCCACAGCGTGCGGCACGTCCTGATAATTGCCGTCGCCAGCATAGCCGGCTTCGTGTCGGTTGATCCAGTCACGGCCATTGCTGGTATGCCTGGCCTTCTCGAACATGCCGGCTCGGGCCAGCGCCAGCGTCCCGGCGCAAATGCCGCCAACGACACCGCCGCGCGCCGCGACGGCCGTCAGCAGTTCGGAAGCATCCGGCGGCGCCTTGCCCGCCCACTGGTCGGAACCGATGACAGCCACGGCATCGAGATCGATATTGTCATCGGGGTCCGCCGACCGGTCCGGCGTCAGGCGAAAACCGCTGATTCCGGTCACGGGCTTGCCTGCCGGCGTCAGTGACACGGCGCGAGCGCCGAACCACTCGACCGCCGAGGCCGCCAGCAACCCATATTCCCAGTCGGCAAAGCCCTCGATGAAAAGGAAGCCGATTGTCTTGTTATCGGGCATGAGCTCGCTCCATCCCTCGTGCGCCGGACCTGATATCTGGGTGCTGACGGGTCAGCCTCCAACCGCTGGCTTGAAAATTCTGCTCAATTGCCGTGATGGCGACGCTCGGCATACATGTCGGGCCAGCCGATATCCTTGCGAATGTCGGCGGGCAGCGCGTTCATGAACCGCTGCGTGCGGATCTCGTTGCGCATCGTGCGGATCTTGCCGACATAGTGCTGCATGCCGCGCAGAATGGTAAAACCGTTCATGACCAATCTCCTCTCTCTAACTGGAGGCAGTATCGCATACCCCTCCTGACAGCAGTCTGTCAGGAGGATGGCAGGTCGTATCGCGGCAGTTCCGTTCTCGCCGTGGCAGGTCCTCCGGGCGCGGATCGTTCACCAAGATCAGGCTAATCGGGCTGCATTGTTCATCGCCTGGCGACAAATTGTCGGAATAGGGGCCTTCCGCGGGGCGACCGGAGTTCTGATATGAAGGGAGAAAATTCTTCCCCAAAAACAGGGAGACGACCATGAGCATGCAGCTGACAGGAATTCACCATCTGACCGCCATCACCGCCAATGCGCCCGGCAATCTTCACTTTTACACGAAGGTGCTGGGCCTGCGGCTGGTCAAGAAAACTGTGAACCAGGACGATAACTCGGCCTATCATCTCTTTTATGCCGACGGCGAGGCAACACCGGGTACCGACCTGACCTTCTTCGACTGGCCGGTCGGCCGCGAACGGCGCGGCACGCACAGCATCGCGCGGACCAGCCTCAGGGTCGGCAGCCAGGAGAGCCTTGCCTGGTGGAAGCAGCACCTTGCCAGCGAAGGCATCGTGACAGGAGAGATTGCCGATATCGGCGGCTACAAGTCGCTGGATTTCGAGGACCCCGAAGGCCAGCGCCTGCGACTCGTCAGCGATGACGGAAAGGGAGGCAGCCATCCCTGGGCGCAAAGCCCGGTGCCGGCCGAACATCAGATCCGCGGGCTCGGGCCGATCGTCATCAGTGTTCCCGACATCACCGACACCGAGGCGGTGCTGACCAGGGTGATGAACATGCGCAAGGTACGCGACTATGCCTCGCCGGACGGCGAGGGCCAGGTCCACGTGTTCGAAATGGGCGCGGGCGGGCCGGCGGCGGAGCTTCATGTCGCCGTGCAGCCTGGGCTGGCGCCCGCAAGGCAAGGCGCCGGTGCGGTTCACCACGTCGCCTTCAGGGCGCCGGACCAGGAGACGTTGCATCAGTGGACGGCGCGCCTTGCCGAATTCCGGCTGCCGTCGAGCGGCGAGGTCGAGCGGTACTACTTCCGCTCGCTCTATTTCCGCGAGCCGAACGGCATCCTGTTCGAGATCGCCACCGACGGGCCCGGGTTCACCGCCGACGAGCCGCTGGAAACGCTCGGCGAAAGCCTTGCCCTGCCGCCGTTCCTGGAGGCAAAACGCGCTTCGATCGAGGCTAGCCTCAAGCCGCTGAAGTAGATCGTTGCGCGGTCAAGGCGGGCGCCGCGTTCCGGTTCGCGATCGCGGCGCCTTTTCTTTCCGGAGACCGAGCGAACCGCTTTGACAGGTGACGGCGTTGCTGGTCAAAGGCGGCATGACGAAACTCCTCGCCCTTGTCATCGTCGGGTTCATGGTGATCCAGCTCATCAAGCCGCTCGGTTGGCCGGGGCTCAGGCGACGCGGCGATTTCTGGAAATTGGCGCTTCTCGCCATGGCGGCGATTTCGCTGGCGGCCGTGCTCGGGCATTTGACATAGGCTCTCGCAACGCCTGGCCGTCGCTCTTCAGTCGCCAAGCACAGGGTCGACGAGATGTTCCGCCCAGGCCCGGTAGCCGGCCTCCGAGGCATGGAAGCCGTCGGAGGCAAAGCCGGCTTCGGGGTTGGTGATCGGCAGGCGCAGCGCTGGCACCGCGCCGCGTTCAAGGCAGAGGCGTTCACCCATCCGGTTCATCGCGGTGGCGCGGACCTCGAGGATCTTGCCGAGCAGCGACGGCATGGCCGGCGCGCGCGTGAACTCCAGCACCGGCGACCATACCACGCGTGCCTCCGGCCATTTGGCGCCCAGCGCGTAGAGCAGGCCGCCGAACTCCTTCTTGAAGCGCGGCACGGAGTGGAAATTCTTGGTGTCGTTGGTGCCGATGGCGAGCACGATATGCGTCCACGGATCGGCCGACAGATTGGGCAGGACATGGTCGCGGATCTGGCCCGATGTCGCCGAATTGAAGCCAGCGGCACGCCAGCGCACAGCGCTGCCGGTGCGCTGCGCAATCAGCACGGCGAGCTGCGCGGCAAGGCCGTTTTCGGAATTGCCGATGCCGACCGACGCGGCGGAGGAATCGCCCAGCACCAGCAGCGAGATCACTGGGGCCTTGCCTGAGATCTCGTGCATGACCGGGCCTTGCGCGGGCAGCATGCGCGAGGTGCGGCGGCGCACGCCCAACCCCTGCCAGACATAGACCGGGAAGGCGAGCCAGGTGAGGATGGTCGGGAAACGCATGGCAATACCGTGAAATGACGAGGCAGCCTTAGCGCATGTTTTGGTCGGCGTGAACGGATCGCTGCCTCATCGGCCATGTCCTTTTGCTTTGGCGCAATTCCGGACGGAAAACCGTTTCACACTTTTCCTGAAATTGCCCTAGGGGCAAGCGTCGTCCTGCCGCGACCTGTTTCCATAGTCGTCGTGCAACCGCACCCAGTCCATCGACGTCCCGTAGGGCCGGTCTCCCCACGGCCTTTTGGCGCCATGTCGAGATATTGATAGGCGCCGATGAACTGCTCGCTGCCACGGGCGCGCGACATGAAGGTCAGGAAGATGTCGCCGGCTTCTTCCCTGTAGAAGACAGTGGTGCCAGGCAGGTCCTTCGATGTCGACACCGGTGTCTCGAAATTATAGACGGCTTCGCCGGAGGCGATCTGCCTGTCAGTGAAGGAGACCTGCATGTCGAAGTTGAAATCCGAGGCGTAGGAAGACACCCAGTCGAATTTCCATCCCATGCGCTGCTTGTAAGGCAGCAGCTCGGCGAGCGGCGCGCGCGCGATCACGACAAGCGACACGTCATGATGCCTGAGATGCTGGTTGGCGCCGTCTATGTGATCGGCGACGAAGGCACAGCTCTCGCAGTGATGCGTCGAGCCCGGCGCGAACACGAAGTGGTAGACGATCAGCTGGCTGCGGCCGGCGAAGAGATCGGCCAGTTTCTTCGGTCCGTGTTCCGTCTCGAAGACATAATCCTTCCGCACCTTCAGCCAGGGTAGCTTCCGCCGCTCGGCCGCAACGCGTTCGCGTAACCGCGTCAGTTCCTTCTCGCGGTTTAGATGTGCCTTGTGGGCCTCGAACCAGTCTTCGCGCGAAACGACCTTGTTGCGATGCATGAACATCTCCCTGTCTGCACCCCAAGGACGTACGGGATAGGCGCGAGCCGACATCGCCGCTGCCAGGAATGCCCAGAGGAAATAAGAATGCGAATGCTTTGCCCCAAGGCCGGCGCGCGCCAAAACAAAAACCCGGGCACGTCGGCCCGGGTTTGGAGGGAAGGGATGGCAGGGGGCTTCAGGCAGCCTGTTCTAGGCTCGCCTTCCATTTGCCGAGTGCGGCCAGATGGTTCATATGGGCGCGGTGGGTGAAGGCAGCCTGGCCGGCGGCGATGTTCGATGCCTTGCCGCTCCAAGCCTTCTGCGGCGCGGCCTGCAGCGCGCGGCCGTAGGAGAAGGTCAGCTTCCACGGGTGCGGGCCGATGGCGTTGATGGCGTTGAGATTGGCGGTCGCCTCCTCGTCCTCCTGGCCGCCGGAGAGGAAGGCGATGCCCGGTACCGCCGCCGGCACCGTCTCGCGGAACAGCTTTATGGTCTTTTCGGCGACGTGCTCGGGACTGTCCACGGTCCCCGACTTCTTGCCCGACAGGACCATGTTCGGCTTCAGGATCGTGCCTTCAAGCACGACGCGGGCCGCGTAGAGCTCGTCATAGAGCCTTGTCAGCGTCGCCTTGGAAACGTCGTAGCAGGTGCCGATGTCGTGGGCGCCGTCCATCAGCACTTCAGGCTCGACGATCGGCACGATGCCGGCCTCCTGGCAAAGGGCGGCATAGCGGGCGAGCGCATGGGTGTTCGCGCCGATCGAGGTGGCCGAGGGGACGCCCCTGGCGGTGTCGATGTCGATCACCGCGCGCCATTTGGCGAAGCGGGCGCCGAGCTTATAGTAGTCGGCAAGCCGTTCGCGCAGTCCGTCGAGGCCTTCGGTGACGGTGTCGCCGGGAAAGCCAGCCAGCGGCTTGGCGCCGGCATCGACCTTGATGCCGGGAATGGCGCCTGATGCCTTGATGATGTCGACCAGAGGCGTGCCGTCGGCGGCCTTCTGGCGGATGGTCTCGTCATAGAGGATGACGCCGGAAATGTACCTGGTCATCGCGTCCTTGGCGCGGAACATCATCTCGCGGTAGTCGCGGCGGCTGTCGGCGGTCGATTCGACACCGATGACGTCGAAGCGCTTCTTGATGGTGCCGGAGCTTTCATCGGCGGCCAAAAGGCCCTTGCCGTTGGCCACGATCGCGGCGGCAATGTCTTCGAGACGTTCGCTCATTCTGCTTCTCCTGACACGGTTGATCTGCGCCTAGCAGAACACTACCGCCAAAGGAATGACGCCGGAAAGCTCGAATCGATTGAAAGTCGCCGGCGCTGCCGCCGGCTCCCTTCGAGTTGATCGAATTGCCGGGAGCGGCCGAACGCTTCAGCGCTTCAGCACGTCGACGCCGGGCAACGGCTTGCCTTCCATCCACTCCAGGAAGGCGCCGCCGGCGGTCGAGACATAGGTGAAATCGTCGGCGACACCGGCATGGTTGAGCGCCGCCACCGTATCGCCGCCGCCGGCGACCGAAACCAGCTTGCCGGCCTTTGTGCGCGCGGCCGCATGCTTGGCCGCCGCCACCGTGGCGTGGTCGAACGGCTCGATCTCGAAGGCGCCGAGCGGACCGTTCCAGACCAGCGTCGCGGCGCGGTCGATCCACTCCCCGATCGTCGTCACGGTCTTGGCCCCGACGTCGAGGATCATGCCATCGGCTGGCACGTCGGAGATGGCGACGGTCTCGCAGGCGGCGCCCGCCTTGAATTCCTTGGCGACGACGCCGTCGACCGGCAGGATGATGGCGCAGCCGGCTTCGGCGGCCTCGATCATGATCTGCTTGGCGGTCGGGGCCAGGTCATGCTCGCAAAGCGACTTGCCGACATCGGTGCCGCGCGCGGCGAGGAAGGTGTTGGCCATGCCGCCACCGATAACCAGCGCGTCGACCTTCTTCACCAGGTTCATCAACAGGTCGATCTTGGTCGAGACCTTGGCGCCACCGACGATGGCGACGACCGGACGCACCGGATTGCCCAGGCCCTTCTCCAGCGCCTCGAGTTCGGCCTGCATGGTGCGGCCGGCAAAGGCCGGCAGCAAGCGCGCCAGCCCTTCCGTCGAGGCGTGCGCCCGGTGGGCCGCCGAAAAGGCGTCGTTGACGAAGATGTCGCCATTGGCGGCGAGCCGTTCGGCAAAGGCGGGATCGTTCTTCTCCTCGGCCTTGTAGAAGCGCGTGTTTTCGAGCAGCAGCACGTCACCCTTGTCCATGGCGGCGACAGCGCTCCCCGCCGTGTCGCCGACGCAATCAGAGGCGAAGCCGACGGGGCGGCCGAGCACCTGCGCGGTGGCCCTGGCGATCGGCTCGAGCGAGAACTCGGCCGTGGGGCCATCCTTGGGTCGGCCGAAATGGGCGAGCAGGATGACCTTGGCGCCCTTGCCGGACAATTCGGCGATGGTCGGCGCGATGCGCTCGATGCGGGTGGCGTCGGTGACCTTGCCGTCGGCGACGGGAACGTTGAGGTCGACGCGCACCAACACGCGCTTGCCGCCGATGTTGCCGATATCGTCCAGTGTCTTGAAGGCAGCCATGCCGGTCCCTTTCGTCTGAAAATCGCCGGGACCATACCCCGCATCGGCGGCGATGCAAGGCTTAGGCCGGGGTCGGATGCGAAATTTTGAGACGGGCGGGGACATAGTCCGTGAAGACCGCCCGGCGTATGTCGGGGCGGTGCAAACGGTGTCAGCGTTCGACCGATGCCTTCTCGACAGGCGGCTCAGGGGTGTCATCCGCTTGTGCCGCCACCTGCGCCTCGGCCGGCTTGCGCCAGTTGCGGATAAAGGCGCTCAGACGGTCGCCCATCTCGCCGGCGCTGAGGAAGACCGGCACGCGCGCCACCGGCGCGGTCGGCTCGAACGACAGGCCCAGACCCGAGATCCTGCCCTTCTCGTCGACATCCCTGACGATCAGCTCGATCGGGCCCAGCAACACGCGATCGGCATATTCGGCATGGCCGCCGAGCCGCGCCGTGACCAGCGCGCCGACGGTCTGTTTCTGCTCGGCCTCGGTGAGACCGGGCGCATAGGCGGCTTCCAGTTCGGCTGCGGAACGCGCCGGATCGACGGCGAAGGCGCCGAAGAAATCGGCATCCTCCGGGTCGACCACGGCGCGGCTGGCAAACAGCTTGTCGAGCAGGCGCGGATAGCGGTCGGGCACGAAGATGTAGACCTGATCGCCGGCGGCGAGCCGGCCCATGTCCTGGAAACGCATCGAACGGCCGTCACGCAGCACCAGCGAGGGCCGCGCCCAGCGCGGGATGCGCTCGCCGCGCGCCACCGGACTGCCCGGCGCCACGCGATAGGCAAGGAGCTCGTGATGCGCGGAGCCGGGCAGTTCCAGCTCAACCTTGTCCAGCGGTCCGAGCCGCGCCGGCACGATCAGGCCGAGGCGCCGCGCCAGCGGGCCGACCGTCCAGCCCTGGATGACCAGCGACACCAGAACGATGATGAAGGCGGCGTTGAAGATGGTGCGGCCGTTCTCTAGCCCACCGAGCAGCGGTGTGATGGCGAGCAGGATAGAGACGGCGCCGCGCAGGCCGACCCATGAGACGAAGGCGACTTCGGGACGCGGCAGGCGGAATGGGATCAGGCAGAGCCACACGGCGACAGGTCTGGCAATGAACATCAGGAACAGGCCAAGCGCTATCGCAGGCACCATGATCGCCGGAAATTGCGAAGGCGTGGCGAACAGGCCGAGGATGAGGAACATGATGATCTGCGCCAGCCACGACATGCCGTCCTGGAAGCGCTTCAGGATGGTGACGGCGCGGATGTCGGAATTGCCTGCGATGAGTCCGGCGATGTAGACCGCCAGGAAGCCCGAGCCGCCAATTGCGCCGGCGGCCGCGAAGACCATCAGCGACAGGGTCAGCACGAAGATCGGCAGCAGGCCATGGTCGAGGTTGAGCCGATCGACCAGGCGTACGATGGCGAGGCCGCCAAGCACGCCGACGATGGCGCCGAGGCCCATGTTGACCAGGAAACCGAGGATCAGATTGGTGACCAGGACATTGGCTTCGGGATTGGCGTGGGCGGCGATGATCTCGACCAGCGTGATGGTCAGGAAGATGGCGATCGGATCGTTGGTGCCCGATTCCACCTCGAGCGTGGAGCGCACGCGCTCGCGCAGATTGATCTCGCCGGCACGCAACAGGAAGAACACCGCCGCCGCGTCGGTCGAGGCGACGGCGGCACCGAGCAGGAAGGATTCCAGCCAGCTGAGATCGAGCAGATAACAGGCGGCGGCGCCGAACAGGCCGGTGGTGAGAAGCACGCCGAAGGTCGCCAGCGACAGGGCCGGTCCTGCCGCCTGCCGCAAGGCGTTGAGCGGCGTGCCGAAACCGGAATCGAACAGAATGACAGCGAGCGCCAGTGACCCGGCAAAATAGGCGATACGTGCGTTGTCGAACTGGATGCCGAGGCCGTCGGTTCCGGTAGCGAGCCCGATGCACAGAAACAGGAGCAGGAGGGGGCGCCGAAGCGGAAGGCGATCAGGCTCGAAAACGCGGCGGCGACAACAAGCGCCGTGCCGACCAGCGTAACGAGATAGATCGCATGCTCCATCCGTGATTTGCCCCTCGAATTCCTCTGTCTGCTGGCTTTACGGGAGAGTGGGGCGAAGGCGTGACCAGTGCAAGGCGGGAGGGTGGTTTTTTGCCCCGCGCCGCCGATTTTCGCGTTGCTGCTCCGGCAAACGAAAACGCCCGGACGAAGCCGGGCGTTTCGAGTGTCGGGAAGACGGATCTTCGATCAGGCGATGGTCTTGCCGAAAGCCACGGCGGTGTCGCCCATGCGGTTCGAGAAGCCCCATTCATTGTCGTACCACGACAGCACCGAAACGAAGTTGCCGTCCATCACCTTGGTCTGGTCGAGCGCCATGATCGACGAGCGCGGATCGTGGTTGAAGTCGATCGACACGTTCGGGTGATGGGTGACGCCGAGAATGCCCTTCAGCTTGCCGTTGGAGGCGGCGATGACCGCCTCGTTGATTTCCCGCACGGTGGTCGAGCGCTTGGCGATGAACTTGAAGTCGACGACCGAGACATTCGGCGTCGGCACGCGGATCGAGATACCGTCGAGCTTGCCCTTGAGGTCTGGCAGGACGAGGCCGATCGCCTTGGCCGCACCGGTCGAGGTCGGGATCTGCGAAAGGGCCGCGGCGCGGGCGCGGTAGAGATCCTTGTGCATGGTGTCCAGCGTCGGCTGGTCGCCCGTGTAGGAATGGATCGTCGTCATCATGCCCTTTTCGATGCCGACCGTCTCATGCAGGACGGCCGCCAGCGGTGCCAGGCAGTTGGTGGTGCAGGACGCATTCGAGATGACGATGTGGTCCTTGGTCAGCTTGTCGTGGTTGATGCCGTAGACGACGGTCAAGTCGGCGCCGTCGGCGGGAGCCGAGACCAGCACGCGCTTGGCGCCGGCGGTCAGGTGCGCGGCGGCCTTGTCGCGGGCGGTGAAGATGCCGGTGCATTCGAGCGCGATGTCGACGCCGAGTTCCTTCCACGGCAACTGGGTCGGGTCCTTGATCGCCGTGACCTTGAACTTCTCCTTGCCGACGGTGATCTGGTCGCCGTCGACCGACACTTCATGGGGGAAGCGGCCGTGCACGCTGTCAAAGCGCAGCAGGTGGGCGTTGGTCTCGACCGGGCCGAGATCATTGACGGCGACGACCTCGATGTCCTTGCGGCCGGACTCATGGATGGCGCGCAGGATGTTGCGGCCGATGCGGCCAAATCCGTTGATGGCAACTCTGACGGTCATTGTTCTCTCCCTGAGAGCTGGAAGGCAGACGATTGGTCCGCAGGTTCATAGCGGCGGACGGGCGAAGAATCCAGCCGCAGCGGGCTGGATTTAAATCGATTAGGTTAGGCCAGTTCGGCGAAACCGCTTTTCATGCGATCCCGCCGGGGATTTATTTTGTGCATGTCGTTATCCCAAAACCGCGATACACTTTTGGGCGACATGCCCGGGCCTCACTTGCCATGCAGGCGGGCTTCAGCTGCCTTGGCAGCCGCATCGGCGGTGATGCCGAAATGTGGATAGAGCTGCTCGATGGTGCCGGAGGCGCCGAAGCCGGTCATGCCGACGAAGATGCCGTCCGAGCCGATGAGATGATCCCAGCCCTGGCGGATGCCGGCCTCGATCGCCATCTTGATCGGCGCGTCGCCGATGGTCTTCTTGCGATAGGCGTCGCTCTGCTTGTCGAACAGTTCGAAGCAAGGCACCGAGACGACACGGGTCGGGTGGCCATGCTTTTCCAGCAGGTCGCGGGCGCCGAGCGCGATCTCGACCTCGGAGCCGGTGGCGAAGATCGTCACCGCGGCTTCACCGCTGGCGGCGGCGAGTTCATAGGCGCCCTGGCTGCTCAGGTTCTTTTCGGTGAACTCGGTGCGCACGGTCGGCAAGTTCTGCCGGGTCAGCGCCAGCGTCGACGGCGTCTTTTCGGATTCGAGCGCGATCTGCCAGCATTCGGCGGTTTCCACGGCGTCGGCCGGACGGAACACGTTGTGGTTGGGAATGGCGCGCAGGGCCGCCAGGTGCTCGACCGGCTGGTGGGTCGGGCCGTCTTCGCCCAGACCAATGGAATCGTGGGTCATGACGAAGATCGAGCGGATGCCCATAAGCGAGGCAAGCCGCATCGACGGGCGGGCATAGTCGGAGAAGCACATGAAGGTGCCGCCATAGGCGATGAGACCGCCATGCAGCGTCAAGCCGTTGATCGCGGCAGCCATGCCATGCTCACGGATGCCGTAGTGGACATAGCGCTGGCCGTAGTCGTCCGGCGTGATGTTCTTGGTCTGACTGGTCTTGGTGTTGTTGGAGCCGGTCAGATCCGCCGAGCCGCCAATGGTCTCCGGCACCGCGCCATTGATCACTTCGAGCGCCATTTCCGACGATTTGCGGGTGGCGACTTTCGGCTTGTCGACCGAGAGCTTCTTCTTGTAGTCGGCGATGACGGCGTCGAAATTGCCCGGCAGCTTGCCGGCGAGGCGGCGCTCGAACTCGGCCTTCAGCTTTGGCTCGGCCTTGGCGAGGCGGCCTTCCCAGTCGGTGCGCGCCTTGGCGCCGGCCTTGCCGGCGGTACGCCAGGCGTCGAGGATGTCGGCCGGAATCTCAAAGGGCGGCGAGTCCCAGTTGAAGAACTTGCGCGCGCCCGCGATCTCGTCAGCGCCGAGCGGCGAACCGTGCGCCTTGTTGGTGCCGGCCTTGGTCGGGGCGCCGAAGCCGATGGTCGTCTTGCAGGCGATCATCGTCGGCTTGTCGGAATGGCGGGCAGCTTCGATGGCATAGGCGATCGCTTCCGGATCGGTGCCGTCGATATGGCTGGCGTTCCAGCCGGAGGCCTGGAAGCGGGCGACCTGGTCGGTGTTGTCGGCGAGCGACACCGGGCCATCGATCGAGATGTTGTTGTTGTCCCAGAAGACAATCAGCTTGTTGAGCTTGAGGTGACCGGCAAGCGCGATGGCTTCCTGGGAAACACCTTCCATCAGGCAGCCGTCGCCGGCCAGCACATAGGTGTAGTGGTCGACGAGGTCGTTGCCGAAGGCGGCGTTCATGATGCGCTCGCCGAGCGCGAAGCCGACCGAATTGGCGAGGCCCTGGCCGAGTGGGCCGGTCGTGGTCTCGATGCCAGTGGCATGGCCGTATTCGGGATGGCCCGCCGTTTTCGAACCCAGCTGGCGGAAGTGCTTGATCTGGTCGATGGTCATGTCTTCGTAGCCTGTCAGATGCAGCAACGAGTAGAGCAGCATCGAGCCATGGCCGGCCGACAGGATGAAGCGGTCACGGTCGGCCCAGTGCGGGGCCTTGGGGTCATATTTCAGGAAGCGGGTGAACAGCACCGTGGCGATGTCGGCGCAGCCCATGGGCAGGCCGGGATGGCCGGAATTCGCCTTCTCGACGGCGTCCATGGAGAGAAAACGGATCGCATTGGCCATCCGGTCATGTTGTTCACGCGACGTCATGGTTCCTCCGAGGTGGGAGTTTGCGGGCTTGGGAGAGCCCTTGAAAAGGGTGCGCGACACATAGCAGGCGCGGGCTTTTAGTCAACAAATCGGGTGCAGATTTGCCGGTCTTGTGATGCCGCGGGCGGGTCTACATTAGCGTTAGCGGGGACAGTCGCGAGAGCTTTGTTGACGTTGCCTTCACCCGGTGCCTAATGTTTCTGACATAACGCGTTCTGAACGCGAACGATTCGGTGATGGGCAGGGCACAGGACGAAGGCCATGACCGGGGAAACCACGCTCAAGGAAGTAATCGCCAGGCTGAGCAAGGCCATCGAGGGGCTGGAAAATGCCGTCGCGGCCAAGCTCGAGCATGAACGCGACTATTCGGAAGCCGAGGCCGAAGTGCAGCGGATGAATGCCGATCGCTCCCGGCTGGCGCAGGAGCTCGACAATTCCGAAGCGCGCGCCGAACGGCTGGAAGATGCCAACAAGGAAGTCTCGCGACGGCTGGTGACCGCGATGGAAACCATCCGCGCCGTGTTGGACAGATAGGAGCTGGCCCGATGGCACAGGTCACGGTTTCAATCGACGGCAAGCAGTACCGCATGGCCTGCGACGAGGGCCAGGAAGAGCATCTGATCGATCTCGCCGAACGCTTCGACCGCTATGTCTCGCATCTGAAGGATTCTTTTGGCGAGATCGGCGACCAGCGGCTGACCGTCATGGCCGGCATCATGGTGATGGACGAGCTTTCCGAACTGCAGAAGCGCGTCAAGGGCATGGAGAGCGAAGTGCTGACCTTGCGCAAGACGCGCGACGAGGCGCTGACCAAGGCCGACAAGAGCGACAGCGTGCTGACCAACGCGCTTGGCGCCCTGGCGCAGCGAATGGAAGATCTGGCGACGTCGCTGGCGATCACCAAGGCCTGAGGCACGCCTCGCCGATCCCCCGCGTGGTCTCATGCCCGATGTCACGCCTTATTTTTCGCTCCCGATCCGCGGGCGCGGAAAAATTTTTACCCGCCAGGTGAATAGCCGTCATCTCCAGCGTTTAATCAGTCACGCTGCGGTGCTACGATCGGGTGCCGGCGCCGGCCGGCGAAAAGAATACCGGCTACATTTCACAAGGGGTAGGGATAGGTCATGAGTCTTCGTATCAACGATATCGCGCCGGACTTCACCGCAGAAACCACGCAGGGAACCCTCAAATTCCATGACTGGATCGGCGACGGCTGGGCGATCCTGTTCAGCCATCCGAAGAATTTCACGCCGGTCTGCACGACCGAGCTTGGCACGATGGCGGGTCTCGAGGGCGAGTTCAAGAAGCGCAACGTCAAGATCATCGGCATTTCGGTCGACCCGGTCGAAAGCCACGGCAAATGGCAGGACGACATAAAGACGGCCACCGGCCATTCGGTGCATTATCCGCTAATCGGCGACAAGGACCTCAAGGTCGCCAAGCTCTATGACATGCTGCCAGGCGGCGCCGGCGAGACCTCGGAAGGCCGCACGCCCGCCGACAACGCCACCGTGCGCTCGGTTTACGTCATTGGACCGGACAAGAAGATCAAGCTGGTGCTGACCTATCCAATGACGACAGGGCGCAACTTCGACGAGATCCTGCGCGCGGTCGATTCCATGCAGCTCACCGCCAAGCACCAGGTGGCGACGCCGGCGAACTGGAAGCAGGGCGAGGACGTCATCATCACGGCCGCCGTTTCCAACGAGGATGCGATCAAGCGCTTCGGCGCCTATGAGACCATCCTGCCCTATCTCAGGAAGACCAAACAGCCTTCCGCCTGAAGCCAACGCGTCGCAACCGTTTTTGGTTTTTCAGCTTCTGCGAGCCAAGTCATGCTTGACTGGCCCGCGGGAGCGGACAACCATGCCCGCAATGGGTTCCGGTGGAGAAAGTCGTTCCTGCCGGCCGTGGGGTGAGGGAGCCGGACGTGGATGTAGCTTTGGCCGGGCCTTTGGTCAGCGGCTTCTATGACAAGCCGACCGGGCCATTCAGTATGTCGTCACGGACCCGGCCACGAAGCGATGCGCCATCATCGATCCGATCCTGGATTTCGACGAGAGATCCGGCGCAACCGGTACGAGGAGCGCGGATGCCCTGCTCGATTTCGTTGGCGAGAACGGGCTGGTGCTCGAATGGATCCTCGACACCCACCCGCACGCCGACCATTTCTCGGCGGCGCATTACCTGAAACAGAAGACCGGAGCGCCGATGGCGATCGGCGACAGGATCGTCGACGTCCAGGCCCTGTGGAAGGTCATCTACAACTGGCCAGATTTTCCCGCCGACGGCACGCAGTGGGACAGGTTGTTCGCCGAGGGCGAGACGTTCCGGATCGGAACCCTTCCGGTCACGGTGCTGTTCTCGCCAGGACATACGCTGGCGTCGATCACCTATGTGGTGGGGGATGCGGCCTTCGTGCATGACACGATGTTCATGCCCGACAGCGGCACAGCGAGGGCGGATTTCCCCGGCGGCAGCGCCGCACGGCTCTGGCGCTCGATCCAGGATATCCTGGCGTTGCCCGACGAGACGCGCGTCTTCGTCGGCCATGACTATCAGGCCGGTGGCCGCGAGCCCCTGTGGGAAAGCACCGTGGCGATACAGAAATCCACCAACACCCATCTTGTCGCCGCGCGCACTGAGGCCGAGTTCGTCGCGTTACGCGAGGCGCGCGACCGCACATTGCCGATGCCGCGGCTGATCCTGCATGCGCTGCAGGTCAACATGAACGGCGGACGGCTGCCGGAACCGGAAGCCAATGGCCGGCAGTACCTCAAATTTCCACTGGATTCGCTTTGAAGTAACCGTGGCTCGCTGGGCGTACAAAAAAGCGGCGCCAGTTTCCTGACGCCGCCTTGATATTCCTGGACGATCCCGGCTTTAAGCCGCCGGCTGTGCCTCGATGGTGCGCAGCGCCTGCATCTGGCGCTTGGCGGCGGCCTTGACGGCATCCTGCACCTTCTCGAAGGCGCGCACCTCGATCTGGCGAACACGCTCGCGGCTGATATCGAACTCGGCCGACAGTTCTTCCAGGGTGAGCGGCTCCTCGGCGAGGCGACGGGCCTCGAAGATGCGCCGCTCGCGATCGTTGAGCACGGCCAGAGCGCCCGACAGCATGCCGCGCCGGTTTTCCAGCTCGTCCTGCTCGATCAGCATCTCTTCCTGGCTTTCGTGGTCGTCGACCAGCCAGTCCTGCCATTCGCCGGACTCGCCTTCCGTCGCCCGGATCGGCGCGTTGAGTGACGCGTCGCCGGACAGGCGGCGGTTCATCGACACCACTTCGGCCTCGGAAACGTTCAGCCGCGTGGCGATCTCAGCGATCTGGTCGGGCTTGAGGTCACCGTCATCCAGCGCCTGGATCTTGCCCTTCACCTTGCGGAGATTGAAGAACAGACGCTTCTGGTTGGCGGTCGTGCCCATCTTGACCAGGCTCCACGAGCGCAGGATGTACTCCTGGATCGAGGCCTTGATCCACCACATGGCGTAGGTGGCGAGGCGGAAACCACGCTCGGGTTCGAATTTCTTGACGGCCTGCATCAGGCCGACATTGCCTTCCGAGATCACCTCGCCGATCGGCAGGCCGTAGCCGCGATAGCCCATGGCGATCTTGGCGACGAGCCGCAAATGGCTGGTGACGAGCTTGTGCGCGGCCGTGGTGTCTTCATGCTCGGCGTAACGCTTGGCGAGCATGTACTCTTCCTGCGGCTGCAGCATGGGAAAGCGGCGGATTTCTTCCAGATAGCGGCTGAGGCCGCCTTCGCCGGAAACGATACTGGGTAATGACTGGGCCATGGTAGCGCCCCCTCTCTATTGGAGTGATGCCCCCGAAACGCGGCGGGCATGTGACGCGAGCACCAAAAGGCTCGCCCGCGACATCAGAACTTATACAGGAACAAAACCAGAAAAGACAGGCATTTGTTCAACACGAAACAGTGTGTCACGTTGAAGTGAACAATGCCACTCAGGTTTTTGATGGCAGGTTCAGAGTTTGCGAAAGCCGCCGACGAGTTCCTCCATGTCCCCCGGTCTCGGCGCCTCGAACCTCATCGTCAGATGGGTAGTGGGGTGCCGAAATGCAAGGAGCCAGGCATGCAAAGCTTGCCGGGAAAATGCCTTGACCTGGCTTTTCAGGGGCTCCGGCAGTCGGTTGGCCTTGGTGCGGAACGCCAGGCCGTAATCGGGGTCGCCGATGACGGGATGGCCGATATGGGCCATATGAACGCGGATCTGGTGGGTGCGGCCGGTTTCCAACCGACATTCGACGAGGCTTGCGGTGGCGAATTCCCGCTGGTCCTCGCCGAAACGCTCCTGCACGGCAAAGCGGGTGACGGCGTGGCGCGCGTCGTCGCGGCCTTCCGGCACGACAGCGCGGCGCACTCGGTCAGCGGCGCGGCCAAGCGGCGCGTCGATCGTTCCGGTCGGCCTCTGGGGTACGCCCCAGACCAGCGCCAGGTAGGCGCGTTCGAGGTCGCCCGTCAGGCCGTGGTCGGCGAAGGCCTCCGACAGCGCCTTGTGGGCGCGGTCGGTCTTGGCGACCACCATGACGCCGCTTGTCTCCTTGTCGAGGCGATGGACGATGCCGGGCCGGCGTACCCCGCCAATGCCAGACAGGCTGTCGCCGCAATGGTGGATCAGCGCATTGACCAGCGTGCCGGTCCAGTTGCCGGCGCCGGGGTGCACGACCAGCCCCGCAGGCTTGTTGATGACGATCAATTCGTCGTCCTCGTAGAGCACGTCGAGCGCGATGTTCTCGCCCTGTGGCTGCGCCGGTTCCGGTTCCGGCATGGCCACCGAAACATTTTCGCCTGCGCTCATCTTGCGCTTGGTTTCGTCGACCGGCTTGCCGTCGATGACGACGCCGCCTTGCCTGATCAGCAGCTGCACGCGACTGCGAGACATGTCCGGGCCAAGGGCCGCTGCCAGCCACTGGTCCAGGCGTTGGCCGACCGCATCCGCGCCGGCGACCAGCAAGGTGGGCGCGGCCCCTATCAACAGGTCCTCTATCAATTCGGGGGCCTCTTCGCTATGAGCGCTCATCGAAAAACCATTCTGGAATATTTGCCATGGCCCGGCCCGATGCCGATGAAGAACAGGAAAAGCCGCTTGACCCCGAGGTCGACAAGCTGCGCGGCAAGCTCATCCGCTTCATGGCCATCAATCTCGGCCTGCTCTTTCTGGCTCTTATGGTGGTGATCGCGGCGATTGTCTACAAATCACGCAAGGCGCCGCCGGCCAACCCGGCGCTGTCCGGCGACGTCCAGACGCCGGCGGGCGAGCCGGCCAGCGCCGATATTGTGCTGCCGGTGGGCGCCAAAGTGGTCAGCCAGTCGCTGTCGGGTGATCGTCTCTCCATCGATGCGGAACTCGCCGACGGCAGCCGTGCGATCTTCGTCTATGACATCGCCGAGCGGCGCCTGATCGGCCGTTTTGCAATCCGGAACAAATAGACAGGCAAAGACGATGGCCGGATACTCCGAACATCGCCGTGTCGCGACCGTTGCGCTGGTCGTCGCCGACTATGACCAAGCGATCGCCTGGTATGTCGGGCGGCTGGGCTTTCTGCTGCTCGAGGACGTCGATCTCGGCGACGGCAAACGCTGGGTGATCGTCGCGCCGGCAAAAGGGCAGGGCGCCAGGCTGCTGCTTGCCGAGGCATCCGACGAGGCGCAGAGGAAAATCATCGGCAACCAGACCGGCGGCCGGGTTTTTCTCTTCCTCGAAACCGACGATTTTGCCAGCGATCATACCGCGATGTTGGAGAAGGGCATCGAATTCCGCGAAGCGCCCCGTTTTGAGCCCTATGGAACGGTGGCGGTTTTCGCCGATCTCCATGGCAATCTGTGGGATCTGATCCAGCCGAAACGCTAGCTTGCGGGCTGTTTTTCGTCCGCTGCCGCAAAGCCGCCGAACCCCAGTTGCTTTTTGCCAGCCGCAAGCCTATATCGCCGGTTCTTGAGCGCGCCCATCGTCTAGCGGTCAGGACACCGCCCTCTCACGGCGGGAACAGGGGTTCGATTCCCCTTGGGCGTACCAAGCTTTTCAAGCACCTAGCTGGCAAGCTCGTCGATGCATCGAATAAGCATCGAATATAATCCGCGAATGGCTGACGGTTTCGCCGCCGATCGACCTCAACGGGCTACCTATAATAGTACCTGTGGTGGTGGTGGTGCCTATGGTGGTAGTAATATCTGTGGTGGTGCCTATGATGGTAGTAGTATCTGTGGTAATATCTGTGGTGATATCGGTAATACGGGCGATATTGCATGTCGTAATACGGGCCACCGTAGTAATCTCGGCTGTAATAGTGGCGGTAGCGGAAGGGGAACCCTCCACCATAGTCGCCACCATAGTACCCCCGAAGAAGGGCGGGAACAGAAATTGAGCCTGTGTCGGTGAAGAGACAGCGGCTGTGGTGACAAATGCGAGCGCGGATGCGAGTATCAGCTTCCTCACAGTTACCTCCATCGGTTCGATGGTGAATAACGCGCACGCTGGCGTGGTCGTTCCATATGTAGGAGCCCGCCACCGTGAGGCAGCGCGCCGTTTGTCACTCCCGGGAAATTAACGGTGGAACGCCGGGCAATCCTGCGACACCACCGGGTTGTGCGACCACTGGGCGGTTTCGCCGTCATATTCGGGCTCGGGGGCTTGGTCTTCCCGACGCTCATGGTCGCCGCGACCGCGATCCGCCCAATGCACCCGCGGCCGCAGCACCCACGGCCGCACTGAATGCCCGAATTCACCCAATTTAAGTCAGCCCGCGGCGCTTGAAAGCGCTGCGATCTCTGATACTTGCGGTGCGGGGGTAGCTTTCGCGGCAACGCGGATTTCGGGTCGGGTAGAGTTTGGAATGACTTCTGTGACGACGATATGCACGCACTGCCATGGTGGCGGCAAGGTTTTCGATTGCTCCAGATGGCGTGCGTCGAAAGGGCATTGCTGCCCGCAAGGGACGCATCAAAGTGGTTGTCCCGGAAAGACCGTGGTGTGCGCGCAGTGTGCTGGTCTCGGGACGATACCAGAAGCCGAGTTCAGGGCGGTCGCATAGGCCGTCCAACGCAAGGGGATGGCCTTCGCGGCTATCGATTCCCGGCTTGGTGCGCGGGACGGCAGGCGCGTTAAGGTTTGGTTTACCAATAGCCTGTCTACTGGAGACAATTCGCTTTCGGCCCGCGACCACGGATGTACTGGCGCAGCTGCCGAGGCGGAAAGGAAAGGTCGGCTCAGTGCCGGCCTTTTTGTTTTCGGCTATCGGCTCGCATCGGCCATGCTCTGTCCGAACAACTTTTTGGCAAGGGATATTGCCATTGCCGGTGTCGGCTCTACCATCGATCCCGGCGGTCCGGCACAGATTGCCGGCTGGTCGTGACGATGAGGGCTTGCGATGAAGGGTGTTGCCGAACTGGTCATTGCGGGTGTGATGTCGGCGGGGATCGTCTGTCCGTCGAGTGCCGCGACGCTCAACAGCATGGACGATGTCGGAGCCGCGATCCAGTCATGCTGGACGCCGCCCGCCGATGCCGGGAATTCGACTGTAACCCTGAGCTTCAGTTTCAAGCGCGACGGCACTCTGATCGGTCCGCCGCGGCCAACCGCGGCCAAGGTGGCCGGGGACGAGAAGGCGCGCAAGTCGTTCATCGATGCGGCCGTCGCTGCGGTCAAGAATTGCACGCCGCTGAATTTTTCACCTGATCTGGCGCAAGGCATTGGCGGCAACGTCTTCACGCTGCAACTCGTTTCACCCAAGAAATAGCTCTTGAGACAATTGCTGTCGGGCCTTTTCCCCAGCCCGGCAAATCAATGGCTCAGGCGCCGCAGTTCTGCATGCCGTGCGAGGTCCGGCGTCTCAAAGACATAGTCGCTCCAAGCTGATTCCGGTATCTGCCCGGCGAGATAGCACTCCAGCAACAGGCTTTGCTCGGCATTGAGCGGCCGTGGGGCACGGTCGTGATCCAGCCCAAGAGAGTGAAAAAGGTTTCTTGTCAGTTCCGATACCGTGAAGTGGATCGACATCCGCGTTCTCCTTCGCCCTTCAACGCAGCGGCACGGGCAAAGGTTTCAAGACCAGCCAGCGGTAACGCCTGATTGATCGCATGGCCCGACGCATCGGCCTGCCGACGGCCGCGACCCTGGCTAGAGTCCGGCTGGAACATGGACCTGCGCCCGGCGTTGTGGTCGGTATCAGGCAGGAGAAACGCCATGGCCACGTTTAGGGAAATGAGGGTCCTGGAGATCGTCGAAGACGGCTCCCTGACTACCGACCAGAAGATCGCCGAATTGCGCAAGATCGAATCCGAGGCGCGCGGGCTGCAGCGGGCGGCGTCGGAGGGGCCAATGGGCGACGATGACGGCTGGCAGGACGATCTGCGTCAGGTTCGGCTAGCGCTCGACAAGCTCGGGGCCAAGGAACCGAGGAAGGGCGCGGCATCGCTGTAGGATACTGTTCGCCGGAACAGCTGGGCGATGCTGTTAAGCGCCGAGCCGTTCTACTCGCACACCATGCGAACCCTTTGGCCGGGTGCGCCCACGTTCCTGCATGCCAATTGTTTTTCGGAGTCCGATGACTGGGGAGGCGGCGGTGATACCTTGGTTTGATACCGCCTGTGGACGGCAGGCTTGGCTCTGCGGTCGGAAACCCGCCCGGGCGGTTGGGGCGGCCCCGGAAAGGCGCCATTGTCGACCTGAGGCTGGTAGTCGACATTGGGCGGGGGCCGATCCCAGATCCGCCTGGCGTCGAGCGGCCGTGGGATAATGACCGTGCCGTCATAGCTGCGCGAGCAGCCGCCACCGAAAAGCAGCGCCACGCCCAGCAAGAAAGGCCCTATCCGTCCATACATTAGCAACACCCCTGCGCATGCTTATAGCGCGGCCTTGCTCCGCGCCACAACCGGACGGAATAACGCAGCAGGAACAGGCCAGTTGCGCCGTTAAGGTTAGCGGATCGTTAATGCTTCTGCGCCACATTCCGCCGACGAACCGCGGAGGGAGGGTTCGGCCTTGATTTTCGGGGTGGGGACAGCATGGCGGACGTGGACGAAGCAATCGGCGCGTGCGGCAAGCGCGAGCCCGGCAAGGCCGCCGCGCATGGCGGCGACGGATCATCCGGCGTCGACATGGATGGCGCAGACGCGCTGCGCCAACTTGTCGAAGCGGGCTCGGACTGGATTTGGGAAACCGATGCGGAACTGCGCTTTTCCTGGCTTTCACAAGGCTACCAGGCGGCGACGGGTATCGATCCGGCTGACGTGCTTGGCCGGTTCCGCTTCGATTTTCTCAATCAGGTCCTGAAGGGCAACCGCAGCGCGGCAGGCCATCTGGAGGATTTGCAGGCGCACCGGCCGTTCCGCGACTTCGTCTACGAACTGAAGGGTGGCCGCCCCGACTGCCGCTGGGTGCTGACTTCAGGCTTCCCGCGTTTCGACGGCGAAGGAAAATTTGCCGGCTATCGCGGCATAGGCCGCAACGTCACCGCGCTGGCCAGCGCCTTCGAGGGCAGGGAACCGCCGGTTGACGGCGAACCTGTCCGGCATCTTGCCGATCTCGAGCGGACGATGGACGCCATGCACATGGGCGTCGTGCTTCTGGACGCCAGGCTCGACACACTGATCGTCAACAAGGCCTATCGCGATCTCTCCAGGATTCCGGATGGGGCCGTGACCGTGGGCGCGCCGTTCAGCCTGTTGATGGAACTCAACCGCCGCAACGGCATCTATGGCGACATCGACGAGCAGCAATGGCAGCGCTACCTCGCCACCCGCGTCGAGGAGATCAGGGCCGGTACCGTCGCGCCTCGGGAGTTTGCCCACGCCGACGGGCGGACCATGATGTTCTCCGTCACGGCTCTGTCGGGAGGCAAGCGCCTGCTGACCTACTATGAGGTCACCGAGGTCAAGCGGCGTGACGCCGAGATCGAGAATGCCAACGCCAAGATCGCCGAGACTTTCGCCAATCTGCGCACCATGGTCGATCAGATGCCGATCGGTGTTCTCGTCCTCGACGCCGACATGCGTGCCGAGGTCATCAACCGTGCCTTTTACGATTTCTGGCAGATCGACGCCCGGCGCGCCGAGACCGGCTGCAGCTTCCGCGAGCTGATGGACGCGAGCCGCGAGATCGACCCGTATGGTTCGGACGACGCGACATGGCAGCGGCATGTAGCCGAGCGCGAGGCTGAAATCAGGTCCGGCATAGCCGGATCGCGGCTGTTTCCGCGCAATGACGGCCGGACGCTGATCTCGTCGATGGCGCCGCTGGCCGGCGGCAAGCGGTTCATTTCCTATGTCGATGTCACCGACATGAAGGATCGCGAGGCCGAACTCGCCGAAGCGCTGGAAAAGGCGCGGCTGGCGGAAGCGGTGATCAACGGCGTCAAGGATCCGATCTTCGTCAAGGACGACAATCTGCGCTTCGTCTTCGTCAACGAGGCCTTCGCGGCGCTGTTCAAGCAGGCGCCGCAAGCCATGCTTGGCAGGCCGGGAAGCGATTTCCTCGGGCCGGCCGAGGTCGCGCTGTTCGAAAGCAGCGAACGCGAGGTGCTGGCCAGCGGACAGCAATACGAAGTGGAAGAAAGCTTCGAGGCCGGCGGCGCCGGCCGTTCGCGCATCGTCAGGAAGAACCGGGTCCGCGTGGCAAGCGGCCGCGACTATGTCGCCGGCTTTCTCTTCGACATCTCCGACATGAAGCGGCGCGAGACCGAAGCCGAAGATGCGCGCAAGCATCTCGCCAACGTGCTGGAATCGCTGCCGGCCGGCGTTATCATCTACGACCGGGACGACAAGTTCGTCTTCGCCAACCGCAGGCTGCAGGATACGCTGCCGGCGCTGAAACCCTTCTGGCAGCCCGGCCGCACTTTCCGCGAAGCGCTGGAGTTCGGCCATTCGGTCGGCTATTTCCGTTCGAGCGGCGATCTTGGGATCGACAGCCTGTACGAAGTCGATTCCGAACGCTGGCTTGACGGCATCCTGGCGCGTTACCGTCTGCCCAATTCCTCCTATGAGCGCCTCAATGCGGATGGACGCTGGTACCAGGTCTATGACATGCGCACCGGCGACGGCACCTTCATCGGCGTGCGCGTCGACATTACCGACCTGAAGAGCCGCGAGGCGGCGCTTCGTGACTCGATGCGCCAGATCGATCTCTTCCGCCACGTCATGGACGAGTTACCGGTGGCCGCCTTCATCAAGGCGCAGGACCTGAGCATCGAATTCGTCAACAAGGCGTGGTGTGCGCTCACCGGTTTCACCAAGGACGATGTCATCGGCCGGACCGACCGCCAGCTGTTCAGCGGCGAGGAAGCGGAGGGCTTCAGCCAGGACGACACCGATGTCGTGACGAACGGCAATGTGCGCGAGGTCGAGGAGCCCGTTACCCATCGTGACGGTACGGTGCGGCAGTTGATGACGCGCAAGAGCCGCCTGATGGCCACCGACGGATCTGTGCATCTGGTGGGCTCCAGCACCGATATCACCGACGTCAAGGCACGCGAGCAAGCCCTCGAAGAGAGCATGCGCGAGAACGAGGTGTTCCGCAGCCTGATCGACAATGTACCGGTGTCGATCTACGCCAAGCGCTCCGATCTCCGACAATTCTACGTCAACAAGGGCTGGTGCGACCTCACCGGCTTCAGCAAGCAGGAGGCGATCGGCAAGACCGACGTCGAGATCTTCGGGCCGGATGGCGAGGCTTTCGTGGCCAGCGATCTCGCCGTGCTGCGTACCGGCGAGACCCAGGAGATCGAGGAGACGGTTCGCCTTCCCGACGGCAGCGTCAGGCATCAGTTCGCCCGCAAGGGCGCAATGATCGCCTCCGACGGTTCGCTCTACCTGATTGGTTCCACCACCGACATTACGGAGCTCAAGCAACGCGAGGCGGAGCTCAGCGAGGCACGCCAGCGCGCCGTGCTCGCCGACCGTGCCAAGTCGGAATTCCTCGCCAATATGAGCCACGAGATCCGCACGCCGATGAATGGCGTGCTGGGCATGGCTGAACTCTTGGCCAAATCCAATCTCGATCCGAAGCAGAAGACGTTCACCGACATCATCGTCAAATCGGGCAACGCGCTCCTGACCATCATCAACGACATCCTGGATTTCTCCAAGATCGATGCCGGCCAGCTGGTGCTCGATCCAGCGCCCTTCAATCTCGCCGAGGCGATCGAGGACGTGGCGACGCTGGTGTCGACGCGGGCCAAGGAAAAGGACCTCGAACTCATCGTGCGTATCGAGCCGCGGCTCGAAAGCCTGTTCATCGGCGATGTCGGCCGCATCCGGCAAATCGTCACCAACCTGCTCGGCAACGCGGTGAAGTTCACCGATGAAGGCCACGTGCTGGTCGACGTGACCGGCGAACGGGTTCCGACGGGGACCAGGCTGACGATCTCGGTCACCGACACCGGCATCGGCATCCCCGAGGAAAAACTGAAACTGGTGTTCGAGAAATTCAGCCAGGTCGACACGTCGTCGACGAGGCGTCACGAAGGCACCGGCCTTGGCCTTGCCATCACCTCGCGGCTGGTCGACCTGATGGGCGGCGATATCGGGGTCGAGAGCGCCGAAGGCAAGGGATCGACCTTCTGGTTCACCGTGACGCTGCCCGGGGCCGGGCAGCAGAACGGGCAGCGCATCACGCCGGTGGACGTGACGGGCGCACGCGTGCTGATCGTCGACGACAATGCCGTCAACCGCGCCATCCTGACCGAGCAGATGACCTCCTGGACGTTCGATTCCTGCGCGGCCGAAAGCGGCGCAGAAGGCCTCAAGGTGCTGATCGCCGCGGCAGCCTATGGCGTGGCGGTCGACTGCGTGGTGCTGGACTACCAGATGCCCGAAATGACCGGCGCCGAAATGGCGCGCATCGTGCGCAACACCGAGGGCCTCGCGGACACGCCGATAATCATGCTGACCTCGGTCGACCAGTCGCTTGCCAACACCAGCTACCGCGATCTTGGGATCGACGCGCAGCTGATCAAGCCGGCACGCTCCTCGGCGCTCCTCGAGACGCTGGTCGCGACCATCCAGCGCCATCGCCACACCACCAGCGGCCACGCCGTTCAGCCGCCAGCGGGCGAGGTGCTCGAGGTTGCCCCGCGGTCGCCTCTGGCGGTAGCCGAGCAGCGCGCGCAGTTGCAGCCGCCACCGGTTCGTCCCAGGCCGCCTGCCACGGTCGGCGGGCACAGGCTGGATATCCTCGTGGCCGAGGACAACGAGGTGAACCAGATGGTCTTCACCCAGATCCTCGGCGAGACCGGCTATGGTTTCGAGATCGTCGGCAATGGCCGCAAGGCGCTCGACGCTTTCGGCACGCTCAATCCGTGCATGATCCTGATGGATGTCTCGATGCCGGAGATGAGCGGTCTCGAAGCGACCGCCGCGATCCGCCTGCTGGAGCAGGAAACCGGCACGCATGTGCCGATCGTCGGCGTCACCGCTCATGCGCTCAAGGGCGACCGCGAACGCTGCCTAGAGGCGGGCATGGACGACTATCTGCCCAAGCCGATCAGCCCCAGGGCCCTGCTCGAGAAGGTCGAGCGCTGGGTCGGCGCCGGCCGTCAGGTCCACCGCAACGCGGGATAGCACCCGCGTCGCCCGGATTTCAGGATCCGGCGAGGCAGATCGAGGGAATCAGCAAGGGATTGCTGCTACCCCTGCGTGCAGTGGCTATGGTGCGATCGCGCCATATCAAAGGCGGTCTCCAGCCGGAACAATAGCAAAATCGAATTCCGCTCTTCTCGGTTACGGGCGGGAGCAGCGACCGCCTGCAAGAAACAGCGTCACCTACCCCAACGGACCTGTTTTTGGCGATGGCCCGGCCATGACACGCTCTGGCTGCGAGCAACGCGCTCCCGTCCGGATTTTCTTCACGTGGGAAAGCTCGGTCGAATCCCGGGTGGTTTCAACTGTCGGACGGCTCAAGCCCCTGATTCCGGCGGTAAACCCGGACCGCGCCGCGAGTGCCGGGCATCAGCGCCTTTCCCGGTGCGGGCGACGCGTTACCGGGCTGACACGAAACTGTCATGCGACTGTTATAATCCAGGGCTATTGGCCTCAGCGGGCGCCGGAGGAAATGGCGCCGAGAGACCATCTTCCGAACAGGAGCAGGCCACATGAGACATTTCATCCGCTCGGCGGCCGTTGCGATTGCAATGGCTGCGGCGTCCACCCTCACCCTTTCCGCAGCAATGGCAGCTGACCTTTCCGGCGCCGGCTCGACCTTCATCTATCCGGTGTTCGCCAAATGGGCCGACACCTACAAGAAGGACACCGGCATCGGCTTGAACTATCAGTCGATCGGCTCGGGCGGTGGCATCAAGCAGGTCATCGCCAAGACCGTGACCTTCGGCGCCACCGACAAGCCGATGTCCGATGCCGATCTGGAAAAGAACGGCCTCGTGCAGTTCCCGATGGTGATGGGCGGCATCGTGCCGATCGTCAACCTCACGGGCATCAAGCCGGGCGAACTCGTCCTCGACGGCAAGACGCTGGCCCAGATCTATCTCGGCGCCATCACCACCTGGGACGACGCCGCGATCAAGGCGCTGAACCCCTCGCTCACCCTGCCGTCGACCGCGATCGCCGTCGTGCATCGTTCGGACGGCTCGGGCACGACCTTCAACTTCACCGACTACCTCGTGAAGCTTTCGCCCGACTGGAAGGACAAGGTTGGTTCGGACACGGCCGTCGAATGGCCGACCGGCGTCGGCGCCAAGGGCAGCGAAGGCGTTGCCAACACCGTCAAGCAGACCGACGGCGGCATCGGCTACGTCGAATATGCCTATGCCAAGCAGAACAAGCTGTCTTACTCCAAGATGCTGAATGCAGCCGGCAAGGTCGTCGAGCCGTCGCTCGAATCCTTCGGCGCCGCCGCTTCGAATGCCGACTTCAAGACTGCCAAGAACTTCAACGTCATCATCACCAACGAGCCCGGCGACGCCACCTGGCCGATCGCCGCCTCGACCTGGGTGCTGATCCACAAGGCTCCGGACGATGCCGCCGCCACCGGCGAAGCGCTGAAGTTCTTTGCCTGGGCCTACAAGGACGGCAAGGAAACCGCCAAGGCGCTCGACTACGTGTCGATCCCCGACAGCGTCGTCGACCTGATCAAGGCTTCGTGGAAGGCCGACATCCAGGCCGGCGGCAAGCCGGTCTACGCTGGCGAGTAATATCATCCGAAGGAGCGCCGCTTTAAGCGGCGCTCCTTTTTCTCAACACAAAGAGCCGAGCTTGCCATGAGTGCTGTTCAGGAAGCCTTGCCAGCCATCAAGGGCTCGCGCGATGCCATCGTCAGACGTTTCGCGTTGACGGACACGATCTTCCATGCGGCGACCCGTGCCGCCGCGATCCTGGTGCTGGTCCTGCTTGGCGGTGTCGCCATCTCGTTGTTTGCCGGTTCCTGGCAAGCGCTCTCGACCTTCGGCTTCTCCTTTCTGACCACGGAAAGCTGGAACCCGGTGACCGAGAAATTCGGTGCGCTGGCGCCCATCTACGGCACCATCATTACATCCGCCATCGCCATCCTGATTGCCGTGCCGCTCGGCATTGGCATCGCGATCTTTCTCACCGAACTTTGCCCGCGCCCATTGCGGCGCCCGATTGGCATGGCGGTCGAATTGCTCGCCGGCATCCCCTCGATCATCTACGGCATCTGGGGCCTGTTCGTGCTGGCACCGTTCCTGCAGACGACGGTGCAACCCTTTATCATCTGGCTGTTCCATGGTGTTCCCGGGCTTAACAACCTGTTTGCCGGCCCCCCCTATGGTATCGGCCTGCTCACCTCGGCGATGATCCTCGCCATCATGATCCTGCCTTTCATCACCTCGATCACCAAGGACGTGTTCGACACGGTGCCGTCGGTGTTGAAAGAGTCGGCCTACGGCATCGGTTGTACGACCTGGGAAGTGACGCGGCGCGTGGTCATTCCCTATACCCGGATCGGAATCATGGGCGGCATCATGCTCGCCCTTGGCCGTGCGCTCGGCGAAACGATGGCCGTCACTTTCGTCATCGGCAACGCGCACCGCATCTCGACTTCGCTGTTCGCGCCCGCCACGACGATCTCGGCGACCATCGCCAACGAATTCACCGAAGCCGTTGGCGATCTCTATACGTCCTCGCTGGTGGCGCTCGGCCTGATCCTGTTCGTCATCACCTTCCTCATCCTTGCCATCGCACGCTACATGCTGATGCGCATCGACGCCCGCACCGGAGCCTGACCGATGTCGACAGCCGCATCGCTTCACCAAAGCCGCAAGCGCAGGAATGGCGTGATGATGGCGCTGTGCGTCGTCGCCGCCGGCATTGGCCTCGCCTGGCTGGCGCTTATCCTCGGCGCGCTGCTCTACAAGGGCCTGTCCGGCGTCTCGCTGGCTGTGTTCACCGAAATGACGCCTCCGCCCGGCGACGCCGGCGGCCTGCTCAATGCCATCTACGGCAGCGTGGTGATGACGATCATCGCCGTGATCGTCGGCACGCCGATCGGCGTGCTCGCCGGTACCTACATGGCCGAATACGGTCGCTTCTCCAAGCTTACCACCATCGTGCGCTTCATCAACGATATCCTGTTGTCGGCGCCATCGATCATCATCGGCCTGTTCGTCTACGAGTTGATGGTGCGGCCGATGGGACATTTCTCCGCCATTGCCGGCGCCGTTGCGCTTGCCATCCTGGTCATTCCGGTCGTGGTGCGCACCACCGAGGACATGCTCAACCTGGTGCCGAACGCGCTGCGTGAAGCCGGCACCGCGATCGGCGCGCCGCGCTGGGTGGTCATCAAATCGGTCGCTTACCGTGCAGCGCTTTCCGGCATTGTCACAGGCATATTGCTCGCCATCGCCCGCATCTCCGGCGAGACGGCGCCGCTGCTCTTCACCGCGCTCAACAACCAGTTCTGGTCGAGCAATCTCAACGCGCCGATGGCCAGCCTGCCTGTCACCATCTTCCAGTTCGCTCTCAGTCCCTATGAGGAATGGCAGCAACTGGCATGGACCGGCGCACTCATAATCACCCTGACGGTTCTCGGCCTGAGCATTTTCGCCCGCAGCCTTACCGGACGCAGAGAGGACAGATGAAACCGATGTTGTCCACCGAGTTGAACACGCCCGAAGTGGCCGTGGATAAGGCCAAGATCGAGGTCAAGAACCTCAACTTCTACTACGGCCAGTCGAAGGCGTTGAAGGATATCAGCCTGTCGCTGCCCGAGCGCAGCGTTACCGCCTTCATCGGCCCGTCGGGCTGCGGGAAGTCGACGTTGCTGCGCGTCTTCAACCGCATCTACGAGCTCTACCCGAAGCAGAGCGCCGACGGCCAGGTGCTGCTCGACGGCCAGAACATCCTCGACCGCTCGCAGGATCTCAACCTCCTGCGCACCAAGATCGGCATGGTGTTCCAGAAGCCGACGCCGTTCCCGATGTCGATCTACGAGAACATCGCTTTCGGCGTCCGTCTCTACGAGAAGATCAGCAAGTCCGAGATGGACGGCCGTGTCGAACAGGCGCTGAAGCGCGCGGCATTGTGGACCGAGGTCAAGGACAAGCTCAACGCCAGCGGCCTCAGCCTGTCGGGCGGCCAGCAGCAGCGTCTTTGCATCGCACGCACCGTGGCGGTGAAGCCGGAAGTCATCCTGCTCGACGAACCGGCCTCGGCGCTCGATCCGCTGTCGACCGCCAAGATCGAGGAACTGATCGACGAGCTGCAGGCCGACTACACGATCGTCATCGTCACCCACAACATGCAGCAGGCGGCGCGCGTGTCGCGCCAGACGGCTTTCATGTATCTGGGCGAACTGGTCGAATTCGACAAGACCGAGAAGATCTTCACGTCGCCTCGCGAGAAGCGCACGCAGGACTACATCACCGGCCGCTTCGGCTGATATCACGCATACGAGGACCAGGATCATGGCCGAACACACAGTCGCAGCCTTCGATGAGGATCTCGGACAGATCAGCAGGCTTATCAGCGACATGGGCGATCTCGCCGGCACGATGGTCGGCGGTGCCACCAAGGCTCTGCTGAATTCCGACAACGCGCTGGCACAGCGCGTCGTCTCCGACGACGCCATCATGGATGCGCGCCAGCGCGAACTCGACGACCGCGCCATCACCCTGATCGCCAAGCGCCAGCCGATGGCCGACGATCTGCGTCATGTCGTCGGCTCGATCCGCATGGCGGGCGACCTCGAGCGCATCGGCGACCTTGCCAAGAACATCGCCAAGCGTGTCGGTTCCGTCGGCCTCGCCGCCACGCCGCGCGACTTGTCGCACTCGATCGACTCCATGGCGCAGCTGGTGCTGATCCAGGTGCAGGGCGTGGTCGAGGAATATGCGGCCGGCGATGCCGCCGCCCTCGCCAAGCTCAGGAATGACGACGAACGCATCGACGTCAAATATACCTCGGTGTTCCGCGAACTGCTGACCTACATGATGGAGGATCCGCGCAACATCACGGCTTGCACGCATCTCTTGTTCTGCGCCAAGAATCTCGAACGCATCGGCGACCATGTGACCAACATCGCCGAGAATGCGTATTATGTGCTGACCGGAACGCAACTGCCCGCCAACCGTCCGAAGCAGGACGAGACGGCGATGTCGGCGCCGGCGGCTTGACGATAGGATGATCTGCCAATGATCGCGCCACGCATCATGGTGGTGGAGGACGAGGAGCCGCTCGGCGTGCTCCTCCGCTACAATCTGGAATCGGAAGGCTACCAGGTCGAGGTGGTGCCGCGCGGCGACGAAGCCGAGATCCGCCTCCAGGAGAACGTGCCCGACCTCCTGGTGCTCGACTGGATGGTGCCGGCTGTTTCCGGCATTGAACTCTGTCGGCGCCTGCGAATGCGGCCCGAGACCGAGAGGCTGCCGATCATCATGCTGACGGCGCGCGGCGAGGAGAGCGACCGCGTGCGCGGCCTCTCGACCGGCGCCGACGATTATCTGGTCAAGCCGTTCTCGACGCCGGAATTCATGGCCCGGGTCAAGGCGTTGCTGCGCCGCGCCAAGCCGGAAGTGCTGTCCAGCGTGCTCAAGGTCGGCGACATCGTGCTCGACCGTGAATCGCACCGGGTCTATCGCAAGAAGAGCGAAATCCGGCTCGGGCCGACCGAGTTCCGGCTGCTGGAATTCATGATGCGCCATCCCGGCCGGGTGTTCTCGCGCAGCCAGTTGCTCGACAATGTCTGGGGCGAGACGATCTATATCGACGAGCGCACGGTGGACGTGCATGTCGGCCGGCTGCGCAAGGCGGTCAACAATGGCCGCATGCCCGACGTCATCCGCACCATCCGCGGGGCTGGATACGCGATCAGGGAAGACTAGGTCGAGGGCGGCTACGCCCCTGACTTCGTCATCCACGGGCGGCGCAGACCCGAGGATCCATCCCGGGACCTCGACGCGTCGCCGCAGTGCGGAATTCTGCACCGTTGCACTCTACGATCGAGGTCCCGGCATGGATCCCAGGGTCTCCTCGACGCCGCTTCGCGGCTGCTCCGCCCAGGGATGACGACCTTGAGGGTGCTCGGCCAACCTCCAGCATTGGTGGTGATTCACCGGAGCGTTAGCTCAGGCGATGCTCTTCCCAGCACCGCCTCTCGCCTGCACGCCCGGCGCGAAAATCTCCTGGTCGACGAAGCTCAAGGCGCGCATGGCGCAGCCTTCGCGGATGAGCGGCAGTTCGTTCGGCTCGGTGTCGAAGGAAATCGATTCCGAATGCTGGCCGCCGGCGGTCTGGGCGATGGCCTCGCGCAAGGCCGGCTCGATCAGGTCGAAGGCGGCGGCACTGACGCCGACCATGGCGACCGGCGCCGGGTCGATCAGCGCAAACAGACTGCCCAGCCCATAGCCCAGCGCCTCGCCGGCCTTGCGATAGGCTTCGCGCTCCGGTCCGTCTTTCTCCCTTGCCGTAGCGGCGAGTGTCCGCATCTGCGCGTCGCTGACATCGGCGACCGGTTCGGCGTCCTCGCCAAGCTGCCTGGCATTACGCCAGATGGCATAGTTGCCGGCATAGGCCTCGACGCAGCCGCGCCGCCCGCAGCGGCAGAGCGCGCCGCCCGGGCGATGGATCATGTGGCCGAATTCGCCGCCCGATGAATGCGTGCCGGTGAACAGCTCGCCCTTCAGCACCAGGCCCATGCCAATGCCGTGCGAGAGCAGGATGGCGATGAAGTCGTCGCGGTACCGTTGGGGGTCGCGCCAGCGCAGCGCCACCGCCATCATGTTGCAGTCGTTCTCCATCGTGGCGGGGATGCCGAATTCGGCTTCGAGTATGTCGGCGAAGGCAATGTCTGTCTGTGGCGTGATCGGCGACCACAGCATGGCACGCGCCTTGGTGTCGGTGATGCCCTGGATCGCCAGCGCGATGCGGGCAACACTGCGGACATCGAGATCGGGGTCCTCGATGCGGCGGCGCACTATTGCCGTGCATTCGCCGATAAGCGCCTCGCGCGACATGGTCAGCGTGTCCAGCCGGCGCTGTTCCTCGGCGACCACCTGGCCGGCATAATCGATGACGGCGACGGATAGGAAATTCAGCGACAGCACCACGGTCATCACAGCCGCGGCCTCGGGGTTGAGGCCGAGGCCAACCTGCGGCCGGCCGCGTTTGAGTAAGCCGGCCTCGTTCGGCTTGCCTTCGGTCAGGATGCCCTCGCCGATCAGGTCGGCGGATATCGCCGATATGGTCGAGTGGCTGAGGCCGGTGCTGGCGGCGATCTCGGTGCGCGAGGGCTGACCCTCCCGACGCACCGCTGCAATCACCATTGCGCGGTTGCGCCGGCGCAGATCGTCGTGGCGGATTCCCACCGACATGCTTTTCCTCCCGGTTGCCGCGGTTCTTGATCCCCCTCGAATACCTCCGGCAACAGGGTCAAATACTGGCAGAAGCGGCTGGCGCTGTCATTTATTTATTGCGAGGCTCGAAAAAAAGTTTCCAGCACCTCAAAATCCATCAGAATCGATGTTGACAGTGTTCCGGCGATGGACCAGTGTTTTTTCGAGGCTCGAAAAAATAGAGCCTTTGTGCCGGCCTTCGGGCCAGTTTGGTCGCGCCATACGCGGCGCAGGGAGGATATCATGAAGAGATTCACAGCCGCCATCCTGGCGGGTGTCGCCATGTCGCTGACGCTGGGGTCGGTCGCGCAGGCAAAGGACAAGGTCATCGGCGTTTCCTGGTCCAATTTCCAGGAAGAGCGCTGGAAGACCGACGAGGCCGCCATGAAGAAGGCAATCGAGGCCGCGGGCGACAAGTACATTTCCGCCGATGCGCAGTCCAATCCCGGCAAGCAGCTGACCGATGTCGAGAGCCTGATTTCGCAGGGCGCCAATTCGCTGATCATCCTGGCGCAGGATGCTTCGGCGATCGGTCCGGCTGTGCAGAAGGCGCTCGACGAGGGCATTCCGGTCGTCGGCTATGACCGCCTGATCGAGAACAAGGACGTCTTCTACCTGACCTTCGACAACAAGGAAGTCGGCCGCATGCAGGCCCGCGAAGTGTTCAAGGTGAAGCCTGAAGGCAACTACGTCTTCATCAAGGGCTCGGGTGCCGACCCGAATGCCGACTTCCTGTTCTCGGGCTCGATGGAAGTGCTGAAGGAAGCCATCGACTCGGGCAAGATCAAGAATGTCGGCGAGGCCTATACGGACGGCTGGCTGCCCGCCAACGCCCAGAAGAACATGGAGCAGTTCCTCACCGCCAATGACAACAAGGTCGACGCGGTGGTCGCGGCCAATGACGGCACCGCCGGCGGCGTCGTCGCGGCGCTGACGGCGCAGGGGCTCGCCGGCACCGTGCCAGTCTCTGGCCAGGACGGCGACCACGCAGCGCTCAACCGCATCGCGCTCGGCACCCAGACCGTGTCGGTGTGGAAGGACGCGCGTGAACTCGGCAAGAACGCCGCCGAGATCGCCTCGCAGCTCGCCGACGGCAAGAAGATGACCGACATCGCCGGCGTGAAGGATTTCACGACGCCTGGCGGCAACACCGTCAAGTCGCTGTTCCTGACCCCGGTCGCCATCACCAAGGATAATCTCAACCTCGTCATCGACGCCGGCTGGATCAAGAAGGACGAAGTCTGCGCGGGCGTTGCCGCCGGCAGCGTCGCGGCCTGCAACTGAGTTTGACCGCTTGAAGAAATGAAGGCGCCGCGGCCCAAAGCCGCGGCGTTTTCTCAAAAAGATTTGTGTTTCCGCATCGCGCGGATAGCTTCTAGGCTGGCTTCGGCATCCGCTTCAGACGGCCAGCCGGTTGGAGGAAATCATGACCGATACCACGTCCAACCCGCAGGCCGACACCGCGCGCGCCTCGGAACTCGGCGCAGTCGCCCGGTTCCTGAAGGCGACCGAGATAGACACCCGCATGCTTGGCATGATCGGCGCCCTGCTGCTGATCTGGGTCGCGCTGCATGTGATTTCGAGCCTGCGTCTTGGCGTCAATCCGCTCGATTTCGACAGCCGCACGTTTCTCACGCCGCGCAATCTGTGGAACCTGTCGGTGCAGACGTCCGCGGTCGCCATCATGGCCTGTGGCATGGTGCTGGTCATCGTCATGCGCAACATCGACCTGTCCGTCGGTTCCGCCGAGGGCCTGATCGGCATGGTCATGGGTTTTGCGCAGGTGCATTTCCTGGTTCGGTTCGTGGGGCTTGAACTCGGCAACCCGTGGATCTGGGTCCTGGCTCTGGTCCTCGGCCTGGCGCTCGGCCTTTTGATCGGCGCCTTCCAGGGCTTCGTCATTGCCTATCTCGAAGTGCCGGCTTTCATCGTCACGCTGGGCGGCCTGCTGGTCTGGCGCGGCGCCGCCTGGTGGGTCACGTCAGGCCAGACGGTGGCACCGCTCGACGCCACCTTCCAACTGATGGGCGGCGGCCCGGCCGGATCGATCGGCGCCACCTGGAGTTGGGTCGTGGGCATCGTCGCCTGCCTGGCCGTCGTGTTCGCGCTGTTCAACGGGCGGGTGCAGCGCAAACGCTTCCGTTTCCCGCTGCGGCCGATCTGGGCCGAGACGCTGCTTGGCGCCGTCACCTGCGCAGTCATCATGGGCGCGGTCTGGCTGGCCAACTCCTATCCGTGGCCGATCGGCATCGTGAACCGCTACGCGGCCGCCAACAACATCACCGTGCCCGAGGGCGGCCTGTTCATCGCCCACGGCATCGCGATACCGGTGCTGATGGCGGTCGCCGTCGGCCTGATCATGACCTTCATCACCAACCGCACCCGTTTCGGCCGTTATGTCTTTGCCATCGGCGGCAATCCGGAAGCGGCCAATCTCGCCGGCATCAACACGCGCTGGATCACCATGAAGGTGTTCATGATCATGGGCGTGCTGGCCATGATCGCAGCCGCCATTTCGTCGGCCCGGCAGAACTCGTCCACCAATGTGCTTGGCACATTGGATGAGCTGCTCGTCATTGCCGCGGCCGTCATCGGCGGCACGTCGCTCGCCGGCGGTTCGGGAACGATCATCGGCGCCATGCTCGGCGCATTGCTGATGCAGTCGCTGCAGTCGGGCATGGTGCTGCTCGGTGTCGACTCGCCGCTGCAGAGCATCGTCGTCGGCGCCGTGCTGGTCATCGCGGTGTGGCTCGATACCGTCTATCGCAAGCGGGTTTAGGGATATGATCATGGCTGACGAAACCGCTCCCGCAACTGCCCCCACGGGCACGCCGCTGGTCGACATGCGCAACATCTCGATCGCCTTCGGCGGGATCCGTGCCGTGGACGACGCCTCGATCGATCTTTTCCCCGGCGAGGTCGTGGCGCTGCTCGGCCACAACGGCGCCGGCAAGTCGACGCTGATCAAGATCCTGTCCGGTGCCTACAAGCGCGATGCCGGCCAGATCTTCGTCAATGGCGAGGAGGCAGCGATCTCCAACCCGCGCGACGCCAAGAAATACGGCATCGAGACGATCTACCAGACGCTGGCGCTGGCCGACAATGTCGATGCCGCCGCCAATCTGTTCCTCGGCCGCGAGCTGATGACCGCCTGGGGCACGCTCGACGACGTCGCCATGGAGGCCGAGGCGCGCAAGGTGATGGGGCGGCTCAATCCCCGCTTCCAGCGCTTCAAGGAGCCGGTGATCAAACTGTCAGGCGGACAGCGGCAGTCGGTGGCGATCGCACGCGCCATCCTGTTCAACGCCCGTATCCTGATCATGGACGAGCCGACGGCGGCACTCGGCCCCCAGGAAACGGCACAGGTCGGCGAACTGGTCAGGCAGCTCAAGTCCGACGGTATCGGTATCTTCCTGATCAGCCACGACATCCACGACGTGTTCGAGCTTGCCGACCGGGTCTGCGTGATGAAGAACGGCCAGGTGGTCGGCACGGCACGCACCACGGACGTCACCCAGGACGAGGTGCTGGGCATGATCATCCTGGGCAAATGTCCTCCAGGTGCCATACCGGGGCCGGGGGCGCTGAGGATCGCCGCCTGAGGCCGGGCGCGCAGGCTGGCCAGGCCCTCGGGCACGCCCGTCGTGATATGCCAGTGATCACGATGGCTTGGCCTGACCATTGTGTTGGCCCGGCGACTTGCCCATAAAGGTCCTGTTTTGCTCATGGACCGCATCATCCGTTGAAGAAGCTTTTTCCAATCGTCGCGTTCATTGCCGTTGCATTGATCAGCATGACCATGGCGGGGTTCGCTTATTTCGCGACGCAGGAGGCCGCCCGCATAAAGTTCGAAGGGGCGGCTGATGACGCCCTCAACCGGATCGAGAGCCGCATCGACCTGCATCTGTCGCTGCTGCGCTCGACACAGGCCCTGTTCGACGCGCGCAACGGCGATATTTCCCAGAGCGAGTTCAAGGCCTTCTTCAAGGCGCTGGATGTCGACAGCAATTTCGCCGGCCTGCGCGGCATCGGCTTCCTGCGGCTGGTCAAGACGGGCGACGAAGCCGCGGTCGAGCGCGATATCCTCCACGATTTCGGCGCCAGCCATCCCGTCTATCCGGATACGACGCAGCCCTGGCGTACGCCGATAGTACTTTTCGAGCCGCTGGATCCGTCCAACCAGGCCAGCATCGGCTACGACATGTTCAGCGAGCCGGTGCGGCGCGCGGCGATCGAAAAGGCGATGGCCGACGACCAGCAGCATGCAAGCGGGCTGGTCCAGCTCGGCCAGGGCACGGGCGCCGCGCAGACCTTCACCGGCTTCCTGGTCTTCGTGCGGCTCAACGTAGAAACGGCGCCGGAGGTCATCAACGCATCGCGATCCTCGACCGCCGGCTTTCTCTATGCCGCTTTCCGGGCCCGGGATCTGTTCCAGATCGCGCTGAGCCGGGCGCCGCTGCTGCCGGTCAACACAGAGATTTACGACGGAGCGGTGAACGGCGACAATCTGTTGTTCCGCTCGGAGACGCCACCGGCTTCATCCGTGGGAGACCGCCTGCTGGTCACCCGCAAGATGACCGTGGCGGGGCGCCCTTGGACCGTTTTGTTCAGGCCGACCAGTGCTTTCTCGCAACCCTCGTCGCGCGCCATCCCCGTCATGCTCGGACTATTCGGCCTGCTCCTGGCCGGCGCCATCGCGCTGGTAGCGCGCTATCAGGAGCGGGCCTATGACGCGGTATCGGCCTTGCACGAGACAACGGAAAAGAGCCTGCTCGAAAAGGACCTGATGCTGCAGGAGATGAAGCATCGCATCAAGAACTCGATCACCAGGGTGCTGGCGATCGCGCGGCAGACGGCGTCGCGGGCAACCGACGTCAACGAGTTCTCCGCTTCCTTCTCGGCCAGGCTGCAGGCGATGGCCGCCTCGCAGGATATGTTGACGCGCTCGCGTTGGCAGAAAGCCGACCTTGCCGATCTGCTGCGCATCGAGCTCGGCCAGGTGTTCGGCAAGGAACTGCCGGCGGGTCTCCTGTCAGGTCCGGAGGTGCTGCTCGATGAAACCACGACGCAGGCGCTTGGCCTGACCTTTCATGAACTCGCCACCAATGCGCTGAAATATGGTGAAGCCGGCAATTCCGCCAATTCTTCCAAGGGAGATTGGGCGCTGAAGGTGGACTGGTCGCTGGAAGGGCGTGGGCGCGAGCGGATGCTGGCGCTGAACTGGCGGGAAGTTGGGAAAGACAGGGTCGAGGCGCCGGCCGTGACCGGATTCGGCACCAAACTGATCGACCTCAACGTCACGCGCGAATTGCGCGGCACGATCAAGCGCGATTTCCAGGCTGACGGCCTGAAGGTGGAAATCAGAATTCCGTTGGTCGGCTAAAATCCTGCCGGTCACGAGAAGCGGCGGATCGACACGCCAAGAAAATCCGGAGGCCGGATATGGCCCCCGGATCTGTATTCCATCGGAGCGGTTCAGCGTTTCATGGAATCGCCGAACAGCTCCTGGAAATGCTTCGATCGCTGAATTAGTTGCAGCGGGCCGTGTAGATCCGGCCGCGATGATCGCGATACTGGCAGTAGCCGTTGCGCAGGTTGCGAACCAGCAGGCCGGACCCGGCACCGACGGCCGCGCCGATCAGCGCGCCCTTGCCGCCGCCGACCAATCCGCCTACGCCCGCGCCGATCAAGCCGCCGCCGACGACGTCCTGCTCAGTCGTGGTGCAGCCGCTGACGGCAACCACCGCAACCATGGCAATAAGTATTTTCCGCATAGAGTCACTCCTCACTTGTGTCCACACTTTAGTAAGCTCCAACCGCCATTTAGCACGAAACGATGGCCTTTGCTGCTGCAAATTTATTGTTGGCTAAGGTGGTCTTTTTCTGGGCGGATCGTGTTCGATGCCATGACGAGGTTGGAAATCACCAACGAAGCGTCAAGGCTACCGTCTGGCCGCACCTTCCAGGCAATCTGATCGTAGTCGTCCTCCAGCGCGGGGTCGACCGCGAGGCATTTGGCGACGATATGCTGCGCCTGTCCCTGTACGTCGCCCATCGCGAAGGGGCGCTCAGCGGTGCATTCGTCGGCGGTTGCAAAAACACTGACTGGGACCTGCAATTCCCGGCATTCGGCCATCGAGTTCGAGCAACCGATCACCAGTAACAACGCGGCTATGTGTTCCATGACAGATGTTCCTCTGGCCGCAATAACGGCCAACATCGTCAAAAAGTTCCTGTCCTTCCCGGGGGAGTTACGCGAATGCTTGGATGACAACAGAGGCTCTCCTGGAGAGCAGGACCTAAGTCAGGTCAGCTGCCAGACAACGGCCAGCAACATTATCGCGGCCAAGGCAAGAAGGAGCCCCTTCATCAAACCCATATCTGCTTCAGGGGGTGTTCCACGGTGGGTTCGGCTTCCAGAAATTCGCCATCGAAATACGTGCGGCTTGTTCCAGCCTATTCATATCGGCGACTGTCAAGACATCCTCCCGCCTCGCGTTGCAAAGCCTGCAAACAATGTCCGACGGCGGGCAGGTTCCGGCGGGATCCGGGAAAAAACAGCATCCGCCCTTATGGTGAATAGCCGGTTAAGAATCGCTGCTTGTCGAGGCTCTCACTGCGTCTCGAAATTGCTGTGCGGAACGACAAGGCGATATTCGAGGTGGCCGCCGCTGATATCGAGGTCCGCGGTTCCGTTCAGGGATGCTGGCACCACCCGCTCCAAAGCGACGCTGCCGAATCGCTTTTGACCGCCTCCATCGCTGCTGGTTCCTATCGTTTCGGCCCACGTCAAGGACAGGGCTACTTCCCCCGTGGCGGCGGCGTCGAGGTCGGCGGTGACCTCGACGAAACCGTTCGGCCGGGACAGGGCGCCGTAGCTGACCGAATTGACGGCGAGTTCGTGCATCGCCAGGCCGATATGCAGCGCGGCGTTGGGATTGAGGTAGGGATTGGCGCCACGGAAGCGCAGGCTGTGCGATGGGTTTGCTCCGTAGCGGCCGACCTGGCTCGCCACCAGCTCATGAAGGGCTGCCCCTCGCCAGTTGGAGGATGTCACCAGATCCTGGGAGGACGCCAGCGACTGCAGACGACCCCGGAAGCGCGTCAGGAAGTCGCCGACGCCTTCGGAATAACGACCGGTCTGGGTCGCGATGCTCTGGATGATCGCCAGCAGGTTTTTCGAGCGGTGGCTGACTTCACGCAGCAGCGTTGTCAATGTCTGTTCGCGCCGCTTCTGCTCGGTCGTCTCGACCATGGTGGTGACGACGCCTTGTACATCGCCATCGTCGCCTCGGTCGGCATCGACCCAAATCTGAAACCAGCGGACGCCATTCTCGACCGGAACACTGATTTCAAGGCGCTGAGGATCACCGGTCGCGACCACATCGTGCCTAGCGGCGCTGATGCGATCGGCCTGCGCCGTCTGCAGGATGCCGTTCCCGTCGGCATCCTCGGAGGCCCAGGGCGCTCGCATGTTGCGGGCCCATACGGTCTTCATCTCGCGATCCTGGTAAAGGACGGAAATGCCGGCATTGTGCAGCGCGTGAAGAAGGGCCCGGCCAAGCTGCATGCCACTTTCGGCCGGATGCATGGCGATGACTTCATCGCTCCGTGCGCCTTCCGTTCTATCTGAAGTCCTGGAGCGCATCGATCAATCTGTCCACCCAAGGCTGAACGGCTCACTGTCGAATGGGTTCCCCTAAAAGCGGTCCGCCGGACGGTGTCCACTGAAGGACTCCGCCCGGCGGTGGCTGGAAACCGTTTGAGGGGTGCGGCTTCCAGTGTTCGCCTGATGAGTCGCTAGGCTCATGCCCTCCTGAACAGGCCGGCCAGAAGCGAAATGACCAGGAAAGCGAGGAAGATAAAGAACAATATCTGCGCGATTCCGGCGGAGGTGCCGGCGATGCCGCCGAAACCAAGCGCGCCGGCAATAATCGCCACGACGAGAAATACGAGCGCCCAGTACAGCATGGTTCATCTCCTTCGAATGATGCGACAAAAACGTGGGTGGATGCGGTTTGTTCCACCATTCGCCGAAAAAGACGGGGCTTGCAAATCGTTCCGCTAGAAATTCCGCAATGGCCGATCCGGTTGTCAAAAAACCGCTGGATGGGGGCGCATCCGGCGGCCTTTTTTGCCTTGTCCGACTTCCGGAGGGCCGCGATCTATGCGGCAGCCTTGGCCTGCCGATCGAAGAACAGCGCCTGGCTGATCAGCGCCTTCACCATGTCGGGATTGAACGGCTTGGTCACGAGGAAGGCGGGTTCGGGGCGCTCTCCGGTCAAGAGACGTTCGGGAAAGGCGGTGATGAATATTACCGGTACCGATGTCGAGGAGAGGATTTCGTTCACGGCCTCGATGCCTGAGCTGCCGTCGGCGAGCTGAATGTCGGCCAGCACCATCTTCGGTCGGGTCTTGCCGAACATCGTCACCGCTTCGGCATGAGTGCGCGCCGTTCCCACCACCCGATGACCGAGGCTCTCGACCATCTCCTCTATATCCATCGCAATCAGAGGTTCATCCTCGATGATCAGCACGTCGGTCGCCACCTGGCGGGAAATCTCGTTGCTTGCCTGGGCAAGCAACTCGGAGAATTGCTGGTCGCCGACGTCGAGGATTTCGGCCGCCTCGTCTTCGCTGAAACCTTCGACGGCCACCAGCAGGAAGGCTTGGCGCGGAAGCGGTGCGATGGCATTGAGATTGGCGGCCGCACGCTGTTCCCAGGCCGATTGTGCCTGCTCCTGCGGGACGCGGATGGCAACCGATGTGAAAAGCTTGGCGAAAACCTTGTACAAGGCGATCCGGTCACTCGATGCCTCGGGAAAGATCTCGACGTCGGCGATGATGGCTTCGAGCATCGCGGCGACCAGCGCGTCGCCACTCTCTTGCGATCCCGAGACGGCACGCGAAAAGCGGCGCAGAAACGGCAGGTGCGGTGCGATGGTAGCGGATAAACTCATGGTAAGACGTCTCCCTCAGATGACGCGATTTCACGCATTGCAGGTCAAGCTGATCGCAAGCCCGCTAATACAACGCGGGTTTTCCGAAAAAGTTCCGCTCAATATGGAACGAAAAGACGGGAACGGCGTTTGGTATCGGGATGGGCAACCCAGACGAGGATGCCGCTTGCCTTGTGTTGAGTTGTAATGAGTGGCTTGGGCGCTGGGACTATAAGGGCGAAATGAAGGATATGACGAAAGATATTTTGGCTGGCGCCGCGGGCAGGCGCCGGAACGGTGTCGGCGACCCGCTGGGGCCGAATTCCGAAATCGGACGCAAACTCAAACAATATTACGACGAGCTGGTCTCCGACAATGTGCCGGATCGCTTCGCCCAGTTGCTCAGACAACTGGAACAGGCCGAACCCGCACAGAAGAAGGACTAGAGCATGGGCGCGGTCTCCCAAGGCTTCAAGACCGATCTGCTTGGGGCAATCCCGAGCTTGCGGGCCTTTGCCGTGTCGCTGACGCAGAATGCCGACAAGGCCGATGACCTGGTCCAGGAAACGCTGGTCAAGGCCTGGGACAAGCATGAGAGCTTCCAGCCTGGTACCAATCTCAAGGCATGGCTTTTCACGATCCTGCGCAACGAATTCTATTCGCAGATGCGCAAGCGCGGCCGCGAGGTGCAGGACAGCGACGGCATCATGACGGCCCGGCTTGCGGTGCATCCGGCCCAGCACGGCCAGCTCGACCTCAAGGATTTTCGCGGCGCCCTCGAGCAATTGCCGGAGGACCAGCGCGAAGCCATCATCCTGATCGGCGCTTCGGGCTTCTCCTACGAGGAGGCCGCCGAAATCTGCGGTTGCGCGGTCGGAACGATCAAGAGCCGCGTCAGCAGGGCCCGCACACGCCTTCAGGAAATCCTGAAAATCTCCGGCGAGGACGAGTATGGTCCCGATGCGATCTCCGCCCAGGTCACCGGGACGGCGGGGCATTGAATGCGGGACGCATCACGGCAATTCGAGTGTCGTCGCGTCAGTCTCAGCCAGGGGAGCCGCGACCGTAGGCCAGCGCCACCGCTTCGATGAGGTCTTCGCCCGAATAGGGCTTGGTGACCAGCCTCACCCCAGGAAAGGATGCCTTGATCTCGTCCGCATCGGAATAGCCGGACGCAAACACGAACGGGACGCCGGTTTCACGCAGGCCAGCGGCGAATTCGAGGGTCGAAGTGCCGCCCAGCATCAGATCGACAATGGCGGCGTCGAAATGCGTCGCGACCTTGCGGCCGTCGATCTCGGCCAGATCGCGGGCAACCACCACCTCGCCCGCACCGTGGTCACGGCAGAGTTGCTCGACATCCATGGCTATGAGGAATTCATCCTCCAGGACAAGAATGCGCAATCCGTCAAGTAATGGGGGCACAGGCAATTGCTCCTTGAAACGCCGCGAGTCATGATCGCAATTTGGTGTGTTGTCATTTAAAAAAGACATGCGCCGGCGACGAAAAACCGATCTCGGGCAAACGCGTGAAACTGGCCTGCCGACCGGCAGACTTTCGCAACGGGGGGTCGAAATGCCAAGCCAGATCGGGCGCTCTTTTTCAAGCCGGCAATATCCCTGCGAGCAATGCCCATTACGGCCCTTGCAGGTGTTCCGGGAATTCGAGAAACCGGAGCTGGCCTTCATCAGTAAATTCAAGAAGGGCGAGCTCGCGGTCGACAAAGGTGCCACTGTTCTCGTGGAAGGAAGCCACAGCGCCCACCTCTACACCGTGCTGTCCGGCTGGGCGTTCCGCTACAAGCTGTTGCAGGACGGCCGTCGACAGATCCTCAATTACCTCGTGCCTGGCGATCTCATCGGCCTGCAAGGCAGCGTCATGGGGGAGATGCAGCATTCCGTCGAGGCCCTGTCGCCGATGCTGCTTTGCGTGTTCGAACGCGATAACCTGCAAGAACTCTACCGCAACCATCCGGGTCTCGCCTACGACATCACCTGGATCGCGTCGCGCGAAGAGCGCATGCTGGACGAGAACCTGCTCAGTCTCGGCCGCCGCAGCGCAATCGAGCGCGCCGCCTATCTTATCGCCTTCATCGCCAGCCGCGCCAAGGTCGTCGGACTGAACGGCAAGCAGTCCATCCAGATTCCGATCACGCAGCAGCACATCGCCGATACGCTTGGGCTGTCGCTGGTTCACACCAACAAGACGATCCGCAAGCTGATGGACCGCCAGTTGATAGTCTGGCGCGACGGCGGTTGCGGGGTCGTCGACAATGAAGGGCTGAAGCAGCTCGCCGGCTGGGAGGGGCTGGGCGAGGGCCGCCGGCCGCTGATCTGACGCAGCGCTTCTTGCCAGGCGGCGGATCGGGTGCGCATGACCGGGTTTTCGGCTAGTTTGTCCAGGCATCGGAACCTTGAGACGCACGGCGCGTTTGAAATCGAGCAATCACAAGGAGTTAAGCAATGGCAACCGCCGCAGGCAAGACCGCCAACGAAGCACGGACGAATCCGGATCTCGAAGCCGACATCAGGCAGTTGAAGGCCGATATCGACAAGCTCACCAAACAGCTGGCCAAGACTGGCGAACACGGCTACGGCACGGCGCGCCGGGCGGCGGCCGAAGGCGTCGAGCAGTTGCGCGCGCAAGGTGAGGCTGCCTTCGACAGCTTGCGCGGAAACGCCAGGGATATCGAGGCGCAGATGGTGGCAAGCGTGCGCGAAAAGCCCGTGACGTCGCTGGCAATCGCTGCGGGCGTCGGCTTCCTGTTCGCGCTGCTCGCGCGTCGCTAGTTCCGCCGAGATGGGACTGCTGGCTTCCCTGCTCTCGGGTTTTGCCTCGGGGGAAACAATGGCTGCGGTGCGGCGCGCGCGCACGGCGGCCATTGTCTATGCGCTTGCAGCGTTGGCGGCATTCTGCGGCCTCGGCTTCCTGGTTGGAGCAGCCTATATCTGGACGTCGGTGCGGTATGGATCGCTGGCTGCCGCGATTGGTTTCGGTATCGGCTTCCTGATGATCGCGGGCCTTGTTCTTCTGATCCACCGGCTGATGTCGGGCGCTCGGGTCCGCCGTGAGGCAATGCGGCGTAAGGCCGACATGAGGGCGATCGGCATTACGGCCGCGCTCGCCGTGCTGCCGACATTGCTCAAGGGAAAAGGCGGACTAGGGGTTATTCTTGGTCCGGCCGTGGCACTGGCGGCCTATGCCATCTACCGCGAGAACGTAAAGTCGGACACAGATCATCCGGGTGCCGGCGAAGGGTAGTTCGCCGGCATCTGGACAGCTTCATCTCACTCCGACAGATCTTCCAGGGGCATCGATATTTCGGCGAAGACCCCGTCCGGTCGGAATTCATGGGTCACTTCGCTCGAAATGACCTTGGCCAGACTGCGCCGGATGAGGATCGAGCCAAAGCCGTGCCGCTCGGGTGGGGCAACTTCAGGACCGCCGCTTTCGCGCCAGGTCAGAACGAGGCGCCGGTTGCCCTTCCTGCCTTGCGCCTTCCAGCCGAGATCAACCTTGCCTGATGCCACCGACAGCGATCCATATTGCAGCGCGTTGCTGGCCAGTTCATGCAGGATCAGCCCAAGGCCTACGGCCTGATCAGGCGACAGCAACAGGTCGGCGCCGGAGATCGTCAAGCGCGGCTGGTCGGCGTTGTCGAAGGGCCTGATCTCGATCTGGACGAGTTCGCGGACGCCGATGCCGCGCCATTCGCGGTCGGACAGCAGACCATGGGCAATGCCCAGGGCCTGAAGCCGCGCACTGAAGGCTTCGAGGAATTCGCTCGGCTGGCGGGCATGGCGCACGGTCTGCGTCGCCAGCGCCTGGACAGTTGCCAGCGTGTTCTTGACGCGGTGGTTGAGCTCTCTGAGCAGCAGCCGTTGCCGTTCGTCGCCGAGCTTGCGTTCCGAGATGTCGTAGTTGACGCCGAAAATCAGCGTCGGCTTGCCGTCGCCATCGCGCTCGATGACACTGCCGCGCGTGGCCACCCATCGCGGTGGATGAAAGCCTTTCACCCGGTATTCGCCGAAATAGTCGTCGCTGCCAGTCAAGGCGTCGCGAAAGCGCGTTTCGGTTTGATAGACGTCGCGCGGGTCGATGGCGGTCAGGATGTCGCGCGCCCGCAACCGCGTCGAGCGCGGCAGATTGAACAGTTCGGACAGCCTGACGTCGCACTCGATCATGTCCGTGCGGATGTCCCATGCCCAGCTGGCGAGCGACGCCGCGTCGAGCGCGATGGCGCGCCGCTTTTCCTCGCGAGCGAGCGCTGCCTCGGCGATCGCGCCGCTGCGGGTTGCATCCTTCAGGGTGAACAGGCTGCCGGCGAGGCCGGCGAGCATCGTCAACTGGTCCAGTGCGGCGCTGGATGGAAAGGCATGGGGTTTGCGATCCATCACGCATAGCGTGCCGATCCTGGCGCCGGCCACGAGCATCGGCGTGCCTGCGTAGAAGCGCACATGATGCTCGCCGGTGACCAGCGGGTTGTTCTTGAAGCGGGGATCCGCCGTCGCATCTGTCACCACCATGGGGCCGTCACCGGCGGCGATGGCGTGGGCGCAGAAGGAGATTCCGGTCGCTGTTCCCGTTTCGTCGAGGCCAAAGCATGACTTGAACCATTGCCGCTCGAGATCGACAAGCGTGACCAGCGCTATCGGTGCCTGCATTACGGCCGCGGCGAGGTTGCTGATGCGGTCGAAATCCACGTCGATCGTCGAATCGATGACCTCCAGCCCACGCAGCACGGCGAGCCGGTCTTCGTCCGTCACCGCCCGCGCGACCTCGGCTGGCAGACCCAGCACTGCTTCCGCCTTGCTGCTCACCCAAGTCCCCAATGCCCAGTCCCGACTTCCGCCGTCTTGTTGGTCTCTTCGCCGGCACTGGTCCGGCTTGCCTGGAACCATCCTAGCGAGGAACCGTTACTCGACCATGTTTTGCCGGACGCGTCAGCCGGCGCAAATCGAGACAAGAGCCGATCATGACCAAGACCATTCCCGAAAACAAAGCGCGTCAGGGGCGGTGGGGCTGGCATGTCTTGTATATCCTGATCGCCGCGCTGCTCCTGAGTTTCGCGGCTTGGGGTATCGCTGAAATCTATGGCCGGGCGGCCAAGACACCGGCGACCGAGCAAGGAAGCGCGCCGAGCAGCTAGATTTTTGGCTTTCGTGGTTCGAATCCGTATCACGCAGCCTTTGCCTCGGCGATGCTGGCCGGCACCAGGACGTTGAGCGCTCCGGGATGGATTTCGATGGTCGTCTCACGATCGAGCCTGACCAGTTCGCCATCCATGACGGCCCGGAACTTTCTGCCGCCGGAATGGATTTTCAGCACCGTACGGTCTGCTTGGTGGATTTCGACATGCTCATTGTCGCGCCACTTGCCGCGCGCAATGTCGAACAAGACCTTGACCAGTTCGGCGCGTTGCTGCGCCACCGTCACATAGATGCCGAGCACGCCCCCGGCAGGATTGTCGGCATAAGGCAAATGGCCTTCGCCGAACAGATTGTTGGTGACGCCGATGCCTGATATGCGCGCCGTCACCTCGGCGTCGCCGATGCTGAGCGTGACGTTCATCGCTGGCGGGTTCTTGATCGTTGCCCAGGCCGCCTTTGCCGAAGCCCTGATCTTGCCCAGGCGCGAACCGAATTCCATCCCCTGGCGCAGCTGCACCATCTTGGCATGCATGCCGATCGAGAACTGGTGAACGAAGGGCTGGCCATTGGCCGTGGCCATGTCGACCGCGATGATTTCGCCGTCGGCGAAGGATTTCAGCGCGGCATCGAGCGACTGTGGAATGCCGAGGCCGCGCGCGAACAGGTTCATCGTGCCGGCCGGCAATATGGCGAGCGCCTTTTTCTTGCCCATCAGCCTCGCGGCCGCGGCCGAGATGGTGCCGTCACCGCCGCCGGCGAGCACGACATCGACGGTGCAGCGTGACACGGCGTTGTCGAGGGTTTCCACGACATCCTTGCCGGCAACGATATCGATGCTGAGAGAGTGGCCCGCCGATTCCAGCGTCTGACGCATCCGGTCGGAGAAAGCCGAGATATCGGTGGTGCGCAAGGTGCCGCCATCTCGGTTCAGCACCGCTGCAAATTTCATGCCCCGCTCCGCTGGTCAATCACACCTGACCAGGACGCGCCCAGCCGGAGGCTGAAACGCTGCGGACTTGGAAAGGTTCCGGTTGCGCCGCAATCCAGGCCGGATTCGAAGCTGGGTAGCGGGCATTCGCTTCGTGGGAACAACAGCATGGTCACGACGTTGTGAACCTGTAGAGATGCCGCGTCCGATCTCCCCAGCGACGGTTCAACCGGGCGCGGCGTGCACGAAATCAGCACGAGGAGAGACTATCATGATCCGCACCTTTTTAGCCACGACCGCCCTTGCGACAATGGTCGCAACCGGTGCCTTCGCCCAAAGCACTGCAGCCCCGGCTCCCGCGAAGCAGCCTGCGGCCCAGGAGCCGGCCGCGCCGGTGGTGCACGCTGAGGGCAGCATCGTCACCAATATCATCGGCGAAACCGTCTACAACGGCACTGGCGACAATGCCGAGAACATCGGCAAGGTCACTGATGTCGTCTTCGACAAGGACGGCATGGTGAAATCCGTCGTCATCGGCGTCGGCGGCTTCCTTGGCGTCGGAACCAAGAACGTCGCCTTCGACTATGACAAGCTGCAATGGGCCGAGAAGAACGGTGACCGCTGGCTGGTCGCGCAGGCGACCAAGGACGAGCTGACGGCGCATCCGGAATTCGACAGCAAGGCTTATGCGCCGGTCCCGGCCGCATCGACGACTGCCCCGGCCACGTCCACCGACACCGCGCAGAAGCCGGCAGAAGCGAAGGCGGAACCGGTGAAACAGGCTGATGGCAATTTGGCCACAAACATCATCGGCGAAAATGTCTACAACGGCACAGGCGACGACGCCCAGAAGATCGGCGACGTGAACGACATCGTGCTGACCAAGGAAGGCAAGGCGCAATCGCTGATTATTGGCGTGGGCGGCTTCCTTGGCATGGGCGAAAAGAATGTCGCCTATGATTTCGCCAAGGCGCAGTGGGCACAGAAGAATGGCGACCGCTGGCTCGTTGCGCAGACCACCAAGGAAGAACTGCAGGCGCAGCCGGACTTCAACCGCAAGGCCTATGATCCGGCGCCAGCTACGACGGCATCGAACGAGCCGGCCGCAACCGCGCCAGCCACCGCGACAGCTCCTGCTGCCGCTCCGGCGGACAAGACGGCGGCGGCGCCGGCTGACGCCACAGCTCCCGACCAGACAAAGACCGCGGCCATCGACAAGTCGAAGCTTACGGAGATGCCGGTCGGCGAGATCAGGGGCGACGATCTGAAGGGTACGACAGTCTATGGCGCAAACGACGCCAAGGTCGGCGAGATCGGCGATGTCGTGCTGGCGCCCGACAAGAAAACCGATGCCGTGATCGTCGATGTCGGCGGCTTCCTCGGCATCGGTTCGAAGGAGGTCGCGGTCGGCATGGACAATTTGAAGTTCATGACCGACAAGGACGGCAAGAAGTACCTCTATACGACCTTCACCAAGGAGCAGCTCGAGAAGCAAGCGGCTTACGACAAGGGCTCCTACGCGCAGAAGCGCGACGAGCAGCGTCTGATCGTTCGGTAGGCAAGTACGGGCGGTAGGGGAAATCCCTTACCGCCCTGCCTGCGACCTTGCATATCCAGCCACCCCGTTTTCCGTCAGTTCCGAGAGTGCAAGCGACTGGTCGAGGTGTTCGGCCCGCCAGGCAAGCAGCCTTTCGGCGAATTCCAGGCGGGTGGAGCGATGTGCCGGACTGCTGGCGAGGTTCTTCAATTCGCCAGGGTCGTTCTCCATGTCGAAGAGCAAAGGCGGCAAGCCACCGCCAAAATGCACATATTTGAATTTTTGTGTGCGGATGACAGCGAGGTTGCACTGGCGCGAGGTAAGGCCGAAGTGCCGTTCGGCTTCTCCGTCGGCGATCGAGCGAAAGTCGAACTCCCAGTGCGCGGCGTCGCGCCAAACGGCGGGAGTTCCACCGCTCAGGAAGGGTTTCAGCGAGCACCCGTCAAGATGCGGTTCGGGAGCCACGCCGAGCAGGTCGATGAGCGTCGGCAAAATGTCCACCGCTTCGGTGAAGCGATCGACAGTGTTGCCGGCGGCTTTGCGATGGCGTGGATCGCGGATGATCAGCGGGATGTGATAGCTGCCGTCGAAATAACCGCCTTTGCCCAGCATGAAATGGTCGCCCATCATTTCGGCGTGATCGGAGGTGAGCACGATGATGGTGTTGTCCCAGGCGCCTTCGGTCCTCATCGCTTGCCACAGGCGGCCGAGCTGCGCGTCGACTTCGGAGATCATGCCGTAATAGTTGGCTCGGATGCGGCGGAAATCATCCTCGCTCCAGTCGTGTACCTTGCCCGTGGCGCCGGGGCGGAAACTTGCGCGGTTTTTCCGGTCAAGATCATAGGCGATGTAGGGGTGGCCCTGAGCTTCGGCTCGCCAACTTTCCGCACGGTGAAAAGCCGGGCCGTCCGCCGGATCGTATCGGGTGTTGTAGGGTTCCGGTACGACGAAGGGCGGATGCGGGCTGATAAAGGAAAGATGGGCAAACCATGGCGCCGTCTCCTCTTGCTCGCCCAGCCAGCGGATGAATTCGCCGGCAAGGAAAGCCGTTGGCGTCTGGTCCTTTGAGTAGACGGGTGGCGCTTCAGTCACCGCACCATCGGCCTCCCCCACGGGACGATGGATGTCGGGACTTCCAGCGCTGGCATCGATGCCCTGCTGCTTCAGCCATGACAGCCACTGTTTCTGATGTTCGGGGAGCAATTGGCGCACCGTGAAGCCGGGCAGCACGCCTTCATAGCTGTGCAATCGTGGATCACCCGGTGCCAGCTGGCGCGGGTCGAGCGACACATCGGTATAGCCGAACAAGGTCGGATCGTAACCGACGCTGCGCGCGGCAAGCGCAATATTGCCGTGGCGGGCATCGAGCGGCGTGCCGTTGCGGCAGACACGGTTGTTCATCTGGTAGAGGCCTGTGTAAAGGCAGGCACGCGCGGGCGAGCACGGAGCAGCGCCGCCGTAGTGGCGCTTGAACAGCACACCTTCGGCGGCCAGCGCATCGGCATTCGGCGTCTTCACCTGCGGATGGCCGGCAGCCGACAGGCAATCGCCGCGCCACTGGTCACAGGTAATGAGGAGGACATTTGGCCGCCTGCCTTTTCCAGTCACTTGCGCTACCCCTTCCCAGCACGTTCGAATGCGCACATGGAACCGATTCCATCAGCCGCGCAAGGCCAGGGCCGTTGGCAGAATGGTGAACGAGTGTCTTGTCACTGTTCACTTTTACAGCACAGTCCATTCTGTGTTTGCGGCCTTTGCCCCAACAGATCGTGTCCTCATATTGGCGTGGACAGCGGCGAGGGCCGCACACACACCAAGGGAAGGAGCAGAGACCATGCTCGACCAGATCAAGGGCCTGCATCACGTCACCTCGATGGCCAGGGATGCACGGCAGAACAATGATTTCTTCACCCACAAGCTCGGCTTGCGCCGGGTCAAGAAGACGGTCAATTTCGACGCGCCTGATGTCTACCATCTCTACTATGCCGACGAGGTCGGAACGCCGGGTTCGGTGATGACCTATTTTCCGTTTCCCAACATCGGCAAAGGCCGCCATGGCGTCGGCGAAGTCGGCACCACGGTCTACTCCGTGCCGGACGGCACGCTGGCCTATTGGGAAAAACGCTTCAACGACGAAGGCGTAGCCAATGTCGCCCGTGAGGAAAGTTTTGGCCAGAAGCGGCTCAGATTTGACGGCCCGGACGGCGACGGCTTTGCCCTCGTCGAGGACAAGGCCGACACCAGAGCGCCCTGGGTGAAGGGCGGTGTTGCCGCTGACGAGGCGATCCGCGGCTTTCATTCGGTTTCGCTGAGGCTGAAGGATGGCGGCGCCACCGAGGAGCTTTTGAAGTTCATGGGCTACGAGGAAGTCGACAAGTCAGGCAATGTCAGGCGGCTCGCCGTCAAGAACGGCAACGGCGCCGATGTCGTCGACATCGAATCGCTGCCGACGGCCCCCTTCGCCGATCTCGGCGCCGGCTCCGTCCATCATGTCGCCTTCGCCGTCGAGAACCGCGCCAAGCAGCTCGAAGTGCGCAAAGCGCTCATGGATACAGGCTATGGCGTGACGCCGGTGATCGACCGCGACTATTTCTGGGCGATCTATTTCCGCACGCCAGGTGGCGTGCTGTTCGAAGTCGCCACCAACGAGCCGGGCTTTGACCGTGATGAGGACACCGCCCATCTCGGCGAGGCGCTGAAGCTGCCCGCCCAGCATCAGCACCTGCGGCCCTATCTGGAACAGCATCTGCAGAAGCTGGAGGGCTGAGCGATGAGCAAGGACGCTTTCATCCACAAGGTGCTGCCCGGTTCGCCGGGTGGTCCGCTGCTCTTCGTCTTCCATGGGACGGGCGGCGACGAGAGCCAGCTTGTCTCGCTGGGGCGCGATCTCGCGCCCCAGGCCACCATCATCTCGCCGCGCGGCGATGTTTCAGAACAAGGCGCCGCGCGTTTCTTCCGCCGGACCGGCGAGGGCGTCTATGACATGGACGACCTGGCGCGGGCGACGGGCAAGATGGCTGAATTCGTCAAGGCGCATGTCGAGGCGGCGACGCCATCGGCCGTGCTCGGCCTCGGCTATTCCAACGGCGCCAATATCCTGGCCTCGCTGGTGTTCGAAGCCCCGGACCTGTTCGACGCCGCGGTGCTGATGCATCCGCTGATCCCGTTCGAGCCGGAGGTGAAAGGCAGCCTTGCTGGCCGTCACATCCTGGTGACCGCCGGCAGGCGCGATCCGATCTGCCCGCCGAACCTGACGGCGCGGCTCGAAGCCTATTTGCGTGCCGATGGCGCCGATGTCACAGTGGAGTGGCACGAAGGCGGGCACGAGGTGCGGCCAAACGAAATCGAGGCGGCGCGGCGGCTTTTTGCCGGTGTCGCCCAAGGAGTCTAGAGAGATGCCCGATCAACTGCCAGAGATCGAACTTGAGGATCGCGGATCCAAGGGTCGCTACTTCCTGCGCGGCGCCGGCGGCGCCGAGGCCGAGATGACCTTCACCAAGATCGGCGAGCACCAGCTCATCATCGACCACACCGAAGTGCCGGACGCCTTTCGCGGCCAGGGCGCCGGGCTTCGGCTCGTCACTCGCGCCGTCGAGGATGCGCGGGCAGCGGGCAAGAAGATCATCCCGCTCTGCCCGTTCGCCAACGCCCAGTTCCGCCGCCATCCGGAATGGGCCGACGTGCTGAAGCAATAGGTCGGACAGGCTTTGTCATTTGCGCGGGTAGCACATCTTGCCTAAGTGGGTATGATATATCGCTCCCGCGCCGATGAACGAACCGAATGACCCCCCTATGACCGAATCCGACCTCGTCCCCGTCTTCGACGGCCATAACGACACGCTGCTGAGGCTCTATCAGTCCAAGGACAGCGACGTCGAAAAGCTGTTCGTCGAAGGGAAATCGGGCGGCCATATCGACCTGCCGCGGGCCAAGGCCGGCGGATTCGCCGGTGGCATGTTCGCCATCTTTCCGCCGCCCGTCGAGAAAGCGCGGCGCAGCGCCGTGCCTTCGGCGCCGAGCGACAGCGAGCCGCTGCCGCCCGAGGTTCCGCGCGTCGATGCGCTCAACTCGACGATCGCGATGGCGTCCATCCTGTTCCGGCTGGAGCGCGCCGGCGCATTGGCGATCTGCCGCAGTGCCGGCGATGTGCGCAATGCCATGGCGCAAGGCACGATTGCCGCAGTGTTCCACATCGAGGGCGTCGAGGCGATCGATCCCGAACTCACCATGCTCGACGTTCTACATGCCGCGGGCCTGCGTTCGCTCGGCATCGTCTGGAGCCGGCCGAATGCGTTCGGCCACGGCGTGCCGTTCCGCTTTCCGTCCTCGCCCGACACCGGACCCGGCCTGACCGATGCCGGCAAGGCGCTGGTCAAGGCCTGCAACGAACTGAAGATCATGATCGACCTCTCGCATCTCAACGAGAAGGGCTTTCGCGATGTCGCTGAAATCAGCGATGCGCCGCTGGTCGCCACCCATTCCAATGTGCACGCGATCTGCGGCCATTCGCGCAATCTGACCGACTGGCAGCTCGGCGCGATCCGCGAGTCGGGCGGCATGGTCGGCCTCAACTTCGCCACCGGCTTCCTGCGCGAGGACGGTCGCATGAATGCCGACACCAGCCTCGACATCATGGTGCGCCATATCGATTCCCTGCTGCAGGCTCTGGGCGAGGACGGGGTCGGTCTCGGCTCGGATTTCGACGGCGCCATGATCCCGGCCGTCATCGGCGATGTCGCCGGTCTGCCGAGACTCATCGATGCGCTGGCGGCGCGTGGCTTCGGCCGCGCGCTGATCGAAAAGATCGCCTACCGCAACTGGCTAAGCATGCTCGAACGCACGATCGGCTGAGCCGACACTACTTGTCGAAGCCCATACGCTTCAGCCAATCCTTGCCGACGCCACGGTCGCGAATGATCGGCAACGGGTTCTCCGAATCGAGCCTGGCGCAGATGCGGTAGACCTCCAAAGTCTCCGCGCTCATCTCGTCGCGTTTGTAGAAGAACATGGCGGCGGCATAGCGTGTACGGCCCGACCATTTTTCGCCGAGCGGCGTGTTGACCAGTTCCCACTGTTCGGCGGCTTCGCCTTCCGCTTCCTCGGCCATGCTCAGAAATCCGCCGGCGGGTTGGCGGTGCGGCGGTCGAGCTTGATGAAGGGTCGCGCCACGACCTTGGCCCGTTTCATCAGCTTCTGGTACTGCAGCTCGCGCATGGCGTAGATCTCGACCCAGAGGTCTTCCACGACAGTATCACCATAGGGCCGCGCCAGCGAGGCGATGGCGATGCTGCGCTTGGCCATGGGCGACCACATGGCGGCGCTGACCAGGCCGACTTCCTGGCTCTTCTTGTGGTAGACGATCGCGTGTTCGGCCGGGATGTTGCCCTCGATCTCCAGCCCGACCAGGACATGGCGCAGCCTGCGTTTTGTCCTCGCTTCGAGGATGGCGCGGCGGCCGTTGAAATGAGCCTTTTCCAGATCGATCATGAAGCCGAGCCCGATCTCGTCGGGCATGCGCAGGCGGTCGGCCCGGATGGCGTGTTCGGCGGTGGTGAAATCGGCATTGGCGACAATCAGCCCTGCTTCGAGCCGCGCGCGGTTGAGCGCGGTGTAGCCGATGGCCCTGATGCCGAGCAGTTCGCCTGCCGTCATCAGCCGATCCCACAGGCTGAGCGCCTTGTCGGCCGGTACGAACAGTTCGTAGCCGAGATCGCCGGTGAAGCCGGTGCGTGAAATGATGACCGCGCCGCCGTCATGCGGGAACTCGGCGAGGTCGAATATTTTCAGCTTCTCGACACCGGCGAAACCAGCATCGCGCAGCACGGCGAAAGATGTGGGGCCCTGCAAGGCGAGCCCGGCGACGGCGTCGGTTTCCTCCACGATGGTGACGTCGAAACCAAGGGCGCTGTCCAGCAGCCAGGGCAGATGCCGCTCCTGCGAACACAGCCGGAAGCAGGTTGGCGAAAGTCGGAACAGCGTGCCGTCGTCGAGGACAAAACCCTCATCGTCACACCACGCGGTGTAATGAACGCGGCCGGGCTTGAGCTTGCTCACATCGCGCAAGGTGACGCGGTCGAGGAAGGCTTCGGCATCCGGGCCTTCGATGCGGTATTTGGTCATTGGCGAGATGTCGAAGAGCGCTGCCTGGCTGCGGATGGCGAAATATTCGAGCTCCTCGTCCCAGAGCGAATGCGGCGCGCGGTAGCCGGCCCAATTGTACCAGTCCTGGGTCTTGGCCAGTGCTTCGAGGCGCGGCTGGAACGGCGTGCCGAGACGCAGCGTGCGGAAGTGGGTTTGCGCCAGCGTGCGGGCAGAAACAGCCGCATTGACTGTCGTTGCAACGGGCGTCTTCCTGGTTGCCTGAGCCATAACCTACCCCTTCATCGCTATGATGCGCCGCGCGGCATTCAAGCCGGGCGCACCGGAAACACCACCACCGGGATGCGAACCGGCGCTGGCCAGGAAAAGGCCGTCGAGCGGCGTGTCATAGCCCGACCAGCCGGAGACAGGACGCGAGATCAGCATCTGATCTGCCTGCAGTTCACCATGATGCCAGTGACCACCGGGCATACGGTAGCGCTTCTCGATGTCGGCAGGGGTGAGTAGTTCGGTATGGCGCACGGTTTTGCCGATGCCAGGCGCGTAGGCTTCCAACTGCGCCATGATTGCCTCGACGAATTTCGGCTTGCCGGCATCCCAACCGTCTTTCAACTGATAGGGCGCGTATTGCACCACGGCTGACAGCACGCAGGCACCGTCTGGCGCCAGCGACGGGTCCGCAAGGCTGGGCAGGGTGACCTCCATCACCGGCTCGTGCGAGAATTCGCCATATTTGCATGGATTGAAGGCACGCTCGACATGGTCGGGGGAGGGGGCGATGACCAGCCGCCCCTGGTGGTCGGCGGCATCGGCGCCAGTGAATTGCGGTGGCCGGTCGAGCGCCAGATGAAGTTTGGCGGCATCACCCTTCATGCGGATATTTTTCACCTTGCGCGTGAAGCCGGTATCGATCGCGCGTGGTCCGACAAGATCGAGGAAGGTGGTCGCCGGGTTGATGGCGGAGACGATCGTCCTGGCGCGAAGCTCCTCGCCATTGTCGAGGACGACCCCGACGGCGCGGCCTTTCTCGACAATGATCCGTGCGACGGGCACCGATGTGCGGATCGCGACGCCGGCCTTTTCGGCGGCGGCGTGAATGGCCGTCACCACCGCACCCATGCCGCCTTTGGGCAAGATCTGCGCGCCGGCGGCTCCGCCGGTTTCGCCGGCCAGGCAATAATAGAGGCCGAGCAGCGAGGTCGGCGAGCGCGGGCCAAGATGACTGCCGAGCGTGGCATCGAAGGCGAGCAGCCCCTTCAGCCTGTCGTCGGCAAGCTGCTCGTCGAGCAGGTCGGCGACGTTCATCAGAAGCACGCGCAGGAAGTCGCGCATGTCTTCCTTGCCGAGTTTCTTCAGCGCCAAGGCGGTCTGGCCGAGCGCTGCGGTCTCCTTGAGCGACATGCCGGCAACATCGGGCGGCCGGCGCGGCAGGAACCGCTTCAATATGCCGGCATAGCGCAGCAGTTGCGCGCGCAGCTCCTTCCAAGCCGATTGCTCGGCGGAACTGGCGCCGGTCAGCACCTCGCCATAGGCGCCATGCAGGACCAGTGCCGGGCCGTCCTTCGACAGCGACACCGAGGGGAGGAAATCGGCGCGGGCGATTTGCAGCCCGTGCTTTTCCAGCTCCAGCGTCTTCATCACATCGGGGTGCAGCCGGTTCAGCACATGCGCGATCGACGAGACGCGAAAGCCGGGCGCGAATTCCTCGGTGCGCGCCGCGCCGCCGAGTTCGGCTGCTGCTTCCAGCACCAACACCTTGCGGCCGGCCTTCGCCAGCGTGGCGGCAGCGACAAGCCCGTTGTGGCCGCCACCGATAACGATGCCATCAAATAACGTCATGGGCCGGGCTCATATGCGAGGTGGATTTTGCGAGATCGCGCAGGATTTCGGCCGCGGCGTTGCGGCCGGGGGCGCCCATGACGCCGCCACCGGGATGGGTCGAGGAACCGCACATATAGAGCCCACTGAGCGGCGACCGATACTGCGCGTAGCCCGGTACCGGGCGGTTGAACAGAAGCTGGTCGAAGGTGAGTTCGCCTTGAAAAATGTTGCCTTCGGTGAGACCGACCTCGGCCTCGATTTCGCGCGGCGTACGCACCTCCATGTGGACGATGCGATCGCGAAACCCCGGCGAGTATTCAGCGATCTGCGCAATCACGCTTTCAGCAAAACCGTCGCGGTCGGCATCGGTCCACTCGCGGCCGTTCACCTTGGGCGGCGCGTACTGCACGAAGCAGCTCATGAAGTGTTTTCCCGGCGGCGCCATGGTCGGGTCGAGCGTCGTCGGGATCACCATGTCGAGGAAGGGGTCGGCGGACCAGCGGCCGGTCTTCCAGTCGTCATAGGCGCGCTCCATGCGCTCAATGGAATCGGTGAAATGCATGTCGCCGCGATAGACCGGCGAGTCCTTCGGCAGCGCCGGGAATTCCGGCAGCGAATCGAGCGCTATGTTGACCTTGCCTGAGGAGCCGCGGATCTTGAAGTTCTTGACCCGGCGCAGGAAGATGTCGGGCAGTTCCTTCTCCTCGACCAGCTTCAGGAAGGTGCGCTTTACGTCGGCATTGGAGACGACCAGCTTGCCGTAAATCTCCTCGCCGCCGGCCAGAACGACGCCCTTGGCCTTGCCTCTGTTCACCAGCACACGGTCGACCTCGGCGCCGGTGCGGATCGTGCCGCCGGAGGCCTTGAAGGAGGCTGCCAGCGCCTTGGTGACGGCGCCCATGCCGCCGCGCGCATAGCCCCAGGCGCCGACCGAACCGTCGACCTCGCCCATATAGTGGTGCAACAGCACGTAAGCGGTGCCAGGCGACATCGGTCCGAGTGCCGTGCCGATGATGCCGGACAAAGCAAAGTTCGCCTTGATGACGTCGGTCTCGAAATATTCGTCGAGGAATTCCGAGATCGACATGGTCCAGAAGCGCAGCGTCAGCGCCATTTCCTCGGCGGAGAGACCGGCGAATTTCTTGCCGAGATAGAGCAGTTCGCCGAGGTCGCGCGGCCGCAGACTGGTCGGGTCCGGCGCGGTGCGCATCAAGAGCGGCTGGATGAAGCGGCACTGGCGCGTCACGTCGCGAGAGTAGCGGTCATAGGCTTCGGCATCCCTTTTGGAGAAGCGGGCGAATTCGCGCCGGTGCGCGTCGTGGTCGCGGTAGTTGGCGAGGTAGTCGCCGTCGCGCGTGAACACCGCGCCGCCCTCATAGGAAATGACCTGCAGGCCAAAACGCGGCAGTTCGAGGTCACGCATGATTTCGGGGCGGAACAGCGAGCAGACATAGGAGCAGTTTGAGTAGAGGAAGCCTGGCGTCAGCTCCCGGCTGGTGGCAGCACCGCCGACCCAGTCGTTCTTCTCCACCACCAACACGTCGAGACCGGCGCGCTGGAGGTAGCAGGCATTGACCAGACCGTTATGTCCGCCGCCGATGACGATCGCATCCCAAGCTTTCATTGTGGCCCAGTTCTCCCTGTTTTGCGCAATTCCCAAGGGGAAGCGCTATGCGCTTCTCCCGGGGAAAATCGCCCACACTTTTCCTGGAATTGCTTAGGCGACCCGCCGTTCATTTTTGCGTGATCTGTTCCCGAATGCGCGGAATTTGGCACGGCATCAGCCATTCTGTCCAGCCATTCTGAATGAATGTTCAACAAATGATGTTGCGTTTTCCCGCATGTGCGCTACGCTTCGCCGGCGTTCGAACCGAGCATTCCGTCGATTGGGGACCGAGGGCTGATGATCGAAGCGGCAGACGCCGAACCGGAGTATGACGACACTGCCATCCGCTTCCTCGAGGCGCTGTGGGGCGATGGCTACCTGTCGCCAGGCGGGCCGGACGAGGTCGACCGGGTGGTCGAGGGGCTTTCGCTCAAGGGCAAGACTGTCCTCGATATCGGCTGTGGCTGCGGTGGCATCACGTTGCATCTGGTCGAGCGTCACGGCGCGGCCCACGCCACCGGCTTCGATGTCGAACGGCCGGTGATCGCGGCGGCCAGACAGCGCGCCGCCGCGCGTGGCCTTGGCGAGCGCGCCGGCTTCGTTCAGGCGCCTCCGGGATTGCTGCCTTTCGCCGACAGCTCCTTCGATGTCGTCTTTTCCAAGGATGCGCTGTTGCATGTGCCCGACAAGGACGGGCTCTTCGCCGAGATTTTCCGCGTGCTCAAGCCGGGCGGGGTCTTTGCCGCCTCCAACTGGATGATCTCGCATGACGGCGAACCATCGCCCGACATGAAGGCGTACATCGCAGCCGAGGGGCTGTCCTTCGCCATGGCCTCGCCGGCGCGCTATGCGAAGGCGATGCGTGGCGCCGGTTTTGCCGATGTCACCGTCAGAGACCGCAATCCCTGGTACCGCGAGGTGGCGCGAGGGGAGCTCGAAAGGCTGAAGGGACCGCTCTATCCGGCCGTTGCCGCCGTGGTGGGCGCGGCCTATGTCGACAAGAACATACGAACCTGGGAAGCCATGCAGAAGGTGCTTGACAGTGGAGAGCACCGTCCCACTCATCTTCGCGGGTCGAAGCCGGATGCAAAGCGATAGCCGGCGATGCTGGAGACCATCACACGCATGAAAACGGCAGATGCCAGGCACGCGCTCCTTGAACCGGCGCGGAAAGCCGAATCCGAGAAGCGCGGGCGCAAGGCCTCGAAGGAGGTCAGGCAGCTTCAGCTCATCGAGGCGACGATCGATTCGCTCGCCAAGCGAGGCTATTCGGAAACGACAATGGCCGACGTCGCCGATGGCGCCGGCCTGTCGCGCGGCATCGTCAACTTTCATTTCGAGAGCAAGGAAAAGCTGCTCGTCGCGACGCTGCAGCACATGTATGACGAGTATTCGGCGCATTGGCGCAATGCCCTGCAGAAGGCAGGCGACGATCCTGCCGACCAACTCCAGGCCCTGGTCGCTGCCGATTTCGACCGCTCGATCTGCAACAAGCGCAAGCTCGCCGCATGGTGCGCCTTCTGGGGCGAGGCCAAGTCACGGCCGACCTACCAGGCGCTGAGCAGCGCCCGCGACGTCGTCTATCAGGACATCTTCATCGAGCTCTGCGCGACGCTCAAGCAGAGCGGCGGCTACGCCTATGAGCCGCAGGTCATGGCATTGGCGCTTAGTGCGATGCTGGAAGGGCTTTGGCTGCGGCTGATGATGGGGACCGAGAACACGACCCGCGAGACCTCCTTGCAGGCGGCGAACGAATTCCTGTCGGCGGCTTTCCCCAGGCACTACCCGCTGAAGGGCGCCGGAACAACCAAATCATAAGAAAAGACGAAACCATAAGAAAACCACAGAGGATGGAACAGCAATGAAGACACTGACTAGACGCCTGACACTGACGCTCGCGCTGACCGGTGCACTGGCGGCTTCGGCCGCGGCCTTGGCGATCGCCGCCGACAAGGATCTGATCGTGTTCGACTGGTCCGGCTACGAGGATCCGGGCTTCCATCCGAAATATGTCGAGAAGAACGGCGATTCGCCGACCTTCGCCTTCTTCGGCGACGAGGACGAGGCGTTCGAGAAGGTCCGTTCCGGCTTCAAGGCCGACCTTGGCCATCCCTGCTCGCAGAGCGTGGTCAAATGGCGCGAGGCTGGCCTGCTGCAGCCGCTCGACACCTCGAAGATCACGGGCTGGAAGGACCTCAATCCCGGCATCATGGCGATGAAGAATCTCGCCACCACCGATGACGGAAAAGCCTGGTTCATGCCCTGGGATTGGGGCAATACGCAGCTCACCTACAATTCCTCCAAGATCGACGACAAGGACGTGCAGTCGCTGAAAGTGTTCGCCGATCCGAAGTTCAAGGGCCGGGTCTCGATCGGCGACAATGTCGACGATGCCTATGCGCTGGCGAGCCTCGCCATCGGCCTGAAGGACTGGACCAAGATGACCGACGACCAGTTCAAGCAGGCGTCCGACTTCCTGCGCCAGGTGCACAAGAATGTCCGCTCCTACTGGACCGATACCACCGACGTCGTCCAGCTTCTGAGCGGCGGCGAGGTCGACCTCGCCTGGGCCTGGAACGATGCGACCGTGCAGTCGGTCGCAGCCGGCGTCCCGATCAAGTCGAAGAAGGACACGGCGGAGGGCATCTCGACCTGGGTCTGCGGCTATGTGCTGTTCAAGGATGCGCCCGGCAACATCGGCAAGGCCTATGATTATCTCAACGCAGTCAACGATCCGGAGATCGCCAAGGTGCTGGTCAAGGACTGGGGCTACGGCCAGGCCAATGCCAAGGGCATGGCCGGCGTCGATCAGGCCGTCCTGAAGGAAAAGGGCTATGACGATGTGCAGAAATTCGTCGACAAGACGCTGTTCCAGCAGCCGCTGCCGTCAGATCTCAAGCTCAAGATGATCGCCGAGTTCGAGAAGATCAAAGCGGGCTATTAGTCTTCGCCTGCCGAGCCCGTCCGTGCGCCGGCAGCGGCGGATGGGCTCGCCAAAGCGCTTGAATTTGCCTAACCTCGCTCTCGACATCTTTGGCGATGGGGGAGTTTTTCGCACCATGAATTCCATGCTTCGCAGCCTTGTTGTCGCCGCCGCCTGCATGGTTGGCGCCGGCGCGGTTTACGCGCTCGCCGAAGGCGGCGGCGACCTCGTCGTATTCGACTGGTCGGGCTATGGGGATCCGCTGCTGCATCCGGCGTACACGACCAAATACGGCGCGGAGCCGACCTTTGCCTTCTTCGGCGACGAGGACGAGGCCTTCGAGAAGATGCGGGCAGGCTTCAAGGCCGATATCGCGCATCCCTGCTCGCAAAGCGTGGTGAAGTGGCGCGAGGCCGGCATGCTGCAGCCGCTCGACACGTCCAGGATCGCCGGCTGGAAGGACCTCAATCCCGGTATCATGTCGATGAAGGATCTCGCCGTTACCGCCGACGGCAAGGCCTGGTTCATGCCATTCGACTGGGGCAATACCTCGCTCCTCTACCGCACCGACAAGGTGACGGCCCAACAGGCACAGTCGCTCAAGATTTTCGCCGATCCGCGGTTCAAGGGCCGCGTCACCATCGGCGACAATGTCGACGATGCCTATGCGCTGGCGAGCCTGGTCATCGGTCTCAAGGACTGGACCAAGATGACCGACGACCAGTTCAAGCAGGCGTCCGCTTTCCTGCGCGACGTGCACAAGAACATCCGTTTCTACTGGACCGACGACACCGACCTCAACCAGGCCTTTATCGGCAACGAGGTCGATCTCGTCTGGGGCTGGAACGAGACCTTCGTGACGCTGAAGGGACAGGGGCTGCCGATCGCGATGAACCGCGAGACCAACGAAGGGATTTCGACCTGGGTGTGCGGCTACGTGCTGATGAAGGATGCGCCAGGCAAGCTCGACGAGGCCTATGATTTCCTCAGCGCCGTCAATGCACCCGGCGTGTCGGACTATATGGTCAAGACCTTCGGCTACGGCCACGGCAATGGCGCCGGGATGGCTGCGATCGACCACAAGGTGCTGGCCGACCGCGGCTTCGACAATCTCGACAAGTTCCTCGACAAGACCTTGTTCCAGCAGCCCGTCGCGCCGGAGATGAAGCAGCGCATGGTCGCCGAGTTCGAGAAGATCAAGGCCGGCTATTGAGCGACAAGACCGAAAGGACCGGCGTCGTCATCGTCGGAGCCGGCTTCACCGGCCTCTCGGCCGCGATCGAATTGAAGCGCGCCGGCGTCGATTTCGTGCTGGTGGAAGCCCGCGATCGCGTCGGCGGCCGCGTCGAGGCCATGCGAAACGGACTTGGCGAGCGCATCGACAGCGGCGGCCAGTTCCTGTGCGAGGACATGCCGCAGCTGATGGAACTGGCCCGGGCTCAGGGCAAGACCTTTGTCGAGACCTACGTCGAGGGCGATTTCATCACCCATCCGGCGATGTCGGTCCCGAGAGCCGAGCGGACCTATCATGCCTCGATGGCGATCCGCGAACGCATGAACGGGATCGAGCCCGACGATCCCGCGATCGAAGGCCTGACCGTTGCCGACTGGCTCGATGGCCAGAACGACACGGCTGACGCCAAGGCGGCCTTCCGGTCGATGATCGAGGGCCTGTGGTGCCTGGCGCTGGAGAAGGTGCCGCTCTGGTACCTGATCGACAATGACCGGCGCATCACCAATGAGGTGCCGGAGCTGCAATATTCCCTGCGCGAGACCATGCAGTCGGTAGCCGACGATCTGGCTGATGATCTCGGCGGCTGGGTGAGGCTGGGTGAACCGGCCATCCGCATCGAATATGGTGCGCCAGGGGTTCGTGTTGTCTCGAGCAACGGCGTGATCGAAGCACGCGCCGTTCTGGTGGCCGTGCCGCCGGCGACAGCCGCGAAGCTCGATTTTACGCCCCCCTTGCCAGCAGCCTTGGACAGGGCGCTCGGCGCCTGGGAAAGCGGCGCCGTGATCAAGATCCTGGTGCGCTATCCCAGGCCATTCTGGCGCGAGCGGGATTTGAGCGGGATGGTGATGTGGCGGGATCTGCCGGGGCTGTTTGCCTGCGACGCCAGCAAGGATCCCGATCATGCGGCGCTTGTCGTCTTCATTGGCGGGCCGCTGGCGCTGGGCTGGCACGAACTCGGCGAGGCGGATCTGCGGGCGCAGGTGACGACGAGGCTGGTGGAGGCGCTCGGTCCGGAGGCAGCGGACAGTCTCGATTTCAGCCGCCGCGACTGGACGCACGATGGCTGGAGCGGCGGTGCCTATAGCGACCTGATCATCGATGCGACGGCGAGAGATGCCGAGCGCACCATTCTTGCCGGTGCGCCGCCGCTGCATTTCGCTTCGTCGGAATTGTCGCCGTCATTCCCGGGCTATGTCGAAGGCGCGATCGTGGCCGGGCGCATCGCGGCGCGCAGGATCATCGCCGATGTTCAGTCGGCCATCGCGACCAGGGCTTCGGGATCATAGGCGAGGCGGATCGGGGTGCCGACCGGAATATCGTCGGCGCCGAAATCGTTGGTCTCTGTCACCGACAGCGGCTTTTCCAGGCCCGGGATTTCGACGATCAGATGGGTGATCTCGCCGAAATAGTGGCGCTCGACCACCTTGCCGGCGACCTCGAATTTGGCTTTCGCATTGTCCCATAGCACGCGCAGCCGCTCAGGCCTGATGCCCAGCGTTGCGGCGCCGCCATTGCGCACGAAGGCCTTGGGCTTGTCGGTCTTGATGCGGCCGAAGCCGAGCGTGTCGACGACCAGCGATGCGCCGTTCTCCTCGACGATCTCGGCCTTGACGAAATTCATGCCGCCCAGGAAGTCGGCGACCTGGCGGTTGACCGGGCGCTGGTAGATTTCCTTTGGGGAGGCGACCTGCGCGATCCTGCCGCCGAACATCACGGCGATGCGGTCGGACATTGCGAGCGCCTCATACTGGTCGTGGGTGACGAGCACGAAAGTGATGCCGACCGCTTGCTGCAGGCGGCGCAACTCGACTTGCATCTGCTCGCGCAGCTTCTTGTCAAGCGCCGACAGCGGCTCGTCGAGCAGCAGAACTTTTGGCCGCATCACGAGGGCGCGGGCAAGCGCGACGCGCTGGCGCTGGCCGCCGGAAAGCTCGGTGGCAAGCCGCTTGCCGAGGCCGGTGAGCGAGACCTGCGCCAGTGCTTCCTCAACCCGGCGCTTCTCCTCGCCGCCCTGCAGCTTCAACCGCTTCAGCCCGTAGGCGACGTTCTGCTCGACATTGAGGTGCGGGAAGATCGCGTAGCTCTGGAACACCATGTTGGTCGGCCGGCGGTTGGCCGGGATGCCTTCCATGGGCTGGCCGCCGACCGCGATCGAACCGCTGGTCGGATTGTCGAAGCCGGCGATCATGCGCAAAAGCGTGGTTTTGCCGCAACCCGAGGGGCCAAGCAGCGAGAAGAACTCGCCCTCCCTGATGGTCAGGGAGGCGTCGTCCAGCGCCTTGAACGCTCCGTAACTGCGGGTGACGTTCCGGATCTCGATCATCGGTCTTTCGGATTGGATCCTGTCCCCGTGAGGGCGCTCGATCCGCGGCTGCTCAGGCATAGAGGCCTCCCTCGTTCTGGGTGCGTCTGGCCGCGCGGCGACGCAGGATTTCGGCGATCGTCATCAGCAGGAAGGAGGCGACCAAAAGCAGCGTGCCGAGCGCCAGCACGCCGGGCAGTTTCGATGCGAAGCGCAACTGGCCCCAGATGTAGATCGGCAGCGTCGCCTCGGTGCCGGTCAGGAAGAAGGCGATGATGAACTCGTCCAGCGAGATGGTGAAGCAGACCAGCAGGCTGGAAATGATCGCCGGCGCCACCATGGGCAACGTCACCCGCCGGAAAGTGCCGAAGGCGCTTTCGCCGAGATCGGCGGAGGCTTCCTCGAGGCTGCGGTCGAAACCCTCGAAGCCGGAGGTCAGCACCGTCATCGAATAGGGAATGCAGACCAGGACGTGGCCGAGCACTACGGTGAACAGCGAAAGGCTGAGGCCCAACTGCAGCATCACCAGCAGCATGGAGATGGCAACGATGACTTCCGGCAGCACAAGCGGCGCCATGATCAGCCCGTTGATGGCGCGGCGGCCGGGATAGCGGTAGCGGGTGATCGAGCGGGCGGCGAGGATGCCGAGTACGGTGGAGAGGATGGCCGCCAAGACGCCGACGATCAGGCTGTTCCAGGTGGCGTCGAGCAGCGCCGGCGTGCGCGGCAGGTCTTCGTACCATTGCAGGGTGAAGCCGGTCAGCGGGAATTTCGGCGTCGCCGCCGTGTTGATCGAGAAGATCGGCAGGAAGATGACCGGCAAATAGAGGAAGACGATGTAGAGGAACGCATAGGCCGACAGCCAGCCGCCCGGCAGGAAGCGCCGCGCCCTCATCGCGCCATCCTTTGCAAGGTGCGGATGATCAGCACCGTGGCGCCCGCCATCAGGGAGACGATCAGCATGGTGGTAACGGAAAGTGCGGCGCCGAGCGGCCAGTTGGCGGCCTTGCCGAACTGCGCCTGGATCGCGTTGGCGATCATGACGCCGTCCTTGCCGCCGACGAGCTTTGGCGTGACATAGTCGCCGACCGTCGGGATCATGACGATCAGCGCCGCGGAAATGATGCCTGGCGCCGACAGCGGCAAGGTCACGCGCAGGAACGAGCGCAGGGGGCCATCGCCAAGATCGGTAGCCGCTTCGACCAGCGTGCGGTCGACCTTCTCCAGCGAAACGAAGATCGGCAGAATGGCGAAGGCCGCCCAGGCATGGGTGAGGGTAATGATGACGGCGCTCGAATTGTAGAGCAGGGCCGTCGACGGTTCGTCGATGATGCCCAGGCCCATCAGGCCGGAATTCAAGACGCCGTTATAGCCCAGGATGACCTTCCACGACATCACGCGCAAGAGATAGCTGGTCCAGAACGGTATGGTGATGAGGAACAGCCACAGGCTCTTGTGACGGCCGCCATGGAAGGAAATGAAGTAGGCGATCGGGTAGGCGAGGACGACGGTGAACAGGCTGACCGTCAGCGAGATGTAGAGCGAGCGCCACAACAGATCGCGGTAGATCGGCTCGGTCAGCGCGACACGGTAGTTCTCCAATGTGAAGGTGCGGTCGATCGTCAGGTAGTGCTGGGTCCAGAAGGAGTGGGCGATGACCACCAGGATCGGCAGGACCAGCAGGATGAGTGCGTAGAGGAAGGTCGGGCTGATCAAGGCAAAGCCCTGTACGGGCTCGGATCGCAGAAGGGCATTTCGTCTGGCCCGCGACATGCGCAACGAGGGCGACCCTTCCGCAGCCACCGTCATTGCAGGGCACCGGGGGCAGGGCTCCGGGTGCGATCTCGGTTGCTGGCCTGGACTGTCCCGCCATACGGCATCCCATTGGGCTGGCGCCGGCTATGTTCCCCTTGCCGGCTTTCTTTCATCATGCGCGCATCCGCGGATTGAAATCAAGCGCTAATTCTGCAATGTTGATTGAACGGACATTCAAGATCAGGCGAGCAGAGCGACGATTTCGGCCATGGCGGACCGGATTGATGCCCGGGAAATTCGACGGATGATGTGGAGGCGATGATGGCGGCTGTGAGAGATCTGAAGGCACGCGAAACGGCAGGTCCTGGCAACGACGATGCGGCCGAACTGGCCAAGCGTCATCTCATCCAGCCCTGGCCTTATGCCGGTTCCGTCGGTTCGGAAGCGCGCGCGCTGATCGGCGAGGGCGATGGCATCTACATCACCGACAGCGCCGGCAAGCGGCTGATCGATGGGCCTGCCGGCATGTGGTGCGTCAATGTCGGCCATCGTCGAGAGGAACTCGCCAGGGTGATGTACGACCAGGCGATGGCGCTGTCCTACAACACGCCCTGGTACACGATGAACGCGCCATCGGCGGAGCTTGCCAAACGCATCGCCGGCCATGCCCCAGGCGATCTCAGCCATGTCTTCTACACCACGGGCGGTTCGTCCGCGGTCGAGACGGCGTTGCGCTTCATGCAGTTCTACAACAATGTGCGTGGCCGGCCTGAAAAGAAGCTGATCCTGAGCCGAGGGGGCGCCTATCATGGCTCGACCTATCTGTCGGCCTCGCTCAATGGCCGTCCCCGCGATCGCGACTGGATGGACGGCGCGGACGAACTGGTGGTCAAGCTGTCCTCGCCCGATCCGTTCCGGCGCCCTCAAGGCATGAGCGTTGCCGCCTTCACCGATTTCCTCGTCGACCAGTTCCGCGACACGGTCGCGCGCGTCGGCGCCGACAGAATAGGCGCCTTCGTCGGCGAACCGGTGCAGGCGTCCGGCGGCGTCGTCGTGCCGCCCGACGGCTATCTCAAGCGCATCCGCGAGATCTGCCGTGACAACGACATCCTCTACGTCTCCGACGAGGTGGTGACGGGCTTCGGCCGGCTCGGCCATGTGTTCGCCTCGGGCGATGTGTTCGGCATCGATCCCGACATGATCATCTTCGCCAAGGGCGTCACCTCAGGCTATTTCCCGCTCGGCGGCGTCATCATTTCCGAACGGCTGCTGGAAAACCTGCGCCGGTCCAACCATCCCGACGCGCTGTTCGGCCATGGCCTGACCTACACCAGCCATCCCGTCGGCTGCGCGGTGGCCTTGAAGAATCTCGACCTGCTGGAGGAAAGCGTGCTTGCCCACACGCAGGCGGTCGCGCCCTATTTCCAGGCGCAATTGAAGACGCTGGAAGAGCTGCCGCTGGTCGGCGAGGTGCGCGGCGTGGGGTTGATGGGCTGCGTGGAATGCGTCGCCGACCGCGAAAGCAAGGATCCACTGCAACTCGACAAGGATGTCGGCAAGCGCATCGACGCCCACTGCCACGAACTTGGCCTGCTGGTGCGGCCACTGATCAACATGTGCGTGATGTCGCCGCCCCTCATCATCACGCGCGAGCAGATCGACGACATGGTGGCGATCCTGCGCGAAGGCATTTCACGCACGATGGATGATCTCAGGAAAGAGGGCGTGTGGCGGGGATGACAGCCGATCCCCCTCGCGGGGGATGCCGCCGGTACGTCTTGGCGATCAGTTCGAAATTATAGCAATTTTCCGCAAGCCATGGACGCCGCAACGCGGCAGATTGTCCCGGCAACGGCGGACAAGCCCTGAGAGCGGTATCCGGATCACCAGGGAATCGTTCCGAGTTCTGCGTGCGTGAACGTCCCTGTCGGGCCGTCCGGGCCAAGCATCGCGACACGCACCGCCTCGCGGGCGCCCTGCTCGACGGTCTCGGTGCCGGCATAGCCGTTGAGGTTGGTTTTGGTGAAGCCCGGCGAGACGGCGTTGACCTTGATTCCGGTCGGCTCCAGCTCGATCGCCATGGCCAACGTCATGGCGTTGAGCGCCGTCTTGGACGCGGGGTAGACCGGGCCGAAGATCGAGCGGTAGGGGAAGGCCGGGTCCGCATTGCGTGTCAGCGAACCGACGCCGCTCGACACGTTGACGATGCGGGCTGCCCGCGCTTCGCGCAGCAGCGGCAGCATGGCCTGGGTGACGGCAAGCACGCCGAACACATTGGTCTCCCAGACCGCGCGCACTTCGTCGAGGGACACGTTGCTCGGGCGGGTCAGCTTGGCATAGTCCTCGATGGATTGGCCGGGCCGCTTGCTGGTGTTCGAGATGGCGGCGTTATTGACGAGCACGTCGAGGCGGCCAAGCTCATTGCGGATACGCTCCGCCGCGGCGGCGATCGAAGCCTGATCCGTCACGTCGAGTTGGAATGCGCGCGCGCCCTGCCCGATATCACGGGCCGCCGCCTCGCCGCGCTCGAAATTGCGCGATCCGACCAGCACGGTGAAGCCGTGCGCCACGAGATCCCTGGCGATCTGAAGGCCTATTCCTTGATTGGCCCCGGTGACCAAGGCGACGGGTCTATCCAGCATGATGATCTCTCCTTCGACGGTTGTTCAGGATTTATGCAGCGGCGCGTTCGGCGGTCGGCCGGCGGCGCAGATCGGCTTGCAGGATCGCCGGCGGGTTGTAGTTGGCCTCGTTCAAGCCGACGTCGGTCCCGGGCGGGACGATCCGGTCGATCCGGTCCAGAACCTCGTCGCCGAGGTGAACCTCGGCGCCGACGAGCAGGTCGTCGAGATGCTGCATCGTACGTGGCCCGAGAATGGCCGACGTCACGGCCGGATGAGCCATGACGAAAGCCATCGCCATGTGGGTGAGCGACAGCCCCGCCTCTTCAGCCAGCGGGATGAGTTGCTCGACCGCATCCAGACTGCGCTCATCGGACATCTGCCTCGGCATGTATTTCACCCGCAGGCTGTCGGGCAGCGGTTGCCCCTTGCGATAGCGCCCGGTGAGCAGGCCTTTCGACAATGGGCTCCAGACCATCGCTCCCATTGCGTAGCGCTCGCAGACGGGGAGTACTTCGCGCTCGATGCCGCGATCGAGGATCGAGTAAGGCGGCTGCTCCACGCGGAAACGGGCGAGCCCGCGCCGCTCGGCGACCCACTGGGCCTCGACGATCTCGGAGGGCGGGAAAGTCGAGGATCCGATCGCGCGCACCTTGCCGGCGCGCATCAGATCGGTGAGTGCCGAGAGCGTTTCCTCGATGTCGGTGTCCGGTGCAGGGCGATGTATGAGGTAGAGATCGATGTGGTCGGTCTGCAGACGGCGCAACGACGCTTCCACCGCCTGAATAATCCAGCGGCGCGAATTGCCCTGGCTGTTCGGATCCTTGCCCATGGGGCCGTTCACCTTGGTGGACAGCACGACCTTGTCGCGCCGACCTTTCAGCGCCTTGCCGACGATCTCCTCCGACTCGCCATTGCTATATCTGTCGGCGGTGTCGACGAAGTTGATGCCAAAATCCAAGGCCTTGTGAATGATGCGGATGCATTCGTCGTGATCCGGGTTTGCGATGCTGCCGAACATCATCGCGCCCAGGCAGTAAGGGCTGACCTTGATGCCGGTCCGTCCGAGCGGGCGATACTGCATGTTTTCTCCTCGTGCTTGGCTGTGGCTAAAACCGCCTTGCTGTGCTATTCAGCCTAACCGGATCCATGTTCCACATTATACGGAACATTGTTCCGTTTGGCAAGCAGGTGGATTTTGGACGACAGAACGGACGATTCAGACGCTGGCGTGGGGCTGCGAGGCGTCGCGGATCGACGCGTGCGCGCCGACGCGCAACGCAATCTCGACACGCTGCTCCAGGCCGCCATGGCGGTGTTCGCGACCTCGGGCGTCGACGCCCCGGTGCGCGAAATCGCGGAAAAGGCGGGCGTCGGCATCGGTACTCTCTATCGGCACTTTCCGCAGCGCTCCGACCTGATCGCCGCCGTCTTTCGCCGGGAGATCGATGGCTGCGCGGACGCAGCATCCGTCCTGTCGGCCGGGCATGAGCCCTTCGACGCGCTGGCGGCCTGGATGCAGCGATACGCGGCCTTCATTGCCGCCAAGCGTGGCCTGGCCAAGGCCCTGCACTCAGGAGATCCGGCGTTCGACAGCCTGCCGGGCTACTTCGACCAGCGGCTGCGGCCTGCCTTGCGCACGCTTCTCGACGCGGCGATCGCCGCCAGCGAAATCCGTGGCGATGTCGATGCCGACGAGCTACTGGGCGCGGTGGCGAGCCTGTGTATGTCGGCCCACAATGCCGGGAGCGGCCGCGCGGAGCGCATGGTGGCTCTCCTCGTCGACGGGCTGCGCTACGGCGCGAAGTCGTCGTAGGAGTGATGTAGGAATCGTCCGGCCTATAGTGCGGTCGCGCGCACCTACGACCGCGACCGCAGCGCGTCGTTCAGATTCCACATGTCCTTTTCCTCCGGCGCGGTATCCAGGCCGAGCACCGGAATCTGCTTGCGCAGGTGGTCGTGGTGGGTGCGTACGCCATATTCGAGGTCGGAGAGGTAAAACCCCTCGAAGGCCTCGGACAGCATGGATTCGTTCGACCAGACAGAGAGCTGCACATCTTCCGACATTGTGTCACGATCGATACGGAAGGAGAGGTAGCGGGCAGCGGCCTGCTCGCGGCTTTCGTCGCGGTAGCGATAGATGGCTCCACGCAGCAGAGTCTCACCCGTCGACAGCGGAAACTCCTGATAGAACTGTACCGATTCCGGCATCACCGACAGAACGGCGTTGGGGAAGATGCCGTAATAGACCCAGGCCTTTCTGAGATGGTCCGGCAGATGCGTCGGCTCAGGCGCGATCTTGACGTAGTTCCTGACGCTCCAGCGGCGGCCGGCATGCGGGTTGTAGGTAGCGAAGGAGCGCGAGACGCCATTAACGAAGGGCTCGTCGAAATAGGTGGCGCCGTAGAGATCCTGCAGGGCCGGATGCGCCATGGCGACGTGATAGCCTTCATTGTCGACGTCGCGCACCGACTTCCAGTTGACCGGTGTCTTCTGGGTCCAGATGCCCCAGGAGGGCACCATGTCGGCGGCCTTGTAGTGCGCGAATTCGGGTTCGATCGGCCTCAACAGCTCGGCGACCGAGGGCTGTGGCCCGCCAGTGCGGAAGCGGATGAAGATGAAGCCCATCCAGACTTCGAGATCGAGCGGCATCAGGCCGAACTCGGTCTTGTCGAGGTCGGGGAAGGAGCGCGGCCGGGCGGCGCCGCGCAATGTACCGTCGAGATTATAGACCCAGCCATGGAACGGGCAGACCAGCGCGTTCTTGCAATTGCCCTGGCTGTCGGCCACGACGCGGCTGCCGCGGTGGCGGCACATGTTGTTGAAGCCGCGCACGACGCCGTCCTTGCCGCGTACGATCAGAGCGCGCTCGCCAATGACATCCATGGTGAGATAATCGCCGGCGTTCGGTATGTCGCAGACATGGCCGGCGATCTGCCAATGATTGCGGAATACATGCTCCTTCTCCAGTTCGAGAAGGGCGGCGGAATGGTAACTCCAGCCCGGTAATCCCCGCCGATCCCAATCGTTCGGGATTGCCACGTCACGGAGGTGCGGGTTCATAAAACGTCTCTTCTTTTTATTGAATATGCATTCAATATAATCATATTTCGCATTGAAATGCAATGGCTTGTGGAAATACGCAGAGTCCGTATCGATAATGCCAGCCCCGGGTCCAATGGTATCCGGCTCCGCCGCGGACCCCGAAAACCGCGGAAAATCCGGGTGTTAGCCGGAGTTCCATTACCTCCGCCCTGTCGCCGGTTCACGCTGCAAATCTCGCCCCTCGGACAAGGTATTGCGCTGGCAAGAAAAGCCCCGGGGGGCGCGCAGGGCAACCCGCCACTCAGGTCAAAAGAGCCAATGACCGATTTCGACCGTTTCTGACCGAATCGATGTTTCAATCCAGTTACATTGCCGCGCTCTCGTCACCTTTGCGCCGTTACAGAGCGCGATTAAATTCGTTTTATCGAAAAAAGAAAATCAACGAAGGGGATGATGATGCATGCGAAAGTCCAGATCACCAGCGGCAACCGCTTTCAGGCTCCAGAGCGCGCTGACCGCCGCCCGAAGCTGGCCCTTCGCCAGCGTGCCAGCGACCACCCGATGGCAATGTTCATGGCGCTGGCTGCTTGCGCCTTCGCCGGCATGGCGTTCACGCCGACGGTCGGTCCGGCCTTCGCTTCGTTGAATCCGCCCGCCAACATCGTCGAAGGTGCGCCGACCACAACCACGACCGCCCGTCTGCCGATGCCGGCGATCGATTTCGCCTGCAAGGGGCAGGCCTGGGGCGCTGAGAGCGTGGATTGCCTGCAGGCCATCGCCCAGCAGTCCGGAACGCACAAGGTCCGTGCGATTCGCATGATCGCCAACGCCGTGCCGGTGACCAGCACGCCGAACATCTTCTGATTTCCGACTCCGGGTTTCTGCCTGGGCATGATTCCGAAAACAGGTTCCCGTTTGGGGATCATGCCCTGACCTCCCCGAGCGCTCCTCCAGCGCTCCCTTGGGCTCCCGCCGCCATGTCGGCCGGGGGCCTCTTTTTCATGCTTTCAACGCGGCCTGCTCGGCAATGGTCGAAAGCACGCTGCGGACATCCAGCGTGCTGAACGGCTTTTCGAGGATCTGTGGCCGCTGCTGCGCCGGCAAGGCCTCGATTTCCGCCTTCGCGCCGATGAGGTCGCCGGTGACCAGCACGAAGCGCCGCGCCAGGTCGGGCCGCTCGGCGAGCAGTTCGCGGTAGATCGAAATGCCTGATGTGCCGGGCATGCGCAGATCCGAAAAAACGATGTCCGGCGGCATGTGGCCGCTCAAGGTGGCGGCGCCCGATTCCCAGACCGGCGCGATCCGCGACTTGATGCCCATCAGTTCGAGAATGTCGGACAAGGAACCGGCGACGTCAGGCTCGTCATCGATGATGAGGGCATGGCGCAGGCCACTCGATCGCGGCTGGCTTTCGCCAGCGGCGGCGATGCCGGCCGAGATAGCGGGCAACTGGACGACGAAACGCGCGCCTCTCGGCTGCACCTCCTCGAACCAGATATTGCCATTGTGCCGCTCGATGATGGATTTCGAAATCGACAGGCCGATGCCGGTGCCGACACCGACCGGCTTGGTGGTGAAATAGGATTCAAAAATGCGCGAACGGATGGCTTCGGGAATGCCAGGCCCGTTGTCCTCGACCGAGAAGCCGGGATTGCCCTGGTCGCCGCGGAAGCTCCGTACCTTGATCAGCCGATCGCCAGCGACGCCAGCCAGGGCGTGCTGGCTGTTGATGAGGAAATTGGCGGCCACCTGCGTCACGTGGTCGGCGTCGGCCATGGCCAGCAGGGGACCCGGCGCGAAATCGGTATCGATGATGATGCCGCTCGAGCGCGCGCCATAGGCGGTCACCTCGAGAGCGGCGCGGATCACCTGGTTGAGATCGGTCTCGGCCTGCGCCGCGGGATGGAGGCGGACCATCGACAGGAAGCTCTTGACGATGCGCCCGCAGCGCTCGGCGGCGGCGCGCACTTTTTCGGCGCGCACCTTGGTCTGCGGATCGCTTGCGAATTCATGCAGCAGCGTCGATTGCGCGACCACAACGGCCAGCGGGTTGTTGAGTTCGTGCGAGACGCCCGCGAGCAGCGAGCCCATCGCCGCCATCTTCTCGTTCTGGTGCAGCTTCTCGCGCTGCCGGTTGATCTCCTCCTCGGCGCGCAGCCTCTCGCGCAGGTCGCGGATGGAGCCGAAGATCAGCCGGCGGTCGGCGACCCGCATCTCGGTCGCCGTCAGCTCGATCGGAAAGACCTCGCCGGCGGCATTCTGCGTCACCGTTTCGAGCCGCTGGCCGACCATCGGCGCGCCGCGGCCGGACATGTAGTCGGCGCCCGAGGCATAGCCCTTGCGGTAGTATTCCGGAACCACGGTATCGAGCAGGTCCTTGCCGAGGATTTCGCTGCGCTGGAAGCCGAACATCTTTTCCGCGGCCGGATTGAATTCGATGATCGATCCGGCCTCGTCGATGACGATGATGGCGTCGAGCGAGGCTTGCAGCATGGTGCGGCGGATGACCTCGCTGGCATGGGCGTCGGAAGGGGAGTGTTCGATGGCGTCGCCGATGGCGAGCGCGATGATGTGCAGCGTCGCCTCTTCCTCATCGGTCCATTCACGCTCCTCGACGCAATCGTTGACGGCGAGCGTGCCCCAGAGATGGCCGTGCGCGAAGACCGACACCGACAGGAACGACTTGATGTTCTGCTTTTCGAAATCGGCCCTCAGGAACCCTTCGAGATCACGCGTATGCCCGGCGAAGATCTTGCCCTGCCGCTCATCCTCGGCCAGCCGCTCCAGCAGCGGATCCGAATTGACGATCGACTGCATGATAACGGTCGGTGAGGCCAGTTCGCCGCCGAAATCGGGGTCGATCCAATAGGCGGCGACCGACTGGGCGAAACCCTGGCCAGGCAGTTCGCGCAGGCGAAACAGGATGCCGCGCTGGCATTCCATGGCGAGGCACAGCGTTTCCAATATGCCGTCCATTTCGCGCTGCCAGTCGCCGGCCTCGCGCAGCCGGCGCACGACACGCACGGCCGCCATCGCCGCGCCTTGCCTGAAACCCTGCATATCCATGCTTGCCGTGTCGCCCGTCATTGTCAGCCGTTATTCCAGAGTCACGCCAATTCGATCGGCTGGCAACGGCTGCGGAGAGGAAACCCTGCGGGCCTGACGCTCAGTTGCCGTCGCCGGTCGGCAGCGAGAAGATATAGCCTTCGCCGCGCACAGTGCGCAGGAATTTCGGATTGGCCGGGTCCGTCTCGATCTTCTTGCGCAGACGCATGATGCGGATGTCGACGGCGCGCGATGATTCCGGATCCTCGGTGAAGCCGATCGCCTCGGAGATCGCGGCCCTGGTCAAGAGCCGGTTGGCGCGGGTCAGGAAAACCTCCAGCACGTCGAATTCGCTCTTGGCCATGTCGATCACCGTGCCGTTGGCGCCGGTGACCAGCCTGCCGTCGAGATCGGCCTGGAAGGGGCCGAAGGCGACGGAGCGGCGGTCGGTCCTGGCTTTCCTGTCCTGCGGCTCCGTCGGCTGCGGGACACGGCGCAGCACGCTGCGCACCCTGGCCAACACTTCGCGCAGTTCATACGGCTTGACGATATAGTCGTCGGCGCCGAGCTCCAGTCCGACGATGCGGTCGAGCGCGGTGCCGGCGGCGGTGGCATAGATGATGCCTATCGGCATTTTCGAGCGCAGCCAGCGGCCAAGCGACAAGCCATCCTCGCCCGGCATGGCGATGTCGAGGATGGCCAGATGGAAGGGTTGCGTTTCGATCAGGCTGCGCGCGGCGGCCGCGGTTTCCGCGGTCGCCACATCATAGCCGGCGGCGCCGAGATATTCGGCGACCGCGTCCCTCAGGTCGGGCTCGTCCTCGACGATGACAATTCTTGCCCGCACGATGCTCTCGCTCCCACTTTCAGTGGAAAGTAGATTGGGTATAAACATGATGTCCAGCACTCATATCCGGTTGCCAGGGAACAGTTGGAAAACATGGCCGCACGAGCCGTCATCGCGCTTGTTTCCGTCGCCGAGGTCGTGGCGACCGAGCTTGCCGACCATCTTGAGCGGCGCGGCCATGACGTGCGTCAGGCGCGGCAGCCCTGGGAGGCGGAATCGCTGCTGGAGGGCCGGGGCATCGATGTCGTCGTCGTCGGGGACAGCCTCAGCCAGGCGGAAGGGCGGGATCTGCTCAGGCGTTATGGCGGCCAAGGCGGGGGTGGCGAGCACGGACCGGATTTCATCCTGATATGCCGGCCGGCCGATCTCCTCGACAAGGTGCTCGCGCTCGAACTCGGTGCCGCCGACGTCGTCGAAAGCCCGCTCAATGTCAGGGAACTCGCCGCGCGTGTCGGCGGCCTGCTTTCGCGGCGCGGCAGGGGCGCCCAGGAACTGATCGTGCTGGAGAACGCGACCGTCGATCTGAGATCGGCGATCGTCATGCATCGCTCCGGTACGCAGGAGCAGCTCTCGCCCGGCCAGGTGGCGCTGCTCAGGCTGTTCCTGGCGAGCCCACGCAAGGTGCTGACGCGTGACGACATTATCGCCGCGGCGCCGGCCGAGAATGCCGACGCGTTCGATCGCTCGATCGACTCGCGCATCGTGCGGCTGCGCCGCAAGCTCGACACCGAGACCATCACCACCATACGCGGCGCCGGCTACAGGTTCGATCCGCCCCGGCAGTTCGCCGACTGACGGCTGTCTTTTCCCGCTTGTTCCCCGGATCAGCATCGGACCTTCCATTTCCGCCCCGATGCGCGCGAGGTTCAGCGCACCACCAGCAATGACGGGCCTGACGCCATGTCGCCGCCGGCGACGAACTCGCTTGCATGAGCGCGTTCCTTGAGGAGCACACTGGCGAGTGCGGCAAAGCCGAGCAGACCCTGCGCATAGAGCAGCGCGGAAAGCACGGAAGCTGCGAATTTTGTTTTCATCGTCGGAACTCCCCCAAGAAATGACTGTGTCGCGGGTCGCTTCAGGAAACTCCCGAAGTGCCCGCGCCGCCCACGGAGCCCCCCGTCGCGGCGCGGGCCTTCGGTCCTCTCGGCAGCAAGTTGCCGGAGGGGCCGCGCAATGCCAGCAGCCGAAGGCCAACCCGCCAGAGGGCCTTCAACCGGGCGATGCGCAGGCTGGAAACAATCCAGACCGCGGCGCAAAACAGGGCGACGTGCAGGGTCGAAATCTCACTCGAACTCATCGCTGCCAGCTTCGCCGCTGGGCCGCCGGCAATGGTGCCGACGCCGCCGATGGCTGCCGCCGCGATGCTGATCCTGAAGAGCCAGGACCGCGTGTTCGTTTTCGTTCCCATGGTCGTTGCCGTCTGCTTTCGTTGCGTCAACTTTTGCCTCCGGTCAGTATCCGGATCATGCCGCCCAAAGCCGCGCTTTGTTGCAGTTTGGTTTCGAAATCTGCTCTAACCCTTTCATATGAGGACTAGTCGAGCTTTCGTTTCTATATGAATACCTATGTACGTCGTCTTTGATCACGTGTTTCGGTGGGGCGGTTTGCCGACGACACCGATTGCTCTGTTAACCAGAGGAAACAAATTCGAAACACAAACGAGCATTTCGCGAAATCTCTCCGAAACATGTGGGAGGGATAAGCCGCTCATCGAATTGGAGCCGGCCTGACCGGCAGAGAGAGGGGACGTCATGCACACCGCCATTTCCGCAAAGCTCATCAACATCACCGCCGCCGCGTTCATGGGCAGCGTGCTTCTGTTCGGCGCAAACGCCGCCCATGCCGCCAACACCGTCGTGGCGCGCGTTTCGCTGTCGCAGCAGGTCATGGAGGTCTCGGTCGACGGCCGGCCGACTTTCGCCTGGAAGGTTTCCACCGGCGACAGGGCGCATGTGACGCCGACCGGCTCGTTCAAGCCGACGCGCATGCATGAGATGTGGTATTCGAAAAAGTACGACAACGCGCCGATGCCGCATTCGGTCTTTTTCAGCGGCGGCTACGCGGTCCACGCCACCTATGCCATCAAGCGCCTCGGCCAGCCGGCCTCGCATGGCTGCGTGCGGCTGCATCCGGACAATGCCGCGGATTTCTACCAGCTCGTCGAGACCTTCGGGCCGGCCAACACCAGCATCGTCATCGTCAAGTAGCAGGCAGGTTGCCGCGTTCGGCCATGCGCCGGAGCTGCTGGAGCGACCGCCAAAAAAAGAGGCCGGAAAAATTCCGGCCTCTTTTGTTTGTTTCCTGCGTCTTGCGCGTCAACTCGGCAGCGCCGGCATCAGCTTCGGATCTGGCTTTTCCGCCAGATGCGGCAGGTCCTTGCTGGCGATGAAAGTGTAGAACATGGGCACGACGAAGAGCGTGAACATGGTGCCGACCAGGATGCCGGTAAAGATGACCAGGCCCATCGAATAGCGGGCCGCGGCACCGGCACCGCTGGAAACGATCAGCGGCACCACGCCCAGCGCCATCGCGGCCGTCGTCATGAGGATCGGCCGCAGGCGCACCTTGGCCGAGGCGATGATGGCGTCACGCCGCCGCATGCCATGCAGTTCTCGCTGCTGGTTGGCGAATTCAACCAGCAGAATGCCGTGCTTGGTGATCAGGCCGATCAGCGTGATCAGGCCGACCTGGGTATAGATGTTGAGCGTGCCGAGGCCCAAATTGAGCGGCACGATCGCGCCGAAGATCGACAATGGCACCGCCATCATGATGATCAGCGGATCGCGGAAGCTTTCAAACTGCGCCGCCAGCACCAGGTAGATGACGATGACGGCCGCGCCGAAAGCGATCAGGATCGTGTTGCCCTGTTCCTTCTCCTGCCGGGACTGGCCGGAATAGTCGATGAAGAAGGTGTCGGGCAGGCTCTCCTTGGCAATGTCCTCGAGGACCTTCAAACCGTCGCCGGTGGTGACGCCGGGCAGCGGCAGCGCCGAGATCGTCGACGAATTCAACTGGTTGAACTGCTCGATGGCGGCCGGCGAGGCATTGTTCGAAATCGTCACCACGGCCGACAGCGGCACCATCTCGCCTGTCACGCTGCGTACGAAGTACTGGCCGAGCTTTTCGGGGTTGTCGCGGAATTCCTGCGGCACCTGCGGAATGATGTCGTAGCTGTTGGAGTCGCGGTCGAACTGCGCCACTTCGGCGCCGCCGACCAGCAGCGTCAGCGTCCGGCCGATATCGGCGATCGGCAGGTTGAGTGCGGCGGCGCGGTCGCGGTCGATGGTCACCGTCACCTGCGGCGCGTCATAGGCCATCGAATTCTGGACGACGATGAAGCGGCCCGAGGCCTGCGCCTTGTTCTTGATCTTCTCGGCTTCCTCGAACACCTGAGCGGAATCGCCGGTCGAGCGCACCACCATGGAAATCGGCAAGCCGCCACCTGATCCCGGTAGCGTCGGCGGTGCGAAGACGAAAGCCTGGACACCCGCCACCTTGGCGATACGAGCCGTAATGTCGGCCTGCAGCTCCTTCGAATTGCGCTTCCGCTCCGCCCAATCCTTGAAGGCAAAACCGACGAAAGCGCTGTTGGTCGTGCCGCCGAACGCGACGGCGGAGAACTGCGCTCGTGTTTCGGGGATATCCTTCACCAGGCTCAGGATCTGGTTGACGTAGGTCTCGGTGTAATCGGAGGTCGCATAGCGCGGCCCCGTCACCAGCGAGAGCAGGAAGCCCTGGTCTTCTTCCGGCGCCAGTTCCGTCGAGGTCTTGGTGAACATGAAGCCGGTCACGCCGACCAGCGCCAGCACGATGAGCAGCGTCAGCGGGCGATAGTTCAAAGACCCGGTGACGGCGCGCTCATAGACGTGCTCGACCCGCGAGAAGGTGCCGTCGACGATGCGCTGGAAGCGGCCGGCATTGCCGGGCTTCAGGAGGCGCGCCGACATCATCGGCGTGATGGTGACGGCAATGACGCCAGACAGCACCACCGACCCGGCAAGCGTCACCGCGAATTCGCGGAACAGGGCGCCGGTCAGGCCGCCCGTGAATGCCAGCGGCGCGAACACTGCGGCCAGCGTCATGGTCATGGCGACGATGGCCGACGCGATCTCGCGCATGCCGCTGAAGGCCGCCTGCATGGGCGGCATGTGGTCTTCTTCCATGTGGCGGTGGATGTTTTCCACCACCACGATGGCGTCGTCGACGACAAGGCCGATCGCCAGCACCATGGCCAGAAGCGACAGAAGATTGATCGAATAGCCCACCGCGAACAAAAGGAAGCAGACGCCGATCAGCGACAGCGGGATGGTGATGATCGGCATCATCACCGAGCGGAACGAACCGAGGAACAGGAGGATGACGATGACGACGATGGCGACCGCCTCGCCGATGGTCTTGAACACCTCGTCGATCGAGGCGCTGATCTGCCCGGTCGCGTCGTAGACGACCTCGATTGTCATGCCTTTAGGCAGCGTCTCCTGAATCTGTGGGACGAGCTTGGTGAGCGCCGCCGCGGTGGTCAGCGGATTGGCCGCCGGGGTTGGGAAGATGGCGAGGAAGGTGCCGGGCTTGCCGTTAAAGGAGACCCTTGTGTCGGTGTTGGCGGCGCCGAGTTCGACACGGGCCACATCGCGCAGGCGCACGACGTTGCCGTCGGTCGAACGTAGCGGCAGAGCCGCGAACGCCTCGGGCGTCTGCAGCGTCGAGCGCACCGTGATAGAAGAGACGACATATTCGTTCTGGGTGTTGCCGGGCGCCGACAGGAAGTTGGAGTTGTTGATCGCCGTCAGCACCTCGGCAGCCGTCACACCGCGGGCGGCGAGCCTGACCGGATCGATCCAGACGCGCATCGAGTATTCCTGGGCGCCGAAGATCTGCACGTCGGCGACGCCTTCGACCGTCGACATGCGGGGCCTGATGACGCGCTCGATATACTCGGTCAACTGCTCCTTGGTCATGTTCGGATTCTGCATCGAGATGTACATCATCGCGAACTGCTGACCCGTACCCTTGACGATGACCGGGTCCTTGGAGGCGTCCGGCAAGGTGCCGCGCACGCCCTGGACCTTGGACAGCACTTCGGTCAGCGCCACGTCGGGATTGGAACCGAGCTTCATCTGCACCGTCACGGTGCTGGAGGACGGGCGGCTGGACGAGGTGACGTAGTCGATGTTCTCGGTCGAGGCGACGGCGCGCGCGATCGGGGCGGAAATGAAGCCCTGGATCAGGTCGGCGCTGGCGCCCGGATAGGCCGTCGTGATGGTGATCGCGGTTTCGTCGACCTTCGGATACTGCCGGATCGACAGGTTGAAGATGCCCTGGAAACCGAGCAGCAGGATCATGCAGGCAAGGACCGTCGAAAGGACGGGCCGGCGGATGAAGAGATCGGAAAAGCTCATTGCTGGTCGGCCTGTTTGTTCGCCGATTTGGTCGGATCGATCGTGTTGTCGACGTTGACGGACATGCCGTTGAAGAGGCGGTTCTGACCCGCCGTGACGACCTCGTCGCCGGCCTTCAGACCCTTGACGATCTCGACCATGCCCTGATTGCGGCGGCCGGGCTTGACGAAGACCTGTGACAGGACCAGCGCGGGCTTGTCGCCTTCCGCCGCCGGCTTGGCTGGATCGGCCGGCTTGGCGGCGTCGGAGGCGGCCTTGTCCGCTGGCTTGGTTGCATCAGCCGCCGGCTTCATGGCATCGGCTGCCGGTTTCATCGCGTCTGCAGGCTTGGCGTCTGCAGGCTTGGCATCCGCCGGCTTGTCGGTGGCCGCCGCGGCTGCCTTTTCCTCCGGCTTGGCTGGCTGCGCCAGGGCCGCCCCGGCGGGTTTCGCCGGCTGCACCACGAAGATGTAGTCGCCATAGAGGCTTGTGGTCAGCGCCGTCTGCGGCAGTGATAGCACGTTCTGCTCCTCGGGCAATTCGACACGCACCTGCACGAACTGCCCAGGGGTCAGCTTGCCGTCGGGATTGGCGACTTCCGCCCGGATGTTGACCAGCCGGCTGGAGGGGTCGATCTTGGGGTCGATGCCGCGAATGGCGCCGGCAAACGGCTTGTCGTCACCACCCAGGCCAAGCCGAACGGTCTGGCCGATCTGGAGCAACGGCAGCTGCTGTTCGGGAACCGAGAAGTCGACCCGCATCGTGTCGAGATCCTGCAAAGTCACCACGGCGGTGCCGGGCGCCAGATACTGGCCGATATCGATCTTCGGGATGCCCGCCGTGCCGGCGAAAGGCGCGGTCAGCTGCTTCTGATCGAGCACGGCCTGCAATCTGTTGACCTGTGAAGCGGAAGCGCTTGCGGCCGCGCGTGCCGCGTCCAGGGTCGCATCGGTGCCGACGCCGCGCCGCTGCAGTTCGATGGCGCGCGCGAATGCTGCCTGATCGGATATGGCCTGCGCTTTCTGCGCTTCGAGATCGGCGCGCTCGACGGCATCGTCGAGTTGAAGCAGCACCGCATTGGCCGCCACTTTCTGGTTGGCGTGGAAAAGGATATCCTTGACGATGCCGGTGGTCTCAACCGTCAGGTCGACACCGCGCACGGCCCGGACCGTACCGATCGCCTCGACGCCCGGTGTCCAACTGGATGGCTTGGCGATGGTCGTCGACACGGTCGCCGCCGGCGGCTTCATGGTGGCGAAGTATTGCTTGATGCCATTGTCGCGCAGGAAGTTGAAGCCGACGATGCCGCCGACCACGATGACGAGCACGGCAAGGACCACAATAATGATAAAGATACGGAGTATGCGCTTGAACAAGGAAGTCCCCTCAGTCGAAATCCGGCGCGAAGCTCGGACATCGGGACACATATCGACCGCGGGTCCCGATTTCAAATAATGGCGGTCTTACTGTACCGTCTGGACGGTCTTGTCAATTGGGCCTAAGCTTGCTTAGGGAGGCGCCATGAGAGCCCGAAGACCGAACTCGCGCGAGAAGATTCTCGCTGCGGCGGCTGATGTCGCCCGGGAATCCGGGCCTGGTAGCCTGTCGCTCGATGCCGTCGCCAGCCGAGCCGGCGTGTCGAAGGGCGGGCTGCTCTACAACTTTCCCACCAAGGCCAAATTAATGCAGGGCCTGGTCGAAGGTTATCTACGCGATTTCGAGCAAGCGCTGGAGTCCGCGAACAGCAACGACAACGGCAAAAATCCCCTCGCCGTCTATATCAAACTGTCAGCGGAGGATTGCGAGGAAAAGCAGCCGTCCGCATCCTGGATCTTTTCGGCGATCGCCGAGGATCCCGATTTCATGACGCCGATAAAGACATTCAAGCGGCAGCTTTTCGAGCGCCTGAAAGGCGAGGCGCCGGACCTCAAATCGCTGCTGGTCTGCTATCTCGCCATCGAAGGACTGCGCAGCATGAACCTGTTCGATTCCGACGTGCTGTCGAAGGACGAACGCGAGCTCTTGGTATCGTCACTTCTGGACATCGCCAAATAGGCTGCCTGGCGGGCGAATGACGCCGCCGCAGCCCGCCGTTCAGTCGACGGCGCGTTCGATATCCCGGCGCAGGACGATCGCGGTTGTCAGGTCCTCGACGCCGCCGAGAGTGGCAACGAGGTCGCGCAGTGTGTTGAGCCGGTCGATCGCCGGCACTTCGACCTCGACGATGAGATCGAGCTGGCCGCTGACCGATGATACCCGCCGGACCTCCGGATAGCGTGCCAGTTGGTCGAGAATGCCGATCGACGGCGTGCGGATGAGCGTTACCAACAGAAAGGCGCGGATCAACCCCGCGTCCAGTTGCCCGATATCGGCCCGATACCCTCTGATAACACCGCTCTTTTCCAGCGAAGCAACCCGTTCGCTCGTCGCGCTGCGCGACAGGCCGACGCGCCCCGCAAGCGTTTTCAGCGGGATGCGCGCCTCCTTCGACAGGATGCCGAGAATGTCCCTGTCCTTGGCGTCCAGTTCCTTCATTGCACGCGCTCCATACGGTTCCGTCAATGTGCCGGTCGATGCGGTCATTGTGCCGGTGTAACCGACGCTTTGCCGGATGCCCGATTTTCTGGCCCATGCCAAGCTTTGACAAATCAGTTCTGGATTGCCCGATGACCAACGTCTCATACCCAGCGCCTCAAATCTCGCAGAACGAGGCCGTTGATATCGCAACACTGCACTTCGGCATTGGTGGCAGCATCACACCGCTGGACAGCGAACGCGACCGGAATTTCAAGCTGACCGCTCCAGACCAATCGCTCTGGATCCTGAAGATCGTCAACGCCAGCGAGCCGCTCGTCGAGAGTGAATTCCAGACCGCGTTGTTCGATCATCTGGAGCGCCATAGTCCGGACATCGCCGTGCCGCGTCTCAGGAAGACGGTGCAGGGCGCTTCGCTCGCCCATACAAAGGGTCAGGGCGGGGAAGATCATGCCGTTCGCCTGGTGTCGTGGCTTCCCGGGCGGCCGCTGGCCGAGAGCACGCCCAGTCCCGCGCTGCTGGAAAGCCTGGGCGGCGTGCTTGGCCGGCTGGATCGCGCCCTGCAAGGCTTCATCCATCCCGGCGCATTGCGCTCTTTCGACTGGGACATTCGCCAGGCAGGTGCCGCGCGGCAACGCCTTCACCACATTGACGACGAACAGGACCGTGCCTTGCTGGAGTGGTTCCTCGATCATTTCGATGCCGAGGTGGCGCCCCGGCTGCCGGCATTGCGGGCGCAAGTCATCCACAATGACGCCAATGACTGGAACGTGCTCGTCGATCCGGCAATGCCGGAGCGTGTCGCCGGGCTGATCGATTTCGGCGATGCGCTGCACAGCGTGCTCATCGCCGAGGTTGCCGTCGCCTGCGCCTATGCCATCCTCGACGCCGAGGATCCGATCGGCGCCGCCGCCCGTCTCGCCGCCGGCTTTCATGCCGAGTATCCATTGCAGGAGGAAGAACTCGACCTGCTCTTCGATCTCATTGCGATGCGTCTGGTCACCTCGGTGACGCTGTCGGCGGCACGCAGGGACCGCACCGCCGACAATCCCTACCTGTCGATCTCGGAAGCACCGGCCTGGCGGTTGCTGCATCGTCTGGGCAGGATGAATCGGCGCTTCGTGACGGCGATCCTGCGCCATGCCTGCGGCTTCGAAGCCGTCCCCGGAGCGCGCGCCGTCACAGGCTGGATCGCGTCCAACCGTGCGCAGCTTCTGCCCATCCTCGACCGTCACCCGGCGACGCTTGCCAAGGCGCTCGTGCCCTATGGCGATCCGCAAAATCCGATGACGGTGACGTCGGCGACACAGCAGCCCGACAAGGCGACCGAATGGTGGGATGCCTATTGTGCCGAGCATGGCGTCGCGCTCGGCATCGGTCCCTGGGGCGAGGCTCGCACCGTCTATACCAGCGACATTTTCGAGTCGCGTTTCGTCGAAGGCGCGCGCCGCGCCAACCATCTCGGCCTCGATCTTTTCATGCCGGCGGGCACACGGCTCTACACGCCGCTCGCCGCGACCGTCAGGAGCGTCGAGATCGAGGAGGATCCGCTCGGCTATGGCTGCCTGGTGGCGCTCGAGCATGCGCCACGGGGCTGCCCGCCTTTCGTCACGTTGTGGGGGCACATGGCGCATGAGGCTGGGCGGCGGCTGAAGGCCGGCGACCGGCTCGAAGCCGGCGCGCTTGTCGGCGAGATGGGCACGCCGGCGGAAAATGGCGGCTGGGCGCCGCATCTGCATTTCCAGATCTCAACGGACATAAGTCTGCCGGCACGTGACATTCTCGGTGTCGGCGAGGAGCGCTATCTCGACGTGTGGAAGGAACTGTTCCCCGATGCCGCGGACCTTGCCGGCATTCCGCCCGAAACCTTCCGCCAGAGCGGCCGGTCGCGTCCAGAGATCGTCGCCGCACGCAAGGCGTCACTGCTGCCCAATCTCTCCATTTCTTATTCCGAACCGATCAAGTTCGTGCGCGGCGAAGGCGCCTGGCTGATCGACGATCGCGGCCGTGCCTATCTCGATTGCTTCAACAATGTCTGCCACCTTGGCCATGCGCATCCCGATGTGGTCGAGGCGATCGCGAGGCAGGCGGCTAAGCTCAACACCAACACCCGTTACCTGCACGATGCCATCGTGACCTATGCGGAGCGGCTGACGGCGACGCTGCCCCCGGCCTGTCGGTGGCGTCCTTCGCCTGCTCGGGCAGCGAGGCCAACAGCCTGATGCTGCGCATGGCGCGGACCCATACCGGGCGCAGCGAGGCGATCGTGCTCGACTGGGCCTATCACGGCACGACGCAGGAACTGATCGACCTCAGCCCGTACAAATACAAGCGCAAGGGCGGTAAGGGACGCCCGGCGCATGTGTTCGAGGCGGTCATTCCGGACAGCTACCATGCTCCGACGGAGTGGGCTGAGGGCGAGCATGCAAAGCGGTTTGCCGAGAGCGTCGCCGAGCAGATCGCCGATATGGCGAGACAAGGCCGCGCGCCCGGCCTGTTCCTGGCGGAATCGATCCCCAGCGTCGCCGGCCAGGTGTTCCTGCCCGAGGGATATCTCAGAGAAGTCTACGCGATGGTGCGCGCCGCCGGCGGCATCTGCGTCGCCGACGAGGTGCAGGTAGGCTTTGGCCGTGTCGGCAGCCATTGGTGGGCTTTCGAAACCCAGGGGGTGACGCCCGACATCGTCACCATGGGCAAGCCGATCGGCAACGGCCATCCGATGGCGGCCGTGGTGACGACAACGGAAATATCAGCCTCGTTCAACAACGGCATGGAATATTTCAACACCTTCGGCGGCAATCCGGTGTCCTGCGCGGCCGGGCTCGCTGTGCTCGACGTCATCGAGCGCGACGGGCTGAGGCGCAATGCGCTGGAGATCGGCGACTATCTCATGGCGCGCTTCAAGGCGCTGCAGGCCCGCTACGAGATCATCGGCGACGTGCGCGGCCAGGGGCTGTTCCTCGGTATCGAACTGGTCGAGGACCGCAAGAGCAAGAGACCCGCGACGGCCCTTGCCCGCCGCATCAACGACGGGGTTCGGGCACGCGGCGTGCTGATCGGCACGGAAGGGCCGCATGACAATGTGCTGAAGATGCGCCCGCCGATGATCTTCAGCATGGCCAATGCAGATCATCTGGTCGGCGTTCTCGACGAGACGTTGGCCGAAGTTCTGGCGGAACGGGCTTAGGACGACACCGCGCAAAGAGGCGGGCGCGGGCGAAATTCAGGATCAACGATTTCAGGAACGTCCGGCGCGTCACGTGCCGGCGGGAGGAGAGGCTTTGCCTCGTCAAGGGAGGAAACCATGAAACATGCAATCGTCAGCGCGCTCTTGCTCGCATCGGCCACGTTGGCGGCGAAGGCGGACACATTCGACATCGTCAGGCAAAGGGGATCGATCATCTGCGGCGTCAGCCAGGGCGTCGCGGGCTTCTCGGCACCCGACGACCAGGGCAAATGGAGCGGCTTCGATATCGATTTCTGCCGCGCGGTCTCGGCCGCCGTCTTCGGAGACCCCGACAAGGTGAGTTACGTGCCGCTGTCGACCAAGGAGCGCTTCACGGCGCTGCAGGCCGGCACCGTCGACATCCTGTCGCGGCAGTCGACGTGGTCCTTGTCGCGCGACACCGGCATGGGCATCCATTTCGTCGGCGCCGCCTATTATGACGGCCAGGGCTTCATGGTGCGCAAGGACCTTGGCGTGGACAGCGCGCTGAAGCTCTCAGGCGCCACGGTCTGCGCCGAACAAGGCACGACGACCGAGCAGAATGTCGCCGACTACTTCACCGCGCACCAGATGAAATACGAGGCGGTCGTCATCGATTCCGCCGACAGCATCATCAAGGCGTTCGATAGCGGCCGCTGCGATGTCTACACCACCGACGCCTCGGCGCTCTATGCGCAGCGCCTGAAGCTGACCGATCCCGCCGCGTTCACGGTGCTGCCGGACATCATCTCGAAGGAGCCGCTCGGCCCAGCCGTGCGCAAGGGCGACGACAAGTGGTTCGACATCGCGCGCTGGACGCTGTTTTCGCTGATCGAGGCGGAAGAGGACGGCATCACGCAGGCCAATGCGGAAGCCTCGCTGAAGTCGCAGAATCCGACGATCCGCCGGTTCCTCGGCGTCGAGGGCGACAATGGCAAACAGCTCGGGCTCGACCCCGCATTCGCCTACAATATCGTCGCCAAGGTCGGCAATTACGGCGAGATGTTCGAACGCAATCTCGGCCAGTCCAGCCAGCTGAAAATCGCGCGGGGCATCAATGCGTTGTGGAACGCCGGTGGCCTGATGTACGCGCCGCCGGCACGCTGACACCTGCCGGCGAGCCGGGTGCCCCAGGTCCGCGCCCGGCGATGCTCGCCGCTGTGAAAAGGGGGTGGTGATGCCCGACCTCGACGCATTGCCACCCTCTTCCCTTGGCCATGAGGAATCCGCTAAAAACGTTTTTATTGTTGTTGAAAACGTTTTTATCCGATGATACGGATGCCGGCGTGAGGAATGGGGCGCCGTTGATGGCAGAGAACAGAGAACCCGAACGCCGAGAGCTTTCGCCAACGATCAAGACGTTGGCCGCCCACACCGGCTATTCGATCGCCACCATTTCCAAGGCGCTGCGGGGATCGCCGGTCGTCGCGCGGCCGACAAGGGATGCCATCGTCGCCGCCGCGCGGGAACTGGGCTATCAGGCGAATGCGCGGGGCATGGCGCTGAGGACAGGCAAGACCTATCGGGCCGCGGTGCTGATGCCGATAACGTCCGCCGTCGGCTATGAATGGGATGGTGTCGAATACACGCAGATCCTGAGCGGCATAAGCCAGGCGCTGGAAGACAGCGACTATCAGCTGTCCGTGCACGGCTTCCGGAGTTTTGGCGATGCTTTCGACATCGCCCGCCGCATCGTCGACCAGAGCGCGGCCGATGGCCTGATCTTTTCCGGCGTGCTGGCCGATGATCCCCGTATCGACATGCTGGTCGAAAGCGGCTTTCCATTCGTGTCGCTTGGCCGTTGCCGCAAGCCCCTCGTCTACGCCCATGTCGATGTCGACAATGAATGGGCTGCGTTCACCGCCACGGCGCGGCTGATCGCGGGCGGACATGAGCGTATCGCCCTGATCAACGCGGATCGGCGTCTTTCCTATGCCCTGGACAGGATCGACGGATTTTCGCGGGCCTTTCACGAGGCGGGTCTTGCCGCGTCGATGGACCTCGTGGCCGACGGCGACCTGTCCACCCGCTTCGGCCGCGACAGCGCGCTCAGGCTTCTTGGCTTGCCCAATCCGCCCACCGCCCTGGTCTGCATCAACGAATCCACCACGCTCGGCGTCCTGTCGGCGCTGGGCAGCCTTGAACGGCGCGTCGGGGTGGATGTCGACGTCATCGCCTATGACGACATCAACGTCAGCGCCTATTTCACTCCGCCGATCACGACATTCTACCAGCCGATCGAGCTTCTCGGCCGCAAGCTCGGCGAGTTTCTGCTGCGGCGCATGGCGGGCGAGAACCCGGCGGAACTCGCCCTGGTGTCGAGACCCGAACTCATCGGCCGGCAGCCGGACAATCTAGGCGGGCGAAACCGCAGTTAATCATCAAAATGGGAGGAAGAGCATGAAGAAAATCCTGATCGGGCTTGCGCTTGCGCTGCTGACAGCCGGCGCTGCCGGTGCCGCCGACCTGGGCGGCAAGGTTCTGAAGGTCGGTTCCGACACCACCTCGCCGCCGATGGAAAGCGTCGACACGGCGACCGGCCAGATCGTCGGCTTCGACGTCGACGTCCTGAAGGCGGTCTGCGGCAAGATCAACTGCAAGGCCGAATTCGTCACCACCGGCTGGGACGGCATCTTCGCCGCCCTCGATCAGGGCAGTTTCGACCTGGTTGCATCCGGCGTCTCCATCACCGACGAACGCAAGAAGGCGATGGATTTCTCCGATCCTTACATCGTCAACAGCCAGGCTGTGCTCATGCGAGTGGAAGACGAGGGCCTATCCCTCGATGATTTCAAGGCGAAGGGCAAGAAGCTCTCGGCGCAGGCCAACACCACCGACGCGCAGGTCGCCGAAAGCATTGTCGGCAAGGATAATGTGGTCGCTTACGACAGTTTCGCGGCCTCGGTCATCGCGCTGAAGAACAAGGACGTCGACGGCGTTGTCATCAACGGCGCCAATGCCGCCGCCTATGAAAAGGAATTTGCCGGCGAGCTGGTGGTGCCGATCAGGAATCTCCAGTCCGATCCTCTGGGGCTGGTCTTCCGCAAGGGCGACGAGAACATCGCAGCGTTCAATGAAGGGCTGGAGGCGATCAAGGCCGACGGCAGCCTCGACGCGCTGATCGCCAAATACTGGGGCGCAAAATAGCCGCTTGAAGGACTTCGGCTCCGGCGCCTGGCGCCGGAGCCATGGTAACGGGAGGACGGGACCGGATGCAGTTTCTCATGCGCCTGCGGCCCAGCAATCTGATCATCGTCGCGGCGTTGCCGTTCATCGTCTATCTCTTTGCTTCGTCGGTTAACTACCAGCGCTCGCTTCGCGCCATCCTCGGCGTGGAGAATGGCTCGTCAGCCTTCGTGCCGGGCTTCCTGGCGCTTGCCGTCGCGTTTATTGCCGGCCTTGCCGTGGTTGTGTTCTCGCGCGCCTCGTCCAGATCGCCGCGCCTCGTGGTCGTTGCTGCCGGGATCAGCCTTGCCACCGCGGTGGTGCTCGCGACAACCAGCATGATCCATCCCTTCGCGGCATCGGTCGTGGCGAACGCGGTCGATCCGTTCACCTCCGACCTGGTGGTTCAGGGCGTCACGCCACGGCGATTGACGGATGCCGCCGACCTCATCGTGCGCGGTCAGGCGGCCATGCTGTTGCGCGCTTATCTGGGCGTGACGATCGTGGCGCTCGGTATGTTCTTCATCGGCGCCGGTCGGGAGACCGGCAACACGATGCAGCGTTTTGCGCGCTTGGCGCTTGCGGCGGTGAATGGCGTCGGCTTGGTCTTTATCCTGCTTTTCGCGCATATCGCATTCGCCGCGGGTGTCGCCACGACGATCCGCGCCGCCATCGCGGCCTACATACTGGCGGCAATGATGGGGCTGCTCTGGGTCGGGCTTCTCAAGCTCAAATACAGCTGGCGGGCCGACCTGACCTGCATCGCGGCAACCACCCTCATGGTTTGCGCCGCAACGTGGTTCCTGCTTCAGCCGCGCGACAGCTACGTGCTCGTCGGCTCTCTCGCCGGGAAGGTCGCGGTCACGTCCGGCACGCCGTCCGGCATTCTCGGCGCTGTCCGCTATGGGCAATTTCCGGGCGGCCCCGAAAATAACGAGGTGCCGTTGCGCACCTTTCGGGGCGCGCGGGAGGCGATCGACGCGATCGGCAAGATACCTGATGTCAGTGCTGCGCTCGTTCCAGCCGCGATGGCGCCGGACGGACTGCAGGTGCTGTGGCGAACGGAGGCGTTGAACGACCGCGATAAGGCGTTCGGCATCACGATCGCGGTGCTGGCGATCGTGCTCGGCCTGCTGACTTTCGGCGGCCATATCCACCGCAGGCATCCGCTGTCCATCGGGTCGGAATTCATCGTCGACACGATCCGCGGCATCCCGATGCTGGTCATCGTGCTCTATGTCGGCCTGCCGCTCGCCGGAGCGCTCAAGGACGCGACGCAGGGCGTGGTCGATCCGCCGAACCTGGTGCGCGGCATCGCCGCCATGGCGCTCGCCTATTCCGCCTATCTCGCCGAGATCTTCCGCTCCGGCATCAATGCTATTCCCGCTGGCCAGATCGAGGCGGCGCACAGTCTCGGCCTCAACGGCTGGCGCACCGCCCGGCTGGTCGTGCTGCCGCAGGCCTTCCGCATCATCATCCCGCCGCTCGGCAATGAGCTGATCGCCATCCTCAAGGACACGTCGCTCTTGTCGATCCTGTCGATCCGCGACATCACGCAGCGCATGCGGGAATTCCAATCGGCAAGTTTCCTGCCGTTCGCGCCCTACAACTCAGCCGCCATCTTCTACATTTTCCTGACGCTGGCCGCGGCAAGCCTCGTCAGCACCATCGAGAGAAAATATGACATCAAGCATCGATAACGCTCGCCGGGCCCTCGAAGCCCGTGCCTCCGGGCTGGTCTTTCCCCGGGGCTTCGTGTTCGGCGCCGCGACCGCGGCCTACCAGATCGAGGGCTCGCCTGATGCCGACGGCAAGGGCGAAAGCATCTGGGACCGGTTCTGCCGCATTCCCGGCGCGATCGTGGACGGTTCGAGTGGCGATGTCGCCTGCGACCACTATCATCGCTGGAAGGAAGATATCGCCGTGCTCAAGGCTCTTGGCCTTGGCGCCTACCGCTTTTCCCTGGCATGGACCCGGCTTCTGCCCGAAGGCCGTGGCGAGGCCAATGCCGTGGGCATCGCCTTCTATGACCGGCTGATCGATGATCTGCTCGAAGCCGGTATCGAGCCCTATGCAACGCTCTACCATTGGGACCTGCCGCAGGCGCTGCAGGATCGTGGCGGCTGGTACAACCGGGAAACAGCCGCCGCCTTCGCCGATTATGCCGGGCTTGCCGCCCGCAGCTTCGGCGATCGCGTCAGGAAATGGACAACGCTCAACGAACCGTGGACGTTCTGCTGGTCGGGACACGCGACCGGAGAGGACGCGCCGGGATTCCGGGACGGGGTGAAGGGCGGCGTGGCCGCCAGTCATCATGCCTTGCTGGCGCATGGCCTGGCCGTTCCGGTCATCCGGGCCGAGGTGGCGGATGCTCAGGTCGGCATCGTCTTCGATCTCAACGTCGCGGAGGCCGCCAGCGAGGAGCCGCGCGATGTCGCCGCGACACGGCGCTTCGACGGCGCCCAGAACCGCTGGTTTCTCGACGCCGTCTTCAAGGGTGCTTATCCGGAGGACATGCTGGCGCTCTACGGCGATCTGTTGCCGCCGATCCACGCACAAGACAACGAGATCATCGCCGCGCCACTCGACTATCTGGGCATCAACATCTACCGCCGCTCGGTGATCGCGGCGGGTGACGAACTGGCGCCGCTGAGCTACCGGCGGGTACAGCCGGAAGGCATTTATTCGGCGGTCGACTACGAGATCTGGCCGCGCTGCATGTACGACATCCTGCGCTACGTGAACGACGGCTATGCGCCGCCGGCGATCTACATTTCCGAGAATGGGGTCGCCACGACGCCGGAAACCGTCGGCAAGGACGGGCATGTCTGGGATGATCTGCGCGCAACCTATTATGTCGACCATCTCGAGCAGGTGGCCAAGGCGGCGGCCGAGGGCGTGCCGGTGCGCGGCTATTTCGCCTGGACGCTGACCGACAATTTCGAATGGGCCTATGGCTATACGACGCCCTTCGGCATCACCCATGTCGATTTCGACACGCAGCAGCGCCACATCAAATATTCCGGCGACGTCTATGCCATGATCGCCCGGCAGGAGACCGCGCCTGTCGCGAAGAGCGCCTGACTTGACCGCGGACGGGCAAGGCGACCGCACGGTTCTCGTAACGGGCGCCGGGCGCGGGCTGGGCCGCGAACTGGCACGGCAATACGCCCAGTATGGCTGGTGCGTGATCGCGTGTGGGCGCATGCGTCCGGCCCAAGGTTTCGATGATGGAATCGAGTTCCAGCCACTCGATGTCGCGGATACAGCTTCCATCTCCGACCTTGCCTCGCGCCTCGCCGGCAGGCCACTGGATGTGCTTGTCAACAACGCCGCCATCCGCAGCGGAAACCCTGGCCTGCACGGTTTCGCCCCGGACGAATTCCTGGAGGTCATGCGGACCAACACGCTCGGTCCGCTGCTGCTGGCGAGGGCGTTGCGCCCGAACCTGGCCGCGGCGCGCATGGGGATCATCGCCAATATCGGCAGCCGTGCCGGGTCGATGACCGAGGGGCTGATTGACGATTATGATGACGACTATGCCTATCGCTGCTCGAAGGCAGCGCTCAACATGGCATGCGCTCAACTGGCGCAGGATTTACAGGTCGACGGGATAACGGTGTTGTCACTGCATCCGGGCTGGGTGAAGACTGATATGGGGGGCGATCAGGCGGTGCTGGCGGTCGAGGACAGTGCGCGCGGCCTGCGCACGATCATCGACAACGCAACGCTTGCGGCCAGCGGCTCATTCCAGACCTTCGATGGCACACATATCGGGTGGTAGCCGAATGGTACCGCCTGTCTAAGCCAGATGCCTCGGCGTGTCAGTGGGACGCCTTCCGTTCGAGACCCGTCGCCGGCAGGGCCTCGCCCGTCGAGGGGTCGAACAAGCGAAGCGCGGCCTCGTCGAAGATGAGGCTGCGCTTTTCGCCCTTGGCGACCTGGGCTCGCGGCGGCAGGCAAGCCGTCAGCCGCTGCGTGCCGATCCGGGCTGTCGTGACCAGTTCGGGGCCGGTCAGTTCGACGACCTCGATCTCCACCGGCAATGACAGGTCCGTGGCGGCTCCGGTCGCCACACGAAGCGCTTCCGGCCTGATGCCGACGACCATTTGTGCGCCTTCACGAGCCGCTTTCGCATAGCGTGCCGGCATGGAGATCCGTACATCGGACTCCGCGATGGCCAGTTTGCCGCCGATGACGGTGGCCTGCAGCATATTCATCGACGGCGCGCCGACGAAGCCGGCGACATAGAGTGTTGCGGGCTCGTTGTAGATTTCTTCCGGCGTGCCGAGCTGCTCGATCCTGCCGTCACGCATGACGGCGATGCGGCTGGCCAGCGTCATCGCTTCGATCTGGTCGTGGGTAACGTAGACGACGGTCGTCTGCAGCATCTGGTGCAGACGCTTCAATTCGGTGCGCATCTCCAGGCGCAGCTTGGCGTCAAGATTGGACAACGGCTCGTCGAAGAGGAAGACCTGCGGCTTGCGCACCAGCGCCCTGCCGATGGCGACGCGCTGGCGCTGGCCACCGGAAAGCTGGCTCGGCTTGCGGTCGAGCAAAGCTTCGATCTGCAGCAGTCTCGCCGCTTCGTTCACCGCCCTGTCGCGCTCGTCAGTGGCGACGCCGCGCATCTCCAGCCCGAAGCCGATGTTGCGGCGCACGGTCAGGTTCGGATAGAGCGCGTAGGACTGGAAGACCATGGCGATATCGCGGTTCTTGGGATGGACGCCGAGGATCGACCGGCCGCCGATCAGAACGTCGCCGCTGGTCGCCTCGGCAAGGCCGGCGATGATGTTGAGAAGCGTCGACTTTCCACAACCGGACGATCCGAGCAGCACCAGGAATTCACCGCTCTGCAGCGCGATGTCGATGCCTTTCAGCGTTTCGACACTGCCGTAGCTTTTGCGGATGCCGCGGATTTCAAGCGCGCTCATGCATGGATTCCCTAGACTGCATCGGCCCGCCATAGTTGCGGGGCAAGGTGGAAATGGCGCGCGAGGCGACATAGGTCGCGGCGCGGAGGCAGGCGGACAGCGGCTGTTCCTGCGCCAAAGCGGCCAGGAAGGCGGCATTGAAGACATCGCCGGCGCCGATCGTGTCGACGACACGGACATCGGGCGCGGCGGCTTCGACGAGCGTGTTGTCCGGGCCGATGGCGATGGCGCCCCGCGGCCCGCGCTTGACGACGAAGGTCGCGCCTTGCCTCATGCTGGATCGGATTTCACGCGCTGCTTCCTCAGGGCTCGGCAATCCCGCTAGGGTGACCGTCTCGACTTCGTTGAACAGCGCCAACGCACAGCGCGACAGCCACGCCCTTGTCGCGGCGCAATTGACCTCGGTCCAGCCATCGATCGGCCAGCCTGTGTCGAGCGCCACTGATATGCCGTGGCTGTCGGCCCAGTGGAAAAATGCATTGTAGTCGCGCGTGAGGTCCTCGGTCAGGAAGGAGCCGGAGAGCAGTGCGTAGCCGCCGGAGAGCGCGCTGCCGTCGAGAACGGACAAGACATCACCGAGGCTGAAGCGGGGCAGGTGGCCGCGCGTGGTCAAGAAAGTCCGTTCGCCATCGGGATGGGTCATGCCGACCGACAAGGTCGTGCCTTCGGGACGGACCGGCCATTTCTCGGCACGGGCGCCGAACGCCTCGCGAAGCCAATGGCCGAACTGGTCGTCACCGACATTGGCGGCAATGGCGAAATCGACGCCCAGCGCTTGCCAGGCGAGCCCGGTGTTGCCGGCCTGGCCGCCAACGCGCAGTTCGTCATGATCGACGACGGTCTCGGTTCCCGCCTTCGGCCATGGCGCGACCGGACCGACAATCAGGTCGACATTGACGTTGCCGATCACCGCAAGCGGACGCATCACTCGCTCCTGGTGATCTTGGTGGTGCGCACGGGCGTGCCGGCATTGTCGACGCGGCTGTCGGCGAAGGCGATCATGAGGCGCTGCGCCACCGGGAGCATGGCGAAGACAGCAGCCATCCCCGAAGCCGGTCTGAACGGGAGGGTGGCGGCGCTGGCGACAGGTGATTGTCCCGAGGCGTCGAAGATGACCAGCGGCGCGCCGGCCTCGGCCACTGAAACCGCCATGGCGGTGACAAGGTCTGACGTCGGATCGTCACCGCGAAACAGGATGACGCCGATTTTGGGGCCGAGCATTTCCATCGGCCCATGCCGCAACTGGCCGCCTTCCAGTGAAAAGCAGGGCAGCCGCGACAGTTCGGTCAGGCCAAGCGCCAGGGCTTCGGCCACGCCTTGCAGGCGGCGGCCGGAGGTGACGATCGTGTCCACCTTGCCAAGCATGGCAAGTGCGGGGGCAATGTCGCAATCCTGCGGAGCCTCGAGCATGGCGAGGGCAGGGGCCGGATCCTCACCCAGAGCCGCCAGGATGGCCAGATGCAGGGCCAGGGTCACGATCAGGCTGCGTGTGGCGGCGAAAGCCAGCTCCGTGCCGCCGGCACCGACCAGACAAGGCGCGGTGCGGGCGAGAAATGAACCGCCTTCGAGCGTCAGGCCGAAAATGTCCGAGCTGCCGCCGGGCTGCGAAAACCATCTGACGACCTCGGCGCTTTCGCCGGATTGCGAGGTCACGATCACGGTGCGGCCCGTGAGCGGCAGCGGCTGGCCAAGCTGTTCGGAGATCGGCAGCGCCAGCGCATCGATGCCGAGCGCGCGATAGAGCGGCTCGACGGCACGCCCCACCGCATGCGAGCCGCCCATGCCAAGCAGGAGCAGACGACCGGTGCGCTTGATGGAAGCGGTGGCCTTCTTCGCCTCGGCCGTGTTCTGCCGGAACGAAGCGATCGCATCCGCATGCTGGCGCGCCATTTCGCGGTCGATGGCGGCCAGTCCGGCCGGCCGTTCTTTATCTGCAGTCATCATCATCCTTTCACACCGCCGCTGGTCAGGCCCGAGATCAGCGCCCGCTGCATGACAAGGCCGATCAGCACCGGTGGTAGCGCGGCCAGAACGCCGGCGGTCGCTATCAGCCCGTAGTCGGAAACACGGCCGCCGGCCAAATCGGCGATGGCAACGGTCAAGGTCTTGGCGCGCTGGTCGGAGGTGAACAGCAGCGCGTAGAAGAATTCGTCCCATGCCAGCAGCAAGGCGAACAGCGCCGATGTCGCCATAACCGGTGCCGCCAGCGGCAATGTGATGATGCGCAATGTCTGGAACAGGCCGGCGCCGTCGATCATCGCCGCCGCCTCGATCTCACGCGGGATGGAATCGAAGCCGGATTTCATCAACCAGGTGGTGAAGGGCGCCAGGATGGTGAGATAGACCAGCGCCAGGCCGAAGACATTGTTGAGCAGGCCGAGATGCGACAGGCCCATATAGAGCGGCACGGCGAGCGCCACCGGCGGCAGCATGTAGGTGGCGATGACCATCGACAGCGACCAGCCGATCGCTGGTGTGCGCGACACCGCCCAGCCGGCGGGGATGGCCAAGGCGAGTGCCGCCAGAGTCGCCATGCCTGATATCTCGAGACTGTTGCGCAGCGATGAGGTGAAGGCGGCACCGGCGCTGTTTTCGGCCGTCGACAGCAATTGCCGGTAGCGGGAGAAGTCGGCTGCCTGCGGCCACCAGCGCAGCGGCTTGGCCGCAAGATCGACGGCCGGCGAGATGCTCATGATGAACAGCCATGCGATGGGCGCCAGGATGATTACGGCGAGCAGCAGCGCGCAGGCATAAATGAGGATGGTGAAGGCGGGGCTCCTGCGTTCCATCAGGCGGCGCTCCCGGCGGTCTTTCGCACCAGTGCCGCATAGGCGACTGCGAGCAGCGTGACGAGCAAGGTGACGATCAGCGCCAGCGACGCGCCCGAGCCGGCGCGCTGGAAGGAGAAGGCCTCCTGGTAGACGAGGATCGAGAGCGTTCGTGTGGTGTTTGCTGGCCCGCCGCGGGTCATCACCCAGATGATGTCGAAGACCTTGAAGGCCTCGATGGTGCGCAGCACCAGCGCCACCATCAGCGGCCCGGCGAGATAGGGCAGGATGACGAAGCGAAAGCGGTTGAAAGGTCCCGCGCCGTCGACGAGCGAGGCGGCGGTGATGTCACGCGGCACCGCTTGGAGAGCGGCCAGCGCGATCAGCGCCACCAGCGGGAAATTCTTCCAGCAATCGGCGACGATCAGGGCCGCCAGCGCCGTTCCCGGCTCACCGAGCCAGGACCGATAGGCGTCGATGAGATGCAGTTGCGTCAGCGCGGCATTGAGCGCGCCATATTCGGGATTGTAGATCAGCCGCCACAGCGTGGCGTTGACCACGGTCGGCAGCGCCCAGGGCAGGATCATCAGGGCGCGCAGGATGGCCCGGCCGCGAAATTCCTGATTGAGCAGAAGGGCCGCCAGAACGCCGATCACCATTTCGGCGGCAACAGAGATGACCGCGAACAATGTCGTGGTGACCAGCGTACGCGAGAAATTCGAGCTCGACAGCATGTTGGTGTAGTTGTCGAAGCCGACGAAATCGCCGCCCGTGCCGACCAGCTTGGCGTCGGTGAAGGAAAGGCCGACCGTATCGACCAGCGGCCAGCCGATGACGGCGACCATGACCACGAGCAAAGGCAGCATCAAGAGCCATGCGCGGGTCGTCATCCAGGTGCTCGACATCGGAGCAGCCTCTCTTCTTTCATCAGTGATCTGGACATAGCACGGGCGGCACTCGCGCATGACCCCGGAAATCGGAGGCCGATTTCCGGAAAGGATCATGCGCAAGATAGAAAGTGCTGAAGCGTCTTTTGCGCGTCATAAGGGACGCGACGCTGTAGTGCCGCCCATAATGAACGACTAGCTTGTCTCAGAGGCCGCTGTTCTGCGCGGCGGTCTTCAGGGCATCTTCCGGCGAAGATGTGCCGAGCAGCGATTCCTGGATTGCCTGCTGCAGCGCGGTCGACAGCTCCTGGTATTTCGGCGTGGTCGGACGCGGATACATGGCTGCCAGACCGAGTTTGGCGGCGGCGATCAACTCCTCCTGGCCCTTGGTGACGGCGGGGTCGTCGTAGGACGAGGCCCAGATCGGCAAAGAGAGCTTGGCGTACTGGTTCTGCGTTGCCTGCGAGGTCATGAAGGTTATGTATTTCCAAGCCTCGTCCGGGTGCTTGGAGACCGCGGTGACGCCGAGGCCCATCGAGCCGTTGACGGCCGACACTTCGCTGGTGCCGGCAACGCCCGGCGCCGGCACGACGCCGACCTTGCCGGCCACCTTTGAGTCCTTCGGGTCGTTGGCCATGTTGTACATGTAGGTCCAGTTCAGCGCGAAGGCGGCATCGCCATTTTCGAAGACCTTGCGAACGTCCTCTTCCAGGAATTCCTTGGAATTGGGATTGGTGAGACCCGACTTGTAGCTGTCGACCATGTATTTCAGCGCCAGCAGGCCGCCGCCATTCTGGAAGTCGGGCTTGCCGTCCTTGAGGAAGTCGCCGCCATAGGCGCTGACCAGCGTGGTGTAGTCGCAGATGGCTGCCTCTGCCTGCGACCAGCTCCACGCGATCGGCGTCTTCAGCAGGCCCTTGTCCTGGATGATCTTGGCCTGTGCGCCGAGTTCCTCCCAGGTCTTCGGCGGAGTCTTGATGCCGGCCTTTTCCAGGATGTCCTTGTTGTAAAACAGGTATTTGGTGTCGAGGATCCACGGCATTCCATAGGACTTGCCATCATACTGGACGGTGGTCCAGGCGCCCGGCAGCACGCCCTTCTTCATGTCGTCGGTGATCTTCGAAGACACATCGACCAGCACCTTGTTGGTAGCGTATTCGGCCGGCCAGATGACGTCGAACAGCACGACGTCATAGCCGCCGCCAGACCCTTGAGCGAGCACGGTCTTGTCGTGCAGGCCCTCATAGGGGACGAATTCGAGGTTGACCTTGACGTCGGGGTTGGCCTTGGTGAAGGCATCCGTCATGGCGCGCACGTCGGCCTCGCTGTAGGCGGCCTGCGCCATGAACAGCGCATTGAGCGTCGTCTCGGCGAAAGCGTGGGGGACGAACAGTCCTCCGGTAAAGACGGCGCCGACCAGTGTCTTGGTCATTGTCTTAAGCATTTTCTTCTCCCATTTCCGGCGTTGACGGGTCGGCGGTGCCTGCATTTGGCATCGTCTTCCCGGATCCATGTCGCGTGACCTGATGGTACCCGGCTGACCAGTGGCGACAGGCAGAGGCCTTGGCCATCTTGTTTTGCGGTGCTCGGCTTACATTAAGTCAACTCGCTTGACTTAATTAGTCGATCAATATTCTAATGGAGTCAAGAGGGGAAACGCCGATGGACGATATCAGCCCGATCCGCGCCAAGAGTGGCACCAACCAGGAGGGCACCAGCGCGCACAATCGCCGTGTCATGATCGAGGCGCTGCGTCTCAATGGCGCGTTGTCGCGGGCCGATCTGGCGCGGGCGACGCAGCTCACCAAGCAGGCGGTCTCCAACATCATCGAGGACCTGGAAAGCGATGGACTTGTCGTGGCGCTCGATGCGGTGCGCAAGGGCAGGGGCCAGCCGTCGACCCCCTACAGGCTGGTGCCCGAAGGCGCCTTCGCCATCGGCCTGCAGATCGACCGTTACCTGACGCGGGCGGTCGCGGTCGACCTGATGGGCAGTGTGCTGGCGCGCGCCGAGGCGAACCTGCCCTTTGATGAGCCGTCAAAGGGCGTCGAGGTGATCCTGGGCCTGATCGATGGCGTCCGGCGCGAGCTGGCCGGCATCTCCTCGCAGTCGGAGAAACGCCTCGTCGGTCTCGGCGTCGCCATGCCCGGCCCGTTCGGCCTGAAGAATTCGGATGACAAATGGATGATGCCGGCCTGGCAGAAGTTTCCGCTGCTGGACACGTTGGCCAAGGGCACGGGCCTGAATGTCGGCCTGCAGAACGACGCCGCGGCCTGCGCGACGGCGGAGCGGATCGTGGGTGCCGCGCATGGCGTCGACCACGCGGTGTGCCTTTATGTCGGCTATGGCATTGGCGCCGGACTGATCCTCAACGGCGAGCTGTACAGCGGCGGCCATGGCAATGCCGGCGAAATCGGCATGGCCTTGCTGTCACCGGCCGGTCCCGGCTCGACACCGCTTGAACATCGCGCGTCGCTGGCCTCGCTTTACCAGCATCTCGGTCTCGATCCCGCCGACGAGGACCTCTACGGAAAGATCGGCGCGCTGGCCGCATCGGCTGACGTGAAGATCATGCGCTGGATCGAAGGGGCGGCGCACGACCTGCGCTGGAGCGTGCATTTGATCGAAACCATCTTCGACCCACAGACAGTGATCCTGACCAGCGGCGCGCCGGAAGCGCTGGCGCGCCGGCTTGTCGAGGCGATGCATCCGCTGCTGCCGTCGATCGCCGACCGGCCAGGCCGGACCTTGCCGCGGCTGCAGCTCGGCACCACCGACCCCTGGTCGATCGCGCTGGGCGCCGCGGCGGCGCCGATCAGCCGTGCCTTCGATCCGCTGTTCTCGGCGATCCTGAAGACACGCTCAGGGCCCGCTTGAAGGAGACCGTGCGTCGAAGGCAGAGCCTCGCCCCGCGTCACACAGGGTTCATCGTCCGGACATAGCGTCTTTTCCAGTTCTTTGCTGCAATGCAATAGGAGTGGGAGATGGTGGACATAGTTTCTAGCGAGGTGGGCATTCCGAGACCAGATCATCCGCTGGATAGTTCTGGTGGCGCGAAGTGGTTCCTGCCGGCCTTCGGTGTGCTGGTGCTGGTCGGCGTGGTCTATGTCGGCTACGCGCTGAGCCAGGACCTGGCGGCGGCCAAGACGGTGCCCTGGATCCTGCTTGGCATCGCCTTGCTGATCGCGCTCGGCTTCGAGTTCGTCAACGGTTTCCATGACACCGCCAATGCGGTGGCGACCGTCATCTACACGCGCTCGCTGCCGGCGGAATTCGCCGTCATGTGGTCCGGCGCCTTCAATTTCCTCGGCGTTCTCACCTCCAGCGGCGCGGTTGCCTTCGGCATCCTGTCGCTGCTGCCGGTCGAGCTGATCCTGCAGGTCGGCTCCTCCTCCGGCTTCGCCATGGTGTTCGCATTGCTGGTGGCCGCGATCCTGTGGAACCTCGGCACCTGGTTCCTCGGCCTGCCGGCGTCCAGCTCGCACACGATGGTCGGCTCGATCATCGGCGTCGGCCTCGCCAACCAGTTCATGGCACCCGCCGGCAGCGCCACCAGCGGCGTCGACTGGTCGCAGGCGACCAATGTTGGCGTGACCTTGCTGGTGTCGCCGATCATCGGCTTCTTCGCCGCCGCCATCCTGCTCTATGCGATGAAGCTTCTCGTCCGCAATCCGGCGCTCTACGAGGCGCCGAAGGGCAATGCCCCGCCTCCCTGGTGGATCCGGGCGTTGCTGATCTTCACCTGCACCGGCGTCAGCTTCGCGCATGGCTCCAATGACGGCCAGAAGGGCATGGGCCTGATCATGCTGATCCTGATCGGTGTGGTGCCGACGGCCTATGCGCTGAACCGTACGCCCGACATCAATTATCTCGAAGCTTACAAGTCGGCTTCGGTTAACGTGGAGACCGCGCTGGGCAAATATGTGAAGTCTGGTGTCACCGTCGCCGATGCGAAGGATGCCAAGGCAGCGGTGCAGGATGCCGTGCGCACCCGGACCTGGAGCGACAAGACGACGGTTGCGTTGCAGACCTACATCCACAGCACGACGGCCGAGCTGCAGCCTTACGCTTCGGTCGACAATGTGCCGACCGATCTGGTCAGCAACGCCCGCAACGACATCTATCTGATCGGCGAGGCGCTGAAATTGATCGACAAGAAGCAGTTGCTGCCAATGGAGGCCGGCGATCTCAAGGCGGTCACCGGCTATCACAAGGCCGTCGACAACGCGACGAAGTTCATCCCGATCTGGGTGAAGGTCGCGGTTGCCTTGGCGCTCGGCCTGGGCACGATGGTCGGCTGGAAACGCATCGTCGTCACGGTCGGCGAGAAGATCGGCAAGAGCCACCTGACCTATGGCCAGGGCGCTGCCGCGGAACTCGTCGCCATGGTCACCATCGGCATGGCCGACCGTCTGGGTCTGCCGGTGTCGACGACCCATGTTCTGTCATCCGGCGTCGCCGGCACGATGGCGGCGAACGGCTCGGGTCTGCAATGGTCGACGGTGCGCAATCTGCTGCTCGCCTGGGTGCTGACCCTGCCGTGCTCGATCGCGCTCGCCTTCGCGCTGTTCATCGTCTTCCGTCAGGTGTTCTGAGCGGTCGAAGCAAAGATACTCAAGCAAAAGGCAGCGCCGGTCTCCGGCGCTGCCTTTTTCTTTGAGCGAGTCTGCATTCCAAGGGAGCTGTCGAGAGGCTTTGAAGATGCAGGCCTACGAGAGATTGGCCGGAGCGCCCATCGCTGCCGTCATGCGGAAGATCCTCATCACCCTAAACGCAAGGCTCAGAGACGCTCCCATTCCTCAGAGTTGGTGACGAAGTTGGGGCTAAGTCGGATCTTCGCGATGCAGGTCGTGGATGGTGACGCCATCGGCATTGGTCGGCAGCATCAGCCATTTCTTGTGACGCAGCGTGCGCTCGGTGTCCTCGAGGCCCATCTCCCAATGCTCGCGCATCGAGGTGCCTGAAAACTCGTAGTCCTTGGCGTGACCCTCGTAGCCTTTGTGCTGGTAGATCAGGTGGACGATGTTGACGACGCCGGCGTTGGAATAGTCGGCGATCAGCTCCTTCTCGCCTTCCCTGAGCTGCTCCGGCGGCACGCGCTTCAGCGCATCGAGCAGCTTCATCTTCAGCGCATGGATGCGCTCGAAATTGTCGGTGTTCTGCCGCGTGCGGCTCGAATACATGATGTCCTTGTGGCGCGACAGCACGTCGGCCATGCCGCGCGGCAGCACGCCGCGGGCACTGAACAGATCGACCTGAAAGACCAGCGAGGAACGGTCTTCTTCCTGGTCGAGCAGATATTGCAGCGGCGTGTTGGAGACGATGCCGCCATCCCAGTAATATTCGCCCTCGATGCGGATCGAGGGGAAGGCCGGGGGCAGCGCGCCACTGGCCATGATGTGCTCCGGCGCGATCCGCACCTTCTCGGTGTCGAAATAGACGAAGTTACCGGTCCTGACATTGACCGCGCCGACACTCAGCCGCTTCTTGCCGTCGTTCAGCACATCGAAATCGATCAGGCTCTCCAGCGTGTCCTTCAACTCGGCGGTGTCGTAGAAGCTGGTGGCGCCTTCCGCTCCCGACAGCTGGAACCAGGGATTGGGATTGCGCGGCTTGAAGAAACCGGGCTGGCCCATCGTCATCGTCATCAACGACGAGGTCTGGTTGCGGATGTCGCGGTATATGTCGCCTTCGGGCGTGTAGGACCAGATCTTGCGGCCGGAAATCGTCTGCCAGAACTGTTCCAGCCGCTGCAACCGGCGGCTCGGTTCATTGCCGGCGATGATCGCGGCGTTGATGGCGCCGATCGAGACGCCGGATAGCCAGCTCGGTTCGCAGCCGGCATCGGCCAGCGCCTGATAGACCCCTGCCTGATAGGCGCCGAGCGCACCGCCGCCCTGAAAGACCAGCGCGATACGGTCATACTGCGCCGTGATTTCCTCGATGGTGGCGGCTGCTGCCTTGTTGCGGGTACGCTCAAGCACCGACTTTCTCCAGCTGGGTTGCGCTGGCAGCGGATCGGCTGTGGTCAGCGAGGTAATCATGTACGACTTCGCCCAAGCCGAGCGTGAGGTCCGCCTTGAAGTGAACCGCCGACACGATGTCGAGCACGGGCAGCTTCGCCACGTCGGCCATGACATGGGGCCGCAGATCGAGCGCGGCTGGCGCGGTCCAGGCTTCCTTCAACGTGATGTCGGTGAGGTAGTAGCGGACCAGTTCGCAAATACGCGGCGTGCCGTCGACATGCGGGATGATCTTGATCAGGAAATTGGGGGCGGCGAGCGAAGCGAGCACGGAATCGTGATCGGCTTCCCGATGCTTGTAGCCCATCGTGCCGGTGGCGCACAGAACGCTGCCATAGTGCAGCGTGCCGACGATCACCTCGCCTTCATGGACGATCTTGGGGTTGGCGAGCTTTTTCGGAAACCCCCACAACTCACGGCCGCCGGCGATCGGCGCGTCGTCGTCGAGATACATGGAATGGACATAGCCGCCGTGCTGGCCCTTGTAGCGTACGGGAATGACCTGTCCGGTCTCGGTGTAATCGCCGAAGCCGGTCGAGTCCGGCATGCGGATGAATTCGTATTTGACCAGCGGCTCATCGATCTCCAATGGCGCCGGCACGACGGCCTCGAGCGCCTCGCGTGTCGTGCGATAGGTGATGATGATGTATTCGCGGTCGAAGAAGCGATAAGGGCCGGGCGGGAAGGAGGGATTGGTGAGCGGCATCGCGTAGCCGCGCTTCACGACATCGGCGATTTCCATCCAGGTGCCCCAACGGTTCGAAAATGACCCAGCGAATGCGCTGGGAAATATGTTGCATGGCAGCATGACAATGCCGTGTCATCGCCAAGACGCCCTTTCATGGAGCCGGCAAAGGCCGTCGCGGGGCTGTAATCGAGCCGACACATGGCCGTGGCATTGTCTTGTTGCGCCGCACAAACTATCTGCCTCAACAGTCCCTCCCACCTCTTGCGAGATCTCCCCATGGGTTCCCTGTCTTCGAAGAATGCGCTTGTCACCGGCTCGACCAGCGGCATCGGCCTTGCGATCGCCCGCGCCTTTGCGGCCGAGGGCGCCAATGTCACCATCAATGGCCTGGGCGACGCCGCTGCCATCGAGCAGGAGCGACGCGCCGGCATCGAAAAGGATTTCGGTGTCAGGTGCCGCTATTCCGACGCGAACATGATGGATGGCGCCGCGGTCACCGCCATGATCCACGACGCGGAAGAGGCGTTCGGCAGCCTCGACATCCTGGTCAACAATGCCGGCATCCAGCATGTGGCGCCGATCGAGGAGTTCCCTGACGACAAGTGGGAAGCCATCATCCGCATCAACCTCCTTGCCGCCTTCTACGCCATCAAGGCGGTGGTGCCGGGCATGAAGAGCCGCAAATGGGGCCGCATCATCAACACGGCCTCGGCGCACGCACTGGTCGCCTCGCCGTTCAAGTCGGCCTATGTCTCGGCCAAGCATGGCATATCAGGCCTGACCAAGACGGTGGCGCTGGAAGTCGCCCAGAACGGCATCACCGTGAACGCGATCGCGCCCGGCTATGTCTGGACGCCGCTGGTCGAGAAGCAGATCCCCGACACGATGAAGGCGCGCGGCATGACCGAGGAGCAGGTCAAGCACGACGTGCTACTGGCCGCGCAGCCGACCAAGGAATTCGTCACCGTGGAAGAGCTTGCGGCACTGGCATTGTTCCTGTGTTCGGATGCGGCCAAGCAGATCACCGGCACGACCTTGCCGATGGACGGTGGCTGGACGGCGCAGTAGAGCTGGTCGAAACATACCGGCTTCAGGCCGACGCCAGGCGGCGGCAGGAAGGCAGTGCGCCGGCCCATGAAAATCATCCAGCTCTCCGATCCGCATCTGATGGCGCCGGGTGGCCGTCTCCATGGCTCCGATCCGCTCACCCGGCTGGAGGCCTGCCTGGCCGATATCGGCAGGAACCATGCCGATGCCGATCTGGTGGTGATATCAGGCGACCTGACCAATGATGGCGATCGCGCCGCCTATGCGGCATTGAGGCAGGCGCTGGCGGGGTTGGTGCCGCCTTGCCGGCTGATGCTCGGCAACCACGACGACAGGGCGCTTTTCTTGAGATGTTCCCGGAAGCGCCGGCCGAGCGCGGGTTCGTCCAGAGCGTTTTCGATGGCAGCGATGGCCACCTGATCCTGCTCGACACGCTGGACGCCGGACATGTCGAGGGCAGGCTGTGCGCCGCAAGGCTGGGCTGGCTGGACGACAAGCTGCAGGAAGCGCGTGACCGGCCGGTTTTCCTCTTCGTGCACCACCCGCCGTTCCGGATCCACATGCCGGTGCTTGACGAGGTCAGGCTCACCGACGCCGATGCCTTCCATGACATTCTCCGGCGCCACGGCAATGTCGGCCACATCTTCGCCGGCCACGTCCATCGACTGATCGCCGGCAGCTGGCGCGGCATACCGGTCAGCACACTGCGCAGCACCAACCATCAGAGCGCACTCGATTTTTCGGACAGCTGGCAGCTGGGCCATGAGCCGCCAGCCTGTGCCGTCATCTTCATCGATGCCGATGGAGTGGTGGCGCATTTCCACGATTTTCCTGTCACCGGATAACGCACGGGACGCCGGCAGGATCAGGACGCCGACGCTCGTTCCTGGTCACGGAGTGGCTGTGGCAAGTGTGATCCGATACCCGTATCATCGCCGTGAAAATTATTACCGATTTGTAAGGTCATGGGTTAGAACCGCTTTGGGCTTCAAAGCGGGGTTGACATGTTGGCTACGATTTTTCGCGTATCGCGCGGTCCTTTGTTCCTGGTTGCTGGCCTTGCCTTGGCGATGTGCGCCCAGGCGCAAGCGGTCGAATTCAAGACAATCACGATCAAGGTCGGCTATGGCCCCGGCGGGGGCTATGACCAGACATCGCGGCTGATCGCACGCCACTTTAGCCGGTTCCTGCCGGGCAACCCCGACATCGTCGTTCAGAATGTGCCGGGAGGTGGCAGCCTCAAACTAACCAAGATGGTGCTGGGCAGCGAGCCGGCCGACGGGAGCGTCATCGCTTCGGTCAGCGAAGCCATGTCCTATGCCCCGGTGCTCGATCCCCAGAACGCCAATTTCGATCCGCTTGCCCTGCAATGGATCGGCTCGCTCGTCAATGAGCCGACCTATTGCCTGACCGCCAAAAGCTCGGGCATCGACACGATGGACAAGTTCCTCCAGTCCGAATTCCTGATAGGGGCGACCGGCAAGAGCAGCGTGACCTATATTTTCGCAGCGCTGGTCAAGAATGGGCTGAAGGCAAAGTTCAAGATCGTCACCGGCTTTGACGGCACCGCCGATATCGAACTGGCGATGCAGCGGGGCGAAATCGCCGGAATGTGCGGTGTTTCCAGTTACCACATCTCCGGAAACACGCTCAACCTCATCGGAACGTTCGGCTCAGGCACGGCCGTAAGCGAAGAAAAGCTACAACGGTTCAGTGACAAGATCGAGGATCCCAAGGTCCGGGAGGCAGTCGCGCTCATCGAGACGACCTTGCAGTTCCATCACCCATTGGTCGTCCCGCCGGGCACGCCGAAGGAGACGGTGGAGGCGCTTCGCAAGGGATATATGGAGATGGTCCGGGATCCGGCGTTCCTGGCAGACATCGGCAAGCTCAGCGAAATGACCGTCAACGCCACCAGCGGCGAAGACATAAGCCGGCTCGTGTCGAAGCAGTTGAAGGTGGGGCCTGATGTGTTCGAGGCCGCCAGAAATCTGGTGAAGTAGATTTCCGGCGAGGCTCAACGGTGGATCTGATCCTCACCGCCATTGTCGAGATGGCCCAGCCGTTTCGCATGCTGATGCTGGTGACGGGTGTTTTCGTCGGCCTCGTCGTCGGCGTCGTCCCGGGCATTGGCGGGTTGTTCGCGATGGCCCTGCTGATCCCGATGACCTACAACATGGATGCCTATGCCGCCTTCGCGCTCCTGCTTGGCATGGGATCGGTCAACACCACCTCGGACACGATCCCCGCGATCCTGTTCGGGGTTCCGGGCTCGGTAGGCGCGGCGGCAACGGTGCTGGACGGCCATGCCATGGCCAAGAAGGGCGAAGCCGCGCGCGCCTTCGGGGCCTCCTATTCCGCGTCGATGATCGGCGGCGTGTTCGGCGCGCTGGTGCTTGCCGCGGCTATTCCCGTGATGCGGCCGCTTGTCCTCTATTTGAAGACGCCCGACTTCTTCGCCATCTGCGCCTTTGGCCTCTCCATCGTGGCGATGCTGGCCGGGAGCCAGCCGCTGAAGGGGCTGGCGGCAGCCATGTTCGGCATGCTCACCTCCTTCGTGGGCATCGACAAGATCGCCGGCATCGATCGATGGACCTTCGGGGAAATCTACCTCTGGGATGGCCTGCCGGTCGCACTGGTGTTTCTCGGCCTGTTCGGCCTGCCGGAACTGGCTTCGCTCCTGTTGCGCGGTTCCATCCAGGGCAATGCGGAGAGTCCGACTTATGCCGGCATGTGGCAAGGCATCAGGGACACGCTGCGGGAATGGCCGCTGGTCCTGCGGTGTAGCACCATCGGCTCCCTGCTTGGCGCGGTTCCCGGTGTCGGCATCGCGGTGCTGGACTGGATCGCCTATGGCTATGCGTCGCGCCGGCCAGGCTCGGGACCGAGGTTCGGCGAGGGCAATGTCAGGGGCGTCATTGCTCCCGAGAGCGCCAACAATGCCAAGGAAGGCGGCTCGCTCATTCCGACCATCGCCTTCGGCGTGCCGGGTTCGGCCTCGATGAGCATCCTGCTCGGCGCCTTTGTCGTCCATGGGCTCGTTCCCGGCCCCGACATGCTGGGCAAGAATGCCGCGCTCACCATGTCGATGGTGTTCAGCATCGCCGTGGCGAATATTGTGGGCGCGGTGACCTGCCTTGTGCTGACCCGGCCGCTGGCGCGGGTGGCGCAGGTTTCGGCCGCCATACTGGTGCCGTTGGTGGTCACCTTCATCGTGGTTGGCGCATACCAGACCAATATGAGCGCCTTCGATTTCGCGCTGGTCATCGGCGTCGGCGCCGTCGGCATGGCGATGAAGGAACTCAACTGGCCGCGCTCGGCCTTTTCACTGGGATTCGTGCTCGGACCCAGCCTCGAGAACTATTTCTTTCTCGCCTATCAGATTTCAGGCTGGTCGTGGCTTGCCCAGCCGCTGGTGCTGATCCTGCTTGGACTGGCCGTGGTTGGTGTCGTCAGGCAGACGCTGTCATGGATCAGGGCCAGAAATCCCGGCGGCCCACTGCCGCCCGCGCTGCCCGACCTTGTCGCTGGCGCCACGATGACATTGCTGGCGTTTGCCGCGCTGGTGACCGCCGCAACCGGCTTTCCCTTCGAGGCGGCCGTCTTCCCGATCATCACGGCTGGATTGTTGATGGTGTTTTCGTTGGTGACGACAGTGCAAACGACCCTGCAATGGCGAAGGCGGGCGACGCCTATCCCATCCGCGCCTGACGGAATACCGGGCGAATGGTCGCCGGCGTCGGAACCCGCCATGAAAGGCAATCTTGCGATTATCGGCCTTTGCCTGGCCCTGGCCTTTCTGATCCTTTTGGTCGGCCATCTGGCGGCGACTTTCATTTTCGTAGCCGGCAGCATCATGGTGCTTGGCGTGAAGTCCTGGCGGTCACCACTGGGGATCGCCGCCGCCGCGACGGCCTTTGTCTATTCGGTCTTCGATATGCTGGCGTCCCAGCCCTGGCCGACGCCGTGGCTCGCCGGCATCGGAGGGATTTTCTAGAGCGGTTCAGTGTTTGATAGAATCTCTGACCCGCTCTAACTTCTTGTTTTTACGCAAATCCGGACGGAAAACCGCTACGCACTTTTCCTGGAATTGCTCTAAGAACCTGTTTGCGCCAGCGTCTCGACCAACTGGCGGCGCAGCAGTTTGCCGTTGCTGCTGTAAGGCAGCGACGCGACGACCCTTATTTCGCGCGGCCGCCGGTCGGACGCGATGTTGGCGCGCATGAAAGCCTGGAATTCCTCGACCGTTCCCAGGTCGGAGACGATGAATGCGGCGATTTCCTGCCCCATGGTCTCGTCTGGAAAGCCGGCCACGGCGACGTCCTGCACCTTGGCATGGGTGCGGATCAGTTTTTCAAGCTCCTGCGGCGCGACGTTGACGCCGCCGCGGACGATCATGTCGGCTTCCCGGTCGACGATCGTTATAAATCCGTCGGCGTCCAGAAATCCGATGTCGCCGGGGATGCCCCAATCGGAACCCATGATCTGCGGATCGACGAAAAGGCGATTGCCGGGCATCAGAACGGCGGACGCCATCGTCGGTGTCCGGGCCTTGATCAGCCCGCGCTCACCGTGTGGCAATACGTGTCCGTTCGCATCGAGGATCTCGACCTGTACGCCGGCCACCGGACGGCCGGCACTTTCGGGCTTTGCCAGAATATCCGCCCCCCATAGCGAGGATATGATGCCGGTAAGGCTCGAGGAATAGCTGATCCGGTATCCAGGCGAGAGATAGCGGTAGGCGGCTATCTTGTCTTCGCCCCTGGCCGGCCCGCCTATGCTGTAGAGAACGGAGAGCTCCGGAAGCAGGTGGGTCGCGCGCTCGCCTGCTTCCCTGACCATCCGTGCAATCACCGACGGCGCCAGCGCCGTGCCGCTTGCCTTGAACGACAGCAGCGCCTCGATGAGTTCCGAGGGGGTGAACAAAGGCGGGAAGAACCTGACGACGCCGCCGTAAAGCAGATAGCCCAGGACCTGGTGGCGCATTGCCGAGTATGACAGGGCCATCGGCGTCAGGAATCGCTTGGCGGTTCCCTCCACCACGCCGCGGCGCGCCGCGATGCGCCTGGCGAGAGCCTCATGCGACTGCGTGTAGGCCTTTGGATCGCCTGTCGTGCCGGACGAGAAGATCAGGAAGGCCGGACTGGCGTCATCCATCGGGGCGTTGGCGTCGAATCCTGGCGCCGAGGCCGATTTCCAGCCGGCGTCGAAAAGCGCGTTCGGATAGACCTCGTCGCCCGGCATGGCGCGGCTTTCGAAAACCATTTTCAGGCCGAAGTCGAGGGCCTGCCTGGCACGCTGGCTCCTGGGCGTTCGAAAATCGACAACGACAGGGGTGGCGCCAATTTTCCAGCAGGCAAGGATGGACAGCACCACGTCGATGTTGTCGACCATGGCGAGGCCGACGCGGTCGCCCGGCCCAATGCCCGATGTGCTGAAATTGGCGGCAAGATGCCCGCTCTGCGCCAGCGCCTGGGCATAGGTGATATCAGACCGGTCGCTGACCATCGCGACCTTGTCGCCATGGGCGGCGAAGGCCTCCAGTATCTGCCGGCCAAAACTCATTGGCGAGGCAGGATTTCGCGCGCGGCTTGGCCTCGGGCGGAGAGGAACGTCACGATCTCCGCGTCGATCGCATCCATGTTGGCCTTGCGGAATTTGTTGTGCGTGCCCGGCATGACGACCGTCTTCACGCTGGCCTGATCGGATGCCCAGCCCTTGTAATCCTTCACGGTCGTGGCGCCCCATTCCGAACTGGCGAGGATGAGGATGTCGCAGGGATAGGACGAGGGCACAAAGCCGGCCGCGGCCCGCAGCAACGCGCTCTTGTAGGCTTTCTTGCGCAGATGCCGCCCCAGACGTGTCTGTCCGAGGCCGACCGTCTTCAGCGTGTCGCGCAACAGGCGCCAGTAGATCACCTTGCGGGCGATATCGCGCCGCCTCCTCTCGGTGAGGCGATCGTCGGGCATTGGTTTCAGCCAGGCCGAACCTGGCGACGGCGGATCGATGAGCACTATCGCCGGCCGCTTGCCCGTCGCCTCGTGGCTCAGCCGGCCGACCTCGATTGCCAGCAAGCCACCCACGCATATGCCACCGATGATCTCGGGATGCCTGCCGGTCACCGAGGTCAGGGCTTCAAAATAGTTGGTGCCAATTTCGGCCATGGTGGAATAGGGCGTCTCGCCGGGTTCCGTGCCCATGCCACGCACCGCCATGATTGCGTATTTGTCTTTCAGACGCCTGCTGAAGCGATTGGCGAACAAGGCCGAGCCGGTGATGCCGTGGATCATCGCGATCGGCTCCTGGCCGACGCTGCCGGACACCGGCACGATCAGCTCGCGGGCCGGATGCTCCGGTACCAGCGACGCGACCAAGCGGCCGAATTCGCGCGGTGTCTGCGCTTCGAGCAGGACGGAGGTCTGCAATTTGACGCCGAACCGCTTCTGCACGGCAAGCACCAAAGTCTCCGCCATCAGCGAATCGCCGCCGAGATCGAAGAAATTGTCGTCGAAGCCGACTGCCGGTACGCCCAATTCCGCGGCGAAGATGCCGGCAATCGCATGGGCCGGGCCATCGCCCGGCGCTGCCACAGGTCTAACCCGTTGTTGGACGTTCATCGGAAGCCCCTAACCGATGCATGTTCACTGCCAACGCTTTTACGCAGGGTAACGGCTCCTAACAAGTGTCCTGTGCGCCATAGGACGGGACGCACGCGCGCCGCCATTGCGTGCCGTCTCGTCACGGCAATGTGGAATTACGCGGTTTGCCGGCTCTCGACCGGCTTTTTCTGCCGTGCTGAACGCATTGTGAAAGTGCTGCAAAAGTGCGCAGATTTGGACATTAGTCTTGACAGAAATACAGATGTTCAATACCCGTCAGGCAATTGAACAAGCCTGGATTATGGGAGGAATGAGCGGTATGGCTTCCAATGTTTCGTTGACGGGCCTTGCTCGCGATCTCGAGGAACGCGGCAAATCGGGCAAGCCGATCCGCATCGGTCTGATCGGGTCGGGCGAGATGGGAACCGACATCGTCACCCGTGTCGCCCACATGTCGGGCATCGAGATCGGCGCGATCTCCGAGCTGAACCTGCCTGCAGCCAGCAAGGCGGTGGACATTGCCTTCCAGGAAACCGGCCATGCGCGCGAAGTGTCGAACGCTTCGGCGATGACGGCTGCCATGGAAGCCGGCAAGGTGGCGGTCACCAATGACGCCAGCCTGGTCATCAACAATGATCTTATCGACGTCGTCATCGATGCCACCGGCGTTCCCGCCGTCGGCGCCGAGATCGGTTTGCGTGCCATGGAGCATGGCAAGCACCTGGTGATGATGAATGTCGAGGCGGATGTCACCATCGGCGCTTATCTGAAGAGCGAAGCCGACCGGCTCGGCGTCACCTATTCGCTGGGCGCCGGCGACGAGCCGTCCTCCTGCATGGAGCTGATCGAATTCGTCTCGGCGATGGGCCATCCGATCGTCGCCGCCGGCAAGGGCAAGAACAATCCGCTCAACATCGACGCCACGCCGCCCGCCTATGAGGAAGAGGCCAGGCGCCGCCACATGAATGTACGCATGCTGGTCGAGTTCGTCGACGGCTCGAAGACGATGGTCGAGATGGCGGCGATCGCCAATGCCACCGGACTGGTGCCCGACAAGGCCGGCATGCATGGCCCTGCGGCGACGCTTGGCGAATTGAACAAGGTCCTGGTGCCGCAGAAGGATGGCGGCGTGCTGTCCAGGGTCGGCGTCGTCGACTATTCGATCGGCAAGGGTGTCGCGCCCGGCGTCTTCGTCGTCGCCGACATGTCGCACCCGCGCATCTCGGAGCGCATGGAAGACCTGAAGATGGGCAAGGGCCCGTATTTCACCTTCCACCGTCCCTATCACCTGACCTCGCTCGAGGTGCCGCTGACCTGCGCCCGCGTCGTGCTCTACGGCAAGGCCGACATGGTGCCGCTGGCCAAGCCGGTGGCCGAAGTGGCCGCGGTTGCCAAGAAGGACATGCAGCCGGGCGAGAAGCTCGATGCGATCGGCGAATATTGCTATCGCGCCTGGATCATGACGGCGCCGGAAGCGCATGCCGTCAGGGCCATTCCTTGCGGCTTGCTGCAGGGCGGTTCGGTGACGGCGCCGATCAAGAAGGGTGAGTTGATCACCTACGCCAATGCCGCTCCCGCTCCAGGCTCCAAGATCGCCGAACTGCGCGCCCGCCAGGACAAGCTCGTCTACGGAACCGTGGAGGCGTGATCATGGCCGGAACCAGCAAAGCCGTCGCGGACAGCCGCGCCAACCTGCCTTTCGTCTATCGCCAGTACAGCGCCGAGCAGTTGAAGCAGGTGCTCTACAAGATGTACCTCATCCGCCGCTTCGAGGAGGGCGCGGAGGAAAGCTACACGCGCGGCCTCATCCACGGCACCATGCATCTGTCGATCGGCCAGGAGGCCAGCGCCATGGGCATCTGCATGCCGCTTGGCGAGGATGACCAGATCACCTCGACGCATCGCGGCCATGGCCACTGCATCGCCAAGGGCGCCGAGGTCAAGCGTATGTTCGCCGAGTTCTTCGGCAAGACCACCGGCTACTGCAAGGGCCGCGGCGGCTCGATGCACATCGCCGATGTCGCCAAGGGCAATCTCGGCGCCAACGGCATTGTCGGCGGCGGCATTCCGATCGCCGTCGGGGCGGCCCTCTCCTCCAAGATGATGAAGACCGGCAAGGTCGTCGTCTCCTTCTTCGGCGACGGCGCCAACAATGAAGGCGCCTTCCACGAGGCGCTCAACATGGCGGCGGTGTGGAAGCTGCCGGTCATTTTCGTGTGCGAGAACAATGGCTACGGCATGTCGACATCGACGGCCCGGTCGACGGCAGTCAAGAACATCGCCGACCGTGCCGCCGCCTATTCGATGCCTGGCGTCATCGTCAACGGCAACATCTTCTCCGAAGTCGCCGAGGCGTCGTACAAGGCGGTCGAGCGGGCACGCGCGGGCGAGGGGCCGACGCTGATCGAGTCCAAGACCTACCGCCATCGCGGCCATTCCAAAAGCGATCGCAATCGCTACCGCACCAAGGAAGAGATCGAAGACTGGATGTCGAACCGCGACCCGATCACGCTGTTCGAGAACGAGCTTCGGGAATTCGGTTTCATCGACGACAAGGGCATCGAGGCCATCCGCGACGCTGTGGCGCAAGAGATTGCCGACGGCATCGAATTCGCCAAGGCGAGCCCTTCGCCCGACGTCGGCGAGACCGGAAATTACGTGTATACGGAGCAGGCGTGATGGACGCGATGGTGCGTGAACTGAGCTACGCCCAGGCGATCCAGGAAGCCATGGCGATCGCCATGGACATGGATGAGCGCGTCTTCCTGATGGGCGAGGATATCGGCGTCTATGGCGGCGCCTTCCAGGTGACTGGCGACCTGGTCGATCGTTACGGCGCGGACCGGGTGCTGGACACGCCGATCTCGGAACTGGGTGGTGCTGGCGTCGCAGTTGGCGCTGCCGTCACCGGCATGCGGCCGATCTTCGAATTCCAGTTTTCGGATTTCGCCACGCTGGCCATGGAGCAGATCGTCAACCAGGCGGCCAAGATGCGCTTCATGCTGGGCGGCGAGGTTTCCGTCCCTGTCGTCATGCGCTTCCCCGCCGGCTCCGGCACGGGCGCCGCCGCGCAGCACAGCCAGAGCCTGGAAGCCTGGCTCGGCCATGTGCCGGGCCTGAAGGTCATACAGCCGGCAACACCGTATGATGCCAAGGGCATGCTTCTGGCAGCTGTCGCCGATCCGGATCCGGTCATGATCTTCGAGCAGAAGCTGCTCTACAAGATGAAGGGGCCGGTTCCCGAAGGCTATTACACCGTGCCGATCGGCAAGGCCGACATTCGCCGCGAAGGCCGCGACCTCACCATCGTCGCCACCTCGATCATGGTGCAGAAGGCGCTTGACGCCGCCGCCACGCTTGAGGCCGAGGGCATCGACGTCGAAGTCGTCGATCTCAGGACGATCCGGCCTATGGACAAGCAGACCGTCATCGACAGCGTCAAGAAGACGTCGCGGCTGATGTGCGTCTACGAAGCCGTCAAGACGCTGGGCATCGGCGCCGAGGTCAGCGCCATGATCGCCGAGAGCGAGGCGTTCGATTATCTCGATGCGCCGATCGTGCGACTGGGCGGCGCGGAAACGCCGATCCCCTACAATCCGGAGTTGGAAAAGGCCACGGTGCCGCAGGTTCCCGACATCATCATCGCCGCGCGCGACCTCGTGAAAGGGGTTCGCTGAGACATGCCGACTGAAGTCATTCTTCCCAAGGTCGACATGGACATGGCGACCGGACAGATTTCGCGCTGGTTCGCCGAGGAAGGCGCGCACGTCAAGAAGGGCGACGTGCTGTTCGAGATCGAGACCGACAAGGCCGCGATGGAGATCGATGCGCCTGCCAGTGGCGTGCTTCGCGACGTGACCGGCAAGGAAGGCGTCGACATTCCGGTCGGCGCGCCGGTTGCCTGGATCTATGCCGATGGTGAAGCCTATGCGGCAATCTCGCCCCTTGAGGGCGAGATGTCGGCAAAGCCGACAGAGGGGGGCGCCTCAGGAGGCACCTCTCTTGCGCCGAGACCGGTCGAACCGACCCCACCCGACCGGCCTTCGGCCGGCCACCCTCCCCTCGAGGGGAGAACGCGTGCTACACCCTTGGCGCGGCGTCTGGCCCGTGAGGCGGGTCTGAATCTCTCCGGCATATCAGGCACCGGCCCATATGGCCGCGTAGTCAAGGCGGACGTTGACGCCGCACTTTCCTCCCCCTCGAGGGGAGGTGTCCGCGAAGCGGACGGAGGGGGTCGCCTCAGAAGGAGCCTCCTTTGCGCCGAGTCCGGTCGAGCCGACCCCACCCGACCGGCCTTCGGCCGGCCACCCTCCCCTCAAGGGAGAGGGGGAGGTGCTGAAGCTGTTCGAGCAAGGCTCTTATGAGCTCGTCCCCCACGACAACATGCGCAAGACCATCGCGCGGCGCCTGGTCGAGGCCAAGACCACCATCCCGCATTTCTACCTGACGCTTGATTGCGAGCTCGATGCGTTGCTTTCGCTGCGCACGCAGCTCAACGCCGCGGCACCGGTGAAAAAGACCGACAAGGGTGAGGCGCCCGCCTACAAGCTGTCGGTCAACGACATGGTGATCAAGGCGATGGCGATGGCGCTGAAGGCGGTGCCGGATGCCAATGCCTCCTGGACCGAGAGCGCCATGGTCAAGCACAAGCATGCCGATGTCGGCGTCGCCGTCTCGATCCCCGGCGGCCTGATCACGCCGATCATTCGGCATGCGGATGAAAAGACGCTCTCCGTCATCTCCAACGAGATGAAGGATCTGGCCAGCCGTGCCCGCAGCCGCAAGCTGAAGCCGGAGGAATACCAGGGCGGCACGACGGCGGTTTCCAATCTCGGCATGTTCGGCATCAAGGACTTCGCCGCCGTCATCAACCCGCCGCATGCGACGATCCTGGCGGTCGGTGCCGGCGAGGAGTGGGCCGTGGTCAAGAACGGCGAGATCAAAATTGCCACAGTGATGTCGGTGACGCTGTCGACCGACCATCGTGCCGTCGATGGAGCCTTGGGGGCGGAACTCTTGGTCGCCTTCAAGAAGTTGATCGAAAACCCGATGGGCATGCTGGTCTGAACGGTTTTCCGCGCTGCCTGCGGAGTATGCCGGCAGCGGAAAGCGGGTTGACAGCAGGAGCCTGAGCCGCCCCGAGCGTGACATCCAGATCACTTAACCGTTAAGGGCAAAATTGCGCCAATCCAGTGCTCGCGCTTGAAGCCGCCGCTATTTCATTCCACATCGGTCTGGATGAAGGGCGAGACAGGCGAATGGCGTCGGAACCTGCTGTGGGGCTTGTCCGCATCGCTGATCCTGCATGCGTTCATCGCAGCGCTCCTGATCTACGGCCTGCCGAGGTCTTCCCAGGAGCCGCAGCAGGAACAGCCGATCACAGTCGCGCTCGTGCCTCCGCCCGATCAGCCGAAGCCGAAACCTGTTCCCCCACCGCCAAAGCAGCCCAAAGCCGAAAAGCCGCCGGAACCCAAGGTTGAAAAACCGCCCGAGCAGCCGCCCAAGCCGGTGAACACTCCGGTTCTGAAGCGCGTTTTTCAATATGGCGAAAAGGATACGGGGCCTGAGAAATCTCTCGACGGCGGCAGCGCTCAAGTCAATGCACCGTTGCCGGCCAAGGATGAGCCCGCGAAGCCTCCAGTCGAACCGAAGCCCGCGCCGACGCAATCCGCCGCGCCTGTAAATCCCGAGCAACAGGCAGCCTCAAACAAGGCCGACGAGAGGCCGGCAACCGCCGTGCCGGACGAAAAATCCGCGCAAAGCGAGGAAAAGCCGGCGACTGAGGACACCGACAAACAGCAAGCGGCGCCGCAAACCGGCGAAAAGCAAGCGGCCGTAGCGCCAAGGCCATTGGCTGCCGAGGCCGGCGACAGACCGGCGTCTCCATCCTCGGAAGAAAAGGCAAAGCCTAAACCCGCAAAGCCGATGAAGTTCAAATCCGCAACAGCCTTCAAAGCCCCAGGCGGGAAGGCGGGAAGGTCAAATCCCACCAACACCGAGGCTGCGGGATCGCCGATCTACTCCGGCCTTCCGGGCGTCAGAAAGCTTTACTCGCAGGGCGCGACCGGCAATGCGCTGGCCACAAGCTCCATGGACAACGTGCCGCGCGATCAGCGCGTTGCCAACCTTTGCGGCAACGTTCTGGACCAGGAATTGCAGAGTGCCGATTATTCGCCCAAATGGGTGCCAACCATTCCGCTGAAGCTGGGCAACGTCCTTAACCCTCCGCAGGCCGCCTTCAGCACCAGAACCCAATGGTACAGTCTCAACTTCCGGTGCGAGGTCGACTCCGATGCGACAAGGGTCCTGTCCTTCAACTTCCGTGTTGGGTCATTGATCCCGCCCGGCGAATAGGCCAGCCATGGATTCACTAAGTATCCGCTAAATTAGGCCGGCACGCCGAGCCGAGACAATTGCCGGCTAACTTCTTGCCCGTCGGCGCGGATGAAATCGGCACCAGCCGCCGTCGGCCGCGCTGCATGCTCGGCACAGCTATGGCCGCCGCCGGTGTGGCCGATCGCCGTCACACCGGCAGCAACCGCCTCCTGGATACCGAATGGCGAGCCGTCGATGACGATGCAGTCGGCCGGATCGGCCCCATCCTGGCGGCTAACTGGCTGATCCCAAGTCTTGATGGGTCGGATCGCAGCCGCTCGTTGGGACGCCCACCGCCTTGGTCGGGCCGCCCTGCGCGGGGTCATCCAGATCACCAAGCTGTCAGCGGTTAAATAGCGCCAATCCGGTGCCCGTGCTTGAAGCCGCCGCGATTTCATTCCACATCGAAGGCGATGAAGGACGAGGTACGAGAACGGCGTCGGAATCTGTTGTGGGGCGTGCCCGCATCGCTGATCCTGCACGTGCTCATCGCGGCGATCCTGATATATGGCCTGCCAATTCCTCCCCAACAGCCACGGGAGGAGCAGCCGGTCAATGTCGCGCTCGTGCCGCCGCCCGATCAGCCAAAGCCGAAACCTGTTCCGCCGCCACCGGAACCGAAGGTCGAAAAGCCGCCTGAGCAGAAGGTTGAGAAACAGCCTCCGTCGGAAAAGCCCCCGCCAGTCGAGGTCCTGAAGCCCGTTTTTCAGTTCGGCGACAAGGATACCGGCCCGAGGAAATCCCTGGATGGGGCCAGCGCTCAAGACAGCTCGCCATCCCCGGCCAAGGATGACCCTTCGAAGCCGCCGGTCGAACCGAAGCCCGCGGAAAACCAGCCTGCCGCGCCGCCAGACTCCGATCCAGCCAAGGCCGACGAGAAGCCGGCGGACTCGAAGCCCACACCGGACGCGCAGAAGCAGGCAGCTTCAACCGAGGACGTGGATAAACAACAGGCAGCCAAACAGGAGGCGGAAAAGCAGGCGGGGCTCGACGCCGCCAAGCAACAGGGCGCGATACCAACGCCGTTGGCTACCGATGGCGAGATCGAGCTTCCCACATCAGCCGAAGCGCCAAAGCCCAAACCAGCAAATGCGCCGAAACCCGAGGTCTCGAAGTCTGCGCCGCAGCGCGCCTCGGGCCTTCCAGGTGTTCGCAAGCTCTTCTCGCAGGGTGCCACTGACGATGCGCTGGCCACGACCTCGATGGGTGGTTTGCCGCGCAGTCAGCGAGGAGCCAAACTTTGTGCCAGTGTGCTGCAGCAGCAATTGCTGGACGCCTCTTACTTTCCCGACCTGATCCCAAGTATTCCACTTAGGGCGGGCAATGTTGTTGACGGCTCGGATGTAGCCTTCCGCACCACAACCACCTGGTATCATTTGGACTTCCGGTGCGAGGTCGACACCAATGCGACGAGGGTCCTTTCCTTTAATTTCCGTGTGGGGCCAGTGATCCCGCGCGACCAATGGGCCCGCCTTAGGCTTTACTAGCTACGCCGGCACGCCCAGCCCCGACAATTGCCGGCTAACTTCATTCCAGTCGGCGCAGACGAAATCGGCACCGGCGGCCATCAGTCGTGCGGCGTGCTCCGCATAAGTATGTCCGCCACCGGTATAGCCGACCGCCGTCATGCCGGCGGCAACCGCGCCCTGGATGCCGAAAGGCGAATCCTCGATGACGATGCAGTCGGCGGGATTGGCGCCCATCGCGGCCGCGGCGAACAGGAAAATATCAGGCGCGGGCTTGCCGTTCTTGACCATCGAAGAGCTGTAGATCGCATCGCCGAAGAACCGCGCCAGCCCGGTGATGGCCAGGCTGTGGTTGATGCGTTCGACGGAGGATGACGAGGCAACGCAGCGGTCGCTGTCGAGCGTCTCCAGGAATGCGGCGATTCCCGGTGTCGGCTTCAATTCCTGCGAAAACAGGATCTTGGTCTCGGCCCAGATATCGCTGTCGGCGGCCGCGGGAAACTGATGGCCGGTCAATTCCTTGATCCTGACGATGATGTCGGCCTGTTTCATGCCGACGCACTGCGCGATGATGCCGCCGTGAACGCCTGGCATGCCATGCTTTTCATAGACGCGCTCGTAGGCCCTGGCGGCCAAGGGCTCGCTGTCGACGAGAACGCCGTCGCAATCGAAGATGATGGGCCTTGCTCGCGCCACGCGCTTGTCTCCTCAACTCAAATTTCGCACATCGCTATCGGCAAAAAGTCAGATGTTCAATAGCGCGGTGTTTTTTGGGGACATGCGAAAACCGGCGATGCTCAAAGCTGGCGCAACACGTCGCTGGCGCGGGAGGACCCCAGTGCCCGTTGCATTGCCTGCCGCGACTGTGCGCGGTCGGGCGTGATCCAGTTGGGCTCGGCGCCGAGGAAGCGGTCGAGGAAAGCCACGGCGTAGGCCGGCATCTCGGTGACGTTCTCGCGATAGGACCACCAAGTGCGCAGGTCGTCGGCGCATTTGTCGATACTGGGCGCCGAGCCGAACTCCTGCTCGTAGATGGCCGAAATCACCGAGACGCAGTAGTTGGTGTAGAGAAAGCCTTCCGGCCAGAAGCGGATGATGTCCAGCGTGCCGGCATTCTGATCCGTTTCGATGAGCTGGGTAAGGCCGGAGATCTCCCTGGCCGGCGCCTGCTTTATCAGTTCGCGCAACACAAGGCCGGCGGCAAAGACGATGAAGTCGGCACGGTCGATCGCGGCAAAGCGCTTCTGCGCTTCCATGACCTCGACCCAGTCGAGAAAAGCCCGCGTCAGCTTCGCCTCGTCGATTTCGAAGCGTACGCCGAACGTGTCCGAGACCACCTTGGCGCTGCCACGGAAGGTGGCGCGGAACCAGCGCAACTGCCGCAGCCGGTGGCGCAGGTCGGGCATGAGGGCCAATTCGTCCCTGAAGGGCAGTTCCATTTCATGCATCCCGTTTGACGACAGGCTAGCACAGCCATGCCGCCGCCGAAATCGGCCGACGGCCCTGTGGATGACCGAGGTCGAGGTCAATATCATACATATTGACATTCGTGGAAACAAATGTTCTCACTTTGCTGTTGTCGCGTGCCGGTCCACGGTGCGCCTCGACTGAGGCTTCGGGAGGAGAACCGAATGGCGATTTGGCAGTGGGGACTGCTTCTGCTGGTTATTGTGTGGGCATTGCAGTCGCTCGGCGTCTGGCTGCAAATGCGGCACTATTCGGATGTCTTCAGGGGCGTCACCGACCAATACAAGGACGGCTTCGTCGGCGCCGGCAATTTTCGCGGCCGATTTGCCAAGGGAACCATCGCGCTGGTCGTGGTGACGCCTGACCTGATCGTGCGCCGCATGATGGTGATGAGCGGCCGGTCCGTGTTCACCAAATTCAAACGACATGAAGAATTCGAGGGTGTTCCCCTCGATCGACTCCGGTCCAACCCTGCGATCATGGGGGAGGGGGAACCCGGTGTGGCCGAGGCCGTGAAGCGGGCGATCGAACAGATCGACAAAGCACGGTCGGAGCCGGGGAAGAAGCCGGGCCTGGCCGGCTTGAACGTAGCAAGGGCATAGAGGAGGCCGTGCGCCGACTGGGATCACCCGGCGGGCCGGCATAAGGAGGAGAAATGTCTGTATTTTCGTTGTTGGCGCAGCATGCCGACATGGCCGTGCACAATCTGCATGTCGCAGGTGCCATGGTCTCGGATGCTGCTTTGCATGGCAAGCTCGCCGTCGAGCATGCCTCCGACCATCTCGTTGTCCTGGCGCAGGCCGACAGCGGGCCGATTACCGTCGATCAGTTCAAGGAAAAGTTGAAGGAGGTCCAGCAGGAAGAGCAGCTCGGCTGGCTGACCGCCATCGGCAAGTACTTCATCGGCATCTTCCAGAAAGGCGGCGAAGTGTTCGCCGGCTTCGTCACCGGCATCATCCCGACGCTTGTGGTGCTTATGACCGCCTTTTACGCCGTCACCGAACTGGTCGGCGAAGAGCGCGTGCATGGCCTGGCGCGCGGCGCCGGCAGGATCGCGCTGACGCGCTACACGTTGCTGCCGCTGCTGGCAGTGTTCTTCCTGACCAATCCGATGGCCTATACGTTCGGATCGTTCCTGGAAGAGAAGCACAAACCCGCCTTCTATGACGCGGCGGTCTCCTACGTACATCCGCCGCTCGGCCTGTTCCCGCACATCAACCCCGGCGAATATTTCGTCTGGGGCGGCATTCTGGTCGCGCTGCTCGAGCTGGAAAAGAAGGGCGCCGTCGTCGCCGGTTACCACGTCAAGGTGGCGATCTGGTACGCCATCGTCGGCCTGGTCGTCATCCTGCTCAAGGGCATGCTGACCGAGCGCATCACCGCCATCATGGCACGCCGCCAGGGCGTCGAGCTGTAAGGACGGGGAGGACATCATGGACAAGACATTCAAAGCCGTAAAGATCTCCCGGGGCAACACAGGCTGGGGCGGCCCGCTCGTCATCGAGCCGACCGCGCAGCGCGACAAGGTCGTCTCCGTTACCGGCGGCGGCATCCATCCCGTGGCGCAGCTTATCGCCGACATGACCGGCGCCACGGCCGTCGACGGCTTCAAGGCGCCGCCGATCGAAGGTGAGATGGCGGTCGTCGTCGTCGACTGCGGCGGCACCGCACGCTGCGGCGTCTATCCGCGCAAGCGCATCCCGACCGTCAATCTGACGCCGGTCGGACAGGCTGGGCCGCTCGCCCAGTTCATCACGGAAGATATCTACGTTTCGGGCGTGAAGCCGGCCAACGTCGCGATGGCGGACGGATCCGAAGCGGTCACCACTGCGGGGGGAGCAGCGTCGATGAGTTCAAACAACAACGCCTCAGCCGCTGCGCCACAGCCGCTGCCGAGCGAAGGCGGGCTTATCGGCCTGATCAGCTCGATCGGCCGCGTCATGGGCCGTGTGGTCGGCATCTTCTTCAATGCCGGCCGCCGCACCATCGACCAGGTGGTTCGCAACGTGCTGCCGTTCATGGCCTTCGTGACCATGCTCATCGGCTTGATCCTGTACACCGGCATCGGCGACGTGCTGGCGCAGCCGATGGGACCGCTGGCCAACAACATCGTCGGCCTGCTTATCATCTCGGCAATCTGCGGCCTGCCGTTCCTGTCGCCCATCCTGGGACCGGGCGCCGTCATCGCGCAGGTCATCGGCGTGGCCATCATCGGCCCGCAGATCGCCAACGGCACGATTTCGCCGGCAATGGCGCTGCCGGCGCTGTTTGCCTACAACACCCAAGTCGGCTGCGACTTCGTTCCGGTCGGCCTGGCGCTCGGCGAAGCCAAGCCGAAAACCATCGAAATCGGCGTGCCTGCGGTGCTCATCAGCCGCCAGATCATGGGTCCGGTCTCGGTGCTGATCGCCTGGGTCGTCTCTCTGATCGTGTTCTAAACACCTGAACTAACGAGGTTTCGCCATATGCCGGTTTTTCTCAAGACACGGGTCACGGCAATAGGACCCGAAGTGGCGGACCTTGCCGAAGGGGCGTGGTCATCCTGTTCGCGGATGGCTCGCCGCCGGAGCTTGCCGAAGTCTCGGTGCTCCACAAGACGGAGCTCGGACCCAGTGACGGCGCGCCAGAAAAGGGCGCGTCGATCACCCTTGGTCCGGTTGCCGCCGTCATAACCGCCGTCGGCTCCAGCGCCTGGAGCAAGGTCCTCGAGATGGGCCACGTCGTCATCTCGTTCAACGGCGCCACCGAGGCCGAAAGGCCGGGCGAGATCTGCGCATCGCAGGTCGACGCCCAAGCCCTCGTGGCCGCCCTGAAGACAGACGCGATCATCACCATCGCCGCCTGAAAGCACTCGCGCCCCGCCCAGTCTGGCTTTGGCGCCTAAAAAAGCAGAGTATTTGCCATGGAACGCTCGACCATCGTCAGAGTGCATGAAGGTTTGCACGCCCGCCCCGCCACACGCTTCGTGAAGCTCGCGAAGGGTTTCGAATCCGATGTCGAACTTGTCAAGGACGGCAAGGCGGTCAGCGCCAAGAACTCGGTCAAGCTGATGCTGCTGGCGGTCAAGGAAAACCAGGAAGTCACCGTGCGAGCGAACGGCGCCGATGCCATCGAGGCGATCGAGGCGCTGATCGGCTATCTCGAGAACCCCAAGGCGGGTCTCGACGACGAAGACACCCACGCCCCGGCGAATGACGCAGGCAAGGAAGCGGCGCCCGCGCCCCCGCCAGCGGTATCAGGCGAGGCTATTGGTTTGCACGGTGTCGCCGCAAGCGAGGGCGTCGCCATCGGACCCGCCTTCGCGCATTTCCCGCCTGATATCGCGGGACAGGGCCGCATGCTGCAGGCAGAAGAAATCGTCGGCGAAATCGACAGGTTCCGCTCCGCTGTCGCCGCCGTCCAGGCGCGCATGGACCGGGCGCTGGCGCAGGATAGTCTGTCGCCCGGTGACCGGGGCATCGTTGCGGCGCTCAGGGATATCGCCGCCGACGACAGCCTGACCGGCGAGGCCGAGAAGGCGATCAAGGGCGGCAATGACGCGGTGTCGGCCACGATCACCGCCGCTTCCACCATCGCGGCCGATTTCAGCGCCGTCGACGATCATTACCTCAATGCGCGGGCCGACGATGTCCATGCGGTCGGACGGCAGATCTGTCTGGTGCTGCTGGGCCAAGACGACGTCAGCCTCGAAAAAATCCCGCAGGGTGCGATCCTGATCGCCGATGACATCGGCGCCTGGGATCTGGCGCGCGCGCCGCTGAAACGCATCGGCGGCGTGGTGTGCGGCCATGGCGGCGCCACCTCGCACATCGCCATCATCGCCCGCTCGCATGGCATCCCGGCGGTGCTGGGCCTCGGCGACAAGATCAATGCCTTGCGCACGGCGCAAGAGGTGGCGCTCGACGGCAACAGCGGGCAGGTGATCATCGACCCCGACGCGGCGACGCGCGCCGATTTCGCCGGCCGCGTTGAAGCGGCGGCGGAGGAGCGTGCCGGCCTGACCGCCTTCAAGACGGTGACGCCGAAGCTGGCGGACGGCCGGACTATTGAGGTCGCGGCCAATATCGGCTCGCTGGAGGAGATCGAGGCTGCGCAGGAAGCCGGCGCCATGGGTGTCGGCCTGTTCCGGACCGAGCTTCTGTTCATGCGCCATATGCACCTGCCGTCGGAAGACATGCAGGCCGAGACCTATGCGGCGCTGGCCAAAGCCTTCGCACCCTATCCGGTCATCGTGCGCACGCTCGACATCGGCGGCGACAAGCCGATCGCCGGCATCGAGTTTCCCGACGAGGAAAATCCCTTCCTCGGCTGGCGCGGCATCCGCATGTGCCTCGACCGGCCCGATATCTTCAAGCGTCAGCTGAGGGCGCTGCTGAGGGCGGCCGTACACGGCAACATCAAGGTGATGCTGCCGATGGTGTCGGATATTTCCGAAGTCACGCGCACCCGTGCATTGGTCGACGAATGCGCCGCCGAACTCAAGGCCGAAAGCGTGCCGCACGCCACGTTCGATCTCGGCGTGATGATCGAAACCCCGGCCGCCGTGCTGATCGCAGCGGCACTGGCCAAGGAGGTGGCTTTCTTCTCGATCGGCACCAATGACCTAACCCAGTACATCATGGCCGCCGACAGGCTCAACCCGACCGTTGCGAAGCTCAACGACGTCACCAATCCGGCCGTGATGTCGGCGATCGAACTGACGGCCAGGGCCGGGGTCGCCGCCGGGATCATGGTGGGCATGTGCGGGGAGGCGGCAGGGCGGCCGGATCTCATTCCGGCCTTCCTGGAGATGGGTCTGACCGAGCTGTCGATGAGCCCGGCCTCGATCCAGCGCGCCAAGAAGACGATCACGGCCATCGCGGCCGGGGAGTAGTTCCGCGGCCCGCTCTGTTTCCTTGAATTGCGCTGGGAGGCCTTACGGCAAGTGCGCAAGCAAGGTGGCGAAGACAGGGGTCAATTCATCGACCGGGCTCGCCTTGGCGTACGCCTGGACAATGCGCTCATGACGTATATCGGCGGCCAGGATCGCTATCTCCAGCATGTCGGGCTCTGGCGCGCCGTCGCGGCCGGTTGTCGCCAGGCCGCAAGCCAGGACGACCGGCGCCAGGCAGCTTATATCAAGCGCCCTGCCGCCAGCAGCATTCGTTTCAGGCGCGGCTTCGCCAAAGCGGATCGGGCGCTGGTCGAGCAACTCGATCAAAAGCGCCGCGCAGGTGGCCGCGATTGCCTGCAGTCCAGCACCGGGCGCGGCCAGCGCGGCCAACAGTTCGCCATGGCGCTTGCGCATGGCGGCGTGAGCGGCGGCAAACCCGGCTTCATGGATGCGGGCATGGTCGATCTTCAGCCCGGCAAGCACCGCCTTGGTCAGATAGTACATGTCACGCCGGAACAGGCGCTCGGCGTTCAATTGCTGGTCTTCTTCCCCGGCCGGAAAATAGGTGCCGAGGCCTTTGACGCTCGTTCCATCGACCCTTATCGGGCGTTCATGGGGGACAAAGGATTCGGCGATCGACAGCGCTTCGTCGACGGCACTCGCGGCGTGGCTGAGCAGGCCCTCGATGCCTTTGCCCGGAAACGGCGGCAGATGGCTGGTGGCTTCGCGCAGGGCGCTGGCGTCGCCGCTGCCGTCATGACGGCTCTGGCGGATGATGTCGCGGACTTCCCGCAGCCGGTCCTTGAGGTTGACGCGGACATCTTCGGAGATTTGTCGGAGCATCGCGGTTTGCCTCGAAAGTGCCGTGCGGGGCCAGCTGCAGTGGGGCGGCCACCGACTCTACATTGTTCCTATCGATTGGTAGATCAATAGGCGATACTAGACCAGCACGCAGAATCGGCGACGGCGCGCGTCCGCCGCCGCGGGGGAGGGATGATTTGGCCAGGGGACGACAAACCGATGAAAGGGGGCCGATGAAAGGGGGCCGAGAAAAGGCGGGCCAACGAAAGACGGGAAGGAGCCGAAGCGACCGAGCCGGTCGTCAGCGAGAGCCGGACGGACCGCCTCAGGATCCGCGCCGCCTGGATGTATTTCGTCGAGCAGATGACGCAGAACGAGATCGCCGATGTGCTTGGCGTCGGCCGCGTCACGATCGTGCGCATGCTGGCCGAGGCGCGGTCGCGCAACGAGGTCAAGATCACCATCGAGAGCGAGCTTCTGGAGATCGTGCGGCTGGAGCGCGCGCTCGAAAGGACCTTCGGACTGCAGCAGGCGCTGGTGGCGCCGTTGACCGCGGCCAATGCCGATCCGATCCCGGCGATCGCCGCCAAGACCGGCATGTTTCTGTCCGACGCGATGAAATCCGGCATGCAGGTCGGCGTCGGCTGGGGCAATACGCTGTTCCACACCTTGCCGTTCATCAGCGCCAAATCGCTGACCGATTTCAAGGTGATTTCGCTGCTTGGCGGCGTCGGCGTCGCGCGCCGCGTCAACCCGGCCGAGTTCGCCTGGCGCTTCGCCCAGATTTTCCAGGGCGATGGCTATCTGATGCCGACGCCGGCCGTCGTCGACAGCGTCGAGACCAAGATCGCGCTGGTCGAACGCTGCGGCCTGCAGGAGGTTTTTGAGATGGCCGACGCGCTCGATGCCGTTCTGCTGAGTGTGGGCGGCATCGCTTCGGCCACAACCTTCTCGCGCGGCGGCTTCCTCAGGGAAACGGACCGCGAGGCGCTGCTGGCGCGCGGAGCCGTCGGCGACCTTCTGTTCCATTTCTACGACCGCAATGGCGATCTGGTCGACCATCCCGTCAACAACCATGTGATGTCGGTGGATGTCGACCGGCTGCGCAAGGCGCCGATCCGCATTCTGACCTCCGGCGGCGCGGAAAAGACCGACGCGCTGCTCGGCGCGATGAACCTGATTGCGCCGACAATCCTGATCACCGACGAGGAGAGCGCAAGGCGCATGCTGGAAGCGGTCAGCGAAAGCTGAACGATCCCGTGATGTAGTCCGGCCAGGCCTTGTGTTCGTCGAAAACAGCGGCGAGGTCAGCCGTGCCGGCCAATATCCCACCCAGCACCAGTGTCGTGGCGATGCCGACACCATTGCCGCCTGCAATATCGTGTTCGACGCTGTCGCCGACGCAGACCACGCTGCCGCGCTCCGGTTCGCCGGCCAGTGCAAGTGCGGCATCGAAGATCGCCGGAAAGGGCTTGCCGATGCGGGTGACGCTGCCGCCCAGGTTCTCATAGAGATCGGCGATCTCGCCGGCGCCGAAGCGGGGCCCGACCGCCGTCAGCATGATCCTGTCGGGATTGGTGCAGAAGCACGGCACTTGCCGCGCCGCTGCCGGGGCCAGCAGCCGGCGATAATGGTCGAGGTCGTGGCGGTCGCCCTCGCTGGCCGAGATCAGCACCAGCTCGGCGTCCTCGCCGGCTCCGGTCAATGCGAAGGGCAGGCCGTCGATCGCGCTGCGGTCGTCGTCGCGGCTGATCAACAGGCATTTCGTGCCGGACCGCAACACTCCTGCCGCCGCCATGTCATGGAAACGTCGCCACGCCACCTCGCCGGAAGACACGAAATGGTCCCAGCTGCCGGCCTCGAAGCCGAGCTTCAGCAGGCGATCCTCGTTGGGTTTGGCGCGCTTGCCGGAATTGGAAATCAACACCACCGTCTTGCCCGCGCGCTTCAGCGTGGACAGTGCCGCCACCGCGCCGGGATAGGGGGCCTGGCCGTCATGCAGCACGCCGAACTGATCGAGCAGGAAGACCTGGAAGCGTTGCGCCAGCCTCCCGATGCCGTCGAGACGTTCGACCTTTTTCATATTCATAGAAGCTCTGCCTGGCTTGCGCCTTTCAGCGCCAGCCGGGCCGTACCGGCGGCGGCCTCGTCCGACAATGCCGGGAGGAACGCGACGCCGACCTTGCGCTGCCGGATCGCGCTCCACACCGGGTTGGCGGCGCCGCCGCCGACGCTCCTGACCGAGGTCAGGGCCGGCGCGCCGAGTTCGGCCAGCCTGCGGTAGCCGAGCGCCTCGATGGCCGCCATGCCCTCGAACATCGCCTTGAGGTAATCGGCGTCGTCGGCAGGCCGCGGGGTGAGACGCGGCGGCAAGGCCGGATCGGCAATGGGGAAGCGCTCGCCGGCGGTGCCAAGCGGATAATAGTCGAGGCCGGTCTCGGTCGTGGGGTCTATCATCGCGCTGAGTTCGATGATCCGCGCGAGAGGAAAATGCTGCGCCAGCACCTTGCCGCCGGAATTCGACGCGCCACCCGCCAGCCAGGTGTCGCCAAGACGATGGCTGTAGATGCCAAAGCGCGGCGCCGAGATCGGCCGGTCGGACAGGATCTTGATGGTCAGCGAGGACCCCAGCGCCGTGACACCGTCGCCGGCAGTCTTGGCGCCCGTCGCCAGGAACGAGGCGCAGCCGTCCGTGGTGCCGGCAACCACGACAACATCGCGCGGCAGGCCGAAAAGCGCGGCGGCGGCTGTGGTAAGGGTGCCGGTGACGTCGCCCGGTTCGACGACATCAGGCAGCAAATCCATGCGCATGCCGGCGGCCGCGATCCAATCTGGCCAGCGGCGCTCCTCGACGTCGTAGCCGGTCTTGAGCGCATTGTTCTCGTCGCTGACGTCGAAGCGCCCGGACAAGTTGCCGGCGATCCAGTCGGCCTGGTGCAGCACGGCCGCTATGCCGGGCAGATGCTGGTACCGGAGCGCCTTGGCCAGACCGGAAGTTGCGCCGTGGGCGGCGCTCGCTTCCGGCGCCGCGCGGGCGATCGCGGCCAGGATGTCGCCGTCATCGACCTTGTCGTTGTACATCAGCGGCTCGGCCAGAGGCCGCCCGTCAGCGTCGACCGGCAGCAGGGTGCCCGACGTACCGTCGATGGCGATGGCCCGGATCGCGGCGCGGTCGACGCCCGAAAGCAGTTCCGCCAGCGCTGCCTGGACCGCCTGCCACCATGCCGAGGGGTCGCGGGGGTTCTGGCCGAATTTTTCGAGCCGGACAGCGGACTGGCCGGCAATGGAAAAATCCTGACGCATGGCGATGGCGCGGGCGCCGGAGGTGCCGATGTCGATGCCGACGACAAGTGGCGTCATGTCGTCCGTCCCTCGCTAGGCCGTGCCGGCCGCATTGAGCTTCTGGCGATACTGCTCGGCGTCCCAGTTGACCAGTTCGTCATTCTCGGCGGCGGTGAGATAGTTCAGCCGCGCCTTGCTGTCGACGCGCGCGGTCACGTCGGCAAGGCAACGCTGCATGGCGTCGGCACCGGCGCTGGCGTCGCCGCGCATCAGCACGCCGGCGCCGGGAAACAGGATCGCCACCGGTGCCGCGCCGAGCCGCGCGGTGACGCCAGCCACGTTCTCGCCGGGCCTCGCAACGACCGAGCCCTGGCCGAGGAAGATGACATGGTCCGGATAAAGGCTGCCGCCCTCGGCCATATCTAGGCTTTCCGGATCGAGCGCGACCGCATGCGCTTCGACATCCGCCGGCAATCGGTAGTCGCCGGCAAGCGCCGTCAAGGCGGCGATATCAGGCGGGGCGGTCGCGCGCGCCGGCCGCGCCAGCAGCGACCGGACGCGGTGCAGCAAAGCCTCCGCCTCGGCGACGGTTTCGGCAGCAACCACCAGCCCATGATTGCCAAGGATCAGCACGTCGACCCCGGGCCGCAATTTCGCGGCAATGCCGCGGGCGAGCGGCAGACCCGGCCGGAAGTAGGGTACCCAAGCCCATTCGATGCCGCCCAGTAGCCTGGCGACCTCGGTCTCGCCATCGGCTTGCACGGCAAGCGAAATCGTGTCGACGCAATGGACATGCAGAACCACGCGTTGCGGCATCAAGGCATGCACCGTGGTCTCGATCGACGGGCGCAGGCCACGCGGATTGAGGTTTTCGATGGCGAAGCCCTGGGGCTTGTCGGCGGCTGGATCAAGCTGTTCGACGGCCTCGAGCAGCGGTGCCATCGCCACCGGCACCATGATGTCGTCGCTGAGCGCATCCTTCAGCCAGGTGCCCGAGGCCTTGATCCACAGCGTGTCACCGGCCTTCAGCGAGGTGTTGCCGCCCGCCGCCTGCGTCATGTGCGGGTTCAGCCCAATGCTGGCCGAAAGCGCCCGCAAGGCGGCCAGTTCCTGTGCATCAGCTTGGGTTGCCACGGCGCCTTTCCTCCAACGTTTGCACGCAATCCCGTCGCCGGGCCGCTGTTGGCGCTGATATCGCAGATATGAGCGATCTGCGTCAATAGTGATCTACTATCATCAAAACCGGCTTGCAATCCGGCTAATGTTGATTAAGTTGCACCAATTGCCGTGGGAGATGGCGTCAGGGAGGAAAGGGTTGAGCGACTTCGGCCGCCAGCGTCAGATCGTCGAACTGCTGCGGGACCGCCCGTTCGCCTCCGTGCGCGAGCTGCAGGAGCGGCTCGGGGTCTCGGCAGCGACGGTGCGGCGCGACATCGACCGGATCGACGAGGCCGGTGAAGCCCGCAAGGTCTATGGCGGCATTTCTGCACTCGACGGGGCTTCGCATGCGGGCGTCGCCTATGCCCGGCCCTATGACGAGAACCGTGACCTTGCCGTCGAGGCCAAGCGGCAGATCGCAGCCGTCGCCGCGACCATGGTGCGCGATGGCGATGCCGTCATCGTCCATGGCGGCTCGACCTGCTTTCATCTCGGCGTCAAGCTCGCCGACCGCAACATCCGGCTCTACACCAATTCGATGCCGCTCGCGGCCTATCTCAGCGACCATGGCCATTGCAGCTTGACCGTCGCCGGCGGCGACCTGCACCGCGAGCCCGGCATCATCCATTCGCCGACCCAGGCGACGCCCTTCTATGCCTCGAAATTCTTTCTCGGCACGCAAGGCCTCAACCAGGAAGGGCTGCTGGAATCGCATCCCTTGCTGGTCCGCTCCATCGTCGATCTCAGCCTCTGCGCCGATCAGATCGTGGTGCTGGCCGACAGCCGCAAACTGTCGATCCACGCGCGCAATGTCGCGCTGCCGCTGTCGCGCATCGGCACACTGGTGACCGATGACGGCCTCTCCGATGCCGATGCGCGCATGCTGGAGGACGCCGGCGTCATGGTGCGGATCGCTTCGACCTCGGGAGCCCTCGCGTGAATGTGGCGGTGCTCGACTTCGGCAAGACCAATTCGAAGCTGTTCGTCTTCGGCCAGGACGGACGCATCCTCGACGAGCGCCGGACGCAGCCGAAATGGACGCGACAAGGCGCCTTCGGTGTGCTCGACGAGGCCGCCCTCCATGACTGGGCGTTCGGCGCCGTTACCGACGCGGTCGAAAATCATGGTGTGGAAGGGGCGATGGTGTCGGGCCATGGTTGCACCTTCGCCCTTGTCGACGGCAAGGCGCTGACCCATCCGATCCTCGACTACGAGCAGGAGCCGCCGGCCGAAATCGCGGTGCGGATCGACCGCCGCATCCCGGATTTCGCCGAAACCTTTTCTCCTCGCCTGCCGCTCGGCTTCAACTATGGCCGTCATATGCTGTGGTTGCAGCAGGTCGATCCCTATGCGTTTTCGAACGCGACATCGATTCTGGGCTATCCCCAGTACTGGAGCTGGCGCCTCGGCGGCAGGCCGGTCTCGGAAGTTTCCTATCTCGGCTGCCATTCGCATTTATGGGCGCCGCGCAAACGTGATTTCTCCTCGCTGGTCGACGCCGAGTGCTGGCGCGGCCAGATGCCGGCTTTCGAACGTGCCGGCGCCGTCATCGGCGAGCGGCGCTTCGGCAATACCGAGCGGTCGATCGCCATCCACAACGGCGTCCACGACTCCAATGCGGCGCTATACGCCTATCGCCGGCAAGGGCTTGGCCCGCTGACCGTCGTGTCGACCGGCACCTGGGTCGTCGTGCTCAATCCAGACTGTCCGCTCGAAGCGCTCGACCGCGAGCGCGACATGCTGGTCAATGTCGATGTCGACGGCGGTCCGGTGCCGACAATACGCTTCATGGGCGGGCGCGAATTCGCCGTCATCAGCGGCGGCTGGCAAGGCGCGATCCCGCTAGGCTCGATACAGCAGGCGCTCGACGCCGGTCTCATGGCACTGCCGAGTTTCGCGCCGGGTGGACCGATATCGGACCGTAGCGGCGAAATCGTCGGCGGTACGCCCAGCGCCGTGCAACGCGCGGCGGTGGCGCTGCTTTACGTGGCGCTGATGGTCGACCTCTGCCTCGATCTAATCCATTCCGATAACACGGTGATCGTCGATGGCGGGCTGAACACTGGCGGCCTGCTTGCCGGGATCATTGCACAATTGCGTCCCGGCCAGGCCTTCCTGCAGGGCGCCTCGCTGGAAGGCAGTGCCACGGGGGCGGCGGCGCTCGCCTTCGAGGGCGTTGGGCGCGAATTTGCCGCCGAGGCGCCAGAGCCGGCGCATGCGACACAATTCGGCGGCCTTGCCGGCTATCGCGATGCCTGGCGCGACCGCGTTGCCGGGCACGGTGCCGCCGCCAAGGCAGCGGGTGGTGCGCGATGAGCGCGGCAGTCCAACCACAGGCGACGCGCCAGCCGGTGCTGGAGATGCGCCACATCTCGAAGACCTTCGGCGCGATCCGCGCCCTGCAGGACGTGTCGCTCGGCGTCCACGCCGGCGAATTGCACGCGCTGATGGGCGAGAACGGCGCCGGCAAGTCGACGCTGATGAAGGTGTTGTCGGGCGCCTATCGGCCGGATCCAGGCGGCGAGATCCTGATCGATGGCGCACCCGCCGCGACCGGCGATCCGATCAAGGCACGCGCGGCCGGCATCGCGGTGATCTACCAGGAGCTGTCGCTGGCGCCGAACCTGACGGTGGCGCAGAACATCTTCCTCGGCAACGAGCCGCGGCGCTTCGGCGTCGTCGACCGGGACCAGTGCAACCGGCGCGCCGCCGAGATCGTCGATCGGCTCGGCGTCTCCTTCTCGGCGCGTGCCCTGGTTTCCAGCCTGTCGCTCGGCGAGCGCCAGCTGGTCGAGATCGCCCGGGCGCTGTCGACGAATGCGCGCATCATCGTCATGGACGAGCCGACCACGTCGCTGACCTCGCGCGAGACCGACCGGCTGTTCGAGGTGATCGCGACGCTGAAGGCGCAAGGCATCGCCATCATCTACATCAGCCATCGCATGGAAGAGGTCTACCAACTCGCCGACCGCGTCAGCGTGCTGCGCGACAGCGGCTATGTCGGTACGCTGGAGCGCGCCGACCTCAACGCCTCGCGGCTGGTGTCGATGATGGTCGGCCGCGATCTCTCCGCCTTCTACAAGAAGGATCATCGCCCGCCGGACGAGAAACGTGCCGTGGCGCTCTCGGTGCGCGGCATGTCCGACGTGCACTTGCTGAAGGACTGTTCGTTCGACCTCCACCACGGCGAGGTGCTGGCGCTGGCCGGCCTCGTCGGCTCGGGCCGCACGGAGCTTGCCAGGCTGATCTTCGGCGCCGACAAGCGCAGCGCCGGCACGATGGAACTCGACGGCAAGGCCGTGACCATCGCCTCGCCGCGCGAGGCGCTCGATGCCGGCATCGCCTACCTCACCGAGGATCGCAAGGAACTCGGCCTGTTCCTCGACATGTCGATTTCGGACAACATCAGCATGGGCGTGCTGGCCAGGGACGCGCGAGCCGGCGGATTTCGCGATTTTACCGCCGCCGACAGGAGAGCGGCGAAGGCCATTGCGGACCTCTCCATCCGCACCGGCTCGGCGCAGGCCAATGCCGGTTCGCTGTCGGGCGGCAACCAGCAGAAGGTGCTGCTCGCGCGCCTGCTGGAGACCGAGCCGAAGGTCGTCATCCTCGACGAGCCGACCCGCGGGGTCGATGTCGGCGCCAAGTCGGAAATCTACCGGCTGATCGACAACCTCGCCAACAAGGGCATCGCCATCCTGATGATCTCCAGCGAATTGCCGGAGGTGATCGGCGTCGCCGACCGCGTGCTGGTGATGCGCGATGGCGCGATCGCTGGCGAGGTGACGGCATCCGAAGGCGAGCCGCTTCGTCAGGAAGCGATCATGGAACTTGCGACGGGAGCGTCTCAGCGATGACAGACAGGACGACCGGGACGAAGAGTGTGGATCAGGCGGCGGTGAGGAGCCGGCGGCTGCGCACCGCGCTTGCGGCCCTTGGCATGCTGCCGGTGCTGGTGCTGCTGGCCGCCGGCTTCCAGTTCATCAATCCGCGCTTTCTGACCGGCACCAACCTGCTGATCGTCACCCAGCAATCGTCGATCAACATCGTGCTCGCCGCCGGCATGACCTTCGTCATCCTGACCGGCGGCATCGACCTGTCGGTCGGCTCCATCCTTGCCGCCTCGGCGATGGTGGCGGTGCTGGTGTCGCTGGTGCCGGACTGGGGCCTGCTCGGCGTGCCGGCGGCAATCCTGGTCGGCCTTGGCTTCGGGCTCATCAACGGGTTGCTGGTGGCCTATATCAGGCTACCGCCGTTCATCGTGACGCTCGGTTCGCTGACGGCCGTGCGCGGCGTTGCCCGCCTGCTCGGGCAGGACACGACGGTCTTCAACTCCGACCTGCCGTTCGACTTCATCGGCAACGGTTCGGTACTCGGCATTCCCTGGCTGGTCGTCATCGCGCTGTCGGTGGTGGTCCTGTCCTGGCTGGTGCTCAAACGCACCGTGCTCGGCACCTGGATCTACGCCGTCGGCGGCAACGCCGAGGCTGCGCGGCTAACTGGCATCAAGGTGCCGCTGGTGCTGCTTTTCGTCTATGGCGTTTCGGGGCTGCTCGCCGGCCTTGGCGGCGCCATGTCGGCGGCCCGGCTCTACGCCGCAAACGGCTTGCAGCTCGGACAAAGCTATGAACTCGACGCCATCGCCGCCGTCATCCTCGGCGGCACCAGTTTCGTCGGCGGCGTCGGCTCGATCTGGGGCACGCTGATCGGCGGCCTGATCATCGCGGTGCTCTCCAACGGGCTCATCTTGGCCGGCGTCTCGGACATCTGGCAGTACATCATCAAGGGATTGGTCATCATCGTGGCGGTCGCCCTCGACCGCTACCGGCTCCAGGCAGGGGCAAGAACGTGAGTGACCTGGTCGCCGGCATCAACGACCGGCTTGTGCAACGCACCGTGAGAGGCGCGGTGCATCGGAGGAAGTAAGCGTAATGAAGATCATCACCAGACTGCTCTGCGGCGCTGCGCTCGCGGCCGTCGCCATCGCGCCGGCATCGGCCAAGGACCTCAACAAGGTCGGCATCTCGGTCGGCTTGCTCGGCAACCCCTTCTTCGTCGCCACTATCAAGGGCATCGAGGATGCGGCCAAGAAGATCAATCCTAAGGTCGAGGTAACATCGGTCTCGGCCGACTACGACCTCAACAAGCAGGTCTCGCAGGTCGATTCCTTCATCGCCGCCGGCGTCGACGTGATCATGCTCAACGCGGTCGACGCCAAGGCGATCGCACCGGCGGTGAAGAAGGCGCAGGCCGCCGGCGTCATCGTCGCCGCCTTCGACGTTTCGGCGCCGGGCGCGGACGTCACCGTGATGACCAACAACGTCAAGGCCGGCGAGGAAGCCTGCCAGTACCTAGTCGACCACACCGGCGGCAAGGGCGACTACGTCATCCTCAACGGACCGGCGTCGTCGTCGATCCTGGAACGTGTGAAGGGCTGCAAGAACGTGCTTGCCCAGCATCCCGACATCAAAATCCTGTCCGACGACCAGAATGCCGAAGGCTCGCGCGATGGCGGCTTGAAAGTGTTCCAGTCGCTGCTCACCCGTTTCGACAAGATCGACGCGGTGTTCGCCATCAACGATCCGACGGCGATTGGTGCCGAGCTCGCCGCCAAGCAGCTCAACCGTTCGGAGTTCATCTTCACCGCGGTCGACGGCGCGCCGGATATCGAGAAGGAACTTTCTTCCGGCAAATCGATGATCAAGGCTTCGGCCTCGCAGGATCCCTATGTGATGGCCGGCCAGTCGCTGACCATGGCGGCCGATCTGCTGGCCGGCAAGAAGCCGGCGGAGGCCACCGTGCTGCTCGACCCGAAGCTGATCACAGCCGAGAACCTGAAGGACTACAAGGGCTGGACCGCGGCCCGCTAAGCCTCCCAAGGCTGGTGCGGCCGGTGCGATCCGGCCGCACCCATTCTCATCCCACCTCAGTGCCGGAGACGATCATGTCGCGCATCGGAATCCATTCTTTCGTCTGGTCGGCAAGCTCGGTGCAGAGCGAACTCGAACGCACGCTGGCCAATACCAAGGAGGCCGGTTTCGACCTGATCGAATTCTCCTATCTCGACCCCGCCGACGTCGATATTGGCGGGCTTGCCAAACGCATCGCCGATCTTGATCTCGGCGTGGCGATCAGCATCGGGTTGCCTGGTGATGGCGACATATCGAGCGACGACAAGGCGATCGCCGCGCGCGGCGTCGAGATCCTCAACCAGACCATCGCGTTGACGCGCGACCTTGGCGGCAGCAAGGTCGCCGGCATTTTGTCGACCAGCCATGGCCTGCAGGTCGAGGCGCCGACACGCGATCAATGGAACCGCAGCGCCGCGGCGCTGGCCAAGGTTGCCGAGACGGCGAAGGCGGCCGGCGTCACGCTCAACCTGGAAATCGTCAACCGCTTCGAAAGCAATCTGCTCAACACCGCCGCGCAGGGCCTGGCCTTCATCAAGGACACCGGGTCGGACAACATCTTCCTGCATCTCGACACCTTCCATATGAACATCGAGGAGGCCGATGTCGGGCTCGCCGTCCGTCACGCGGCAGCCAAGATCGGCTATGTCCATATCGGCGAAAGCCATCGCGGCTTCCTCGGCACCGGCAATATCGACTTCGGGGCGATTTTCGATGCGTTGACCGCAATCGGCTACGCCGACGATCTCAGCTTCGAATCCTTCTCCTCGGAGATCGTCGACGAGAACCTGTCGAAGAAGACCGCGATCTGGCGCAATCTGTGGACCGACAATATGGCGCTCGCCAAACACGCGCGCGCCTTCATCGGCCTCGGTCTGGAGACGGCGCAACGCAAGGCGGAACTCGTCTCGGCGCCGCACAAGCCGTAGCAACTCCAGGTCGGCGCGGGATGCGCGGCTGCGCCTGTTTCGCATGGCACGGCATTGCTCCCGCCATGTGCATCGGCTATCCGACCTCGAACATATGAAGCAAACGGAGCCCGGCATGACGAACAAGACCATTCTCAAATTCGGCGCGGTCGAGCACGCGGAAGCCGGCGATCTGCCTGGCTGGATCGCTGTCGAGGGCCAGCCGACCATGCAGACCGCCGTCCAGCACACGACCGAGGACGGCAAGGTGATATCGGGCACATGGCGGGCTTCGCCCGGCACCTATCATGCGACCTACACCGACTATGAGTTCGTGCACATGATCGCCGGCCGCATCATCATCACGCCCGACGGCGGCACGCCGGTCGAAGTTGGCCCCGGCGATGCTTTCGTGGTGGAAGCCGATTTCAAGGGGACCTGGAAGATCATCGAGCCGGTGACCAAGCATTTCGTCGTCCGGGTCGGCTGAGCCGGCCTGATCGCATTCGAGCATGAAAAATCCCGCCATGGTTCCTCATGGCGGGATTTTCGTTTGCGGCGTTGGACGGGTTGCTGCCTCGTTCAATGACCAGATGCATCGTAATGGGTCAGCTCGTCTGGCACGGCATTTGCTGCTGTGGCGAGGCGGCTACAAGGCCGTCCCGATCCAACGGTTGGCAACGATGCATTTTCGTCAGTTTCTCATCGGGATGACCACAGCGTCGGCGTCCGTCGCGCTCGCGGCCTATTTCAGGACGGGTTCGCCATGGGTCGCCCTTGCATGGGCCGCCGCCAGCGCAATCCTGCTGCAGACCGGTTACTTCATGCTGATCGTCAGGGAGATCTATCGGCCGGCAATCCCGGAAAGGACAGCGGCAAACCACGATGCACGCCAGCCCGAGGTTCGGCTGCCGGCGCGCCTGCTCACGCTCGTTGCGATCGCCATGCTGGCCAGCGCGGCGATGACGCAGACGACCCATGCGGATGACGATGACACTTACTTCGACTGCGTCATCGGCAAGGCCGAAGCGATCATGAAAAACCAACTTCACAAGGATGCCGAAGCGGCGCTGGCGAAAGCCTATGCGCTGTGCCAGCCGATGGAACCGCCCCAGGAGGCGGAGATGGACAACGGGCTGTCGTTGCCGGCGAATTTCGGTGGGTGAATTACGGTGACAGTGCACTAATTACTCGCCATACCTCCCTATCAAACATCTGACGGGCGAATCCGATGGCGTCACGGATCTGGAGCCGATGACGAACGGTTGCCGTCGCTGGCGGGGCTGCTCGATAGGATCGAGACGGATGTCACCGCATTCGACGCGCTGCGCAAAGCCAAGAGCATCGGCCGACCGGTGGGCGTGAAGCTCTTCAGGGTCGGATCGCCGAACAAACCGGAAGAGCCGGAAGCCGGAAAACGCGGCAAGCGACGGCAAGTAATTGGTGCACTGTCACCGTAATTCATCATCGGCCGCGCTCGCCGCTTTTTGTTCCCGCGAGGCCGCGTTCGACTGGCCGAAGACCATGCTTTCCATCACACCATCGCGCAACAGCGTGAAATGCACCAGGGCACCCAGGATGTGAACTCCGATGAGTCCGAGCAATATCCAGACCAGCTTTGCATGGACCAGCGCGAACCCTCTTGCCGACAGCGTGCCGACCGATGGCGCCAACGGTACCGGCACGTTTCCGAAAAGCCGTGCGGGTGGCATGAAAGGCATTGGCCGGTAGCCCAGCCACCCAGTTGCCAGGACGGCGAGAATGGTGACGTAGAGAAACAGGTGGAAGAAAGCTGTCGCGGAGCGCACGGGCCGTGAGGCGTGCCTGACGGGAGCCCTCGTGAAGACGCGCCAGCAAAGCCTGAGCACGATGATGGCCAGGATCGTCACGCCGATCGACATGTGGAGCGGAAGCCAGTTCATCGTCGCCATACCCGGGCCGTTCATCGGCCCGAAGGCAATGACGATCTGCGCCGCGAGCGCGATCGCGGTCAACCAATGCAGCAGACGAATGCCGAAATGCCAGTGCAAGCGAGGCTTCTCCCTCCCCCGAAACCCATCAAATGCGTACGGGGGCGTTTCGTGCTCTCCAACGGACCTGATTTGCAAGGGATACGACAGGTCTTCGCCAAGTCGTTGAGAAGCATGGTGATCCCGACAGGAATCGAACCTGTGACCTACAGATTAGGAATCTGCCGCTCTATCCTACTGAGCTACGGGACCACGCGGCCCGACACATAGCCGCTTCGAACCGTTTCGCCAAGAGGCCGGCCGAACGCAATTCGGCCGGCGCTTCACATGACCGGCATCAGGCGGCTAGCGCCGTCTCCGCCAGTTTCACCCAATAGCTCATGCCGTGCGGGATGGCTTCGTCGTTGAAGTCATAGGCCGGGTTGTGGAGACCGGCGGTCTCGCCATTGCCGATGAAGATGAAGGCGCCGGGCCGGGCTTCCAGCATATAGGAGAAATCCTCGCCGCCCATCACCGGCTGGATCGCGCGGTGCACCTGGGCATCGCCGGCCACGTCGGCGGCCACGTCGCTGGCGAACACCGTCTCATCCGCATGGTTGAACGTCACCGGGTAATTCGCGTCGTAGTCGACCTCGATCGTCGCGCCATAGGCGGTGGCCAGCCCCGCGCAGATCGCGCGGATACGCTCTTCCGATTTCTTGGCCACCTCCTTCTTCAGCGTGCGCACCGTGCCGGCGATCTCGGCCGATTCCGGGATGATGTTGTAGGCGTCGCCCGCGTGGAACTTGGTCACCGACACCACCACGGCCTCGACTGGATCGGTGCTGCGCGAGGCGATCGTCTGCAAGGCGCCGACCAGCTGGCTGGTGATGACGATCGGGTCGATCGTGCCGTGCGGCATCGCCGCATGGCCGCCCCGGCCTTTCACGGTGATGGTGAATTCGGCCGTCGCCGCCATGATCGGACCCGGACGGATGGCGAACTGGCCGACCGGCAGGCCCGGCATGTTGTGCATGCCGAACACTTTCGCGATATCGAAGCGCTCCATCATGCCGTCCTTGACCATCTCGTTGCCGCCGCCGCCGCCTTCTTCCGCCGGCTGGAAGATCACCGCCACGGAGCCCGTGAAATTGCGCGTCTCGGCGAGATATTTCGCTGCACCGAGCAGCATCGCGGTGTGGCCGTCATGGCCGCAGGCATGCATCTTGCCCGGAACGGTCGACGCGTAGGGCTTGCCGGTGATCTCCTTGAGCGGCAGGGCGTCCATGTCGGCGCGCAACCCGATTGTGGGGCCTTCCCCCTGACGGCCGCGGATGATGCCGACGACGCCCGTCTTGCCGAGGCCGGTCACCACATCGTCGCAGCCAAACTCTTTCAGCTTTTCGGTGACGAAGGCCGCCGTCTTGAAGACATCGAAGTTCAGTTCTGGCGTCTGGTGCAGATGCTGTCGCCAGCCGGCGACTTCGTCCTGCATTTCGGCGGCACGGTTCAGGATTGGCATGATGGTTCCATTTCGTTGTTGGTGCAGCCGGCTTCAGCCCGATGTTTTGGAATTGTGATTGTCGGGCGCTTTGCCATGTTGGCGTCACATAGGGTAAATAGCACCGCAATAATGCGGTCCGGTTTTTGAGGGTCGGATCCTTATGCTGGCGGTCACGTAACGAAATCTTACGGAGCCAGGGGCAATCAGGGCAAGAGGCGATTTCGGATTCGATCATGCGGCACAGGCATTTCCTCAAACTATTCCCGGCTGGCGCAATCATGCTGTCCGTCCTGGCTGGGCCGGCACTGGCCAATCCGGTGGTGGTCTTCGACCTCAAGAACGGCCAGATCCTGCAGCATCAGGATGCGTTCAAGCGCTGGTACCCGGCCTCGCTCAGCAAGCTGATGACCGCCTATGTGACCTTCAGGGCGATCGCGGCCGGGGAAGTCCAGCTCGATTCGCCGATCAAGGTGACCAAACACGCCGCCGGCGAACCGCCGAGCAAGATGGGTTTCAAGCCCGGCTCGGTGATGCGGCTCGACAATGCGCTGAAGATGATGCTGGTCAAATCGGCCAATGATATCGCCATGGCGGTCGGCGAGAATGTCGGCGGCTCGCAGGCAGCTTTCGCTGAAAGGATGAACGCCGAGGCGGCCCGGCTCGGCATGAACGGCACCCATTTCGTCAACCCGAACGGCCTTTACTCGCCCGACCAGTACACGACGGCGCGCGATCTCTCGATCCTGGTGATGGCGATCCGCCGCGAGTTCCCGCAATATGCGCCGTGGTTCTCGATCGAGGGGCTCGCGGTCGGCAAGAAGGCCATTTCCAACTACAATCTCCTGATCGGCCGCTATCCCGGCGCCGACGGCATGAAGACCGGCTTTGTCTGCCCGTCCGGCTTCAACATGATCGGTTCGGCGACCCGCAACGGGCGTACGCTGGTGGCGGTGGTGCTTGGCGAGAAGTCGGCGGTCAGCCGTGCCGAAACCGCGGCCAAACTGCTCGATCAGGGCTTTGACGCGCCTGCCGCCGGGTCGACCACCGTCACCACGCTGGCGCCCTACGGCGATCTGGTCTCGCCCAACGACATGCATGACGAGGTCTGCAAGAAGAAGACGAAGGCGGAGCAGTCCGAGGCGCCGCCAGCCGTCGCCGCCAAGGACGTGCCGAAATCGCCCTATCGGGAGAAGCTCGACCATGTGCCGACACTGGTTGCCGTCGGCCTCGGCGGCGCCACCGGTCCGGCGCCGAAGGCGATCCTCGACGAGGGCGCGCAGGAATATGCCGACGTGCCGATTCCGGCTTGGCGGCCCGACAAACCCGTACCGGCCGGCACCGGTCCGAAAGTCGTGGGTGCCGCCGCGCAAGGCGACCAGCCGACCAAAGCCGCGAATTAACCCGATGAGCGGTTTCCCGATACCCGTCTCGGTGCTGACCGGCTTTCTTGGCGCCGGCAAGACGACATTGCTCAACCGGCTCCTGAAGGATCCGGCCTTGGCCGACACCGCGGTCATCATCAACGAGTATGGCGAGGTGGCGATCGACCACCTGCTGGTCGAGCAGGCCTCCGACGGCATCATCCAGCTTTCCGACGGCTGCCTGTGCTGCACGGTGCGCGGCGAACTTGTCGACACGCTGGCCGACCTAGTCGACCGGCTGCAGACCGGCCGTATCGCCCGGCTTGCCCGCGTCATCGTCGAGACCACGGGACTGGCCGACCCGGCGCCGGTGCTGCAGTCCATCATGGCCCATCCGGCGCTGGTCCAGGCCTTCCGGCTCGACGGCGTCATCACCCTGGTCGATGCGGTCAACGGGGATGCGACACTCGATGCGCATGTCGAGGCGGTCAAGCAGGTTGCGGTGGCCGACCGTATCGTGCTCTCCAAGGCCGATCTGGTCGCTGATCCCAGCGACCTCGAAACGCTGCGGGCACGCTTGCGGCAGATCAATCCCGGAGCTCAACTGCTCGATGTCGGGGAGACGAAGACCGGCGTGGCGGCGCTGTTCGACTGCGGCCTCTACAATCCGGCGACCAAGTCCGCCGACGTGCGGCGCTGGCTCGGCGACGAAGCGGCGCACGATCACGATCATCACCATGGCGAGCATGACCATGCAGACCATGATCATGCAGACCATGATCGTGGGCACGGTCATGATCATGGCCATCGGCACGACCAGCGCGTACGCTCCTATTCGCTGGTCCATGAGGGGCCGGTGCCGTTCTCGGCCATAGAGATGTTCCTTGATTTGCTGCGCTCGACACATGGCGAGCACCTGCTGCGCATGAAGGGCGTCATCGAACTCAAGGAAGACCCTTCGCGGCCGTTGGTGGTGCACGGCGTGCAGAAGATCCTGCATCCGCCGGCGCGACTGCCGGCTTGGCCGGATGGCCAGCGCGGCACGCGGCTGGTGCTGATCACGCTCGACATGCCGGAAGATTATGTGCGCCGGCTGTTCGCCGCCTTCACCAACCGGCCGGGGATCGACACGCCCGACCGCGCGGCGCTGGAAAACAATCCGCTGGCGATCGCCGGACTGTAATTTTTTCGATTATTGCTCGCCGCGTTCGACCAGGAAGCGATGGCCGCCTGAAACCGACGCCGTTTCAATCAGCTGGTGGCCGGCATCCGAGCAGAAGGCAGGGATGTCGATGACGGCCAGCGGGTCGGTGGTCTCCAGCCAGAGCCGGCTGCCCGGCGGCATGCCGGCCAGCCGCTTCTTCGCCTTCAGCACGGGCAGAGGGCAGTTCAGCCCCTTGAGATCATAGACGGTGTCGCTGGCCACGGCGATCAGCCGCCGAACATGCCGAGCAGCTTGTTCTTCAGCTTGGTCACCCGGCTCTCATCGGCGTTTGCCGCCTGCGTTTCGGCGGGCTGGGCTTCGGTCGGAGCCGCAATGGTCGCGGTCGCGACAGGAGCTTCCTTGGCGGCCTTGGCCGCTATCTTGGCTTGCTTGGCCGCTTCCTTCTCGGCAAGAGCCTGCGCCTTGGCGGCTTCCTTGGCCTGCTTGGCGGCCTCGATGGCAGCCAGCCTCTGCTCCTCGGCCTTCTTCTTGGCCGCGTTTTGCGCGTCGAGCGCGGCCATCTTGCGGCCGGCGGGCGAATCGATGCGGCCCATGCGCGTCGTCTCGGTCACCGAGCCGTCGGTGTTGAGCGACGGCGGATCGATCGGCACGCGCTCGCCACGGGCCCGGCGCTTGGACCAATCGGAGACGATGCTGGCTTCCTTGATGCCGGCAATCGTCGGTTTTGGTGGCGGCACGCTGGCCTTGAGCGCGCCGTTGAAGGCCGCGTCATACGTGCTTTGATAGGCGTTGTAGGCACTCTTCAGCGAATCCGGCTGCGTGGTCGCCGGGCAGGCGCCGGTCGGATCGAAGGTCTGGCCGTCGGCGGCAACCTGGTTGAAGACGTAGCGCTTCTCGCAGACGTCGACCTTCGGCGGCACCTTGGTGACTTCGAAATTGTCGTAGCCGACCTTCAGCATCTTCCAGAACTCATAGTTCGGGTCGTTGCGGTAGCGCGCCATGTTGGCCGCGGTCATGCGGAACGGAAAAGCCTGGATCTGGAACTCAGTCTGGCCACCCTGAAAGGCATCGCGGCCGAAGGCATAGATCTGTTCGATCTGCGCATCGGTCATCGAATAGCAGCCCGACGACGAGCAGGCGCCATGCACCATCAGGTTCTGACCCGTGCGGCCATTGGCACGGTCATAGGCGTTGGGGAAGCCGATGTTGAAGGACAGATGGTAGTTCGAGCGCGGGTTCATCTGCGACGGCCGCACCGTATAGAAACCTTCCGGCGCCTGGCGGTCGCCCTCGGTGTATTTCGGCCCGAGCTTGCCCGACCATTTGCAGATATCGTAGCTCGCTACCATGTCGTAGCGGCCATTGGTCTTGGCCTTCCAGATTTCGAGCTTGCCTTCTTCCTTGAAGATACGGGCCATCACCGAGGAGGTGCGGATCATGCCCTTGGCCTTCATATCGGCCAAGATCTTGTCCGGCAGCGGCTTGTTGGCTTCCGGGGCAAAATCCTTCATCGACGAATCATTGCAGCCAGCAACGACTATCGAGGCAATGAGGACTCCGGTGCGGGCAAACTTGGCAAACATGGACGGCTATGTCTTTTTCCTCGGGTCCATGGCTTCAAAGCGGCTGGACCCGTATGCTGAACACCGACGGACCGTAAGCCCGTTAACCTTGAAAATTCCTTACCGCAAGCTTCCACAAACCCCTCACGGCAATTTCATTGAACCGAATCCGGCGGCATTTTTGTGGCGGAAGCGCTCATTACCGCCACATTGCCGTGGGCACGGGGCTTCCGATGGCCCCATTGTGCCGTCAGACGGTCAGAGGCTGCGGCCCATCGCCAGGTATTTCTCGCGACGCTGTTCGCGGAAATCGGTGTTGGCGCCGGCAAATTCCTTCATCGTCTTGGCGATGAGGTCGCCGGTCGCGGCAATCACCGTTTCGGGCGCGCGCTGGGCGCCGCCCATCGGCTCGGGGATGATGGCGTCGATGATCTTCAGTTCGAGAAGATCCTGCGCGGTGATCTTCATGTTGGTCGCCGCGTCCTTGGAGCGCGTCGTGTCGCGCCACAGGATGGAGGCGGCGCCTTCCGGCGAAATCACCGAATAGATGGCGTGTTCTAGCATGTAGACGCGGTTGGCGGTGGCGATCGCGATGGCGCCGCCCGAACCGCCTTCGCCGATGACCACCGAGATCGACGGGACCTTCAGTGCAAGGCAGGCAGACGTCGAGCGGGCAATGGCTTCGGCCTGGCCGCGCTCCTCGGCGCCGACGCCGGGATAGGCGCCCGCCGTGTCGACCAGCGTCAGCAGCGGAATCTTGAAGCGATCGGCGAGCTCCATCAGCCGCACGGCCTTGCGGTAGCCCTCGGGGCGCACCGAACCGAAATTGTGCTTCAGGCGGCTTGCCGTATCCGAACCTTTTTCCTGGCCGAGGATGGCCACCGGCTCGCCACGGAAGCGGGCAAAACCGCCGACAATCGCCTGGTCCTCGCCGAAATTGCGGTCGCCGGCGAGCGGCGTGAAGTCGCTGAACAGGCCCTTGATGTAGTCGACGCAGTGCGGCCTGTCGGAATGGCGCGCGACCTGCACCTTCTGCCACGGCGTCAGCGCCTTGTAGAGATCGCGCAGCGCATCGCGCGAACGCTTCTCGAGCCTGGTGATCTCGTCGGCGACATCGACCGCCTCGCCGTTCTCGGCAAGCTTCTTGAGCTCGAGGATCTTGAGCTCAAGATCCTGCACCGGCTTTTCGAAATCGAGGTAATTGTACATGCTTGAGCGGACCGATACGTCGGAAGGCAAGGACTGCGGAACCGTTGAAACCAAGGCTCCGGGCGGTGAAATGTCGTCCTCACATAGCGATATGAGGCCTAGTCGGCAAGCGGATGATGATCGTTGACCAGCCGCACCAGCCGCTCCTCAAGCACGTGGGTGTAAATCTGTGTCGTCGATATGTCGGCGTGGCCGAGCAGTTGCTGCACGGCCCTGAGATCGGCGCCGTTCTGCAGGAGATGGCTGGCGAAAGCATGGCGCAACACATGCGGCGATATTTTCGCCGAGGCAATGCCGGCGCGCGCCGCCAGCCCTTTCAGGTCGCGGGCAAAGACCTGGCGCGAGAGATATCCGCTATCGGATGCCGCCGGAAACAGGAACGGGCTGTCGTCGAAGGCAGGCACCTTGGCCCGGGCGTCAAGCCAACTCCGCATCGCCGCGCGCGCCTTGGCCGACAGCGGCACCATGCGTTCCTTGTCGCCCTTGCCGCGGACCATGAAGAAACGGTCGTCGCGCTGCGCCACCGTCACAGGCAGGCCGACCAGTTCGGAAACGCGCAGACCCGTGGCGTAGAGCACTTCGACCAGGGCATGCAGGCGCAAGGCCGCCAACCTGTCGGCATGACCGAGCCCGGCATCGCCGGCTTCGTGCGCGGCGCGGTCGATCAGCCGGCCGGTTTCGGCCTCGCTCATCGTCTTGGGCAGTGGACGGCCCTTCTTAGGGCTGTCCAGCGTGCCGGTCGGGTCGTCGCCGCGCAGGCCTTCGGCATAGAGGAACTTGAAGAACTGGCGGATCGCCGACAGTTTGCGCGCCTGCGAGGTCGGCGCGAAGCCGCGCGCGGCAATGTCGTCGAGATAGGCCCTGATGTCGGCGGCACCCGCACCGGCAAGCCCGCCATCGATTTCTTCCGAGGCGTCCTCCAGATCGCGGCGATAGGAGGAAAGCGTGTTCTCGGCGGCTCCCCGCTCGGCGCTCATCATTTCCAGGAAAGCCTCGATACGGGCGGCGCTGTTCATTTCGTTGAGGCGGTTCCGAGACAGTTTCGGTGTGGTTCAGTTTTTCTTGGGATTGAGCTTTTCCGGCGGAATACGCACGCTCATTTCCGCTTTTTTCGGCTCGACGAACATCACCAGCGCGAACATCGTACCATAGGCAATGCCGGCCAGAATCGCGAGGGTCACGACAAAGCGAAACAGTGTCGGCATCAATTCTCGCCCGTCTTTTTGTTCTGTGTTTCCAAACCCTGTGCCCTTATGGGACGCCAATCCGCCCAATTCAAGGAGGAAGCGGGGGCGTGTTAGCAACTTCTGATGCGAGCGTCCCTCTGTCCATGTCGAGCCCACGGCACTCGGCACGCTTGACGCAAACCGGCTTTTCATGTCGATACGCCGGCAAAGAGGGCGCAAGAAACAGCTGATGAACGCGCTACAGGCAAATCCTCCAGGAGAGACCCATGCCGCGCTGCTTGGCCGGCTGGGCGGCCGGTCCATTGTCTTTGTCGGCCTGATGGGCGCCGGCAAGACGGCAATCGGTCGCAAGGTGTCGACGATGCTTTCGCTGCCCTTCATCGATAGCGACCAGGAGATCGAGAGCGTGTCGCGGATGACCGTTCCGGAGCTGTTCGAGCGCTACGGCGAGACCGAGTTCAGGGCCCTGGAACAGCGTGTCATCCTGCGCGTGCTTGAAAACGGCCCGCAGGTTCTGTCGACCGGCGGCGGCGCCTTCATGAACGCGCAGACGCGCGATGCCATTGCCGCGCACGGCGTCTCGGTGTGGCTGAAGGCCGAGCTCGACCTTCTGATGGACCGCGTTTCCAAGAAGCAGAACCGGCCGCTTTTGAAAAGTGCCGATCCCCGCGCCGTGCTGGAGCGGCTGATGGAGGAACGCTATCCGGTCTATGCCACTTCCGACGTCACCGTGCCGACCCGCGACGACCGCAAGGAGATCATTGCCGCCGAGGTGCTTGAGGCGCTGTGCCGGCATTTCGGCATCGATACGATAGCCGCGACGGGCGAGGTCGAATCATGAGCGCGGATCAGCCTGTCATCGTCGAAGTCGGTCTCGGTGACCGGGCCTACGACATATTGATCGGCGCCGGCCTGCTGTCGCGCGCCGGTGCTGAGATTTCACGCCGGCTGCCGGGCACACGCGCCGCCGTCGTGACCGACGAGAACGTCGCCGCAGCGCATCTCGATACGCTGAAGGCCGGGCTAGAGAAGGGTGGCATCCAGCCCACCGTCATCACGATGCCGCCCGGCGAGAAGACCAAGAGCTTTGCCCATCTCGAAGAGGTGGTCGATGGCGTCCTGGCCGCCAGGCTGGAGCGCGGCGACGTCGTCATCGCGCTTGGCGGCGGCGTCATCGGCGATCTCACCGGTTTTGCCGCAGGCATCGTGCGGCGCGGCATGAATTTCGTGCAGATTCCGACCTCGCTGCTGGCGCAGGTCGATTCCTCGGTCGGCGGCAAGACCGGCATTAACAGCCCGCGCGGCAAGAACCTCGTCGGCGTCTTCCTCCAGCCCAAGCTGGTGCTGGCCGACACCGAAGTGCTCGACACGCTGCCGATCCGCGAATTCCGCGCCGGCTATGCCGAGCTCGCCAAATACGGGCTGATCGACCGGCCGGAATTCTTCGCCTGGCTGGAAGCGAACTGGGAAAAGGTGTTTGCCGGCGGACCGGAGCGGGCCGAGGCCATTGCCGAGGCCTGCCGCGCCAAGGCCGATGTCGTTGCCCGCGACGAGTTCGAAACGGGCGACCGCGCCTTGCTCAACCTTGGCCATACGTTCGGCCACGCGCTCGAGGCCGCCACGCAGTATGACGGCGCTCGCCTCGTCCATGGCGAGGGGGTCGCCATCGGCATGGCGCTGGCGCACCGGTTCTCGTCGCGGCTCAATCTCGCCAGCCCCGACGATGCGGCCCGCGTCGAAGCGCATCTGCGTGCCGTCGGGCTGCCGTGGCGGATGGCCGATATCCCGGGCGATTTGCCCGATGCGGATGCCCTGTTCGCCTTCATCACGCAGGACAAGAAGGTGTCGCGCGGCGCGCTGACCTTCATTCTGACGCGCGGCATCGGCCAGGCCTTCATCGCCAAGGATGTACCGGCCTCGGAAGTGCTGTCGTTCCTCAGGGAAAGCCATCCAGCCAGCCGGAAAGCCGGCTGAGATGGACAATGGCTGGATCGTCGTCGCCGTCCTTGCCATCATCATCCTGCTGGTCGTTGCTGTGCGCAAGCGTCTCCTCGCCATGTTCGGCTATGAACTGTCTCGCATCGGGCCGCAGCGCTCGAGCCAGGACGAATTGCGCGGCGCGGTCGACGATTTCCGCCGTGACGGCCAGGTGGTGCGCGAGGACCGCGACCGCATCGGCGGCCTGTTCGACCTCGAAGAGCTCGAAGTTTCCGACGTCATGGTCCACCGCACGAATATGCGCTCGGTCAACGCCGACAATGCGCCGGAAGCGGTGGTGCGCGAGATCCTGCAGAGCCCGCACACCCGCATGCCGCTCTGGAAAGGATCGCTCGACAACATCGTCGGCGTGCTGCACGCCAAGGATCTGCTGCGCGCGCTGAACGAAGTCGGCAACGATTTCTCGCAAATCGACGTGATGAAGATCGCGTCAAAACCCTGGTTCGTGCCCGACACCACGACCTTGCAGGAACAGCTCAACGCCTTCTTGCGCAGGAAAGCGCATTTCGCCGTCGTCGTCGACGAATATGGCGAGGTCGAGGGGCTGGTGACGCTGGAGGACATCATCGAGGAGATCGTCGGCGAGATCGCGGACGAGCACGATGTCGACATCCAGGGCGTCAAGCAGGAGGCCGACGGCTCCGTCGTGGTCGACGGCACGGTGCCGATCCGCGACCTCAACCGGGCGCTCGACTGGAACCTGCCCGACGAGGAGGCGACCACCATTGCCGGCCTCGTCATCCACGAGGCGCAATCGATCCCCGAGGAGAAGCAGGCTTTTACATTCCACGGCAAGCGCTTCGTTGTGATGAAGCGCGACAAGAACCGGATTGCCAGGGTCAGGATCCGGCCGGCCGGCGACGCCTGAAGCCTGTCTTTATGTCAGTCCCCCCAAGGCCGCTGCGCACTTTTTGATCGACATGCGCCAGCCTGGGCCCACGGGATCGGTGCAACAACCAAGCCTCATTCCGCGATCTGGCTCGTCGACCGTTCATGGACCGTCAGGCCCGTCTCAGCGTCGACGGCGGCCAGGCTGACCTCATAGCCCCAAAGCCTCCGGATGTGACGAAGCGTGGCGTCGCGGCTGGTGTCCTCAAGAAGGATGCCCTGTTTCACCTTGTGCTGCAGTCGCAAATGCCGATCGCCGAGCAGATCGACATCCACCACCTGAATATCCGGTCGGTTCGCGCCGACGTCGTAGCTGTGAGCGAGCGCGGCGCGTATCTTCTCATAGCCGCGCTCGTTGTGGATCGAGGCGACCTCACAATGCGGCTGGTCGGCAGCGTCGCCGAGTACAAAAAACCGCCATTTCCGGATCAAGGCCGGACTGAGGTACTGGCGGATGAAGGACTCGTCGCGGTGGTCTGCCCAGGCGTCGAGGAGGACCTCGCGCCAGTTGCCGTGGCCGGCGATGTCGGGAAACCAGTCTCGGTCCTCGGCCGTCGGCTTGGTCGAAATGCGCCTGATGTCCTGCATCATGTCGAGGCCGAGAGCGTATGGATTGATGCCCGAAAAACGCGGATCATCGAACGCCGGCTGGAAGACCACGTTGGAATGATTGCGCAGGATTTCGAGCATGGCGCCCTCGCTGATCCGGCCGCGGTCGAACAGCGTGTTCATCACGGTGTAGTGCACGAAGGTGGCGCAGCCCTCGTTCATCACCTGGGTTTGCCGTTGCGGATAAAAATATTGCGCTATGACGCGAACGATCCTGATGATCTCGCGCTGCCAGGGCTCCAGGACCAGGCTATTCTTTTCCAGGAAATAAAGGAGGTTTTCTTCGGGTAAGTTGAGCGATTTCTTCCACTCCGGGTCTTGGACCTTGACGTCGGCCCTGTGCTGCGAAGACGGCAGTGTGCGCCACAAATCGTTGTAGGAGCGCTCTTCGTATTCGAGACGCTCGCGAAGCCCTTCGCGCAGTCGCTCCGACGACAGCTTCGGCGGCCGCTGATAGCGGAACACGCCTTGTTCCATCAGGGCGTGGGCGGAATCGAGAACGGCCTCGACGGCAGCGAGGCCGTGCCGCTCCTCGCAACGGACAATGTAGCTCTTGGCGAAGTCCAGGTAGCCGAGGATCGCCCCAGCGTCCGTCCACTGCTTGAACAGATGGTTATTCTTGAAGAAGTGGTTGTGCCCGAGCGCGGCGTGGGCCGTCACCAAGGCCTGCAGGGCCATGGTGTTCTCCTCCATCAGATAGACGATGCAGGGATTGGAATTGATGACCAGTTCATAGGCAAGCCCGCGCCCGCCTTTGCGATAGAGCAGATCCTGGTGGAGGAAGTGTTTGCCGAAAGACCAATGTCGGTACATCAGCGGCATACCGATTGACGAGTAGGCGTCGAGCATCTGCTGGGAGGAGATGATCTCCATCTGCACGGGATAGATATCGAGATGGAGCTCTTCGACCGCGATCGCCTCGATCGCGTCATAGACCCGCGACAATTTCGTAAAATCCCAGTCGGATCCGGAAAAAAGCAGTTCGGAATTAGCGGCTTGTGTGGCCATCGGCTCCCTCACGCTCTCTTGAGGAGAGTCGGCTGTCTGCCGAAGAGCTGGCGAAAGACCGGGTAGATATCGGCGGGCGTGGCGATGCGGCTCATCTCGAAGTTCGGCCATTTCAGGTTGATCGCGCTATAGGCACGCCATAGCGATGTCCCGTTCTCGGTCGTGCCGAATATATGGGCTTCGCGCTCGTCGATGATCTCGACATAGGCAAAATACTGGCACAGCCGCATGAGCTTGCCGTCGAGCAGGGCTATGCAGCGCTCGGAATCGGTGATGGAATTGTCTCCGTCCGAGGCCTGAGCGGCATAGATGTTCCATTGGCTGGCCGGATATCGCTGCCCGATGATGCGATGCATTTCCTCGAGCGCGGTGGAAACGACGGTGCCGCCGCTTTGCGTGCAATTGAAGAATGTCTCCTCGTCAACCTCCTGTGCCTCGTGGGTATGGCGGATGAAGACGATTTCGATCCGGTCATAGCGCCGTTTCAAAAACAGGTGCAGCAGCACGAAGAAGCGCTTGGCCAAATCCTTTTCGCGCTCACCCATGGACCCGGACACATCCATCAGACAGAACATGACGGCATTGGCGTTCGGCACGGGCTGGGGATCGAAGCGGTTGAATCGAATGTCGACGGGATCGACATAGGCAATTCGCCTGCGCCGCCGCTCCAACCGGTCCAGCTCCTCGCGCAATGCCGCAATGCGCTGGCGCGTCGCTGCGCTGGATTGCGCCAACTCGAGCATGGCGATTTCCTCGAGGATCGCGTCCATCTCGCCCTGCTTGGGGCGCCTCAGGGCAATACGCCGGCCGTGACTGTTACGCATCGTGCGCCCGACGTTGATGTTGGTCGGTGAGCCGGTAGCGGCGAAGCCAGCCCGGCGCGGCTTGAAGGCAAGGATTTCCTTGAGGTTGAGCTTGACCATATCCGGGAGTTCGAGATCCTCGAAAAAAAGATCGAGCACCTCTTCGCGTGACAGCACAAAACGAAAGTCGTCTTCGGACGCGCTGTCTCCCGGGGACGACGCCCCGGCGCCGCCGCCCTGGCCGGGCTTGGGGATCAGATCTCCAGGAGAGAAATGCCTGTTGCCCGGCAGGATGTACTGGCGCCTGCCGCTGTTCCTGGCGTTGTTGAAGGTCGGCTCGCCCGTGCCCCTATCGGGCATGGGCACTGCGTGCTCGGCATCCACTTCGGCGATCCTGCCGATGCGGATCTGATCGCGTAGGCTTCGCTTGAGTTCTTCCCGAGCACGCTTGAGGAACCGCTGGCGATTGCCCAGGCTCTTGTCCTTCGGATTCAGGCGGCGGTCGATGAAAATAGGCATGGAACCATTCGGGCTTTTCTTAACCCGCCTTGTTCACCCGCATGTACCAGTCGACAAGCCGGCGCACCTGCCGCTCGGTGTAGCCGCGTTCCACCATGCGCTGCACGAATTCATTGTGCCGCTTTTCCGTGACGCTGTCCTGCTTGGAGCCGAAACTGATCACCGGCAAGAGGTCTTCGACCTGGCCGAACATCCGCTTCTCGATAACCTCGCGAAGTTTCTCATAACCTGTCCAGGACGGGTTGCGGCCGTGATTTCGCGCCCGGGCACGCAGCGTGAATTTGACCACTTCATTGCGGAAGTCCTTGGGATTGGCGATGCCGGCCGGTTTCTCGACCTGTGACAATTCCTTGTCCAATACCTCGCGATTGAGAATCTGGCCCGTGTCGGGATCCTTGTAGTCCTGGTCCTCAATCCAGGCATCGGCATAGGCGATGTAGCGGTCGAAGAGGTTCTGGCCATATTCGCTGTACGATTCCAGATAGGCCTTCTGAATCTCGTGGCCGATGAACTCGGCATAGCGCGTTGCCAGTTCCGACTTGATGAAGTCGAGATAGGCGCCTTCCGTTTCCTTTGGAAACTGCTCGCGCTTGATCGCCTCTTCCAGGATGTACATCAGGTGCACCGGATCGGCAGCCACCTCCTTGGTGTCGTAGTTGAATGTCTGGGACAAGATCTTGAAGGCGAAGCGTGTGCTTACGCCGGTCATGCCTTCGTCGACGCCGGCGGCATCGCGATATTCCTGGACCGATTTCGCCTTGGGATCGATCTCCTTGAGATTCTCGCCGTCATAGGCGCGCATCTTGGTGTAGAGCGGCGAATTATCGTGCTCGGCAAGGCGGGTCGAGACCGTGAATCGGCTGAGAATGTCCATCACTTCAGGTGCGCAGGGGCTTGCGGCGAGGTCGCTCTCGCGCAGCAGCTTTTCATAGATTTGCCGCTCTTCGGTGATCCGCAGGCAATACGGCACCTTGACCACGAGGATGCGGTCGAGAAAGGCCTCGTTGTTCTTGTTGTTTTTGAACTGTTGCCATTCCGATTCGTTGGAATGGGCAATGATGATGCCCTGGTAGGGAAAGGAGCCGAAATTCTCGGTACCGTTGTAGCTGCCTTCCTGGGTCGCCGTCAGCAACGGATGAAGGACCTTGATGGGTGCCTTGAACATCTCGACGAATTCGAGCAGGCCCTGCGTGGTCCGGTTCAGTCCGCCGCTGTAGGAATAGGCGTCCGGGTCGGACTGGCTGAAATTTTCCAGCTGTCTGATGTCGACCTTGCCGACCAGGGCCGAGACATCCTGATTGTTTTCGTCGCCGGGCTCTGTCTTGGCAATGCCGATCTGGCGCAGCCGGGAAGGCATCAACTTGACCACGCTGAATTTGGAAATGTCGCCGGACAGTTCGTCGAGCCGCTTGGCCGCCCATGGTGAGATGAGCCCATTCAGCCGGCGTCGGGCGATGCCGTATTTATCCTCCAGCAGGTCGCCCATTCGATCGGGGTGGAAAAGGCCAAGTGGCGATTCGAAAACCGGGCTGATCTGGTTGCCGACCTTCAGCGTGTAGATCGGGTGCTGTTCCATCAATTTCTTCAGCCGTTCGGCCAAAGAGGATTTGCCGCCGCCGACAGGGCCAAGGAGGTAGAGGATTTGCTTGCGCTCCTCGAGTCCCTGGGAGGCATAGCGAAAATATCCGGCGATACGCTCGATCGTTTCCTCCATGCCGTAGAAGTCGGAGAAGGAGGGATAGATCTTGAGGGTGCGGTTCGAAAAAATGCGGCCGAGCCGTTCGTCCTTGCTGGTGTCGACCAGGTCGGGTTCGCCGATCGCCTCGACCATCCGTTCAGGCGCCGAGGCATACATTGATTTGTCCTCTCGGCAGGCAAGGAGATACTGCTGGAGGCTGGTTTCTTCCTGGGCGGCGTTGGCATAAATCTCCGAAAAAAGATCGAAGACGTCGGACTGATTGTCGCGCATAATGCTTTGCCCTCAGAGCCGTGCTGGCTACCTAATGGCTCATCACATATTCAACTGCCGGAACGCATGGTGGTTCCCTTTATTATGAGAGCGCGTGCATTTGGCATTGAAACCCGGGCGCCAGCCATCTGGCCGAAATGCTTACCCAATACTTAGGTGGTGATGGCCAGATGAGGTCGTCAAGGGGCAGATTGATTTCGTGATCTGCACGGTATTGAAGCGTGTTGATGCGGCCTGAGGCGGCGAGAGTTGCGACCCGGTTCTGGACGCGCGTGGCGCCTGCGAGCACTGTTGGCCTGCACAGCCGGGAGACCGCGATGATCGATCGACGAAACCTCATCCTGACCTCCGTGGCGGCGATGCTGCCCTTGGAAGCATGGGCCGCGCCGCGCCAGAGCGCGCCAGAAACGTTCGACTACGGACCGGCTCGACTCGACCTTTATGCACCGGAGGACGCAAGCGGGCTGCCGGTGGTGTTTTTCGTTCATGGCGGCGCCTGGCGGCTCGGCAAACGCAGCCAGGTGGGCGCCAAGCCGGCCTTCCTGCTTGCCAACGGCTTCTGCTTCGTCTCGATCGACTACCGCATGCTGCCGCAGGCCGATGTCGCCACCCAGGCGGGCGACGTCGAAAAGGCCTATGCCTATGTCAGGGCCAACATCGCCCGGCATGGTGGCGACCCCAACCGCATCGTCGGCATGGGCCATTCGGCCGGCTGCCACCTGATTGCGCTGACCGGCATGCGCGGCGGGTTGCCTGGCGCCGCTGGCCTGCTTCTCGACGATACCCGGGCCTATGATCTCGCCGCGCTCGCCGAGAATGGCGGCATGGTGCGGGCCTATGCGCGCGTGTTTTCCGATCCTTCGCAATGGGCGGCGCTTTCGCCTGCGAGCTATGTGGACGGCCGCAAGCATCCGCCGACCTTCATCGCCTATTCTCGTGCCGACGGTCGCGGCGAGCAGTCCACGGCCTTTGCCGAGCGCCTGCGCGCCACAGGCACCGAGGTGACGCTGTTCGATGGCAGCGCGTATACGCATATGTCGATCAACCGCGATTTCGGCAGGGATGGCGACGCACTGACCGCCGCCGCGCTGACGTTCCTGAAATCGGCGGTCGGTTGACGCAGCCGATCGTCGCCCGCCCATTCTGTGGCTGGATCATGCCAAAAGCGCCGGCGGAATATTGCGGCGCGGACATGCGCGGGTGCAATTGCTCTTCGTGAACGGAGAAAATTTGCATGAATGGCGCCGATGTCCTGTGCGACGTGCTGCTGGCCAATGATGTGACGGTGTGCTTCGCCAACCCTGGCACATCCGAAATGCATTTCGTCGCCGCGCTCGACCGCAAGCCGCGGATGCGTTGTGTGCTTGGCCTGTTCGAGGGCGTGGTGACCGGTGCGGCCGACGGCTATGCGCGCATGACCGACCGCCCCGCAGCGACGCTGCTTCACACAGGGCCGGGGCTGGCCAACGGTCTTGCCAACATGCACAACGCAAGGCGCGCCAAGAGCCCGATGATCAACATCGTCGGCGACCATGCCTCATACCATCTGCCGCTCGATGCGCCGCTGACCAGCGATATCGAAGGCCTCGCTGCGCCGATGTCGAACTGGGTGGGACGCATCGAAGGGCCTGCCGATGTCCAGCCGGCCACGGAGGCGGCCTTTCGCGCCTCGCTGACGCCTCCGGGCGTCACGACGCTGATCCTGCCGGCGGACGCGGCCTGGGGGAGGCTGACGCGGTTTCGCCCAGCAAGGTTGTCCTTTCACCGCCGCCGGCCGTCGACGTGGATGCGCTGCGTAAGGTTGCTGCGGCGATCCGCTCCGCGCCCGGCCGTGTCGGCATGATCGTTCGCGGGCGGGCGGCGCGCGCCGATGCGCTCGAGATCGCAGGCCAGATTTCGGCAGCCTGCGATGTCAGGCTGTTCAGCGAGGTCCTCATCGCCCGCATGCAACGCGGGCGCGGACGTGTCGCGCCGACGCGCATCCCCTATCCGGTCGACGCGGCGACGGCAGCGCTCAGGGATATCGATGTCCTGGTGCTGGTCGGCGGCAAGGAGCCGGTCGCTTTCTTCGCCTATCCGGGAAAACCGGGACGGCTTGTCCGAGACGACTGCCAGGTGCTGACGCTCGCCGCCCATGGGCAGGACCTGCATGCGGCGCTGGAAGCGCTTCGTGACGAACTCGGTGTCAAGCCGTCACAGCCGATAGAGGTCGCCAGCGCCTTTCCCGACGAGGCAACGCCGAACGGCCCACTGACGGAAGACGCCATCGCACTGTCCGTCGCGAGAAAGCTGCCGGCCGACGCGATCGTCTGCGACGAGGCCGTCACCTCGGCGCGGCGTTTCTTCGCGCTGTCGGCCTTTGCCGCGCCGCACGATTACATGATGGGCACGGGCGGGTCGATCGGCGGCGGCATCCCGCTGGCGACGGGTGCGGCGATCGCCTGTCCCGGCCGCAAGGTGATCAATCTCGAGGCCGACGGCAGCGGCATGTACACGGTGCAGGGCCTGTGGACTCAGGCGCGGGAACATCTCGACGTGGTGACGATCGTCTTTTCCAACCGCACCTACGCGATCCTGCATGGCGAGATGAAGAATGTCGGGGTGAACGCGATCGGTGAGAATGCCAGGCGCATGCTCGATCTCGACCATCCGGCGCTGGACTGGGTTTCGCTGGCCAAAGGCATGGGCGTGGAGGCTGCGCGTGCGGATACCTGCAAGCGGTTCGACGCGCTGCTCGACGTTGCTTTGTCTCGCCCGGGGCCGTTTCTGATCGAAGCGGTAATCTGACCGGCTCTTACCAGCGCGTCTGTTCGCCGGGCGCCGCTGGCTCGATCGCCAGCGCGTGCACGCCTGCCTTCAACTCGTCGGCCAGCAGCTCGTTGACGGCGCGGTGACGGTCGATGCGGCTCATGCCGGCAAAATTCGGTGAGACGATGCGGACACGGAAATGCGTCTCGCCGGTGCCGTCGAACTCGGCGTGGTGGCCGGATTCCACGTGATGATGGCCGGCGTGGAGATGGCTTTCGTTGAGGATGACCAGCCGGTCCGGCGAAAATGCCTTGTTGAGCTTGTCTTCCATGGTCGCCTGTATGGACATCGTTTTCTCCCTTCACCACATATGGTTGGCGCTGCCGTGAAAACCAGAAATCGGTCCCACCGGGCCGCTGGCGCGCAACAAAATCAGTCATTCGCCTGCTTTAAGCCGCGATTCAGCGGTTAGGGCGATGATCGCGAAAATGTCAATTCTTGTTTCGCATCTGCGAACGCCCCATAAATGGGTGAGATGAAGCCGTATCCCAAATATTTCGAGAAGATTCGCGTTCGCCCCGACAAGGACGCGGAGCTGAAGTCGCACGCGCCGATCTGCCAGTGGGATGGCTGCAAGGAGGCGGGCACGCATCGCGCCCCGGTCGGACGCATGAAAGAGGGTGAGTATTTCCGCTTCTGTTTCGACCATGTGCGTGAGTACAACAAGGGCTTCAACTACTTCTCCGGCGTGCCGGACACCGAGGTCGCGCGCTTCCAGAAGGAAGCGATGACCGGCCACCGGCCGACCTGGAAAATGGGCGTCAACGGCGCCTCGACCCGCTCCTCGCCCGATATGGCGCAGATGCGCTCCGGCCGCGCCGGCTACTACAACCGCATGCGCGACCCGTTCGACCTGTTCAAGGGGCCGAAGGATCCGCGCGAGGCGCGCGAGCGCAAAGCCAAGCCGCTTGAGGCCAAGGCGCTGGAAACGCTTGGCCTTGATACAAAGGCGACTGGCAAGGACATCAAGGCGCGCTATAAGGAACTGGTGAAGCGTCACCATCCGGATGCGAATGGCGGCGACAGAGGTTCGGAAGACCGGTTCCGCGATGTGCTTCAGGCCTATCGCGTGCTCAAACAGGCAGGCCTGTGCTGAGCGACCCTATGGTTTGTGTCGTTTTCCAACTTTCATAAGGTTGGAAAAGGCTTTAAGACCGCCCCCGAACAAAATCGATTGCCGGCGAAACGCGACGTTTCGCTTGTGGAGACGTTTAGAGATATGAACAAGGTCGATCGCGATATCGCCAACCTGCCCGACACGACGGTGTCGGTGAAGGAGAAATTCGGCTTCGAGTCCAAGATGGTGGTGCCGGCCTATTCGGTGACATCAGAGCATGTGCCCGACATCGATCCCGACTATCTGTTTGACAAGGCGACGACCTTGGCGATCCTCGCCGGCTTTGCCTACAACCGCCGCGTCATGGTGTCGGGCTATCACGGCACCGGCAAGTCGACCCATATCGAACAGGTCGCCGCCCGCCTCAACTGGCCCTGCGTGCGCGTCAACCTCGACAGCCATGTCAGCCGTATCGACCTCGTCGGCAAGGATGCGATCGTGGTCAAGGACGGTTTGCAGATCACCGAATTCCGCGACGGCATCCTGCCCTGGGCCTATCAACACAATGTCGCCCTGTGCTTCGACGAATACGATGCCGGCCGTCCCGACGTGATGTTCGTCATCCAGCGCGTGCTGGAATCGTCTGGCCGCCTGACGCTGCTCGACCAGAGCCGGGTCATCCGCCCGCATCCGGCGTTCCGGCTGTTCTCGACCGCCAACACGGTCGGTCTGGGCGACACGACCGGCCTCTATCACGGCACCCAGCAGATCAACCAGGCGCAGATGGACCGCTGGTCGATCGTCACCACGCTGAACTATCTGCCGCACGACAATGAAGTGAACATCGTGCTGGCCAAGGCCAAGCACTATCGCGACACCAAGGGCAAGGACATCGTCAACAAGATGGTGCGCGTCGCCGACATGACGCGCTCGGCCTTCATCAATGGCGACCTGTCGACGGTGATGAGCCCGCGTACCGTCATCACCTGGGCAGAGAATGCCGAGATCTTCGGCGATGTGGGCATGGCCTTCCGGCTGACCTTCCTCAACAAGTGCGACGAACTGGAACGTTCGGTGGTTGCCGAGTTCTACCAGCGCGCCTTCGGGCAGGATCTGCCCGAGAGCGCGGCCAACGTGGTGCTGGGCTAAGCAGAGCCTCGATGGCGGGTCCGGGCGACAATACGCGCAACAAGTCGAAGACGGGGTCTGAAGCCGACAGCTTCAAGCGCGCCGTCACGGTCTGCATGCGCGCCATCGCCGGCGACAAGGAGATGGAAGTCGGCTTCGCCAAGGACAGGCCGGCGCTGGCCGGCAGCCGCGCGCGGCTTCCCGAATTGCCCAAGAAGGCATCGAAGGCCGACATCGCGATCACCCGCGGGCTCGGCGATTCCATGGCGCTGAAGCGCGCCTGCCACGACGTGCGCATCCACAGCAAGCTGGCGCCCGAAGGCAAGGCAGCCCGCGCCATCTACGATGCGGTCGAGCAGGCCCGCGTCGAGGCGATCGGCAGCCGCGCCATGCAAGGCGTCGCCGACAATATCGGCTCGATGCTGGAGGACAAATACGCCAAGGCCAACCTCGTCGACGTCAAGGACAAGGCCGATGCGCCCATCGAGGAAGCGCTGGCGCTCATGGTGCGCGAAAAGCTGACCGGCCGGCCGGTGCCGAAGAGCGGCGAGCGGCTGGTCGAACTCTGGCGGCCGTGGGTCGAGGAGAAGGCCAAGGCCGATCTCGACGGCCTGTCGGAAAAGCTCGAGGACCAGCAGGCCTTCGCCCGCGTCGTGCGCGAGATGCTCGCCTCCATGGAAATGGCCGAGGAACTCGGCGATGACCAGGAGACCGAAGACTCCGAGGACAATGACGACAACCAGCCGCAAGGCGAGGAACAGAGCGAGGAGGGCGGGGAAGACGATTCCGGCTCCGAGCAGTCGCAATCCGAGGACGCCGACGCATCGGCGGACGACGAGCAGTCGGCGGAGACCGAAGCCTCCGACGCGACGGCCGATGATCTGTCGGATGACGACGATGCCGATGCCGAGACCCCCGGCGAGGCGCGCCGCAACGACAATCCCTTCACCAATCTGCCGAAGGAAATCGACTACAAGGTTTACACATCAGCTTTCGACGAGACGGTCGGCGCCGAGGAACTCTGCGAAGAGGAAGAGCTCGACCGGCTGCGCGCCTTTCTCGACAAGCAGCTGGCCAATCTGTCGGGCGTCGTCGGACGGCTCGCCAACCGGCTGCAGCGCCGCCTGATGGCGCAGCAGAACCGGTCCTGGGATTTCGACCTGGAAGAGGGCTATCTCGACCCGGCGCGGCTGGTGCGCGTGGTCATCGATCCGATGCAGCCGCTGTCGTTCAAGCAGGAACGCGATACCAAATTCCGCGACACGGTGGTGACGCTGGTGCTCGACAATTCCGGCTCGATGCGCGGCCGGCCGATCACGGTCGCCGCCACCTGCGCCGACATTCTGGCGCGCACGCTGGAGCGCTGCGGCGTCTCGGTCGAGATACTCGGCTTCACCACGCGGGCCTGGAAGGGCGGACAGGCCCGCGAGAAATGGCTGAAGGACGGCAAGCCGCCGAACCCCGGTCGCCTCAACGATCTGCGTCACATCATCTACAAGTCGGCCGACCATCCGTGGCGGCGGGCACGGCGCAATCTCGGCCTCATGATGCGCGAAGGCCTGCTCAAGGAAAATATCGACGGCGAGGCGCTCTTGTGGGCGCACAATCGGCTGATTGCCCGGCCCGAACAGCGCAAGATCCTGATGATGATCTCGGACGGCGCGCCCGTCGACGACTCCACGCTGTCGGTCAATCCGGGCAATTATCTCGAGCGCCATCTGCGCGCCGTCATCGAACTGATCGAGACACGTTCGCCGGTAGAGCTGCTGGCCATCGGCATCGGCCATGACGTCACGCGCTATTACAGGCGCGCCGTCACCATCGTCGATGCCGAGGAACTGGCCGGCGCCATGACCGAGCAACTGGCTTCGCTGTTTGCCGAGGAAAGCGCGAAGGATACGCGTCGCGGCGGCATGCGGCGCGCCGGATGATCTTTTCCCGAGGCGGGTTTCGGCGCACGCTTTTCGCCGCCTTCGCCTTGCTTGCCGGCATGGCTTCGGCGCCAGCCGGTTCGGCCGGCCCGGCCCCGGTCGAGCCTGTCGCGGTCTCGGCCCGCCCGATCACCGAATTCCACATTGGCCGTACCGACAAGCAGTTTGGCCAGCTCGAATTCGTCGGCGGGCTGGAAATGACCTCGCCATCACGTGATTTCGGGGCGTTGTCGGCCTTCCGGTTTCTGAAAGCCGGCAGTGATTTCATCGGTGTGGCCGACACCGGTTGCTGGTTCTTCGGCTCGGTGGTCCGCGACGCTGACAAGCGACCCGTTGGCATCCAGAATTTTCGCATGCAGCAGATGGTCGACCAGAACGGCCAGCCGATCGACGAGAAATGGGAAGTCGACGCCGAAGGCCTCGCGGTCAAGGACGGCATCGCCACCGTGGGTTTCGAGCGCAACCATCGCGTCGCCCAGTTCAAAATTGACCCGGACAATATGAAGGGGTCGTTCCGGCAGCTGGATTTCCTGGTGCCGGCACGAGAGTTGCGGCAGAATCGCGGCTTCGAGACCGTCACCCATGCCAATGCCAACGGCCAGCATCAGGGCGGTCTGGTCGTGGTCTCGGAGAAGAGCCTCGACAAGTCCGGCAACATCTACGCCGCCATCATCGAAGGGCCGCACAAGGGCGTCTTCACCGTCAAGCGCAACGACGATTTCGACATCACCGATGGCGCCTTCCTGCCGGATGGCGATCTTTTGCTGCTGGAGCGCAGTTTCACCATGGCGGGCGGCCTCAAGATGCGGCTGCGGCGCATTTATGGAGAGGGCGTCGAGAAGGGCGCCGTCGCCGACGGGCCGGTGCTGCTGCAAGCCGACATGGGCTACCAGATCGACAATATGGAAGGGCTCGACGTCTGGGCCCGCGATGACGGCGCGCTGATGGTGTCGCTGATCTCCGACGATAACCACTCGATCCTGCAGCGCAATCTCTACCTGGAATTCATTCTGCACCAGGATTGAGCGGCATTCAGCCTGCTTGAAGTGGGGGCGACCGTCCATCACTCGATCTAGGCTGATCAAAACACTTTAGTGCCGACTTGACTATTCGCGCGATCAGCGCAATACTCAAGTCCATGCTTAACCATTCCAAGATCGACAGCATCCTTCGCGCTCTTGTCGAGCCCACGCGCCGGCAGATCCTGGAACGGTTGAGCAACGGACCGGCCACTGTCAGCCAGCTGGCGGAGCCGTTCGGCATGACCTTCGCCGCCGTGCTGCAGCATCTCCAGGCGTTGGAGGCCTGCGGGCTGATCCGCAGTGAAAAGATCGGGCGGGTGCGCACCTGCCGGATCGAACCGGGCGGGCTCGCCCCGCTCGCCGACTGGATTGCCGAACGCCGCATACCGGCGGAACGCCATCTCGACCGTCTTGGCCAGATTCTGGCCGAGCCAGACCCATCCCCAAAAGGCCAATCCCCCGAAAATCAGGACCAGGAAAAGGACGAACAGCAATGAACCAGATAGCCCCGTCAAGGACGAGCATTCCGTCATCCATTCCACCTTCACCATCGAGCGGACCTATCCGCAATCGCCGTCGCGTGTCTTCCATGCCTTCGCCGACAAGGCGACGGTGCGGCGCTGGCGTATCGAAGGCGATGGTTTTGCCATCGCCGAGTTCAGCTTCGACTTTCGTGTCGGCGGCGGCGAGGTGTCTCGTTTCAGCTATGGCGGCGGCCCGGAGGTCAGGCTCGACGCGCAATTCCAGGACATCGTCCCCGACCAGCGCATCGTGTTTTCCTACAGAATGGCGGTCGGACCGCAGCCCATGTCGGCATCCCTGACCACCGTGGAGCTGACGCCTTCCGGCGACGGCACAAGGCTGACCTATACCGAGCAGGGCGCCTTCTTCGATGGTGTCGATTCCGCCAAGGGGCGGGAGGAGGGAACACGCGGGCTGCTGGAGGCCCTTGCCGCGGAGCTGCAGAAGTCGAACTAGAGCAGTTCCAGGAAAAGTGCGTAGCGGTTTTGCGTCCGGAGTTGCGTAAAACAAGAAGTTAGAGCGGGTCAGAGATTCTATCAAACTCTGCACCGCTCTAAGTCCCGCTGAACATCGTCTGAGGCCAACCCGCCGTCCGACCTTACGTCGGAATCATCGGCCGTTGGTGGCGATCCAGATGACATGGCGCGCGCCGCGCTTGCCGTTGGCGCGCGTGTTGACCGCCTCAACGGCAAAGCCTGCCTGTTTCAGCCGCCGCGTGAAGCCGGCATCCGGGCCTTGCGACCACACCGCCAGCACGCCGCCCGGCTTGAGGGTGGTACGCGAGGCGCCGAGCCCTGCCAGGCTGTAGAGGGCGTCATTGCCCTTGTGGACGATGCCTTCGGGCCATTGTCGACATCGAGCAGGATCGCGTCCCAGGCTGCAGACTCGGACCGTATCAACTGGCCGACATCGGCCTCGCGGATGGTGACGCGGGGATCATCGAGCGAGCCGGTGAAAATCTCGGCCATCGGGCCGCGCGCCCAGGCGACGACGGCCGGCATCAGTTCCGCGACAACGATTTCGGCATTGTTGCCCAGTTCGGCGAGAGCAGCGCGCAGCGTAAAACCCATGCCAAGTCCGCCGATCAATACCCTCGGCTGAAGATGGCCCGCGATCCTCTGGCAGGACAGTCTCGCCAGCGCCTCCTCGGAGCCGCTGAGGCGACTGTTCATCAACTCGTTGGTGCCGAGCATGATCGAGAATTCGGAACCGCGCCGTTTCAGCCGCAGTTCCTGTTGGCCATCAGGCGTTTTCGCGGAGTCTAGCTGGATCCAGGGAATCACGACTTAGGCCGCGGCAACGGCCGGCTGGCTCCAGCGGGCGGCGAGGAGCCGGTAGGGGATCAGTGCCACGACAGCGATGATCAGTTTCACGCTGAGGTCGCCGAGCGCCCAGGACACCCAACGCATGGCCTCGACATGAAACACGCCCATCAACGGCGCGCTTTCCAGCGCGAAGCTGTCGCTTGGGCCGGCGAAGGCAAAGGCGGCCGAAAAGGCCACGCCGAAGAACACGATGGTGTCGAACACCGATCCGACCAGCGTGCCGATGATCGGCGCCCGCCACCAGCTCTGCCGGCGCAGCCGGTTGAACACGGTGACGTCGAGCAGCTGCGCGGTCAGGAACGCGGCGCCCGAAGCGGCCGCGATGCGCACCAGCCGGTCGGCCGACGTCTCGAATTCGATGAAGCCATGGCGAAACAGGAAGGGCGGGATCAGGATCGAGCACACCACTGCCGTCATGAAGCCGACAAAGACGATCCGGCGCGCCACGGCAGGTCCGTAGCGGCGGTTGGCGAGGTCGGTGACCAGGAAGGAGAAGGGATAGGTGAACGCGCCCCAGGTCAAAACGTCGGCGAGCGACAGGCCGCCAATCTGGCCCTGCATGGGAAACTGCACGAGGATGTTTGATGCCACGACGACGAGCGCCATGGCGGCCACGAAAGGCAGGTATCGCGAAAAGGAAGACATTTTTTATCCTGGGTAATGGAACCAGCGGAGCATCATGCCGATCGGGCTATGCTCGCTTCGTAGTTGAGCATCGGACTGTCGAGCCTTGCGGGTCTATCCGATGCTCAGTGGCCAACAAGAGGTTGGCCAGAGACCAACAAGAGGTTGGCCGGGGCGGTCGTCCTGATGTTACGCAGCGACCTGCTCGGCGAGCTTCTTGGCGATCTGCTTCTTCAGCAGGCGCGCGCGCTGCGACAGTTCCTTGACGTCGGCCTTGGCCAGGAAAGCGTCAAGACCGCCACGATGTTCGACCGAACGCAGCGCGTTGGCCGAGATGCGCAGGCGCACGTTCTGGTTCAGCGCTTCCGAAATCAGCGTCACATTGACGAGGTTCGGCAGGAAGCGACGCTTGGTCTTGTTGTTGGCGTGGCTCACATTGTTGCCGGTCTGGACTGCCTTGGCAGTGAGTTCGCAGGTGCGGGACATGGGTTCTAACCTTCAGTTCTTTCGTGACCTGCCAAACATTCAAGCCCACGCCGGGTGGCGCGCGGTTCTGGTCAGGCGGCCTTATGGAAAAAGTTGGCGTTCCATAGTTGCATTTCACCGGTGCGTCAAGCTCCGGCTTCGCCACGGAACCGCCCGGCATTTCATATTAAGGCCGGATTTCACCCTATAAGCGGTCTCATAGGGACATGCCAGACCGGAGTCGCCCGCCTCCGGCCGAAAATCAAGGATCCGATCCCGCCATGCCTCATTCGTCTCACGCGCTTGCCGCCGCGCTTGCCATTGCCTTGCCGTCCGCCGCGTCGGCTGCGTCGCCGCAATCCTTCAAGGGCGAATATACGGTGTCGTTCCTGGGTCTCTCGATCGCCAGATCGACTTTCTCCAGCAGCTATCAGAATGGCGTTTATGCGATCAATGGCACCGTCTCCGCAGCGGGTCTGGCCAAGCTGTTCGACGACACGCGTGGCACGATCTCGTCCAAGGGTACGATCTCCGGGCAGAAGATGGTGCCGCAGGCATTCCGTGCCGATTACACTTCCGGCAAGAAGGCATCCTCGATCGACATTCGCTTTGCCAATGGCAACGTGACGTCGACGCAGGTCATCCCCGCGCCGGGCAAGCGCGACCCCAAGGCCTGGGTGCCGCTCGGTGCCGGCGATCTGGCATCGGTACTCGATCCGATGGCCGCCACCGTCATCCATGCCGACAGTCTCGACCAGGTCTGCGGCCGCAAGGTCAAGTTCTATGATGGCGAGATGCGCGCCGACCTGACGCTGACCTACGCCTCGAAAGGAACGATCTCGGTTCCGGGCTACAAGGGCGACACCGTCACCTGCCAGATGGGTTTCGAGCCGGTGGCAGGCTATCGCAAGGGCCGCAAGGCGCTCAATTATCTCAAGAACAAAAGCCGCATGATGGTGACGTTTGCGCCGCTGGGCCAAACCGGCGTATATGCGCCGATCCACGCCACGGTCGGAACGCAGATCGGTACCTTGACCATCAGCGCCGGACGTTTCGAAGCGGTACAATAAGGCAGGCCACCGGCGACAGAATGGGGCGCGCCACTGGAGACAAAATGGGGCGCGCAACACTGATCGGCTTTTCAGCGGTCGCCATGTGGGCGTCGCTGGCGTTGTTGACGGACGCGTCCGGCAAGGTGCCGCCATTCCTGTTGTCGGCGATCACTTTCTCGATCGGCACGGTCGTGGGGCTAGTCGCACGGCTGTTCATGCCGGCTGCCGGCAAAAGCCAGAGGATACCGCCGCAGGTGTGGCTGATCGGCATTGCCGGCCTGTTCGGCTACCACTTCTTCTACTTTACCGCGCTGCGCAACGCGCCGGCGGTGGAGGCGAGCCTGATTGCTTATCTCTGGCCACTGCTGATCGTGCTCGGCTCGGCACTGATGCCGGGCGAAAAACTGGCGTGGAATCATGTCGTCGGCGCGCTGCTCGGCCTTGCCGGCACCGTGCTGATCGTCACCAAGGGTGGCGGCCTGGCCTTCGATGCGCGCTACGCCTTCGGCTATGCCATGGCCGCCGTCTGCGCCCTGCTATGGTCGTCCTATTCACTGCTGTCGCGACGCTTCCCGTCGGTGCCGACCAGCATCGTCACCTGGTTCTGCGCGGCAACCGCCGTGCTGTCGCTCGCCTGCCACCTGGCGCTGGAACAAACTGTGCTGCCTGAAGGTGCCGGCCAGTGGCTGGCCGTGCTAGGGCTCGGCCTGATGCCGGTGGGCGCGGCCTTCTATGCCTGGGACATCGGCGTCAAGCGCGGCAACATCCAGGTGCTCGGCGCGGCAAGCTATGCGGCGCCCCTTTTGTCGACGCTGGTGCTGATCGGGGCTGGCGTCGCCGAGCCATCGTTGCGCATTCTGGCCGCCTGCGTACTCATCACCGGCGGCGCGGCGCTGGCGGCAAAGTCGCTGTTTCTGCGCAAGCCGACGGCGACCGAGCGCGGAGCCAGGGCATCCGAAGGCGGAGCCGGGGCATCCGAAGACGGAGCCAGGGCATGACGATGCCGTTTGCCGGCGGCATCGACGCCAACGCCAATGCAACTCTGATCTTTTCGATGGTGGCGGCGGTGATCTATGCCTTCACATCAGGCATGCCGCCGACGCTGGCCCGCTCGGCGGCAAAGACGCTCGCCGTGGCCATGCTCGCCGCACTCGCCGCAATACAGGACGGCCCACTGCTGCTGGTCGCCGCCCTCGCGCTGAGTGCGATCGGCGACGCCTTCCTGTCGCGCGACGGGGAAAAGGCATTTCTCGGCGGGCTGGCGAGCTTTCTTGTCGCCCACATCGTCTATGTCGCGCTGTTCCTGCGTAGCGGTGGCGGATTGGAGTTGCTTTCCGCCGAATCCTGGCGGGGCGCGATTGCACTGGCCATGGCGGTGTTCGCGATCGTGATGCTGGCAGCGCTTTGGCGCCGTGTCGGCCCCGGCCTGCGTATCCCGATCGCCGTCTATGTCCTTGCGATCCTGGCGATGGGCATGTCGGCGCTTACGACAAACAGTATCTGGGTGATCGGCGGCGCCGTGCTGTTCATGGCATCGGACGGGCTGCTTGCCACGGAGAAATTCCTGGTAGCCGCCATCTCGTCGCATCGCGCCTGGATGCGCCTCGCCGTCTGGGTGCTGTACTACGCCGCACAGCTCGCCACTACCCTGGGTTTCCTGCTGGGTTAGGCTGCCAGCCCGGCTCGGCCAGTTCGAAGGCCGCGAAATCGAAACCCGCCGCGACGGTACAGCCGACCAGCGTCCACTCGCCCAGGCTGCGCGCCGATTGCCACCAGCCTGCCGGCACGACGATTTGCGGCCGTTCGCCCGCCGTGAGGTCGATGCCGAGGACCTGCTCGATAATGGCGCCGCCTTCTTCCCACATCGACAGCGCCAACGGCGCGCCGGCATGGAAATGCCAGACCTCTGCGGCATCCTTGACCCGATGCCAGGCCGAAAGCTGGTGCTGTTCCAGCAGAAAATAGATTGCGGTCGAATGGCCGCGCGCACCGCCGGCTTCGTCGCGAAAGGTTTCCGCATACCAGCCGCCTTCCGGATGCGGCTTCAGTGCGAGCGTTGCTATGATTTGCGCGGAACTGGTCATGGGCAGGAAGCTCGCATGGCGCTCAGAAATTGTCCTTGCGCTTGCGGATCTCGGCGAAGACCTCGGCATCCCCGGCCCTTTCCATGCCCAGATGCTTGCGGATCGCCGGATCGTGCCAGCGCAGGAAGGGATTGGTCGACAGTTCCTCGCCGATCGTCGTCGGCAGTGTCGGCTTGTTGTCGACCCGCAGCGCCTCGATCCGCGCGGCGCGTTCCTTCAATGCCGAATTGGTGGGGTCGACGCTCAGCGCGAAACGGGCATTGGCAAGCGTGTATTCGTGGCCGCAATAGATTGTCGTCTCGGCCGGAAGGGCTGCGAGCTTCTTCAGCGATTCGTACATGACCGGCGGCTTGCATTCGAAGAGCCGCCCACACCCAAGCGCGAACAGCGTATCCGCGGTGAACGCCACTTTCGATTCCGGCAGGTGGTAGGAAACATGGCCGGCGGTATGCCCGGGCGTGGCGATCACCTCGATGCGCTCATCGCCGAGATGAAGGACGGAGCCTTCTTCGACCGTTTCGTCGATGCCAGGGATTTTCGCCTTCTCCGCCTCCGGGCCGACGATGCGCAGCTTGAAGCGCTCCTTCAGCGCCAGGTTGGCCTCGACGTGATCCATATGATGATGCGTGGTCAGGATCATCGTCGGCGTCCAGCCGGTGCGCTTGATGGCGGCCAGGATCGGCGCTTCCTCGGGCGCGTCGATGATCGCGGTCTGGCCGCTTTTGGGGTCATGCACCAGCACGCCGAAATTGTCGGTGCGGCACATGAACTGTTCGATTTCGACCGGCATCGCGTCTCTCCATTAGAGCGCCGTGCGTCCCAGTTGGACGCACAAAGGACGCTCTAACATTTTTTAGCTGTTGCATCGGCCCGAAATCGAAACCGATTTCGGGCCGATGCAGTATCGCCGCAGACATAAGGCGCCGCTGCGCGAATGTCATCCCGGGTGACAAAGCGAATAGTCATCCTCGGATGTCAAAATGACATCCGCCGCGCCGACCACTTGGGCCTTTTGTTGAATCCGGCCGATATCACGGCTACATCCCTGACATGCATTCCGACATCGTCGACCTTCGCTCCTTCTATTCGACAACGCTCGGCCGGTTCGCCGAGCGCTCGATCACCATGGCGCTGTCGTCGATATGGGCCGCGGTGCCCAATGAGCGGCTGGTCGGCCTCGGCTACACCTTGCCCTGGCTGGAACGCTTCGGCTCCGATGCCGAGCGGGTCTTCGCCTTCATGCCGGCTACCCAGGGCGCCGTGGTCTGGCCGGCCACCGGGCCGACGGCTACGGCACTGGTCTTCGACGAGGAACTGCCGCTGGTCGATTCCTGCATCGACCGCATGCTGCTCGTCCATTCGCTCGAACATGTCGAGAATCCGCGCGAAACGCTGAACGAGATCTGGCGGGTGCTGTCGCCGGCGGGGCGCGTCGTCATCGTGGTACCCAACCGGCGCGGTGTCTGGGCGCGCTTCGAACATACGCCGTTCGGCAACGGGCGGCCTTTCTCACGCGGGCAGCTCACCGAATTGCTGCGCGAGGCGAATTTCACGCCGGCCGCCTGGTCCGATGCCCTGTTCTTCCCGCCGTCGCGGCGGCACTTCATGATGCGCTTCCACAATGTGCTGGAGCGTGCCGGGCGGCGGCTGTGGCCGATCTTCTCCGGCGTCATTGTGGTGGAAGCGCAGAAGCGGCTTTACCAAGGCGTGCCGGCGGCCCAGCGCGCATCTCGCCGCGTCTTCGTCCCGGTGCTGTCGCCCCATGGCGCGACGCGGCTCGGCCGCCGGGCAGAGGGAAGGGGTGCGGCGTCGTCGGCTCGGCAAGTGACACCTTCGTGACCGCGATGAAACTTGCATCGCGCGGCATCTTTCCGACCTATCTGTCGTTCTGGGCTCGCAGAGTGGTTGAGGGGCTGCCGCGGCTCTCTTCATCCGGTTTCAGCTCCGCCACTGAATGCAAGGATCTCGGCCATGGCTGATCAACTGGACAATCAGGCCACCGTTCAGCCGGTGGCCGTGGCCAGCAGCCTGCGCGATCAGGTGGCGACGATCAAACGGGCGCTGATCGGATCGCCGGTTCGCAAGTGGTTGCTGTGGACGTCGGCCGGCATCATGGCCGTCATCGTCGCGACGTCGATTGGCCAGGTTCTGCTCAATCGCTGGAACCAACCCTTTTACGACGCGCTCGCGCGCCGCGACATGGCCGCCTTCCTGCATCAGCTTCTCGTCTTTGCCATGATCGCCGGCGGGTTGCTGGTGCTCAACATCGGCCAGACATGGCTCAACCAGATGATCCGGCTGAAGCTGCGCGAGGCGCTGACGCTGGATTTGATCGACCAGTGGATGCGGCCGGCGCGTGCTTTCCGGCTGGCCAACGCCGGCGCCATCGGCGTCAATCCCGACCAGCGCATGCAGCAGGATGCCGCGCATCTGTCGGACCTGTCGACCGATCTTGGTGTCGGTCTGCTGCAGTCGTTCATCCTGCTCGTGTCTTTCGTCGGCGTGCTGTGGGAGCTGTCCTCGGGCTTTGTGTTCCACATTGGTGGCTTGTCGCTGGCGATACCGGGCTACATGGTCTGGGCGGCGTTCCTCTATGCCGGCACCGCCTCCTGGCTGAGCTGGCTGGTCGGCCGGCCGCTCATCCGTCTCAACAGCGACCGCTATACGCGCGAAGCGGAACTGCGCTCCTCGATGGTGCGCGTCAACGAGAACGTCGATGCCATCGCGCTGTACCGGGGTGAGAATGATGCCAGGCGACGGCTCGAACTCGACCTTGGCACGGTGCTGGGTGCCATGCGGCGCATCTACACCGCGCAGATCAACCTGTCCTGGGTAACCGACACCTATGGCTGGATCACTGTCGTCGCCCCGATCCTGGTTGCCTCGCCGGTCTATTTCTCGGGCGATATCAGCTTTGGCGGGCTGATGATGGCGGTCGGCGCCTTCAACCAGGTGCATTCATCATTGCGTTGGTTCATCAACAACATCGGCAGCATTGCCGACTGGCGTGCCACGCTGATGCGTGTCGCCGACTTCCGCATCGCGCTCGATGAAACCGATGTGCTGCACGACAAGGAGAAGCGTATCTCCTTCGATGAAAATGCCAATGGCAGCCTGACGTTCGAGAAACTCCAGGTGGCCTCGCCAGAGGGTTGTACGAAGCTCTCCGACCAGCATGTCGAAATCCATCTCGGCGAGCGCGTGATGATCACCGGCGAGCCCGGCGCCGGCAAGACGCTGTTCTTCCGCGCCATTGCCGGCCTGTGGCCATGGGGAGGCGGAAAGATCGGCATGCCGGCCGGAGAAGCCCCATCTTCGTGCCTCGTGTCCCTTACTTCCCCGCCGGTACGCTGCGCGAGGTGCTTGACCATCCTTATGGTGCCGCTCCGGCAAGCGATGCCGACATTTCGGCTGTCCTTGCCGAAGTGGGCCTCGAGCGGCTGTCATCCTCGCTCGACCGGTCGGCCCGCTGGGAGCGTGAGTTGGGCGATGACGAACAGCGATCGCTCGCCTTCGCCAGGCTTGCCTTGCGGAAGCCGAAATGGGTGATCATCGATGAAGCGATGGATGCGTTCGACGGCCCGTCGCTGAGGCGTGTGCTGTCGCTCATGGATAAGCATCTGAAAGGTGCCGCGATCATCAATATCGGGCGCGGCCTGCACAACAATCAATTCTTCCCGCGGTCCCTGACGATCGTGAAGGATACCGGCGTGCCCCCGCTGAAACCCGCCCGTGTCAGGGCGGGTGCCATCGAACCGCCGCCAGTCGCCGCTCGGCGCAAGACATAGAACGGCCGGCATTCGGACTGGGCGGCCACGCCTGCCACAAGCTTTATTTCGCCGTGATCGCGAGCGAATGTCGCGATCGAAACATCGCTCGTGCTGGCCATGCTTGAGATAATGAGCCTGCTTGCCTGCCTGGCTTGCGCCGAGGCCGCTCCGGTTCCTTCGGCGCCAAATACGCTGGCTGTCGACGTCGAACTGGTGCTGGCGGTCGATATCTCGCTGTCGATGGACGAGACCGAATTCGCCCTTCAACGGGCCGGCTATGTCGAGGCGCTGCGGCACGCCGATTTCATCCAGGCGGTCCGTTCCGGCCATACTGGGCGCATTGCGCTCGCCTATTTCGAGTGGGCCGGCACGGTGCGCGATGACGCGATCATCGGCTGGCAGATCATCGACAGTGCGCAGAGCGCCAACAGCTTTGCCGACAAGCTTGCGGCCCGCCCGTTCCGGAGTTTCCGCGGTACCTCGATTTCGAGCGCGCTTGCTTTCGGCGCCGAGCTTTTCGACGGCACCAATTTCGCCGGCGAACGCAGCGTCATCGACATATCTGGCGACGGCCCCAACAATATCGGGCCGCCGGTCACTGTGACGCGCGATGCGGCCATTGCCAAGGGCATCGTCATCAACGGCCTGCCGATCCTGATCAAGCCATCACCGACCTTCAGCCATCTCGATCAGTATTATGCGCAGTGCGTGACCGGCGGACCTGGTTCCTTCGTGCTGCCGATCCATGCGGCCGCCGAATTCTCGACGGCGATCCGGCGCAAGCTGATTCTCGAAGTCAGCGGCATTCAGGACAAGAACAAAATCATGCCCGCCGAGATGGACGCGCCGATCGACTGTCTTCTAGGGGAACGGGACAGGCGGTTCCTGTCGGATCCCTATTTCCCGGAACTGGACCGATAGGCCTGGCCGTGGGTCAGGCAGGCCCCTACAACGCGCCGTACTCGCTCGCTGAGCTGTCGCCAGATCAGGCCGGTGGCATTCCAAACTTCCCGCGAACTTCGTCGTAGAGGTCGCGCCGCCAGCGGCGGCCGTAGAGATAACCGGTGATCAGTTCCGGCAATGAATAACCAAGCGCGTCGGATGAGCGGTTGGCCATGTATCCAGCAAAGGCCTGTGGTATCCGCCCCCGGAGAATATCGGCGATGATCTGCCGCGTGATCATAAAGGGTGGAACATAGGGGTAAGAGCGAGCGATGTGCGGGTGCTTACTCATCAGGATCGCATAGGCTTCGACATAGCCGTCCCGGCGGCCCGAAATCGAATTCTGGGAATTGTGCTTCGTCCAGTCGATATCTTCCGACAATTGCGCGCCGAAGCGCTGTGCGAAGCGCAGCAGAAGCTCCCGGTCCTGCATCCGGGGGATGTCGCTGTCATAGCCGCCGATGGCCAACAAAGCTTCCCGCCTCGCCGTTATCGCCGACCCGGCGATGAAGGCCGTCTGCGCAACCACAGCCCGCTCCAGCATCGGCGGATTGAGGAAAGCACTACGGTTGACGCAGGCGGTGCCACGGCCACCCTTCACCGAGACATATGAGGAGAGCAGGACTTCGAGGGCCGGATTGTCGTCGAACCATGCCAGCGTTCGTTCAAGCCGGTGCGGCAGGAAGAGATCGTCCGAATCAAGAAAAGTCACCACGGGCGCCCTCGCCAGCTCGATGCCGGCATTCCTGGCGGCATTGGCGCCGCGCCATTTCGCGCCGACATAGATCAGCCGAGGGTCGCGAATGCGCGCAAGCGCCGCTTCCGTCCCATCGGTCGAGCCATCGTCGACGACGATGTGCTCAAACCGAGTCATGCTCTGAGAAAGCACGCTTTCCACGGCGCGGAGCACCGTTTCGCGCCGGTTGTGAGTCGGTGTGATGACCGTGATGAGGGGCAAATGCTCCACGTCAGCTGTTTCCAGCGCGAAAATGCACTTTCCGATAGCTCTTTTCAGTCCTCAGGATGGTTGAATGGATCGGAGTTCCCCCTTGGATGGGCCTCATCGGGATTAAGTGCGACGCTACAAAAAACAACCTGTTATGTCACCCATTGTGCCGTCGCTCTGACGACAAGGAATGGTGAATTCCGGCGCCCAGCGCTTCAACCGCAACACTTTTGCCAACCGCTGAAATTGGCGGAGGCTCTTGGCGGTTGCGCCATGTGGTGTTGGCCGACGGCGTTGAACATCCGCACAAGCCCACGGATATCCTGGCATAGGACGCCGACGGCAGCCTTATCGCTTCAGCAAAAACACCGCCTGCTGGCCAAAGAAATTCCAGAACCACCAAGGCATCGACAGGCCGATCTTCTGGCCGTTGGCGTCGAGCGCGGTCGCTTTTTCCACCGTCGCACCAAGCTCCTCGCACAGATTGACGAAGTCGCGGATGGTGCAGAAGTGGATGTTGGGCGTGTCGTACCAGGAGTAGGGCAGATCCTTGGTCACCGGCATGCGGCCCTTGACGAACAGCGACAGGCGCACCCGCCAATGGCCGAAATTGGGGAAGGACACGATGGCCCGATTGCCGATCCGGAGCAGTTCGTCGAGCACCAGCTTCGGGTTGCGGGTGGCCTGCAGGGTCTGCGACAGGACGACGAAGTCAAAACCCTTGTCGGGATAGAATTCGAGATCCTTGTCGGCATCGCCCTGGATGACCGAGAGGCCGCGCGCCACGCATTCGTTGACGCCGCGCTGCGAAAGCTCAAGGCCGCGACCGTCGACCTGCTTGGTTTCCTGCAGCAATTCGAGCAGCGAGCCGTCGCCGGAGCCCACGTCGAGCACGCGCGATTGCGGCGGGATGAGGTTGGCGACGACCTCAAGGTCGACACGCTGGCTGCCATTGACGCTCATGGCTTCGCCTCCTGAGTGGCGCATGACGATGGTCCGAAAAGTCCGCAATTTTTCTGGGTCATGGCTTCGCCTTTCCGTCTGACGCATGACCGTGGTCCGAAAAGTCTGCGACTTTTCGGGGTCATGCGCCGAGCCCCCTGGCGCGCGCGGCGGAACCGATAAAGCCGTTGATGGCGGCAAACAGTTCCGGTTCGTCGAGCAGGAAGGCGTCGTGGCCGCGGTCGGTCTCGATCTCCACGAAGGACACCGAGGCGCCGGCGGCGTTGAGCGCATGCACGATCGAGCGGCTCTCTTCGGTCGGGAACAGCCAGTCCGACGTGAAGGACACCAGGCAGAAGCGGGTCTTCGTGCCGGCAAAGGCGTCCGCCAGCCGGCCGCCATGGTCGGCGGCAAGGTCGAAATAATCCATCGACCGTGTCATGTAGAGGTAGGAGTTGGCGTCGAAGCGGTCCACGAAGGTCATGCCCTGGTGGCGCAGATAGCTCTCGATCTGGAAATCGGCATCGAAGCCGAAGGTCAGGGCTTCGCGGTCCTGCAGGTTGCGGCCGAATTTGCGGTGCAGGGCGGCTTCCGACAGATAGGTGATGTGGGCGGCCATGCGCGCCACCGCCAACCCCTTTTCCGGGCGCTTGCCGTGCTCGAAATATTTGCCGCCATGCCAGTCCGGATCGGCCATCACGGCCTGCCGCCCGACCTCGTGGAAGGCGATGTTCTGTGACGAATGGCGCGCGCCGGTGGCGATCGGCAGTGCCGAGAATACCCGTTCGGGATAGCTCGACGCCCATTGCAGCACCTGCATGCCGCCCATCGAACCGCCCAGCACGCAGAACAGCTTCTCTATGCCGAAATGGTCGACCAGCATCTGCTGCGCACGCACCATGTCGCGGATGGTGATGACAGGAAGGTCGAGCCCATAGGGCTTTCCCGTGGCGGGGTTGGTCGAGGCCGGCCCGGTGGAACCAAGGCAGCCGCCGATGACATTGGAGCAGATGACGAAGAAACGGTTGGTGTCGATAATCTTGCCGGGGCCGATCAGCACTTCCCACCAACCTGGCTTGCCGGTCACCGGATTGGTGTTGGCGACATGCTGGTCGCCGGTCAGTGCGTGGCAGACGAGGATGGCATTGGAACGGGCATCGTTCAGAATGCCATAGGTCTGATAGGCGATCTGGAACGGCGACAGCAGCGTGCCGGCATCGAGCTTGAGCGGCTTGTCGGGTCCGAAACGCAACACCAGGCTCGACGGATTGTCGACCTCGTTGTTGGTCCTTGCTGCGCGCAGAGCGGCCATTCTTGTCTCACTTGCTGCATCATAGCAGGCGAAAAATCGCCGCCGATGCGTCCGTCCGTCCGGCCGCGGACAATAAAAAACCGGCATTGCCATTCGCAAAGCCGGTTACGTCACGCAAACGGCCCTTTAGCGAATTGTTTAACGTGGCTGCAAGCCGACCGGCCAAATCACCACGGAACTGTCACCGCACTTCTAGAACCCGCCCGCCTCGCCGTCAATGGCGGCCGCTTGCACCACTGCCGCCCCTCGACATTGCCGGCCATGGCTTGTATTTCCGCAGCGGCTTCCGGATGGAGGCATTCTCGACGGATTTTGCAAGTTATGAACCAGACACCGGATCAGGCACGTCCAACCCCACGCGCGGGCATCATGGACATAGACGCCTATGTGCCCGGCAAGAGCACGGCGCCGGCCGGTGTCGCCAAGGTCTACAAGCTGTCGTCGAACGAGAACCCGCTTGGGCCGTCGCCGAAGGCGATCGAGGCCGCGCGTGAGGTCGCCGGCAAACTCGACGTCTATCCCGACGGTACCGCCAGACGGTTGCGAGAGGCGATCGCCGAGGTGCATGGCCTCAACGCGCAGAACATCATCTGCTCCAACGGTTCCGACGAGATCCTTGGCCTGCTGGCGCAGACCTATCTCGCGCCCGGCGACGAGGCCATGTTCACCGAGCACGCCTTCATGGTCTACAAGATATACATCCAGTCGGCGGGCGCCACCCCGGTCGCGGTCAAGGAGACCGACGAGCGCGCCGACATCGATGCGATGCTGGCGGCTGTGACGCCGCGCACGAAAATCGTGTTCCTGGCCAATCCCAACAATCCGACCGGCACCTATGTGCCGTTCCAGGAGGTGCGTCGCCTGCACGCCGGACTGCCGAAAAACGTGCTGCTGGTGCTCGACGCGGCCTATGCCGAATATGTCCGCCGCAACGATTACGAAGCCGGCATCGAGTTGGCCGGCAGCGCCGAGAACGTGGTGATGACCCGCACCTTCTCCAAGATCGGCCTCGGCGGCGCGCGTATCGGCTGGATGTACGGTCCGATACACATTGTCGATGCGATCAACCGCGTGCGCGGCCCCTTCAATGTCAATGCGACGGCGATCGAGGCCGGCATCGCCGCGATCCGCGACCGCGCCCATGTCGAGCGCAGCGTGGCGCATAACGAGACCTGGCTCACCTGGCTGAGCGGCGAGATGACTGGGCTCGGACTGCGCGTGACGCCCAGCGTCGGCAATTTCCTGCTCATTCATTTTCCCGACGACCAGAGGCATTCGGCGGCTGCGGCGGATGATTATCTGAGCGCGCGCGGCTATATTCTGCGGCGCGTTTCAGGCTACGGCTTTCCCAACGCGCTGCGCATGACCGTCGGCACCGAAGAGGCCAATCGCGGCGTTGTCGCCGCGCTCACGACATTCCTGAAAAGCTAGAACGCCTGAAAAGTTACACACCATGGCATCACCGATGTTCGAAAAAATCGCGCTGGTCGGCATCGGCCTGATCGGCTCGTCGCTGGCCCGCGTCATCCGCCGCGAAGGCTTGGCTCGCCATGTCGCGATCTCGACGCGCAGTGCGGCAACGCTCAAACGAGCCGAGGAACTGGGGCTCGGCGAGTCCTACACCACCGATGCCCGGGAAGCGGTGCGTGATGCCGATCTGGTCATCGTCTCGGTGCCGGTGGGCTCATCCGGTGCGGTGGCGCAGGAGATTGCGCCGGCGCTGAAAAAAGGTGCGATCCTCACCGATGTCGGCTCGACCAAGGCCTCGGTCATCGCGCAGATGCAACCGCATGTGCCTGAGGGCGTCCATTTCATTCCCGGCCATCCGCTGGCGGGTACCGAAAAATCCGGACCGGATGCCGGATTTGCCGACCTTTTCGACAATCGCTGGTGCATTTTCACGCCGGTGCCGGGCACCGATCCGGACGCGCTGGAACGGCTGTCGGAATTCTGGCGCCGCTGCGGCGCCAACATCGACACGATGGACCCGCAGCATCACGACATGACGCTGGCCATCGTCTCGCATCTGCCGCACATCATCGCCTACAACATTGTCGGCACCGCCGACGATCTGGAATCGGTGACGAAGACGGAAGTCATCAAATATTCCGCCTCCGGCTTTCGCGATTTCACGCGTCTGGCCGCCTCCGATCCGACCATGTGGCGGGATGTCTGCCTGCACAACAAGGATGCCATCCTGGAAATGCTGGCGCGCTTCTCGGAAGACCTGGCGTTCCTGCAGCGCGCGATCCGCTGGGGCGACGGCGACAAGCTCTTCGACCTGTTCACCCGCACCCGCGCCGTGCGCCGCTCGATCATCGAGGCGGGTCAGGATATCGACGCGCCGGACTTTGGCCGCCAGGCGGTCGAGCATCCGGCAAAGGTCTAGAGCGGTTCAGAGTTTGATAGAATCTCTGGCCCGCTCTAACTTCTTGTTTTTACGCAAATTCCGGACGGAAAACCGCTACGCACTTTTCCTGGAATTGCTCTAAGCTGTTTCAGGCCAGGTCGCTGCCATCATGGCGAGCGTTTCCGCCCGATCCGGCGCGCCCAGCCTGCCGCCGAAGCGCAGGCATTTGAGCGCGGCGGCGGCACTGGCAAAGCGCAGTGCGTGCTCGATCGGCATGGCTTCCGCCAGCCCGACGGCAAAGGCGCCATGAAAGACATCGCCGGCGGCCAGCGTGTCGACCGCCTTGATCCTCGGGGCCTCGACATGGCGGGATGATCCGGCGCTTCGATCGAACCACCAGGTACCTGCCGCGCCGCCGGTAACCGCGACGAACGCATCGGTGCGGGAGGCGAGGTCCGTGCAGGCGGTCTCCAGATCCAGCGCGTGGCCGCATATGATGCGCACTGCCGGCTCGGAGCCGACGACGTGCGAGGCCAGTGACAACAGCTGCTCCAGCACCGCCAGCGGCGCGGTATCGGCATCGAGGATAGCCGGCCTGCCCGCGGCGCGCGCCGCCTTCAGGGCAAGTGCCGCTGCCCCTGGCCAGCGCACGTCGGCCAGCACGGCATCGAATGCCGTGATGTCGGGAAACGGCAAAGCCTCGGGATCAGCCTGCGCGCGGGGTCGTAGAAGACACGATGATACGCTCGCCATGCGCATCGACCAGGATCGAGGCCAGTGCCGAACGTGCGCCGCCGACGCGGCGCACGTGGCTGCAATCGACGCCCTCGGCCTCGATCCCAGCAATCAGCTGATCGCCGACCGGATCGTCGCCGGCGCTCGCCCATAGCGATATCTCGGCGCCGAGACGATGCGCTGCGCAGGTCGCGCTTGTGGCCATGCCCGAGGCGATCTGGACGCCGTCGGAGGCGATGAATTTTCCCTGATGGTGAGGCAACGTATCGACACGCAGGATCGTATCCAGCGTCAACGCCCCGACACTCAGAAGCTTCACGTGTCTTGCCATGGCGGCGCTAGATCGGGATGACGTTTCGTTGAATCGTCATCCCGGTCGATCTCTTTGTTGGAGTATGATCTCTGGACAAACGGAAACCGTTTGTCCGCGAAAACCGGTTCCCACTTTTCGGGATCATGCTCTATTGCACCGGCTTGATCTTGCCCAGCGGGATGAAGCCGAGCGAGGCCTTGCCCTTGACCACCTTCAGCGGCATCGACGGTTCGCTGCCGAGCAGAGCCAGGGCGCCAAAACCCTGCTCGATCGCATTCTTCTGCTCGGGTATGGCGCCGGCAAGGATGGATGCCACGGCCTTCGGATCCTTGATCCGGATCATCAGATCGGCGTCGACCAGGCCTTCTGCATCGACCGACAGCGGCCCGGAAACGGTGACGCGCGCCGTCCCCGACGACAGATCGAGATTGCGGATTTCGATCCGCTGGCCGCGCAGGCTTTTCACCTGCGTGCCGACCAGCGCAACGCCGTTCTTCAGTGTCACGTCGCCACTGGCATCGAGCGCCGGCAACACGCGCCCGCCGATCGCGTCGGGATCGATTTCAAGATCGCCAAAGCTGCCGACATAGTCGAGATCCGCGCCATTCGGCTGCAACTGGCCTGATGCCTTGCCGGCACTGAACAGCTCGACCGGATCGGTATCGTCGGCCGGGTCGGTCTGGCCCGACAGGCCCTCGGCTTGCAGCGCTATACGCCGCGGCAGCGGATACCACAGTTTGACGTTGGCCTGCAGATTGTCCCAGTCGATCCAGAGCGGCATCATGCCCGGGACGGAGGTCCGGAGCGGACCGCGCAGATTGGCAACCGGGGACAAGGGCTGGACGACCTGGGCGATGGCATTGAAGGAGCCGGCCGAGGCGGCAATGTTCTTGGCATCGTCCTCGTAGGCGAGGTTGTCGCAAGAGACGGCAAAGCTCAGGGGATAGCCACTGACCTCGAGGTTGGCGCAGCCGGCCTGGATGCCGCTCTTGTTGAGCGTGGCAACCGCCTTGTCGGCCTCGGACCTCACCCTGTTGGCCAGATAGAACCAGCCGGCGCTGTATATGGCGAACAGCACCAGGATGAACGCGGCAAGCCACCACAGGCGGCGACGGTTACCCGGTTGGCGTTCGTCACTTGACGTCATGCTTTGGCTCTCATTAACGCATGGATGGTGTGAACGGATTCTCGATTCCGGCAACACCATTGGACAGAGACGATAGGTAGACGGACACGGGCGGAAAAAACACCGGTTTCCGGTGCGGTGTTGCCATTCTTTTTGCAATCAGGCGCGGCGATATGGGCGATTTTTGGGTGTTCGGCTACGGTTCGCTGATCTGGCGGCCCGGTTTCGCGCATGTCGAGACACGGCGTGCCCGCCTGCATGGCTATCGCCGCTCGCTTTGCGTCTATTCCTTCGTGCACCGCGGCACGCGTCAGCGGCCGGGACTGGTGCTTGGCCTCGACCATGGCGGGTCCTGCGTCGGCCTCGCCTTCCGCGTGCCCGGCGAACTGCGCGACGAGGTCATTGCCTATCTGCGCGAGCGTGAGCTTGTCACCAGCGTCTATCTCGAGCGGACGCTCAAGGTTCGTCTCGACGGCGGCGGCGCGGTCGAAGCGGTGGCCTACATCGTCGACCGCAAGCATGAGCAATATGCCGGGGCGCTGGATGCGGCGGATGCAGCGGCCGTGGTGCGCGGCGCGGTCGGCCGATCGGGCAACAACGAGGACTATGTGCTGAGTACGCTGAAGCATCTGGAAGCGCTCGATATAGAGGACCACTGGCTGGAGGATGTGGCTCGCCGGATAGCGTCTTTGTGAAGCGCTGGTTCGGCGGAAAACGGTGGCCAGGCCTTTGACCTCGATGCGGCAAGACCTAGGTTAGGCTCCGAACCCAGCCAGCGGGCGGCATCGCCCGGTCCCAATCATCACGGAGATCCGTCTTGCAGAAACGCCGTCTCGGTCGCACCGACCTTTCCATCGCGCCGCTGGTTCTGGGCGGCAATGTCTTCGGCTGGACCGCTGACGAGAAAACCTCCTTCGATCTGCTCGACCGCTTCGTCGGCGCAGGCCTCAATGCCATCGATACGGCCGACGCGTATTCGCGTTGGGTTCCCGGCAACAAGGGCGGCGAATCGGAAACCATCATCGGCAAATGGATGAAGGATCGCGGCAATCGCGACAAGGTCGTGGTGGTCACCAAGGTCGGCTCGGATATGGGTCAGGGTCACAGGGATCTGTCAGCCGCCTATATCGAAAAGGCCGTCGATGCATCGCTGAAGCGGCTGCAGACCGAATTCATCGATCTTTATCTGTCGCACTGGCCGGATCCGACGACGCCCTATGAGGAAACCCTCGGCGCCTATGAGAAACTGCTCGCCAAGGGCAAGATCCGCTATGCCGGCTGTTCCAACCTCGATGCCGGCCAGTTGCGTGCGGCACTTGACGTGGCAAGCCTGCGCGGCCTGCCGCGCTACGAGGTGTTGCAGCCGGAATACAATCTCTACGACCGCTCTTCCTTCGATGGCCCGCTGCGCGACCTCTGCATAGCCGAGGATATCGGCGTCATCACCTATTTCAGCCTGGCCAAAGGTTTCTTGAGCGGCAAGTACCGCACGGAAGCCGATCTTGGCCAGAGCGAGCGGGGGGAGGATGTCGGCAGCTATCTCAATCCGCGCGGCACGCGCATTCTGGCGGCGCTCGACGCCGTATCCGCCAGGCATTCGGCCAAGCAGGCGGAAGTGGCGCTTGCCTGGGCCATCGCTCGGCCAGGCGTCACCGCGCCGATCGCCAGCGCCACCAAGCCGAGCCAGATGGACAGCCTGATCAGGGCGGTGTCCTTGAAGTTGAGCGCCGACGATATCGCCGAACTCGACAAAGCCAGCGCCTGAGGGCTGCCGGCAAGACGGGACGCACGAACGTCCAAGACGATCCTCATGCCTTGCCATACCGTCCTTCGCACGGGCTCAGGGCGGAGGACCAGATGGACGGATCGCTTCTTTCGCAGCCGGAGCTTTGGCGCCAATTGCTTGCGCTGTTGCTGGCCGCCACCGTTGTCATGGGCAGCCCGGGGCCGGCGACGATAAGCGTTACCGCCGTCGGTGCCGCCTTCGGCCTGTGCGATTCGCTGCGCTACACCGGCGGCATCGTCCTGGGTACGATCGCCGTCCTGCTGGTCGTGGCGACCGGGGTTATGGCAGTGCTTGGGTCGATGCCGAAGCTGGCGCCGTTGCTGGTTGTCTCGTCGGCGGCCTACATCCTCTATCTCGCCTTCAAGATCGCCACCGCCCCGCCGCTGGCCGCACGTGCCGCCGAGGCTTCGCGCCCAACCTGGCTGGCTGGACTTCTCCTGGCGGTCGCCAACCCCAAGGCCTATGTGGCGATCGCTGCCGTCTTCGCCGGCGCCTCGTCGAGAAAGGGCGAGGTCGAGCTCGGCCTGTGGACGAAACTGACTGCTCTGGCGGTGATGATCGTCGTCCACGCCTTGTGGCTTCTTGCCGGTGCGGCGTTCGCGCGCTTCCTGCGCAGGCCTGTCGCCTCGCGGATCATGAATCTGGTCTTTGCCGCGACGCTGCTGCTGACCACGGTGCTGGCTGTGTACGGTTGACGATCAGGCCGCGGAGCCGTCAAGCTTCGCGCCGAGTTCCCGCAACCGCTTTGCCGCCGTTGTCGGCAGGGCCGGTGGGTTGGGCGCGCGTGATGCCTCGACAAGAAGCTGGTCACAGGCGGCTTCCGTCTCGCCGATCAGCCGCGCCATGAACTCTTCCTTGCCCAGACCCGGCGGTATGGGTGGCAGGAAACGTGCCTTGATGGTGCCGGGATAGCGCAGGAACTTGCGGCGCGGCCAAAAGAGGCCGGCGACATGGGCGACCGGCACCACCGGAACGCCAAGCTGCGAATAGATTTCAACGATGCCATATTTGTAGGCCGGCTCATCGCCCGGCGCCCGGCGCGTGCCCTCAGGGTAGATGATCAGCTGGCGCGGGTTGCGTGCCATCTCTTCCTTGGTCGCGGCGACGACGGCCTTCAAGGCCTTGGAGCGGCTGCCGCGATGCACCGGTATCATGCGCATCTTCAAGATGTACCAGCCGAAGAATGGGATCCAGGTCAGCTCGCGCTTCAGGATGTAGAGCGGGTCCTGGAGGTAAGGGAAGAAGGCGATCGCGTCCCAGAACGACTGGTGCTTGGGCGCCAGGATGAAGGAGCCCTCGGGCAGGTTTTCCTGTCCGCTGATGTCATTCTTCGTTCCGGCGATCTTGTCATAGAGCCACATCGAGGTGCGCGACCAGAATTTCGGCACGAACCAGGCACGGTGGCGAGGTGACAGGAAATAGTACGGAGTCCAGAGAATCATCTGGATGATCAGATTGACGTAGAAGAGGAAATTGAACGCCAGCGATCTGATATAGAGCATGAGGGAGGTCCGGTGAGGAAGTGTGCGTTGGTTACACCAAGCGCGGTGAAAAAGAAAATGGCCTCGCACTACGCCAGCCGTGTCAGCCTTTCTCTCAGGCGCGGGGCGGCGAAATCGAGAAAGGCGCGCAGCTTGACCGGCAGCAGCCCCTGACCCGAATGCACCAGCTGCACCGGCCAGGGCTCCGGCTCGAACTCCGGCAGGAGGATGCGCAGCGCGCCGGACCGTACAGCCGCCTCGACCTGGTAGGACAGAACCCTTGTCGGCCCGACGCCTGATATCGCGGCGTCGATCGCCGCCTCGGCGGTGTTGACCTGAAGCCGCGAGCGGACCTGAACCCTCGTCTCGGTCTTGCCCGATGCAAAGCTCCATGCCGAAAGCCCGCTCGGCCCCTCGAAAGTGATGCAACTATGCGCTGCCAGATCTTCGGGGATCCGCGGCGTGCCGTGTTCGGCGAGATAGGCCGGGCTGGCGCAGACGACCCGCCGAATCGCACCGACGCGCAGCGCGACCAGGCTCGAATCGGGGAGGGCACCGATGCGCACGGCAAGGTCGATATGGTCCTCGGCAAGCTGGGTTATGCGATCCGCCAGGGTCAGACGGATATCGACGTCGGGATAGGCGGCGAGGAAGGCGGTGACCACAGGCAACACGTGCAGGCGGCCGAAGACGACGGGCGCCGTAACCACCAGTTCGCCGGTCGGCACGTTGTATTCGCCGGCGGCGGTGCGTTCGGCCTCGCCGACATCATCGAGAATACGGCGGCAGGCGGCGAGATAGGCGTGTCCGGCGTCGGTCAAGGTCAGCCGCCGTGTGGAGCGGTTGAGGAGGCGCGTGTTGAGATGCCGCTCCAGGTCGGAGATTTTGCGGCTGACCGTCGCCAACGGAATGCCTAAATTGCGCGCGGCAGCAGAAAGGCTGCCGGCTTCCACCGCGCCGATGAATAGGGACATGGCCTCCAGACGATCCATGCTTTTTCTGGAAAATGGAAAGATGGATTGCAAGTATGCCATCTACATCGGAATGATGGAAGGCGCCAAATACGCTGCCTGAGCACAGGCGGCCTCGATCAGGGAAAAAATCGCCATGTCTGAAAGCCGCCCGCCGCTACCGCCCTTCACCGCAGAGACCGCGGCGCAGAAGGCACGCATGGCCGAGGATGCGTGGAACTCACGCGGTCCGGCCCGCGTTGCGCTCGCCTATACAGCGGACAGCCGCTGGCGCAACCGCGCCGAATTCCTGCAAGGGCGCGATGCCATCCAGACGTTCCTGACCCGCAAATGGAGCCGCGAACTCGACTACCGGCTGATCAAGGAAGTGTGGGCCTTCCACGGCAACCGCATCGCCGTGCGCTTCGCCTATGAATGGCACGATGACAGCGGCTCATGGTTCCGCAGCTACGGCAACGAGAACTGGGAATTCGACGAGCACGGGCTGATGCGCCTGCGCATCGCCAGCATCAACGACCTGCCGATCGCCGAAGCCGAGCGCAAATACCACTGGCCGCTCGGCCGGCGGCCGGACGACCACCCCACGCTGTCGGAGCTCGGGCTCTAGAGCGGTTCAGCGTTTGATAGAATCGCCGACCCGCTCTAACTCTTTGTTTTCACGCAATTCCCAAGGGCAAGCGCTACGCGCTTGTCCCGGGAAAACCGTTACACACTTTTCCTGGAATTGCTCTAGAAACGTTTCATGCAAGGAGGTCTCGATGAACGCACACGCTTTTACGAGCGATGTCGCCTTCACGCCCACAGTCAAGGCGATCCAGGCGCGCAAGGGTTCGCGCCAGTCCTATGCCCGCGTCGAGGAGCGCGGCGGCTGGCAGTCGGCGATCACACCGGACCTTGCCGCTTTCATCGAAATGCAGACCAGCGTCTTCCTGTCGACCGCCAATGGCGATGGCCAGCCCTATATCCAGCACCGCGGCGGCCCTGCCGGCTTTCTCAAGGTGCTCGACGACAAGACGATCGGCTTCGCGGATTTTTCCGGCAATAAACAGTTCATCACACAGGGCAATCTGGCCGACAATCAGAGGGCCTTCCTATTCCTGATCGATTACATGATGCGCCAGCGCATCAAGATCTGGGGTACGGCGCGCGTTGTCGAAGACGATGCCGAGTTGACAGCGAGGCTGATGCCGCCGGACTACAAGGCGCGTCCCGAGCAGGTCATCCTGTTCACCGTCTCGGCGTGGGACGCCAATTGCCCGCAACATATACCGCAGCGCTTCGAGGCGGCCGATGTGGCGGCGGCGCTTGCCGAGCGCGACCGGCGCATCCAGAACCTTGAACAGGAGATCGCGCGCCTCAACGGCGTTTCAGGGGCTGGCGCCCAGCAATGACGCGGGCTCAGCCGCCGGCGGCGGTTTCGGCCAGCGCGATGCCTTCGGGCGTCGGCTTCACCGGGATAATACCACGTGCCAGCGCCAGCAGATATTTGGTGTATTCGGTGAACAGCACGCGCAACGCCCGCGGCTTGGTCAGCCAGCCGCCATTGTCGAGATTGGAATTGACCACCGGATAGGGCTCAAGCTTGGCGCCATGCAGCAGCCGTCCCATCTCCAGCAGGCTGCGCGGCATGTGATAATTGTTGGTGACCAGGATGACCGTGCCATAGGCATGGTTTTCCACCCATTTGGCGCTTTCCTCGGCGTTGCCGATCGTGTCGAGCGCGGCGCGATCGATGTCGACGCAGCAGGAAAACAGCTTCTTGTCGCCGCCGGTCGCTGCCTGAAGCTGCCGACGGCTGGCCGAGGGATGCACACCACTGATCAAGAGCCGCTCGCCCTTGCCGGACGCCAGAAGTTCCATCGCGGCGTCGAGCCGCGATTGGCCGCCAGTCAGCACGATGATGGCATCGGCCTTGGCCGGGTTGGCGGGCGTGGTCAGATGGCTGACCTTGCTGGCAAACCAGCCGAAGCCGCCAGCGAACACAATTGCGAGCATAAGCAGGGAGAGAGCGAAGAGACGCAAGGCGGCCCTTAAACGGCTAACCTTGCCGGGGCCGCGCCAACGGGCAACCACCACTGGCAGCTGTCCAGCCGTCCCGGTCGAGTCCCGCACGTCCATAGCCATATGGTTAATCCCGAAATGCGGCCTTTGATAGGTAAAAGACGCAATTTGCGTTACGCGAGTTCTCCATCCGTGATCGCGCTCTTTCCATGCACGCCAAGACGAACTCCTTCATGCGTCGGGTTGGCGAACGTCGATGTCGCTGAGATAGGCGACGACGGTGGCGTGCGAGGTCGCCGCCGTCAGGCCGCCAATCACCAGCACCATCAGGACGACACCCAGGTAACCCGCCGAGCCGATGGCGAAGTTGCCGAACAAAGCGGTTGCCTGGTCGGCCTGCGGCGTTGCCATATTGCGCGACGACCACCAGGAGAAAACGATGAAGACGAGCACCGCCGCCGCTCCGCCGGCGGCCGCGCCCTTCATGCCTGTGACCAGGAAATGCCGGCGGAATTCGCGCGCGATGAATTGCGCCTCGGCGCCGACGAAATGCAGCACCTCGATGATGTGGCCGTTGCCGGCCATGGCGCCGCGGGTGGCAAAGACCACCGTCAGCACGGTTGCCGACAGCATCAGGGCCAGAACGGCGATGCCGATGGTGACCGTGGTGCGAGCCATGGCCACCAGCCGGTCGACCCAGGTGCGGTGGTCGTCGAGCGATGCACTCGGCAGTTTCGGCGTGATCGCGGCGCGCATGGCGGCGAAATCGGGCGGGCTGTTCTCGTCTATGGTGACGATGATCAGGCGCGGCACCGGCAGGTCGTCGATATTGAGGCCCGAACCCAGCCAGGGTTCCAGCAGCCTGGCGGTCGCTTCGCGGTCGATGATCCGGGTCGACTTCACGCCAGGGAATTCGCCGGCGATCTGCGAAGCCTGGGTAAGCGCTGCCTCCATGTCGAGGCCGTCGGCCGGTTTGATCTGGATGGTCGCCTCGCGCGAAATCTGGTTTTCCCATACCGAGGCCGTATCGCGCACCAGCGTCACCGCGCCGAAGGTCAGGCAGGACAGGAAGGTCATGATGGCGATGACCAGCACCAACGCGCGGCCGGCAATGTTCTGCGCCGGCACGATCGGCGCCATCTTGCGCTGGGCGCGCGGTCTTGTGGCGGCTGCCTCGGCGTCCTGCTCTTCGAAATGGTCGGCGGACAGATCAGTCATAGATATCCAGCCTTCCGCCGGCCAGGATCATGCGGCGCGCGTCGACCTGTTCCATCAAGCCGAGATCGTGGGTAGCGATCACCACGGCGGTGCCGAGGCGATTGAGCTCGATGAACAGCCGCAACAGGCGCCGCGCCAGCGGCGGATCGACATTGCCGGTTGGCTCGTCGGCGAGCAGGATTTCCGGCTGTTCGATCAGGGCGCGCGCGATCGCGGCGCGCTGCTTCTCGCCGCCTGACAGGACCGGCGGCAGCACATGCATGCGCTCGCCGAGCCCCACCCATTTCAACAGCTCGGTGACGTCGGTGCGGTAGCTCGCTTCCTCGCGCCCGCGCACGCGCAATGGCAACGCGACGTTTTCGTAAGTGGTCATGTGGTCGAGCAGGCGAAAATCCTGGAACACTACGCCGATGCGCCGGCGCAGGTGCGGCAGTTCGGTGCGTGAGATGCGGGAGCGGTCCTTGCCGAAAATGGTGATCAATCCACGCGTCGGCTTCAGCGACATGAACAGAAGGCGCAGCAACGTCGTCTTGCCGGCTCCCGAAGGCCCGCTCAGGAATTGGAAGGAGCGCTCCGGTATATGCAGGGAGATGTCGCGGAGGATTTCCGGACCCATGCCATAGCGGAGGCCGACATTTTCGAAGCGAATCAATTTCGACGACCTGAAGTTCCTGGCCGCGGCGAGCCAGCCTGTTCTGTGAAAAGACCATCGGCCGGCATGGTTAACCGGCGGTTAATTCCTGGCTTGTTTCGGCTCTTCAAGAGGGCTCCGGTGGGGAAGCGTTAACCATTTGTGTTTACGCAAAAGAAACGAAAAGCGAACGTGCCGCAATGCTGGGGCCATGATGGCTGACGAACGAACCGCGCGCCCGGTTTCCGGCGAAATCATGACCGAACCGCCGGCAATTGCCACGGCGGACCGGATCCTGCGCGGTCCGGCGGCAGATATCGTCGATGCGGACTATGTTGTGGTGTCGCGGCCCGTCTCACTGGTCGAAAACGTTTCGCCGCTGCCGCGCCTGATCGTCACCCCGCCCATCGAGGGCATGGACATGCTGCGCAAGGCGGAAGCGCCGGCGGAACGGCCGCCGGCCTCGCGCGGCGGTCCGATCTTCTGGATCGCCGGCATCAGTGCAGCCCTTGCCGCGTTCTGGGTTTCCGGTGGCCACGCGCTGGTGCGCCAAGCGCCGTTCCTGGCCGGCGCGCAAGCGTCGGCGCTGACCATTTCAGGCGTCACCTCACGCGTCGACGTCTCGGGCGCCAACCCGGTGCTGTTCGTCGATGGCGAGGCCGCCAATGACGGAACAAGCCCCGCGACCCTGCCGCCGCTCGAAATCCGGGTGACGGGCAATGACGGGCGCACGATCCGCTATACGTTGGGGACATCAGGCCATTCGCTGGCATCGGGCGAAAGATTCGGCTTTGCCAGCCGGCTCGACGTGCCTAAGAACGGCGTGAGAACCGTTTTGGTTACTTTCGCCGAATAGCGTGTGTCGATATTCAGGTGAGGCCGGCCTGCAAACGGCGGTTCCCTGCGCTTCCGGTGCTCACGTACTTGAGTACGCTCCGCTCCGGTTCTCGGAAACCACTGTTTTCGGCTCGGCCTGACCTGAATCTCGACACACGCTCGGTGTGAACGCGTCTGGGTAAAAACTCGAGGGGGCGAAAAATGCCAATCGTACGCGGCAAGGACATCGAAGTCCTGTTTTCGGCATCGGCGATCGCGCGGCGCAATCTCGAACTCGCCAAGGAGATCGCCGGGCACGACTATCACGATCTCTTGGTGATTTCGGTGCTGAAAGGTTCCTTCATCTTCGCCGCCGACCTGATCCGGGCCATGCACGATGTCGGCCTGTCGCCGGAAGTCGAGTTCATCTTCATCTCAAGCTATGGCGCCGGCACCAGCAGCGGCGAGGTGAGGGTGCTGCGCGACATCGACAACGAGGTTGCCGGCCGCGACGTGCTGTTGATCGACGACATTCTGGAATCGGGCAAGACGCTGAGCTTCACCCGCGACCTGATGCTGTCGCGTGGTGCGAAAAGCTGTTCGATCGCCGTCCTGCTCGACAAGCGCATGCGCCGCCAGACCGCGCTCAATGCCGACTATGTCGGCTTCGACTGCCCCGACTATTTCGTCGTCGGCTATGGCATGGACGTTGCGCACGCCTTTCGTGAATTGCCGTTCGTGGGTGTCGTCAAAGGCGACGTTTGAGCCACTCCCAAAAAGACTGCTGACCCGTCCCGCCTTCAGGAAAAGTCAACTTTTGCCCGCCAAATATGCCGGCATGGCAAAGCTTCTGATCGTCGAGGACGATGAGTCCGTCCGTACCCTGGCAGCCCGCGCGCTCGAACGCGCCGGCCACGCAATCGATATCGCCGCCGATGGCGCGCAGGGGCTTTCGCGGATCCGCGCCGCAAACGGCGGCTACGACCTCGTCGTCTCCGACATCCGCATGCCGGAGATGGATGGCATCGAGATGGCGGTTGCGGCCGCGGCGCTTTTCCCGGCGATGAAGATCATGCTGATGACCGGCTATGCCGACCAGCGCGAGCGCGCCGAGGAATTGAACGGCATCATCCTCGATGTCGTGCAAAAGCCCTTCACGCTGGCCGAGATCCGTTCGCGCGTGGAACGGGCGCTGATCTGCTTCGCCTGATCAGGCTGGATCCCTGGCGACAAGCGCTGGCGCCGGACCGGTCCGCCGCTCGGTGTTGAGCGCCAGCAGGCCGGCGCCGATGATGAGCGCCGCGCCGATCACGGTTGTCGAGCGTGGTACCTCGGCGAAGAACAGGAAACCCCACAGCGGCGACCACAGGATACCTGTATATTCGAAGGTGGCGACGCGGTTGGCCGGCGCCAGCCGGTAGCCTTGCGAGAGCAGGATCATGCCGGCCGAGGCGACGAAACCGCACGCCGCCATCTTCAGGAAATCCGGGAGTGTCGGCCAGATCCACGGCCGCACCAGGAATTCGAGGCTCGGGTGGGCGGCGTGGGTTATGCCGGCGAGGTGGAACGTGCCGGCGACCACGGCCGCGCCGACGAGATAGGCGCCGTTCTGGTAGAAGGCCATGACGGTGGACGATTCGGTGTCGCCGATCTTGCGGGCCATCAATTGCGAGAAGCCGTAGAGCGCCGCCGAGCCCAGCGACAGCAAGGCCGCCCAATCGAATAGCCCAGCGCCTGGACGCACCATCACGACCACGCCGAACAGTCCGATCAGCACGGTCGCCAGCGTCCGCCAGGAAACGCGTTCGCCAAGATACGGCCCGGCCAGTGCCATGATGAACAGCGGTGCCATGAAATAGAGCGCCACGGCGTCGGCCAGCGGCAGGGCGGCGATGGCTAGGTAGTACACCGTGTAGGAGGTGAACTGGATGAAGGCGCGTATCGTCAGCAGGCCGAAGCGGCGCGACAGGATGGCCCGCAAGCCGACATCGGCATGGACGAGAACGATCAGGATCGGCAAGGCGACGATCGAGCGGATCGCCATCACCTCGGTCACCGGGTAGCCACTCGAGACGGCTTTGACGAGCGGGTCCTGCAGCGAGAACACCAGCACGCCCAGGCACAGGCTCAGGATGCCGCGCACCATCCTATTGTGCATCCGCGTTCAGGCTCCCGCGCATACGATCCGGCGACCTTCTCCAGATCAAAAAGAACCCGCCACCGTTTCGGGCAGCGGGCACGAGTGAGGACTCTTCGATTTGGTCCGCAGCCGATTTCGCGGCTGCACCATATCCAATGGGCAAGGCGACTATCGGCCGAGGTTTGACATGTTGCAAACGAATTGGAATGATGCCAGCAATCAAATTTGCTTATGATGGATGCCATGCGGCCAACCCTCGACAGCGATCTCCTGCGTACCTTCGTGGCCATCGCCGAGGCCGGCAATTTCACGAGGGCCGCCGAGCAGGCCGGCCGCACCCAGTCGGCTGTGTCGATGCAGATGAAGAAGCTCGAGGAGTTGGTCGGCGACAGCTTGTTCGAGCGCGGTTCACGCGGCGTCGCACTGACGCGGCGTGGCGGCGAACTCATCGTCAATGCCCGCCGCATCGTCTCGCTGCTCGACGAGACGGCTGCGTCGATGGCGGCGGCGCCGCTGGGCGGGCCGGTGCGCATCGGCATTCCGGAGGAATATGGCCACGCCATCCTGTCGCGCGCGCTCGGCGCATTCTCGAAGCGCCATCCAAAGGTCGAAGTCACGGTGCGCTACGCCCATTCGTGGGCGCAGGTCGCGGCGCTCGCCGCCGGCGAGCTCGATCTCGCCGTGGTCTTCGAATGGCAGGACCTTTCCGGCGGCGAGGTGCTGATGCACGACCCCACCGTGTGGGTGACGTCGAACCTGCATCACATGCATGAGGAACAGCCGCTGCCGATCGCGCTCTACAACCGCGCCGGCTGGTGCAAGGACTTCGCCATCAAATCGCTGGAGCAGCGGGGCCTTGCCTATCGCGTCGCCTATACCAGTGATACCAATGGCGGCCTGAAGCTTGCGGTCACCTCAGGGTTGGCGATCGCGCCGATTTCGCGCAGCAACATTCCGGCGGACTGCCGCGAACTGACATCCGCGGATGGGTTCGGCGACATTGATTCCTCCAATGTGGTGATGCACCGCAACCCGAACGCTTCCGGCGAGGCGATCGATGGCATGCAGGAGGCGATCCGCGAGGCGTTCGTCAACAGGCAGGTTCAATCGGCGTCATAGACGTTCCCGGTTGCTTCGCCACTATTTCAGCTCCAGCAACCGTTCCAGATAGCTGCGCTCGATATCGGGGCTGAGCGCATTGCCGAGCCGCTTGCGGATCGCTTCCAGGATCTGGCGGGCGCGCTGCACGTCGATCTCGTCGGGCACTTTCACCGAGTCGCCGAAATCAGGACCCTGGCTGGCGCGGGGCCGGCCGAGCGGGTCACGGTCGGCGTCCTGCTGACGGCCACCTTCCTGGCTGCCGCCCTGGTCGCCCTGCATGGCCTGCATCTGCTTCATCATGTCCTTGGCGCCCTTGCGCAGCGCCTCGAGCGCCCGGCCTTGGTGGCCGACGGCCTCGTCGCCCTGACCCTCGCCAAGCGCCTGCTCGGCGCTACCCATGGACTTGCCGGCCTCGCCAAATCCTTCATTGGGCTCCATGCCCATGCCTTCGAGGCCCTTCTTCAGCTGTTCGAGATCGCTTTTGAGCTGGCCCTGGCCTTCCTGCAACTGCTTCAGCGCATCGGCAAATTCCTGCGGCGTCATCGGCTTTTGCCTGGCGAGCGGATCGCGGTCCTCGCCAAGCCCTGGCTTGTCCTGGTCCTCGCCGCTGCCTTCGCCGAGTTGCTCGTCGCGATTCTTGCCACGCTGTCGCTCGCCGCGCTGCATCTGGTCCATGCGGAACGTGTCGTTCATCATCTCCTGCTGGCGCCGCAAAATCTCGCCGAGCTTGTCCATCTGCTGGCGCATCTGGCTGTCCTGCTCGCCGCCCTGCTGCTGGCGGCCGGCCTGGAGGTTGTTCATCATGTCCTGCAGTTGCGACAGCAATTGCTGCGCCTTGTCGCGGTCGCCCGACTTCGCCAGGTTCTCGATCTGGTCCATCATGCGGTCGATGTCGCTCTGGCGTAGTTCCTGGCCGTTCTGCTGCATCTGCGGCGCATTCGGGTTCTGCTTGGCGCGTTCGGCGAATTCCTGCAGGAACTGGTTCATCGCCTCGCGCAGTTCCTTCATCGCCTTCTCGATCTCGGCGTCGCTGGCGCCGTTCTTGATGGCCTCCTGCAGCGCCTGCTGCGCCTGGCGCAGCCGCTTTTCGGCGGCCGATAGATTGCCCTCCTCGATGCCGAGCGCGATTTCCCAGAGATAGGCGACCTCGCCGCGCAGCTGATCGTCGTTCCCGGCCAGTTTCAGGCGGCTCATCGCGCTCATGATGGCGAGGTAGTGGGACATATTGTCAAACGTGTCTTCAGGCCGCAGCGTGATGGCGTCCATCAAGTCGAGCACGCGCGGCTTGGCATTGGTGTCGAGCGCGAGCAGGCGGCGCTGTTCGATCACGGCGCGCGCCAGCGGGTTGGCGAATGGGCGCTCGGGCATCACGAGCGTCTTGGTCTCGCTGGACGCGGTGTGTCCGGCGTCGTCGGTCGCGACCAGCGTCAGCTTGATGCTGCCGCCAGCCCAGACATGCTCTGTCAGGTCCTTCGTGGTCCGGGCGGCATTCGACTTGCCGCCGCGGCGCGGCGGCGTCAGCGGCATATCGGGCGGGCCATAGAGCGGATGCGCACCTGGCGCCTGCGGATCGGCCAGCGCGAAGACCGCCTTGGCGGTGGCGGCGCCATAGTCATCGTCGATCTGGTAGTTGAGCTCGAAGGCGCCGTTGGCCGCGCGCTTGGGCTCGCCGACGAAGCGGATCTGCGGTGGCGTGTCAGGGATCACGGCGAAGGCCCAGCGGCCAAGCTGGTCGTCGCCCGATTTCAGCGTCAACGTGCCGTCGCCAGTCAGCTTGCCGGCGAATTGGCGCACCTTGGACAGTGCCGGGCTTGCGACCGGTTTGGCCGTGGCGGCGGCTTGCGGGCTGGCCGGGTCGATGGCGCGCGCGTTGCCGTCCTCGTCGGCATAGGCAAGCGTTTCTTCGCCCGAGCCTCCGGTGACGCGCAAGGAGACGTCGCTACCCTCGGGGACGTGGAAAGTTGGCGTCGTCTGGTTGGCGTCGGCGGTCAGGAAGATCGGCGGCTTGCCAGTATAGGCCGGCGGCGTCACCCAGGCGTCGATGCGCGGCGGCACGGTGTCGAGCGTGCCGTGTGCGCTGAAACCGTCTGCTATCCTGCCGCCGGTCGGCCCGAAGGAGAAGGCAAAGGCGGTGACGAGCAGCAGCGCCGCCACGGCGCGAAGTCCCCAGGGGTCGCGCTCCGGTACGCGCGTGCGCGGCAGGTCGGCGCCGAGACTGTCGAGCTTTCCAGCCATGCGCTTCTGGTGCTCGCGCCAGAGCGCCTGCGAAAAGCTGCTTTCCTGACCGCTAGGCCGGTCGCTCTGCACCTGTACGGGGCTGTGCAGCAGTTTGTTGGCGGCCTCGATGCGGCGATCGACCTCGGCGGCGCCAGGCATGCGGAAAAAGCGCAGCGGATAGAGCGCGGCCAGCCCTGCGAGGCCGAACAGGGCGACAAGGCCGATGCGCATCACATCCGGGAGCCGGGGGAAAATGCCGAACCAGGAGGCGCTGAGGAAGAGAGCGGCGACAATGATGAGCGGGAGTAGCAGCGGCCAGCCACGCTCGACCGTCATCGCGACCCGCGTCGCCAGCCGGCTCAAGGCAAGGCGTCCGGCCAGGCCGCGGTCGTTGCTGAAGATGGGTCGTTGCGTCATCGGCCCTTCCCAGAGCCGGTTCCATCCCGAAGGCCCGGGAAGGGGCTCTATTTCCTTGAGCATGATCTGTTCCGAAAACCGGATTCGAGTTTTCGGGACTATGCCTTGGGGCGGGGCAGGATAGCCCAAGCCTCACGACTCGAAGAATACCAGCAAACACGGCAAAGGCGAGGCGGTTTGAGAAAACGTGAAGCCGGCCGAATTGATTGCGATCAGAAATTGGCGGGGTTTGCGTTGGCGCCACAGACCAGCACGGCCACCCGTTCGCCCGGCGTCGGCGTGTAGCGGCCGGACAGAATCGCGGCGAAGGCGGCGGCGCCACCTGGCTCCGAGATGATACGCACGCGGTTCCAGAGTGCTTTCTGGGCGGCGATGATGTCGTCGTCGCTGACCAGGATGGAGCGTTCCACGAAGGCTTCGGCGATCGGGAACATCATTTCGCCGACGCGCTTGGGCGCCAGCGAATCGGCGGCGATGCCTTCGGCCGGCGCGTCGACCGGATGGCCGGCCTCGAAGGCGCGATGAAGCGTCGGCGCGCCCTCGGGTTCGACGGCGACGATGCGGATGCGGCCGGCATACCAGGCCGCGATGCCCCCGATCAGGCCGCCACCACCGACGGCGACCAGCAGCGTGTCGATCTCAGGCAGATCGCTTTCGATCTCAAGCCCGAGCGTGCCTTGGCCGATCAACGTTTCCTCCTGGTTGAAGGCGTGGATCTGCAAGGCGCCGGTTTCCTCGGCGAAACGTTCGCTGGCGGCCAGCGCCTCGGCATAGCGGGCACCGCCGACGACGAGGTCGGCGCCATAGCCGCGAATGCGATCCAGCTTGGCCTGCGGGCTCACCTCGGGAACGAAGATGGTCGCCTTGTGCCCAAGCCGCATGGCGGCGTAGGCGACAGCGGCGCCATGGTTGCCGCCCGACGCGGCAACGACGCCGGCGCCGGGAACCGGCCGCTCCAAAAGGTTGGTGAAGGCGCCGCGCGCCTTGAACGAGCCGGAATGCTGCAGGCATTCGAGCTTGAGGTCGACCGCCAGTGGCGGCCGGTCGAAGTCGGCCATGTCGATGCGCAGCACCGGCGTGTGCCTGACATAAGGGCGGATGCGCGGTTCCATCGCGGCAATGCGTTCGCGTGTGACGGTGTTGCCCTGCGACATGACGTGTTCCTCGTATGAAAGTACCGGCTTATGCAAGCCAGTCCGGCACCGAATCCAGTCCGATCAGCTCGTCATAGGTCAGGCGCGGACGAACGACATGGAAACGGTCGCCGTCGACCAGCACCTCCGGCACCAACAGGCGGGTGTTGTAGGTGCCGGCCTGGACCGCGCCATAGGCGCCGGCGGTGGAAACCGCGACGAGATCGCCCGACTTCAGCCTCGGCAGGTCGCGATCGAGGCCGAGATAGTCGCCGGTCTCGCAGACCTGGCCGACCACATCGACCATCATGCGCGGCGTGTCGGCCGGTGGCTGCACGACCGGCCTGATCTCGTGAAAAGCATCGTAGAGCGTCGGCCTGATCAGGTCATTCATGGCGGCGTCGACGACGAGGAAGTTCCTGGCGTCGCCTTCCTTCACGAAAATCACTTCCGAGACCAGGATGCCGGCATTGCCGACGATAAGCCGGCCCGGCTCGAACATCACCTTCATACCCAACTTGGTGACATGCTTGCGGACGATCTGGGCATAGGCGTCGGGCAAGGGGGAGGGTTGTTGTCGACGCGATAGGGAATGCCGAGGCCGCCGCCGAGATCGACATGCTCGATCGCATGTCCGTCGGCGCGCAGCGCGCCGACCAGGTCGGCCAGCAGGGCGAAGGCGTCGTCGAAAGGCTGCAGTTCCGTGATCTGGCTGCCGATATGGGTATCGATGCCGGTGATCTTGATGCCGGGAAGCGTTGCTGCGCGGGCATAGACCTGGCGCGCCCGCTGCCACGGAATGCCGAACTTGTTCTCGGCCTTGCCGGTTGAGATCTTCTTGTGGGTCCTGGCGTCGACATCGGGATTGATGCGCAGCGACACCGGCGCCACCTTGCCGAGAGCCGAGGCGCGGGCCGACAAGAGTTCGAGCTCCGGCTCGGATTCGACGTTGAAGCAAAGGATGCCGGCTTCGAGCGCAAAGTCCATTTCACGCGCCGTCTTGCCGACACCGGAGAACAGGATTTTGCTGGCCGGGACGCCGGCTGCCAGTGCCCGGCGCAATTCGCCTTCCGAGACCACGTCGGCGCCGGCGCCGAGCTTGGCCAGGGTCCGCAGCACGGCCTGGTTGGAATTGGCCTTCATGGCGTAGCAGACCAGCGCGTCGAGCCCGGCAAAGGCCTTGACGAAGACACGGTAGTGCCTGGTCAGGGTCGCCGTCGAATAACAGTAGAACGGCGTGCCGACCTGTGCGGCGATATCAGGGATCGCCACGTCCTCGGCATGCAGCACGCCGTCGCGGTAGTCGAAATGGTTCACGAGAGTGGTTCCGGAAGTTGGCGGGCGCTAAATCAGCGGGTCGAGGATGAACTTCTTGTCCACGACCGGTTTTTCCGGTTCCGGCGGCACGGGCTGGTGGGCCTTCTCGGCATCCTTGCGCGCCTGGACAGCCGCCTCGTAGGGCGTATCGAGGCCGGCCTTGCGGCCGCAGGCGGTCACGGAGGCAAGCGCCGCAAGCAGCGTCAGCGTTACCAAAATCCTGCTTCCGGTCATCGATCCATCCGTCCGAAACGTTTGCCAGCCGCCGCTTTTAGCCGAGTTCTCAGCGTATTGCACCCCGGATATTGCCGATCGCAACATCGGGATATTTGCAGATCGCAATATCCGGGATCACGCCTTGGCGATACGCTTTTTCCAGGCGCGGACCTGCTTCCTCACTTCCGACGGCGCGGTGCCACCGAAGCTGGTGCGGCTCTTGACCGAGTTCTGCACCGCCAGCACCGAGAATATGTCTGGTGTGATGCCTGGGTTGATCGATTGCAGGTCCTCCAGCGCAAGCTTCTCCAGGCTCACCTTCTTCTCTTCGGCCAGTGCCACTGCGCGTCCGGTGACATGATGGGCCTCGCGGAACGGCAGGCCTAAGGTGCGCACCAGCCAGTCGGCAAGGTCGGTGGCGGTGGCGTGGCCGGAGCCGGCTGCCTTCTTCATCGCGGCCGCATTGACGGTCATGTCCGAGACCATGCCGGTCATCGCGGCCAGCATCAGGTCGAGCGTCTCGGCGGCGTCGAAGACCGATTCCTTGTCTTCCTGCATGTCCTTGCCATAGGTCAAAGGCATGCCCTTCATCACCGTCAGCAGGCCGACCAGATGGCCGTTGACGCGGCCTGTCTTGCCGCGCACCAGTTCGGCGGCGTCGGGGTTCTTCTTCTGCGGCATGATCGAAGAGCCGGTGGAAAAGCTATCCGACAGCCTGATGAAGCCGAATTGCGGCGTCGACCAGATGATGATCTCTTCCGCCAGCCGCGACAGATGGGTGGCGCAGATCGCCGCCATGGCGAGGAACTCCAGCGCGAAATCGCGGTCGGAGACGCTGTCCAGCGAATTACGCATCGGCTCGCGGAAACCGAGCGCCCTGGCGGTCTGGTGGCGGTCGATCGGGAAACTGGTGCCGGCAAGGGCGGCGGCGCCGAGCGGGCTCTCGTCCATCCGTTCGATGGCGTCGCGCACGCGCGACAGGTCGCGCGAAAACATCTCGACATAGGCCATGCAATGGTGGCCGAAGGTAACCGGCTGCGCTGCCTGCATATGGGTAAAGCCCGGCATCACGGTCGCCGCATGCTCCTCGGCCCGTTCGAGCAGCGCCCCGATCAACCCCTTCAACGCCTCGGCGACGCGAAAACACTCGTCCTTGACCCAGAGCCTCAGGTCGACCGCCACCTGGTCGTTGCGCGAGCGAGCTGTGTGCAGCCGGCCAGCCGCGGAACCGATCAGGTCGGCGAGCCGGGCCTCGACATTCATGTGGATGTCTTCCAGCCTGGTCGAGAACTCGAACGTGCCAGCTTCGATCTCTTTCAGGATCGTGTTCAGGCCGTGAGCGATTTTTTCTTGATCGGCCGCCGAAATAATGCCCGTCTGCGCCAGCATCTCGCTATGGGCGATCGAACCGCGGATATCCTGCGCGTAGAGTTTGCGGTCGAACGAGATCGACGCGTTGATCGCTTCCATGATCGCGGCCGGACCCGAGGCAAATCGTCCGCCCCACATCTGGTTGCTGGTCTTCTTATCGCTCATCGCTATAAAACCCGTGCTTCGGAGCAGTTTTGAGAAAATGGCAGACGGAAACAGATTTTTCCCGGCCCCGCGCCTGATCCTCGCCGCCCTGGTAGCGGGAGCGCTGGCCGGCGCGGTCGCGGTATATGTCAGCGAGAGCCGGTCTGGCAACAACGCACCGGCCCAGGTGGCCGCCGGGGACAGCAAGGACGACGTCGCCTGCGCCGCCAAGAGCGATCGCGCCAAGAAGGTGGCGGCCGCGGCCACCGGTGAGGTCGCGGCACTTTTGCCGGCCGATCCGCCGCAGTCGATGAGGAGCCTTGCCTTCAACGGCCCGGACGGCAAGCCGATGACCATCGCTGACCATGCCGGCAAGACGGTGCTGCTCAATCTCTGGGCGACATGGTGCGCGCCATGCCGTGCCGAAATGCCGGCGCTCGATGCGCTGCAAAAAGACAAAGGCAGCGACGCCTTTCAGGTCGTCGCCGTCAACGTCGATGCCGGCGACGATTTGAAGCCGAAGAAGTTTCTCGCCGATACCGGTGTGCACACGCTCGGCTACTACCGGGATTCGACGATGACGCTGTTCAACGATCTCAAGACGCGCGGTCTGGCGCTCGGCCTTCCCGTCACCATGCTGATCGACGGCGAAGGCTGCCTGATCGCCCATATGAACGGTCCGGCCGAATGGTCCGGGCCGGACGCCAAGCGGTTGGTCGAGACGGCGCTCGGGTCGTGAACCAATGCATGTCGCGCTTTAGGCCGAGCGCACGCTGGGCTTGAGCAGCACGAGGCTGCCATCCTGGCGGCCGGCACGCACCGGAGTGGGCTTGCCATGGCCGGTCAGGTCGTCGAACGCCTCGATCGGCGCCGGCTTGCCGAGATAGTAGCCCTGGCCGATCTCACAGGCCTCGGCGTCAAGGAACTTCAACTCGCCAAGCGTCTCGACGCCTTCGGCCAGAACCGGCAGGCCAAGGCCGCGCCCCAGCCCCAGCACCGCGCGCACGATCGCCGCGACCTGGCCGTTCGTGTCGACCGCCTTGATGAAGGAGGAATCGATCTTGATCTTGTCGAAGGGGAAGGCGCGCAGGTTGGAAAGAGAGGAATAGCCGGTACCGAAATCATCCATGGCCACGCGCACGCCAAGCGACTTGACCTGCCGCAGGGTTGCCAGCGCACGCGGCATGTCTTTCACCAGCGCGGTTTCGGTGATCTCGAGTTCAAGCCTGGTCGGGGCAAGGCCTGTCTTCAGCAAGGTTTCGTGGACCTTGCGGCTGAAATTGGGGTTGTGGAGTTGCACCGCGGAGACGTTGACGGCGACCGTCAGCGGGTTTTCCCAGCGCGCGGCTTCCTCGCAGGCCGCCTCGAGCACCCAATCCCCGATCTGGCCAATCGCGCCGCTGTCCTCGGCCACCGGAATGAAAGTGGCCGGGGAAACCTCGCCACGCTCAGGATGGCGCCAGCGGATCAGGGCCTCGAAGCCTACCATCTTGCCGCTGCTGATCTCCTTCTGCGGCTGGTAGACGAGGTAGAATTCACCGCGCACGACGGCCTGGCGCAATTCGTGCTCCATCACGCGCTTGTCACGAGCCTCGGCGCCCATCGAGGCTTCGAAATAGCGAAACGTGTCCCTGCCTTCGGTCTTGGCGCGATAGAGTGCCGTATCGGCGTGGCTGATCAGGCTGGTCTGGTCCTCTGCATCAAGCGGATAGACCGCGATGCCGATGCTGGCCGAGACCAGCCCGCCGCCGACCGCTGCCCGGTTTTCCTCACGCATGGCGGCGAGCACCGAATTGGCGATGCGGCCCGCCGCCTGCGGGTCGGGCAAATTAGGGGCTATGATGGCGAATTCGTCGCCGCCCAGGCGCGCAAGCATCTGGCCGTGGCGCAAAACGCCGGACGCGCAGCTTGCCACTTTCTGCAACATGGCATCACCGGCGCCGTGCCCGTAGAGGTCGTTCACCTCCTTGAAGCGGTCAAGGTCGAGCAGCAGAAGCGCAAGATGCCGGCCTTTGATGTTTGCGTCGGCAGTCGCGACGCGGTTCATGGATGCAATTTCCGTGTCGAGACGGCTGGAGAAACTGCGGCGATTGGCAAGTCCCGTCAGCGGATCGAAATGGGCAAGGCGAAGGATCTCCTGCTCCGCCTTCCTGCGTTCGCGTATGTCGCGCACGGCGATGACATTGTGGGGCTTGCCGCAATAATCGATACTCCTGGCGATCAGTTCGACGGGTATTCTCGTCCCGTCGCGGCTCCTCAGCTCCGCTTCCCGCGGCTGGCCCTCCAGGCTGGTCGCATCGGATGCTGCGCGTTCGTCGAAAAGTTCGCGCAGTTCCATCCCGTTCAGTGTCATAGCCGGCGCGCCGGTCAGCTTGGCCATGCTGTCATTGGCGCTGACGATGCGACTGCCGTCGCAGACGATCAGGCCTTCCACGGCTGCATTGGCCAGGCCATGCATGCGGTCGACCTCGAGTTTCTGGCGACGGAAGCGCAAGTCGATCCACAACGCCGACGCCGACAGAACCAGGATCACCAGGCTGGCGGCCGCGGCCGCGAAGGCCTGCGAGGTCGGCGCGATCGTGTACTGCGATATGACGATCGAGGAATCGGGAAAGATCGAGACCGCGCCCATGCCGATGAAATGCAAGGTGCAGATGGCCAGCGTCAGCAGCACCGCGCCGGCGGATGTCGCTGACAAGGAAGGGCGGCGCAGAACGACATGCAGCGCCAGTGCCGCAAGCGTCATACCGGCCAGCAGGGAAACGGCGACAAGCAGCAGGTTCCATTCGATCCGTCCCTGGACCTCGAACGCCGCCATGCCGATGTAGTGCATGGCTGCGATGCCGCCGCCCAGAATGGCGCCGCCAACGAGATGGTAATCGATCTCGTCCCGCAAGGTGGCGATCCACATGCCGGCCGCCGTCAGTGCGACCGAGGCGGCGAGCGAGATCACGGAGAGCCCCGGATCGTAAGCGCTAGGGATGCCCGGCGTGAAGGCGAGCATGGCAATGAAATGGGTTGCCCAGATGCCGAACCCGGTCGAAGTCGCTGATATCATCAGCCAGACCAGCCGGTTGCGGTCTGTCGAGCGGCTGATGTGGTGAAGCAGGTTTACAGCAGAGAAACAGGAAATTCCGCAGATCAGCGCTGCCAGTGCGACCAGTCGCAGATCGTGCTGGTGCACGATGCAGTTATAGACCGTCAGCATCTTATTTCCCCCTAGCCCACAGGAAATAAAAAAAGAAATATGACTGATTAATGCTTGGCTGTTGAAGGATCGATAAAGTCGCCTGCAACCATAGCGTGCCTTCACGGCGCAGGCTGACGCGCGAGCACCGTCCAGTTCAGCCACGTCGACTTGAAGATGGCGGCTATTTCAGGCGAACTGTCACGGCCAGGGTTTCATGATCCGAGCTCGGGCTGCCATCCGGCGGCACCGCCGGAAGGACCGCCGGCGCGCTGGCCGTGAGGCCGCGTGTGAAGAACCAGTCGATGCGGCCGACCGGCCGGCGCTGGGTGGGCAGGTCCATGTCGTTGGCCGCCTGCCATTCATAAGCCGCGCTCGGCAAGGGCCGCGAACAGCGGCTCATGGCGCTTGCTTCACCCGCATTTCATCATCCCTTTAGCCGGATAACCATGACGGCCTTTACGTCCCTGACAGCCGCCCTAGCTACCTAAGGCGCCGGTGTGACGTTTTCATGCCGGCGCCACCGCCGAGGGGGAGGAAAGACCAGCTGTCCACAGGCCCGGGAGGCCACAACGAACTGTCACATACCTTCTCTAAGAGAGCGGGCAAGGACTTGCGCAAGACCCTTGTCAACAGTCATTCAAGAGGGAAGAAACCATGACGATCATCAAGCGGGGCCTCGCTGCCCTTGCCGCTGGCGCGCTCAGCACCGCGCTGGCGGTTCCTGCCTTTGCGGAGCCGGTAAAATTCGACTTCTGGTTCGGCTTGTCGGGCGACCTCGCCCGCGTCGTCGATACGCTGTGCAAGAACTTCAACGCCTCGCAGAAGGATTATGAAGTCGTCTGCACCAGCCAGGGCAATTACGACGCCACGCTGCAGAACACCATCGCCGCCTTCCGCGCCGGCAAACAGCCCGCCGTCGTGCAGGTCTATGACGTCGGCACTGCCACGATGATGCTGTCGGCCGCCTACAAGCCCGCCGACAAGCTGATGGAAGAAAACGGCTACAAGATCGACTACGCCGACTATTTCCCCGGCATCGCCCGCTACTACGCGACCTCGAAGGGCGAGATGCTGTCCTTCCCGTTCAATTCCTCGACCGCGCTGATGTACTGGAACAAGGACGCCTTCGCCAAGATCGGCAAGACCGAGGCGCCCAAGACTTGGGAAGACGTCGGCGCCGACCTCAAGGCGTTGAAGGACGCCGGCTACGAATGCCCGATGGCGATCAACATCTCGGCCAATGAAAGCTGGCAGCTGATGGAGCAGTTCTCGGCCATCCACAACCAGCCGATCGCCACCAAGAACAACGGCTATGACGGGCTCGACGCGCGTCTGGAAGTCAACAAGACCAAGTTCGTCCAGTACGTCACCGATCTCAAGAAGTGGTATGACGCCGGCCTGATCAAGATCAAGTCCAAGGATCTCGGCCAGGATATGGTCCAGGCCTTCGCCTCGGGCACCTGCCAGGTGATCATGACCTCGGTCGGCGATCACGGCACGGTCGGCAAGACCCAGAAGGAAGGCATGAAGTGGGACGTCGCCGAACTGCCGGTCTATGCCGGTATCGAGCGCAAGAATTCGCTGGTCGGCGGCGCTTCGCTGTGGGTGCTCTCCGGCAAGTCGGACGCCGAATACAAGGGCGCGGCCGCGTTCCTCAACTTCATCCACGACCCCAAGACCGCTTTGTTCTGGTCGACCAACACCGGTTACATCCCGGTGACCAAGTCGGGCTTCGATTACATGAAATCCACCGGCTTCTACGACAAGGCGCCCTACAAGGGCCGTGAAACCGCGATCGCCAGCTTGACCGCGTCCGAGCCGACCGAAATCACCCGTGGCGTGCGCCTGGGCAACTTCACCCAGATCCGCGCCGAATTCGGCACGCAGATGCAGGCGATCTTCGCCAACAAGGTCAGCGTGCAGGAAGGTCTCGACACACTCGTCAAGAACGGCGACGCCATCCTCGACCGCTTCCAGCAGACCTATCCGGGCAAGACCCTGCCCTGATCGCGGGGGATTTCCCGGGCCGCCCGCCGAGATTCGACGGGCGGCCATTTCGTTATTAATCTCTGACTTGCTTTAAGCTGACCACTCTGCGGCAACGGCGGACCGATGGAAAAACGCGTCACTTTCGGCAGCTGGACAATCGGCATCCTTTTCGCGGTGCCACAGCTCCTCCTGATCTTCACGTTCTTCTACTGGCCTGCCGGCCAGGCCGTATACTGGTCGCTGACGCTGCAGCAGCCCTGGGGCGGCGGCAACATCTGGGTCGGGCTCGACAATTTCCGCTCGATCCTGGCCAACGCCGATTACTGGAACTCGATCACCGCCAGCCTCGTCTTTGCCGGGATCAGCACCGGGCTTGCGATGTTCGTCGCGCTTGTGCTCGCCGCGCTTACCGACCGCCAGCTTGCCGGCTCGCGCCTCTATCGCGTGGTGCTGATCTGGCCCTACGGCATCGCCGCACCCGCGTTGGCGATGGCGTTCCGTTTCATCCTGGCGCCGGAAGCCGGCTTCATGGCTGTCGTCAACCAGGTCTGGCCCGGCTTCTGGGACCCCGGCCTCGACGGGGCCGACGCCATGGCTTCGATCATCATCGCCTTCTCCTGGAAATATGTCGGCTACAACTTCATCTTCTTCCTCGCGGCGTTCCAGGCCATCCCGCGTCCCCTGATCGAAGCCGCCGCGATGGACGGCTCCGGTGTCATGAGGCGCTTCTGGGACATCCAGTTCCCGCTGATCACGCCGACGATCTTCTTCCTGCTGGTCATCAACATCACGGAAAGCTTTCAGGATTCGTTCGGTATCGTCGACATCATGACGTCAGGTGGGCCGGCGAATGCCACCAATCTAATGGTCTACAAGATCTATTCCGACGGCTTCAAAGGCCTCGATTATTCGGGCGCCGCCGCGCAGAGCATCATCCTGATGCTGCTCATCGTCGTGCTGACCATTTTCCAGTTCCGCTTCATCGAGCGGCGCGTGCACTACAGGTGAGATTGATATGGTCGAGCGCACCCCGTTCCTGAACTTCTTCACCCATCTGATCCTGTTTGTCGGCTTTGTACTTTGCATCGCGCCGTTCGTGGTTGTGGCCGTGGCCGCGTCGCACAACCTCAAGGATGTCAACGATGTGCCGATGTCGCTGCTGCCGGGCAGCGATTTTTGGACAAACATCAAGACGGCGTGGACGACGGCCGACCTTGGCCCCAAGCTGCTCAACAGTTTCATCATGGCTGCCGGCGTCGCGGCCGGCAAAGTCATCATCTCGGCGCTGACCGCCTTCTCGATCGTCTATTTCCGCTATCCCGGCCGCACCTTCATCTTCTGGCTGATTTTCGTCACCCTGATGCTGCCGCTGGAAGTGCGCATCGTGCCGACCTACGCGGTCGTCGCCAATGTGCTGTCGCCCTACCAGACCATCCTCGACATCACCGGGCTGAGCTGGCTGATCGAGAAGGTCTCGGGCGTCCAGGTTTCGCTCAGCCTAGGGCTGCTCAATTCCTATACCGGGCTGATCCTGCCGTTGATCGCCACCGCCACCGGCACCTTCCTCTACCGGCAGTTCTTCCTTACCGTGCCGGACGAGCTGACCGAGGCCGCGCGCATGGACGGCGCCGGCGCGCTGCGCTTCTTCATCGACATCCTGCTGCCATTGTCGCGCAACAACATGGCCGCGCTCGGCACCATCATGTTCCTGTGGGCCTGGAACCAGTATCTGTGGCCGCTGCTCATCACCACCGACCAGTCGCATGCGACCGCCGTCACCGAGCTCAAGCAGCTCATCCCCAATGTCGGCGGCATTCCGGAATGGAACATTGCCATGGCCGGAACGCTCATCGTCATGCTGCCGCCGCTGATCGTCGTGGTGCTCATGCAACGCTGGTTCGTGCGCGGCCTGATCGCCACCGAGAAGTAACAAGGAGACAAAGATGGCCTCCATCGCAATACGCGGCGTCAAGAAGAACTATGCCAAGACACAGGTCGTGCATGGAGTCGATCTCGACTTCGCCTCGGGCGAGTTCGTCGTCATCCTCGGCCCATCCGGCTGTGGCAAGTCCACGCTGCTCAGGATGATCGCCGGGCTGGAAGAGATTTCCGACGGCACGATCGCCATCGACGGCACGGTGGTCAACAAGCTCGAACCACGCGAGCGCGGCTGCGCCATGGTGTTCCAGAATTACGCACTCTATCCGCATATGAGCGTGGCCCAGAACATCGGCTATTCGCTGAAGGTATCAGGTGTTCCCTCGGCCGAGCGCAACCAGCGGATTCAGGCGGTGGCCCGCACGCTGGAACTTGAACAGCTGCTCGACCGCAAGCCGATGGCGCTTTCGGGCGGTCAGAGGCAGCGCGTCGCCATGGGCCGCGCCATGATCCGCGAGCCGAAAGTCTTCCTGTTCGACGAACCGCTGTCCAATCTCGACGCCAAGCTGCGCGTGCAGATGCGCTCGGAAATCCGCAAACTGCATCGCCGGCTGAACGCCACCTCCGTCTTCGTCACCCACGACCAGGTCGAGGCGATGACGCTGGCCGACCGGTTGGTGGTCATGAATGGCGGACGAGTCGAACAGGTCGGCACGCCAGGTGAGATCTACACCCGCCCCGCCAGTCGCTTCGTCGCCACCTTCGTCGGCGCGCCGGCCATGAACATTCTTGAAGGCACCGTCGAACTCGACGGGCTGTCGCTGCTCGACGGCAGCCGGCGCCTGGGCATGGCTCGCGCCGGCCTGCCGGTGGGCACGAAGGTGGCGATGGGCATCCGGCCGGAAGCCGTCCGGCTGGTGGCGCCGGGAACGCCGGACGCGCTCGATGCGACTGTCGACCTGATCGAGGAACTGGGTGCGGGGCGGGTCATCTATGTCGACCTCGACGGCGCTCCGTTTTCGGTGATGACCTCGGAGGCCGTTCATCCCGAACCCGGCAGCACCGTTGGCCTGAAGATCTCGCCGGACAACATGCACTTCTTCTCGTCGGAGACAGGGACCCGTCTCGATGTCTTCAAGGCTTCCGTGCCCGAGCCGGCGCTTTGATTTCCCAAACGCTCAGCCAAGAGACGCGCATGAAAATCATCCAGGTCACAGACGTGCATCTTGGCCGGCGAGGCGAGCGCCGCTATGGGGCAGACCTGCATCAGCGGCTGGATCGGTGCATCGCGCACATCAATGCGCATCATCCCGACGCCGCGCTTTGCGTCTTCACCGGCGACTTGACGGAGACCGGTGCGCCGCAAAGCTATGTCGATCTGCGCATTGCGCTTGGCACGCTGTCGATGCCGTACAGGCTGCTGCCGGGCAACCATGACCGGCGGGCCAGCCTCGTCGCCGCGTTTCCCGAAGTTCCGGTCGACGAAAACGGCTTCGTGCAGTCGGTCTATGATACCGGCAACGAAGTGCTGTTGTTTCTCGACTGCCTGGCGGAAGGACGCATCGGGGGCGAACTGTGCGACAGCCGGCTCGCCTGGCTCGAAGCCCGGCTGGAACAATCAGGCGGCAGGCCAGCCTACGTTTTCCTGCATCATCCGCCGGTCGCGCTCGGCCTGCCGCAGCTCGATCCGCTGGCGCTCGAACAGCCAGAGCGGTTGCTCGGACTGCTGCGGGGCCATGGCAACGTTCGCCATATCTTCTTCGGCCATGTCCATCGCGACATTGCCGGCACCGTTGCCGGCATTCCGTTCTCGGCGCAGCGCGGCCTGCATGCCCGGTTCGAGCTTGCCCTCGACCGATCGACCGAGATCGTCGAACAGGCGCCGCCTTCCTACGCCGTCATCCTCGTCGACAGCGCCAACCAGTGCGTGGTGGTAGCACGGTTGCGATTTTCTCGAGCAATGGCCGATCTATTCAGCGGAAACAGGCGAACGCATCACGGCGTGAGCTGGCCACTTCGCTTGGGTTCAGCGCCTTCAGCCGTCGCTCTCAAGTGAAGACATGCGCCTTTCCCGATACGGTCAGCCGTACGATCTCGCCGACCGCCGGTGCGTCCATGCCGGATTTGCGCAGGATCAGCGGCGTGCCGCCGATGGCGGCGGCGTCCGGCGGATCGGAATTGTTCAGAAGCCGGACCGCGACCGTGCATGTCGAGCCGGCGAACTCCGATTCCGTCACCTCGCCGAACAGCATGTCCGATGTGCCCGACATGCCCTCGCGCGAGGTGCGTTTCAGCCCGATCTGTTCCGGCCGCAGCATGATGCGGACGATATCGCGGCTGTCCGCCGTATCGACCGCGATGCGGCCGAGCGGGGAGCTGGCGAAGCCGCCCGAGACGCTGGCCGGCAGGATGATGGCATCGCCGAGGAACTCGGCGATCATCCTGTCCTTCGGCTTGAGATAGAGTTCGCGCGGTGTGCCGACCTGGGAAAATTTTCCATCGCGCATCACCGCCACCTGGCTGGCGAAGGACAGCGCCTCGGCCTGGTCGTGCGTCACCAGGATGGTGGTGATGCCGGCGGCCTCCAGAAGTTCGGCCACCGCTTTGCGCATCGAGGCGCGCAGGCCGGTGTCGAGGGCCGAGAACGGCTCGTCCAGCAGCATCAGCCGTGGCTTCATCGCCATGGCGCGAGCCAGCGCCACGCGCTGCTGCTGACCGCCGGAGAGCTCGTGCGGGCGGCGTTTCAGGATCGCCTTGTCCAGTCCGACGATATAGGCAAGTTCGACGATGCGCTCGGCGCGCTTGTCGTCGTCCCGGCCCATACCGAAGCCGATATTGTCCGAGATGGTCAGATGCGGGAACAGGGCGCCGTCCTGCGCCACCACGCCGATGCCGCGGCGATGCGCCGGAACGGCGGCGCCGCCATTGGCCAGCACTTGCCCGTCGAGCACTATGCGGCCCTGATCGGGCGCCTCGAAGCCGGCGATCAGCCGCAGCAAGGTCGTCTTGCCGCAGCCGGAAGGTCCTACGATCGCCGTGCGGCTGCCGCTGGCGACGTTCAGGTCGACGCCGGCCAGTGCGGCGACCGGGCCGTAATGCTTGTGCAGATTGCCGATTTCAAGAAAGCTCATCGTCCGGCCATCCGCTTCGACTGGACATAGAGCAGCCAGGTCAGGGGCAGCGACATCGCCACCATGATGAAGGCGTAAGGGGCGGCCGAGGCGTAGTCGATCTCGCTGCTGTAGGACCAGAATGCCATGGCCAGCGTGCGCGTGCCGTTGGGCGCCAGCATCTGGGTCGCGGTCAACTCGTTCATGATGCCGAGCGCCACAAGTGCCATGCCGGCCGCCGCACCCGGCGCCGACAGGCGGATTGTCGTCGACCACAGGGCGTTAAGCGGACGCCGGCCGAGGCTCGACGCGGCGCGTTCGAGCTCGACCGGCGCCTGGGCGATCGAGGCGCGCAGGCTGACCAGGGCACGCGGCAGGAACATCAAGGCATATGCGACCAGGATGGTGAACAGGGTCTGGTAGAGTGGCAGGGCGATGCGCACGGTGATGGTGACCAGCGCCAGCGCAATGACGACACCCGGCAGCGAGCCGACAATGTAATTGCATCCCTCCAGGAGACGCTGCAACGGCCCCGGCGCGCGGATCGAGATCCAGGCCATCGGCATCGCCGCGACAGTGGCAAGCAGCGCCCCGGCAAGGGACAGGAACAGCGTCTGGCCGAGAGCCAGTCCAATCTCGTCGAGACGCCAGACATCGACGCCGCCGGCGAGGAGCCAGCGCCCGATGGTGATGAACGGCACGCCAAGCGCCAGCAGCGTGGTGACGAGGAGCAAGGCAAGGCTCGGGATGGTGGCGCGGCCTAGGCCGATGCGTTGCTGATACCGCGCGGCACCCGAGCCGACACGGGCATAACGTTCCTCGCCGCGCACCAGCACTTCGAGACCGAGCAGCACGAAACAGCAGGTCACCAGCACGCCGGCCAGCATGTTGGCGGCCGGGCCGTTGAAGGTCGACTGGAACTGGTCGACGATCGCGGTGGTGAAGGTGTCGAAGCGGATGAAGACGTAGAGGCCATATTCGGCCAGCAGATGCAGTCCGACCAGCAGCGAGCCGCCGCAAATCGCCAGCCTGAGCTGCGGCAACACGACACGCCAGAACACGCGCCAGGGTCCGAGACCAAGTGCCGCCGCTGCATCCTCCAGGGCAGGATCAAGGCGGCGCAGCGCCGCCGATACTGGCAGATAAAGGAAGGGAAAATAGGCGATGACGGACACCAGCACACCTGCCCACAGGCCGTGCAACCCCGGCACCATGGTGATCCAGGCATAGGAGTGCACGAAAGCGGGGATGGCGAGCGGCGCCACGCTGAGCCAGGCCCAGAGCCGGGCGCCGGGCAGGTCGCTGCGTTCGGTCAGCCAGGCCAGCGTCACCGACAAGATGATGGCGATCGGTACGGCCAGCAGCGCCAGCAGGCCGGTGTTGACCAGCAGTTCGCCGACACGTGGCCGGAAGATCAATGCCGAGACGGTCTCCCAGCCGGTCTGGACCGCGATCCATATGATGAAAGCGAGCGGCAGCAGCGCCAGCAGGGAGACAGATATGGCGGCGGCGACAAGCCAAGGCGCCGCCCGCCGTTGCGCCCGCCGGCGCATCTTGGGCGGCAGGCCCGGGCGCGCGAGATGGACCGCGGACTGCATCAGCTCACACGCCGCGCCATTGCCGCCCGGCGGCGGCAATTGAAGGACCGCGGTCGCGGTCGGATAAGCAACGTGTCGTCATCGACGAATGCAATCTCGAAAAAGAAAACGCTCCCGCGGAAAGAGAGTCCGCGGGAGCACGGTCTGACGTTCTTATTAGGACGAACGCCAACTAAAGCAAGCCGGCTGCCGTCATCAGGTCGGTGACCTTCTTGGAGTTGAGGGTCGTGGCGTCGACCTTCGGCGCGTGCAGGTCGGCCAGAGGCACCAGCTTCGGATTGGACTGGGCGTCCTTGCCGACCGCATATTCGAAGGAGGTTCCATTCTTCAGCACGTCCTGGCCACCCTTGCCGGTCACCCATTTCAGGAAGGCCTGGGCTTCCTTCTGGTGCTTGCTCGAAGCCAGCACGCCGCCGCCGGAAACCGACACGAAAGCGCCCGGATCCTGGTTCTTGAAATAGTGCAGCGCGACGTTCTTGGAGTTCTCGCCGGTCTTGGCCTGATCGCCAAAGTAGTAATAGTGGTAGATCACGCCGCCTTCGATCTCGCCGGCATTGACCGCCTTCATCACCGTGCTGTTGCCCTTGTAGGCGGTGAAGTTCTCTTTCATCGCCTTCAGCCATTCGGCCGTGGCGGCCTCGCCCTTGAGCTGCAGCAGCGCGCTGACGATGGCCTGGAAATCGGCGCCGGAAGGCGAAGCCGCCCAGCGGCCTTTCCAGCTCGGATCGGCGAGATCGAGCATCGACTTGGGCAACTGATCAGCCTTGAGCTTGGTCGTGTTGTAGGCAAAAACGGTGCTGCGCGCGGCCACGCCCACCCATTTGCCGCTGGCTGGCTGATAGTCCTGCGGGACCTGAGCCAGCGTGTCGGCGTCGACCGGCGCGAACAGGCCGGCATTCTCCACCAGCGCCATGGCCGGCGAATTCTCCGTCAAAAACACGTCGGCGGGCGAAGCGGCGCCTTCCGAGACGATCTGGTTGGAGAAGTCGCTGTCGCCGCCGTTGCGCAAGGTGACCTTGATGCCGGTTTCCTTGGTGAACCCTTCGGCCCATTCTTTCGTCAGGCTTTCATGCTGGGCGTTATAGACGATGATGCCGGCATCTTCGGCCGTTGCCGGACCGGCGGCCAGGCTGATTGCAAGCGCCGCTACGCTGGCCAGGGCAAGAAGGGGGGATTTCATAAGGTACTCCTCGGGTTGCCCGCACTGCGGGTGCGTCCGAGTATCAATTCATGAATGGGTTAGTCAAGATTGAAAACCAATCGGTATCATCACGGTTTCGCGTGTCGGACGCATTTGACATCACCCGATATGCGGTGCCGGTGGCTGCTCCTGCGGGATGCAGCCATCGACCATGGGATGAATGGTCCAGCGCTGATCCAGGCCCTGCTGTGTTCGTTTGGTCTCCGGATCGAACGCGTCGTTCAGCATGGCGCACCAGGTTCTGCGCAAATTCTCGCAGCGTGTCCTGAACGCGGCGCTGCCGAGGCCGTCACGCATATCCTGCGCGGTGAGGTCCGTGGCCTCGCCCGGCGGTTTGGGCGGGACTGTGCCCATGTCGGGAAAGTCCGGGTTCCACTGAAGATAGTGTTTTGCGTCGACACCGGCGGCCGCATCGAACTTGACCACCGCCATCAGCGGATGAAACTCGTGCCAGCCCTTGTGATAGCCGTCATAGACATGTTCGCCGAGGACGGCGACATGATCGCCCATCCTGATGGGGCCGAGCGCCTTGTCGCCGACATTGGCGTCCTCGACATTGCCGGGGTTCCAGTTGAACAGCCCCTGCAGGACCGGCTTGACCCCGCCGAAGTAGGACGCCGCGCCGCCGATGGCGCCGCCAATGGCCGCCCCGAGCAATCCCCCCAGGAACGAGCCGATGGCGCAGCCCAGCGCACCCAGGAAAAACGACCCTATCGCGCAGCCGACGGCCGCCCCGACACCGGCGCCGGCGGCCGCCGCGGCCGCCGTGACGACCAGAGCCGCCGTCAGCAGGATGACGATGGCCGGCGCCCATTGGCGCATCTTGATCCAGAAGTCGCCCTCGGCCTCGCAGTGCAGGCCCCAGCGGGCATGGTCGTCGGCGGGTGCGTAGCCCAGGTCCGTCTTCAGGTCATCGCGCGGCAACAGCAGCTCATGACCCTGAAAGCCGTCATTGAGAATGTCGTTGGCCGGATGGGCCGCGATGCTGGCGGCGAATTCCGTGACGACGGTGCCGTCGGCATTGTAGCGATTGGCGGCCGCCAAAGCCGCCTCGTTGGTCTCGGCGTTGAGGATCTCGGTCGTCGGATGCGGCATCAGTATGACGTCGAAATACTGGTCGTTGTCGAAGGCGCCGAGATCGCTGCGGAACGGATTGTAGGAGACGATGCCGACCGCGCATTTCGGATTGTCCTTGTCGAGGCAGACCAGGCGATGGTTGAGCCATTCCCCGGCGGCCTTGTCGATCGTCGCGGTGGCGGACGCCAGAAATGCGATTGCCGCGGCAAGTGCCGCACCAACCGGCCCCAGCAGCAACCCGAACGCGGCTGCCAGCCCGGTGATGACGATGATCTGCAGCGCCTGGCCGGCGAGGAAAGCCAGCCGGTCGTCCTCATTGTAGGGCTTGCCACCGGCGGGATAGAGAAAGCAGCTCGTATAGTGCTTGTAGGCCATCGGAACGCCTCAGCCTTTCGTGGCGGTGAGCGTCACACCGCCGGTCATGGTGCGCGATCCGCTTTCGCCGATCGTGAAGACATGGACGTTGAAGGTCTTCGAGCCACGGAAGGCGGCGTCCTTCGCTTCGATCTCGACGGCGATCTCGGTTATCTGGCGCGGTTGCAGTGAAAGCGTTCTTGGAACGATCCTGACCGACCAGTCGTCCGGGATGGGAAACCGGCCATAGGCCTGTTCCTCGAGGGCCCTGGCCCAGCGTGCCTTGCTCTCGGCGAGCCGCGACTGCGGGGTGTCCGTGCCCTCGCCGCGACCTTCGCCGCGTGACGGGGCACATGGCCGCAGCTTCGGCAGGCCGTAGCAGTCCGCCTCGACCTGGAAACGCCGAACGACCGAGGCCTCGTTGCGGACGCTGAAGACGAACCTTGCCGGCGAGCGCATCTCGGCAATGTTGACGTTCTTCTGGCCAAGGTTGTTGCCGGGGTTGGCGTCATCGCCCCAGGAAAGCTGTGCCTGCAGGCAATAGTGGCCGCCGGTGGCGGGCGTGGTCCAACTGAACTCGGCATAGGCAGGGCAATCGATCGTGCCCTTGGCCCCGAGATTGACGGCGGTGTTGGCGATCGGACGGGAAACGGTCTGTGCGCCGAAGGACAGGTAGGACAATGCCACCCCGACGCCGATGGCCGGGGCGTCGTAGGACCCGTTCCAGACACGCACGCGAATGCGATATGTGTGTGCAGGCTGGAGTGCGCCGGTGACTGGCGCGGCCCCGTCGAAAATGTCGATGTCTGGATTGTCCCAGGTGACCGCGAGTCCCTGCGCCATCAGATAGTACTGGGCATAAAGAAGAGGATCGGCGCGCTTGTAGATGTCGGGCGGCAGCTGGATACAGCAATCGTTCTGCGCCGGGCTTGGCAGCCGCTGGCCCTTGGCCAGCCGGCATAGCAGCATGCGAATCGTCGCAAATAGCACTTTCAGCCCGGCGGCAAGACGCTTCCAGAATTCGGCGGCGAACAACAGCAGGGCCGCGGTTCTGATGTGATTGACCAGAGATCCTGCCATGTCGTGTTTCCCACGCTGAGAGGACGCAACGGTAATTTTTTCCTGGCGGACGTGTCCCCGCCGATTTTCCAGCGGCTATTTCTTCAGTGATCTCTGTCTTCGATAGAAGTAGATGGCAGCGACAAGGACTATGGCTGCAATGACAAGGCTGCCCTCGAAAGTTCCCGATCCTTTGTCGGGAGAAAATCCAAAAATGCGTTCAATGAAATCCATTTCGGCCGCCCTCCGATCCTTTGACGCTACAGAAGGGTTTACCCTGCGTCAATAAAGCTTGGCCCGTGCTGTCCTCGCGCCTGGGCCGGGAACCAGAGAACCCATCAGGGATTTCGCTGACCATCCCGCAAACTTTCGTGATTTGCCGGTAGTTTGGCTTGGACATTATTTCGACGGCCACGTAACAAATCAGTGCCGAGGCGCGAAGATCGGGGAGTGAACTCTTGTGAGCGGCAAGGACGAGGCCGAGCTTTCCCGGCTGATGCGGGCCGCGATCGCGGGAGATGAAAAGGCCTATGCCGACTTTCTCCACCGGATTGCCGCGCTCATCCGCGGCTTTGTCAGGCGCAAGATCGTGCAGGGCGGGGTCGATCCCGAGGACGTCGTGCAGGAAACCTTGCTGGCAATTCATGTGAAACGACACACCTGGCGCCAGGACGCGCCGGTCCTGCCCTGGGTCTATGCGATTGCCCGTTTCAAGCTGATCGACGCGTTCCGGCGGCGCGGACGGCGCATCGAGATCGATGTCGACGACATCGCCGAGACTTTGGCAGAGCCGGAGACCGATAAGGTCAGCGAACGCGACATCAACCGGGCGCTCGACGGCCTGCCGCCGGCACAGCGTTCCGTGGTGTCGGCCGTGTCCGTGGAGGGCCGCTCGATCGGCGAGACGGCGGCGAAGTTCGGCATCAGCGAGACGGCGGTACGTGTGTCGCTCCACCGGGGACTTACCGCCATAGCCAAGCGATTCGGACAGGGGCGGTTCGGACGGGAATGACATGAAGACCGACGATCTCATCAAGGCGCTCGACGCCGATGCCCGCAGCAAGGCAATGCCATTGCGCTTGGCCTGGTGGCTGGCGGCCGGTGCGGCCGTCGTCGTCGCGGCCGCTGTTTTCATGATGACGATCGGGCCGCGCGCCGACTTCATGGTTGCCGCGCACACGATGCGCTTCCTGTCCAAGTTTGCTTTCACCATCGCGCTCGCCATCAGCGCCTTCGCCCTGATCCGAGCCCTGTCGACGCCGGGTGCGGCGACAGGCCGGGCAATGGCGGCGATGATCGCCGCGCCGCTGCTGGTCGTGGTGGCCGTGGTGCTGGAGCTCTTCATGGTACCGCAGGCGCTGTGGGGCACGCGCATGATCGGCTCGAACATGATGATCTGCATGAGCTTCATCCCGCTGATCGGCATCGGCCCGCTGGCCATCTTCCTGTGGATGCTGCGCTATGGCGCGCCGACACGGCCGGTGTTTGCCGGCGCGGTCGCGGGGCTGCTTGCCGGCGGGCTGGCGGCGACTTTCTATGCGGCGCACTGCTTCGACGACTCGCCGCTTTTCGTTGCCACCTGGTACACGGTCGCCATCGCGGCCCTTGCCTTGCTCGGCGCGCTCGGCGGGCGGTTTTTCGTGCGCTGGTAGCGGGATACCCGCGCCCACACCCCCGTGAATACCGATCCTTAATCATGCCGGCAATTGTTTGCCGGTTGTCCATATCGCCGATGCCCCGGACGCAACCTTTCCTTAAAATCGATCCTTCAGGGTTTCGATGGAAAAAAGCGATTGCCCACGGGGGTGGCATAAATCGTGACACTGCGAAGTATCATCGGGCCGGGACGGTACAAGCATGCAGCGCTGGCGCTGCTTGCGGCCGGTCTTGCCGTGGTGGCCGCCTCGCTTGTGCCGTCAAGGCTGGACCTTGGCGCGGAAGCACTCAGACTTTGCCTTCAAATATCGGTCGCGGTGACGGTCTGCGCGCTTTTCCTGGCCTATCTGTTCATCGGTCGAATCTCGGAGGATCGACGGCAGATCACGGAGAGCGAGCAGCGGTTCCGCCGGGCCATGGAGGACTCGGCCATCGGCATCGCCATCGTCAGCCTCGACGGGCGTATTCTCCAGACCAACCCTGCGTTCGCCACCATGCTTGGCTACAGCCGCGGGGAAATCGAGGCGCTGACCTTCTTCCAGATCACGCATCCCGACGATCTGCAGATCGGACGCGAAACGATGGCCGGCCTGAGGGCGGGCACCGTCGATACTTTCCACTTCGAGAAGCGCTATCTCAAGAAGGACGGTACACCCGTCTGGGCTAATCTTGCCGGCTCCGTCATTCGCGATGGGAGGCGTGGGCGCCCGCTCTATCTCGTCTCGCAGATCGAGGATATCGACGCGCGCAAGCAGGCCGAAGCGCGCATCACCGAGGCCGAAACGCGCTGGAACTTCGCGCTCGCCGGCGCCGGTCAAGGTGTCTGGGATTTCGACATCCGCAAGGGGGGCACCACCTATTCCGCCACCTGGGTCAAGATGCTGGGCTATGGGGATGGCGAGCTCGACGGCGACCCCGACCGGTGGCTGACGATGATCCATCCCGACGACCGCGCCACGGTCGCGGAGGCCGATCGCGCCCATCTCGACGGCCAGACGGAATTCTTCGAGGCCGAGTTCAGGATGCGCCACAAGGACGGCCGCTGGATCTGGATCCTCGACCGCGGCAAGGCCATCGAGCGCGATGCCGACGGACAGTTGATCAGAGCGATCGGCAGCTTGACCGACATCACCCTGCGCAAGCAGGCCGAAGAACGGCTCATCGTCTCGGCGGCGATGCTGGCCGACGAGAAGGAGCGGCTTAAGGTGACGCTGCAATCGATCGGCGATGCGGTCATCTGCACCGATGCCGCGAACCGCGTCACCTTCATGAATCCGGTGGCCGAAAAATTGACCGGCGTTTTCAGCGACGACGCGCTCGGCAAGACGCTGAGCCATGTCTACTGGGCCGTCGACGAGGAGACAGGCCACAGGATCGGCATGACGCGGCCAGCGACAGGCGAAGAGGCGCGCTCCGACCAGAACAGCCGCGCGGTCCTCATCCGTCGCGACGACACACGCTGCAGCATCCGCCAGGTCGTGTCGCCGATCATCAACGAACGCAACGAATTCGGCGGTCTGGTGATCGTCTTCCAGGATTTCACCGATGCGCGCGCCCTGCAGCGCCAGCTTGCCCATGCCGCCGCCCATGATGCGCTGACCGGGCTTGCCAACCGCTCGAGCTTCATCCGCGCCATGGAGGGATTGGTCGATCAGGCCCGCAAGGACGGCTCGACGGCTGGGGGCCGCCATCAGTTCATGTTCATCGACCTTGACCATTTCAAGCTGGTCAACGACACGGGCGGTCACGCGGCCGGAGACGCCTTGCTGAAGCGGGTTGCCGAGGCGGTGCGCGGCGTGCTTGGTCCTGAAGACATCGTCGCGCGCCTGGGTGGCGACGAATTCGCTGTCATCCTGAAGTCGGGTTCAGCACCCGGCGCGAGGATCGCGGCGCGCTCCATCATCGATGCGATAGCCGGCCTGAACTTCACCTGGGATGGCCGACCGCACGCGATCGGCGCCAGCATCGGGCTGACGGCGATCTGCGCCAATTGCGGCGAAGTCGACGAGATCATCGCAAGGGCCGACGCCGCCTGCTATGCGGCCAAGGCGGCCGGGCGCGGATGCGTTTCCGTGGCGCCGGACGGCAAGATCAGCGACGACAGGTCAGAACTGCCCAAGCCGCTCGCCGCGGCCTCGTGAGCGGACGCGTCAGCGTGTCGGAACGGGGTGCTCGCCGCGATAGTCGTAAAAGCCGCGTCCGGTCTTGCGGCCGAGCCAGCCGGCCTCGACATATTTGACCAGCAGCGGGCAGGGGCGGTACTTCGAATCCGACAGGCCGTCATGCAGCACCTGCATGATCGACAGGCAGGTGTCGAGGCCGATGAAATCGGCAAGCTGCAGCGGTCCCATCGGATGGTTGGCGCCGAGCCGCATGGCGGTGTCGATGGCATCGACCGAGCCGACGCCCTCATAGAGGGTATAGATCGCCTCGTTGATCATCGGCAGAAGGATGCGGTTGACGATGAAGGCCGGGAAATCCTCCGAGACCGTGATCGTCTTGTCGAGCTGCTTCACATAGGTCTTCGCCGCCTCGAAGGTCTGGTCCTCGGTGGCGATGCCGCGCACCAGTTCGACCAGCTTCATCAGCGGAACCGGGTTCATGAAATGAATGCCGATGAAGCGCTCCGGCCGGTCGGTCTGCGCGGCTAGCCTTGTGATCGAAATCGACGAGGTGTTGGTCGCCAGGATCGCTTCGGGGTTGAGTTGCGGGCAGAGCTGCGCATAGATCTTGCGCTTGACGGTTTCGTCCTCGGTCGCCGCCTCGATCACCAGATCGGCGCCGGCAAGATCGGCCATCGCCGGTGCCGATACGATGCGTGCCATGGCCTGGTTGCGGAGCTTCTCGTCTAGCTTGCCGGATCCCACCTGACGGGCCATGTTGCCGCTGATGGTGGCGATGCCCTTTTCGATACGCTCGGGCGATATATCGTAGATCAGCACCTTGTAGCCCGAAAGTGCGGAGACGTGGGCGATGCCGCCGCCCATCTGGCCCGCACCGATGATGCCGATCGTCTCGATCTTGCTCATTACCCGATCCCGTCCGGAGCGTTCTTCGCCACAATCGCGAACCGCCCCATCTCTTTGTTTTCCCGCAATTCCCGGCGCAAAAACCCCTGCGCACTGCCGCTGGAATTGCTCTCAGCCTTTGTGGCCTGCTTATTGTGCGGTGCAAACTAAAAGGGTGGGGCGACTTCGTCTACCCCACCCCTGGTAATTTAATACGGTTGCGCGGAAGCGTCAAAGCGCCTTCTGCAACTCCGGCAGGACGACGAAGAGATCGCCGACGAGGCCGTAATCGGCAACCTGGAAGATCGGGGCTTCCTCGTCCTTGTTGATGGCGACGATAACCTTGGAATCCTTCATGCCGGCGAGGTGCTGAATGGCGCCGGAGATGCCGACCGCAATGTAGAGATCGGGGGCGACCACCTTGCCGGTCTGGCCGACCTGCCAGTCGTTCGGCGCATAGCCCGCATCGACGGCGGCGCGGGAAGCGCCGACGGCGGCACCGAGCTTGTCGGCGACCGGCAGGATGACTTCCTGGAATTTTTCCGAGGAACCGAGCGCGCGGCCGCCCGAGATGATGATCTTGGCCGAGGTCAGCTCCGGACGGTCGGTCTCCGACAGCTTGTTCTCGACGAAGGTGGACAGGCCGGGATTGGCCGCCGCGTGAACCGTCTCGACCGAAGCCGAACCACCCTCGGGTGCCGCCTGGAAGGAAGCGGTGCGCACGGTGATGACCTTCTTGGCATCGGTCGACTGTACCGTCTGGATGGCGTTGCCGGCATAGATCGGCCGCTTGAAGGTGTCAGGCGACACGACTTCGATGATCTCGGAGACCTGCGCAACATCGAGCAGGGCCGCGACGCGAGGCGCGATGTTCTTGCCCGCGGACGTCGCCGGCGCGATGATCGTGTCGTAGGCGCCAGCCAGCGAGACGACCACTGCCGCCGACGGCTCGGCCAGGCGCTCGGCGAGTTCGTCGGCCTCGGCGAGCAGCACCTTGCCGACGCCCTTCAGCTTCGCGGCTGCATCGGCAGCAGCCTTGGCGCCTTTGCCGGCCACCAGCACATGAACGTCCGAGCCGATCTGCAGGGCGGCCGAAAGCGCCTTGGCGGTCTGGTCGGAAAGGGTGGCGTTGTCGTGTTCGGCGATGAGGAGAATTGCCATTTATCTGTTCCTTTCCCGATCGCTTACAAAACGCCGGCTTCGTTCTTGAGCTTGTCGACCAGTTCGGCGACGCTCTTGACCTTGACGCCCGCCTTGCGGCCACCTGGCTCCTCGGTCTTGATCACCTTCAGGCGCGGCTTGACGTCGGCGCCGTAGTCGGCCGGGCTCTTCTCATCCAGCGGCTTCTTCTTGGCCTTCATGATGTTGGGCAGCGAGGCATAGCGCGGCTGGTTGAGGCGAAGGTCGGCGGTGACGATCACCGGCATCTTCAGCTCCACCGTCTGCAAGCCGCCGTCGACTTCGCGCGTTACCTTGGCCTTGTCGCCTTCGAGCACGACCTTGGAGGCGAATGTCCCTTGGGCCCAGCCCAGGAGCGCGGCCAGCATCTGGCCGGTCTGGTTGGAATCATCGTCGATCGCCTGCTTGCCGAGGATGACAAGGCCCGGCTTCTCCGCCTCGACCACGCCCTTCAGCACCTTGGCGACGCCGAGCGGCTCGGTCTGCTCGTCGGTCTTGACCAGGATGGCGCGGTCGGCGCCCATGGCGAGCGCGGTGCGCAGTGTTTCCTGCGCCTGCTGCGGGCCGATCGACACGACGATGATCTCTTCGGCCTTGCCGGCTTCCTTGATCCGGATCGCTTCCTCGACCGCGATCTCGTCGAACGGGTTCATCGCCATCTTGACGTTGGCGAGTTCCACCGCCGAACCATCGGCCTTCACGCGAACCTTCACATTCGCGTCCACAACCCGCTTCACGGGCACAAGGATCTTCATTTGCCTGTCACCTCTTCACGCTAGTTGGGCGCGCTATAGCAGCCTGCGCCCTTTCTGAGTTGTCGAAAGCCGACATTCCTGACTGAATTCCGGCCAGACGGAATTCTGGCCATTCTGGTCTTTGCCCGCCTTGGGCTGCGACGGAGACGTTTCCGTAATTGTGGCAACCCTTGCCGTCAATACGCTGGAAGCTGCTCAAATCGGTTCAGTTTGGGCCAGAAGGGTTCCCTCTGCCCCAGCGCGCCGTGGTGGCGGACGTTTGGGGCGTCGCTGGTTCGCCAACGGCCGGCGGCTGTTCGGGGGTCGGAGCCACGGCATCCTCGTCGGCGGGGGCAAATAGCGGCACGCCGCGACTGCGCAGGACCAGCACCAGGACAGCGCCGGCAATGATGCCGCCGATGTGGCAGGCCCAGGAGATCTGATCCTCGCCGCCGGCCGCGAACATGACGACCTGGAACGCCACCCAAAGTATGAGCGGGATGAAGGCTGGAATGCGCAAAGGGATGCGGGCAAAGGCAAGAACCCACACCTTCACCCTGGGATAGAGGATCAGGTAGGCGACGACCACGCCGGCAATGGCGCCCGAGGCGCCGATCAGCGGCGCTTGCGAATCCCAGGCGATGAGCCCCTGAAAAGCGGCTCCGGCGATGGCGCACAGGAGATAGAAGATCAGGTAGCGGATATGGCCGAGCGCGTCCTCGACATTGTCGCCGAACACCCAAAGGAACAGCATGTTGCCGCCGAGATGGAAAATGTCGGCATGCAGGAAAGAGTAGGTGAGGTAGCTCAGGCTCTCGGGGATGATGACGAAGCGGGGGTCGAGTTCGGCCGTGTCGTGAACGACGGAAGGGATGAAGCCGAGGCCAAGCACGGCGGCATTGGTGAAGTCCTTGCCGCCGAGCGCCGTGGCGCAATAGATCACCGCGTTGGCGACGATCAGCCCGATCGTTACATATTGCAGCCTGATATGGCGCAGCCTGTTGGTGTCGTAAAGCGGGATGAACATCGGTCGTCGGCCCCCTCCCGCCTTTCGGTCCGTTCAGCAGTTCTTGCCGGGAACCCATAGCACGTCGGTATTTCCATTGTCATTGACCACCCGGGCGGCGACAAACAGGAAATCCGAGACGCGGTTGATATACTTCAGCCCGTCGCGGTTGACGTGTTCGGCCGGGTCCTGCGCCAGGGCCACCATCAGCCGCTCGGCTCGCCTGGCCACGGTGCGGGCGAGATGGAGGGCGGCGGCCGCCGGCGTGCCGCCGTTCAGCACGAAGGATTTCAGCGGCTGGAGGTTTTTGTTGAGGAGGTCGATGTCGTGCTCGACACGGTCGGTCTGTGCGGCAACGATGCGCAGCGGCTCGTAGCCGAGCGGCTTGCCGTCATCAGGCACGGCGAGGTCGGCGCCGAGGTCGAAAAGGTCGTTCTGGATGCGGCCAAGCATGGCGTCGATCGCCTGATGGCTCTGTGCGGTATGCACGCGGGCCATGCCGATACAGGCATTGGCTTCGTCGACCGTGCCATAGGCGTCCACCCGGAGGTCGGATTTCAGCCGCCGCTCACCCGTGCCGAGACCGGTTGTGCCGTCGTCGCCGGTGCGGGTGTAGATCTTGTTGAGCTTGACCACATCGCCTCCCGAAAGGTCCTCACTTGCGGGTGAAATACACGGCCAGCAGGATCAGCGCCAGCGCCACGGCCTGCAGCAGAACGCGGGCTTGCATCAGCTTGTTGGAGGTCACACCGGAGCCGCCGCGCATCATGTTGATGAGGCCCCTGATCAGCACGACCACCACGGCGGCCATGACCAGAATGGCAAGGATGTTGAAGACGGTGGCCATTTTGCGTTTCCAGTTCTTCTCTTGTTCAAGCGCGCCTGGCGAGCAGGCGGTGTAGCATCGATGCAGGCAGGATGCGTTTGAGCACGGCCCCGATCCTGGCCGACATTGTTACCACATAGTGTGGGCGCGGGTGCCGTGACAGAAGTGCATGGCGAAGCACCTTGTGGACCACTTCCGGCCCGGGCTTCAGTGCCGATTGGCTGCCGCCGGCGCGCATGCGCTCCAGCTGCGCGGCATAGTCGGCGCGATGCACGGAATTCTCATGGTCGATATTTCTGAGGAACCACGGAAGGCCATTGGTGGCGATCTTCGATTTCACCGGCCCCGGCTCGATTAGCGAGACATGGATGCCGCTGCCGGCCAGTTCCTGGCGCTGGCAGAGCATCAAGGCCTCCAAGGCATGCTTGGATGCCGAATAGGCGCCACGGAAGCGCACCGGCACGAGACCCAGGATCGACGAGCAATGGACGAGGCGGCCGTGGCCCTGGCGGCGCATCACCGGAACCAGACGGCGGGTCAGGTCGTGCCAGCCGAAGAAATTGGCCTCGAACTGCTCTTTGAGTGCCGCAACCGACAGATCCTCGACGGCGCCAGCCTGGGCGTAAGCGCCGTTGTTGAACAGGGCATCGAGCTTGCCGCCGGTGCGCTCGAGCACGGCCGATGCCAGGGCGCCGATTGATGCCGGTTCAGTGTAGTCGAGATAGAAAGCCTCAATTCCGTCCGCTTTGAGCGCGGCGATGTCTTGCGGCCTGCGCGCCGTCGCGAACACCCGCCAGCCCTCGGCCTTCAATGCGCGGGCGCAATAGGCGCCTATGCCGGAAGACGCACCGGTGACGATGATGGTGCGCAACTCTGCCGCTGGAGAATTCGGAGTTTGACGAAGGGTTGCCATTTGCCGCATTCCCTTCCCATATTCGCGGCGTCGAGACAATCGAAGGGAGCGCGCGTTCTTGCTGCGGAATATTGTCGCCCTGCGTCGCGTGCTCTACGACGCGCTCGGCCATTTCAACACCGATGACGGCTGGGCGATGGCCAGCCATCTGGCGATCACCTCGCTGATGGCGCTGTTTCCGTTCCTGATCTTCGCCACGACGCTGGGCAGCTTCCTCGGCGCCCAGGCGTTCGCCGACACGGCGGTGCATCTGGTCTTCGACACATGGCCCGAGCAGATCGCCAAACCGATCGCGCATGAAGTGCTCAACGTGCTGACCGTCAGGCGCAGCGACCTGTTGACCTATGGCGTGCTGCTTGCCGCCTATTTCGCCTCGAACGGCATCGAGGCGCTGCGCACGTCACTCAACCGCGCCTATAGGGTCACCGAGACGCGCGGCATCATCTACCGCCGGGTGCAGAGCATCTTCTTCGTGCTGATCGCGACCGCCGGGTTCCTGGCGATCAGCGTGCTTCTGGTGTTCGCGCCCCTGCTGGCGCGGCTGGCGGAAGCCCATTTCGAGTGGATCAAACCCTATACGGGCACGATCACGCTGTGGCGTTACGTCATTGCCTCGACCGTCATCATCGGCGGACTTTTTGCCGTTCACTACTGGCTGCCGGCCGGCAAGCGCCGTTTCGTCTCGCTGGTGCCGGGCATCATCTTCACGCTGGCCGCATGGCTTATCGGCTCGACGATGTTTGCCACCTATCTCGACCATTTCTCGTCCTATGTGACGACCTATGCCGGTCTCGCCTCGATCATGATCGCAGTGGTTTTCCTCTACATCGTCTCGGCGATCTTCATCCTCGGCGGCGAACTCAACGCCGCGATCAGCCGCTATCTGGAGGCGCGTGCCCGGGTCGGCTGACCGGCCGAATTGAAGAACCGAGGAATTGAAGAAATGAGGAATTGAGGAAGAAGCACATGGCGCCGGATATGGCGCCTTTTTTCTTCAATTCCTCAATTCCTCAGTTCTGCAATTCCTCAATTCCTCACCTGGCCGGTCGCGCCGTTGCCAGACCCACGCCAAAGGTGGTGATCGCCATGCCGGCGATTTGAAGTGCGTTGAGCTGTTCGTTGAACAGGGCCCAGGCGATGATGGCCGTCACCGCCGGCACAAGGTAGAACAACGACGCCACTTTCGACATCTCGCCGTCGCGGATCATCACCATCAACAGGAAGATGGCGCCGAGCGACAGCACCAGCACCAGCCAGGCCATGGCGAAGATCAGTTCGCCGTTGATGACGACGGCGTGAGTTTCGAAGGCGAGCGCGGCCACGATCATCAGCGAGGCGCCGCCGACATATTGCCACATGGTGGCCGCGACGAGGTCGCCGCCGGAGGCAAAGCGCTTCTGCCAGATGGTTCCGGCGCTCATGCCGAGCACCGAGACCAGCGAGGCGGTCAGCGTCGCCGCCGTCACGCCGCCGCCGAGCGCACCGAGTTTTGGCCACAGCACGATGACGATACCGATCAGACCGATGCCAAGGCCAAGCCAGTGGCGCGGCAGAATGGCCTCGCCCAGAAACTTGCCGGCAAGCACTGCGGTGATCAGCGGCTGCAGGCCGACGATGAGCGCCGAAAAACCGGCCGGCATGCCCCTATGAATGGCCCAGAAGACGGCGCCGAGATAGACGCCATGCATCAGCACGCCCGCACCGGTGGCATGCAGCGCCTCCTCGCGGGTGGCTCGCTTCGAGCCCAGCACAAGCATCAGCACTGCCAGCAGAATGGCGGCTATGACGAAACGCGCCGCGAGGAAGGTGAATGGCTCCGCCCACGGCATGGCGTAGCGGGCGCCGATGAAGCCGGTTGCCCACAAGACAACGAAGGTGGCGGGGATGAACCGCTTGATGCTGTGCATTTTTTCCGGAGACCGCCACTGGTGAGAATTGACCGTGGCGATGCTCTAACCCTGTTCAACCTGGCGCGCAAAACCAAACCGTTGATCCATACATCACCGGAATTCAACGGGTGATGGGCTCAAAAAGGTGTCTCCCAAGGATTGCCGGGCTCAGAGCCCGATCGTCCGCCTGATGTCGTCTGGCGTCGTGCCGGCATCACGCAAGGCGGCAAGTCCGGTATCGCCAAGGCTCTTCGACAGTTTTCGGCCGTCTGGCCCGAGGATGAGCAGATGGTGGAAGTAGCTGGGCTGCGGTAGCCCAAGCAATTCCTGAAGCAGGCGCTGCACCCCTGTGGCGGAAAACAGGTCTTGTCCGCGCACGACATGGCTGACGCCTTGCAGGGCGTCGTCGATGACGACGGCGAGGTGGTAGCTTGTCGGGATGTCGCGGCGCGCCACGATCACGTCGCCCCAGTCCTGCGGACGGGCCTCGACCGGGCGCGTCGCGGATAGCGTCTCATCGGTGAATTCGGCCCATGCGAGGTCCTTGCCGGCATGCGCCATGGCGGCGCCGACGTCCAGCCGCCAGGCGAACGGCGCATTCTCGGCAATCCGCCGCTTGCGTTCCTTCATCGGCAATGCCTTGTCGGCTGGCGGATAGAGCGGCACACCGTCGGGATCGCGCGGCCAGTCGCGTCCGCGCATTTCGCTGTCGGCGATGAAAGCCCTGATCTCGCCACGGCTCATGAAGGCGGGATAGACCAGTTCCTCGCGGATCAGGCGCTCCAGCACCGTCCCATATTCCGCGAAATGCTCGGACTGGCGGCGCACCGGCTCTTCCCAGCCAAGGCCCAGCCATTTCAGGTCGGCAAGCATGCCCGCCTCGAACTCCGGCGTGCAGCGCGTGGTGTCGATATCCTCGATACGCAGCAGCAGACGGCCGCCTAACGCCTTTGCCAGCTTCTGGTTGAGCAACGCCGAATAGGCGTGGCCCAGATGCAGTTCGCCATTGGGGCTGGGCGCGAAGCGGAATGTCAGGAGCGTCATGTCTCGGGCGGCAATCGGGTTGTGCTGCGGTTTTGGCCGTTGCTACTTTGCGGCACATTCGCGGACAAGGATACCATGCAGCGCATCGCGACACTGGACGACGTTGAACGGGGGCTGGATGCGCTTTGCATCATCGATCCGCGCCTGGAAAAAGTGCGCGGCATGGCCGGCGAGGTGCCGCTCAGGCTTTCGGAGCCCGGGTTCAGGAGCCTCGCCTCGATCATCGTGTCGCAGCAAGTTTCCCGGGCGAGTGCCGATGCCATCTTCGCCCGGCTGACGAAACTGGTCGATCCGCTAACGCCGCGGGCTATCCTTGCCGCCGGCGAGGACATGTTTCGCGAGGCCGGCCTGTCGCGGCCCAAGCAGCGTGGTCTTATCGCGGCCGCCCAAGCCGTGGCCGACGGCCTCGACCTGCATCATCTCTGTTCGCTCGACGCCGGGGAAGCGATCGCGGCAATGACCGCGGTACCTGGTATCGGCCCCTGGACGGCGGAAGTGTATCTGTTGTTTGCCGCCGGACACCCCGATATTTTCCCGGCGCGTGACGTCGCCCTGCAGAGCGCCGTCGGCCACGCTCTCGGCATCGACCCGCGCCCGCCTGAGAAAACTCTGATCGCCTTGGCCGAATCATGGAGCCCGTGGCGAGGTGTCGCATCGCGGCTTTTCTGGTCCTATTATCGTGAAACCAGGGCCGGGACGCCGCACCGCCGGCCTAAATCCGCAAAAAGCATAAAAATCATGTGTTTTTGGCACGTCGCGACCGCGACAATCCGCTTCACATCCCTGTCATGTCAGGCTTACAGTATCCGCGCCGAACGGTCGGGCTTTTGAAGCAGCACGTGACCCTTTCCGAAAGTCGAATTCGATTTTCGGGACCATGTGCGAACCAAGGAGGTCAACAAGGTGACGGTTGCCGTATCTCCGGATGGGCTTCCAGCGCTGGTGCTGAATGCGGATTACCGTCCGCTCAGCTATTACCCCTTGTCGCTCTGGTCCTGGCAGGACGCCATCAAGGCGGTATTCCTCGACCGGGTGAACATCGTCGCCGAATACGAGCACGCGGTGTCCTCGCCGACCTTCTCGATGAAGCTGCCGAGCGTGGTCAGCCTGAAGGCCTATGTGAAGCCGTCGAGGCACCCGGCGTTCACCCGCTTCAACGTCTTCCTGCGCGACCGCTTCCAGTGCCAATATTGCGGCACGCCCGAGGACCTGACCTTCGACCACGTCATCCCCCGCCATCGCGGCGGCGCTACGACGTGGGAGAACGTCGTCGCCGCCTGTTCGCCCTGTAATCTGAGGAAGGGCGGCATGATGCCGGCGCATGCCAAGATGTTTCCTCTGCAGAAGCCCTACCAGCCGACCGTGCATGATCTGCACAACAACGGCCGGCTGTTCCCACCCAACCATCTGCATGAAAGCTGGATGGATTATCTCTACTGGGATGTCGAACTGGAGCCATAGAGTTCATTCGAGACTGCTCCGGTATGGGATCAGTCCGATCGTGCTTACTTGTCAGCGGCTTCGCGTTTGGCTGCCGGCTTCCGACCTGGCTCGAATTTAGAAACCCGCGCCATCCGACTCAGCCTGCCGAATTTCTGGACGAACTCTGCGTCGCGCTGGTTCAATCTCGCGAAAATGCGCCGCGGAAGGCGACGGCGGCGAGGATCAGGCTGGCGATGGCGTTCCAGCCGGCCAGTGACAGGCCAAGGATGCGCAGTGCGGCCTTGTCGCAGGAGGGCGGCACGAATTTGTCGAGCGCGTCGAGCACGCCTTTGCCGCCGGTGTCGACCGGGCCGGCGCCGGCCGTGCAATCGGCGGGACCCTGCCACCAGGCCCATTCGACGCCGGAGTGATAGACGCCGAGATAAAGGCCGTAGAGCATCAAGAGGCCGCCGATGGCCAGCAGGCCGCGCGTCACCCATGCCGGTGCGCGCAGCATCGATGCGATCACCGCCAGCACCATCAAGGGCACGCCGATGTAATACGGCGTGCGCTGTTCCAGACAGAGATGGCAGGGGATGTAGCCGCCAATGTGCTGGAAGCCGAGCGCCGAGCCAACGGTCGCGGCCATCGCGACCGCGAGAAACAAGGCAGCGCGTGTCCGCTGGCGTCCGGTATCGGCATTCATGGTCGCTGTCATGGTTCTATCGTCCGTTGTGTTCGCCGCCCGCCAGGTCCGCCTGCCGCTCTCAAAACAGTCACCCGGTTTTGAGAGGGCCTCAGATGGCGTATTTGATCAGGATATAGAGCAAAATCAGGGCAACCGCGGCGGCGCCGGCGATCAGGCCCAGGCGCTTTTCGATGAATTCGCGGATTGGCTCGCCATAGCGGCGCAAAAGCCACGCCAGGAGCAGGAAGCGGCCGCCACGCGCGATGATGGCCAGCACGATGAACAGCGCCAGGTTGACGCCCAGGGCGCCGGACAGGATCGTCACCACCTTGATCGGCGGCAGATGCGCGGCACCCGAGGTGACCAGCATCAAGGCGATGAACTCGATGCTTACGCCCGCGGAGGAGCGCAACTGTTCGAACTCGTCATACTTGCCGTAGAATTCGAGGATAGGCCGCGCCACCGCGTCATAGGCGTAGTGGCCGATGAACCAGCCGGCAATGCCGCCCAGCACCGAAGCGACGGTGGCGATGAAGGCATAGCGATAGGCCCGGTCCGGCCGCGACAATGCCATCGGCAGATAGAGCACGTCGGCCGGCACCAGGAATACCGAGCTTTCGACGAAGGCGATGAAGGCCAGCCACCATTCGGCGGATTTGCGGGCCGCCAGTGACAAGGTCCAGTCGTACAGTCCGCGAAGCATCGGCTCTCCTAGTGGATGTCGTGCGTGCTGCGGTTCTCGGATACCGGCATGCATGAGACAAGGGCCTAAAGCGCCGCAGCCATCGCTTTCGCGGACATTTGAACGCGAGCCTGTCTAGAAAGATTTTCCATGCCGCACAATGGCAGCGCTGTTTACGAAATCGTAAGGCGCGGGTTCAAGTGCGCCGACATCGGCAAATCTGCAACAGGCCAGTTGACGAACAGGCCTCCGACCGTATAGTCCGCGCCCATCCAGGCCGCCCGGCCTGAGCCCCTATGGCGGAATTGGTAGACGCGCTCGACTCAAAATCGAGTTCCGCAAGGAGTGCTGGTTCGATCCCGGCTAGGGGCACCATTCCATGTTCAGCTGCTGTTTTACTTTTGCTTGCCCGCGGATGGTCCAGGCAAGCTCGGTGAGGCATGGCTGTCCGATGACAATGAGGGCTGTTGGGATTTCACGCTCGCGGCTCATCCGGGACAATTCAGAGCAGCAGGCTGGCGCCGTTGCGGCAACCTGCTCCCGCTATATGATGTTCAATTCGGTCGTCATGATGCGGGGGCGAAATGCTGCCGAGACAACTTCGATCAGAGCGCCCTGCGAAATATCCATCGAGAGGCCAGGAAATTGAGAGTTGTGGTGATGGCGAGGGTGGCGAGGTATGCGGCCAGCGCGTTTTTGAGGATGTCTCGTAGAAAATGAAGGCTTGCCAATCCGATCAGGAACACGACGACCACCAGGCCGCCCATCGCCAGCCGGTCCGCAAGGGCGGTGCGGCCGCCTGGGAAAACGCGGTTCGGATAGAAGACCATGACGAATAACAGACCTGCCAGCCAGGCAATGGCATAGGAAAGACCTGAAGGCAGGACAGCGAGGCCGGCAAAATAGACGAGGCTGGTCAAGGCTGTGTTGAGACCACCGGCGACGAGGAAGCGGACAGCGTCTTCGCGCATTCGGTCAACGGCCGTCCTGTCCGACTACGCTGAGGAAATCCGTATAGTCCCTGATGTAGTCGCCCGCATCATAGTGATGCGAAGCCATGACCAGCAGGACCGTGTCCGGCTGGAATTTGTACTGGATTCCCCAGATGCCCGGCGGCATGTAGAGCCCGATCGACGGTTCGGCCAGAGAAACCTCTTTTCTGTCATGGCCGTTGTCGAGGACAACGGAAAGCCGGCCATGGGCCGCGATGAGGAATTGATGGCATTCGCGATGCGCGTGCTCGCCCCTGACCTTGTCGGAAGGCACACCGTAGACCAAGAAGGAGCGCGCCGGTTTGAAGGGCAGGTTCGAACCGAACTCCAGCGGTGCGATCTCGCCGCGCAGGTCGCCAAAATGCGGCAGCCTCCAGAGTTCGCTGCCGCCGATACCAAGCGGCATTCTTTCGCCGGGCATATCGGGGAATGTCTGCGTCACCGTCGGCTGGATTTGCGGACCGGTCTGGTAGCCGATGATGATGGCTGGATTTCCGACCACCACGGCATTGGCGGGAACATTCTTGGTCACCACCGCGCCGGCGCCGATCATCGCCTGACGTCCGATGACTATGCCTGGCAGGATGGTCGCATTGGCGCCTATCGATGCGCCGTCCTCCACCGTCGTCAGAAGAAATGCCTCGGGATACTCTTTCGAGCGCGGGAAACGATCGTTGGTGAATGTCGCGTTTGGACCGACGAACACGCGGTTCCCAAGGCGGAGGCCGTCCCACAATTGAACGCCGCTTTTTATGGTCACGTCATTACCGACCACCACGTCGTTCTCGATGAAAACATGATCACAGATGTTGCAGTCCGCACCGATCACGGCGCCCGGCAGAACATGGGCAAACGCCCAGATGCGTGTTCCCTGGCCGATATGCGGACTTTCGCAGATGCCCTGCTCATGAACAAAAAATGCCCTGTCGGTCATTTCGATGTCCCCTCGACGACGCGGCTGATCACTCGCAGGGGCCGTGACTTGGTGTTTTCAACCGCCCGCCAGAGATAGCAGCCCAGAATGCCCTGGACCATCAGGCTGGCCGATCCGAAGCCCACGATCAGCAGCACCAGCGTTGTGTAGCCGGCCGCGTCAATGTTGCCGAGCAACCGCGCCATGACGGTAACGGCTGCAAACAGCAGGCTGAGCAGGCAGCCCGCGAAGCCCACCCAAAGGGTCAGAATTATCGGGAAATCGGAGAACGAAAAGATGCTGTCCATCATGTATCTGAACCGACGGGCCATGCTCCACGCACTCGTCCCATGCTCTCGTTCGCGACGGCGATAGGGCACGAATTCCCGCCTGAAGCCGACCCAGAACAATTGCACGACAAGCGAGCTGTTGGGCTCCTCGATGGACAGGATCGCTTCCAGCACCTGGCGGTTGCAGGCAAAGATATCGACCCCACCGCTCGGCATGCTGGGCAGGACGAGCCTGCGGTAGGCCGCCCAGAACGCTTTCGACAAAAACCGCGTTACCGGCGGATCATTGCGGCCCGTCCTGCGCCCGAATACGACGTCGGCGCCATCCTTCTCCAGGATCGAGAAGAACTCCACGATCAGTTCCGGCGGCTCTTGCAGGTCGGCGGCCATGGCGGCGACATGCTCGCCAGAAGCATGTTCGAGACCGGTTCGAATGGCGGTGAAAGAGCCGAAATTCCGGCTGTGAAAGATGATTTTATAGTCGAAGCCGGAGGTCTTCAGCGCATTGAGAAGCAAGGGCCCCGATTCATCCGGCGACCCATCGATGACAAAGACGAACTCGATATCGCCCGCATACCTGGCGTGAAAATTGGCGACCGCCTGCATCAGGGAGGGGATATTCGCCTGATTGCGGTAGATCGGAAAAACGATCGTGCGTGTCGTCACATTGCCTCCCATTGGGCGAGTGCCAGACAGACTTGGCCGACCTCGTCATTCGTCATGTCGGGATAGCATGGCACGGTGCAGAGACGGTTGACGCTGGCCCGTGTGACCACCAGATCTTCGGTTCCTTTCATCGGCAGTCCTGCCCAGCCGACCTGATCGCAGTCAAGGACGGGGTAATGGATCTCGGTGTCGACGCCATGCTCTTTCATGAAAATCCTGAACGCATCGCGCTCGTCGCACAAGGCGACGGCAAGATGCGCGACCGAGCCGTCACCGCCTTCCACGAATTGCAGCCGCCGCCTGGCCGCCGACTTGTAGCGGCCCAGAATAGCACGGCGTCGTTCGTTTCTATCGCCCAGATCACGCAGAAAGACATCGAGAACGGCCGCCTGGACCTCATCCATGCGGGAATTCCGGCCATGGGGTACGCCGACATGATATTTTGAGACCCAGCCATATTGCTGCAGCCGCCGCACATGTTCGGCGATCGCCGGGTCCGACGTCAGAACGGCGCCTCCGTCACCCGTCGCGCCAAGGTTCTTGGTTGGGTAGAAGCTGAAAGTGGACACGTCAGCGAGCGAACCCGCCACGCGCCCGCCGATGCGTGCGCCATGTGCCTGCGCACAATCCTCGACGATCGGAATATGGGAGAGACCGGCCTCGGCAAGTGCGCTTTTGAGGGCGCCGACATCGACGACGCCGCCATAAAGATGCGTGACGACGATGGCGGCGGTTTCGGTGCCGGCCGCGGCCAGAACCGATGAAACGTTGATCAACTGGCTGGCTGCATCGATGTCGACATAGTGGGGGACAAGGTCGTTGTGCCAGCAGGCGCAACTCGCGTAGCCGCCGGCATTGGCAGCCGTGATGACTTCGCGCCCCCGAGCGCCTTTGCGCCCGACAGCCGCGGCCAAGGCCAGTTCGAGAGCGTCCGTTCCGTTGGCCACAAGAACGCAATCCGAGACACCGATGAAGCCTGCAAAGTTGGCTGCAAATTTCTTGCCCATCGCGCCGTTGAGCCACCATCCGGAGCGCAGTGTGCTCGTTACTTCACGTTCAATTTCGACCTGGTAGCGTTGATACAGCCGCTTGAGGTCGTTCATCGGGACGGAATCTTGTTTCGTCATCGGCGACTCAATAGCTGAATCTGTTTTTCACTTCGAGAGTGATCGCTGGACACAACTCTTGGCAAGCTGAATTAATGCTGCTGCCGAGAACCGCGACCTTCATTGCGGAACGCGATACGCCGGCTGTGGGACAAGCTGATTGAACGCAGCCGAGCTCGTCTCGACGGACCCCTTACCGTCGCCGCAGCAAAGTCTTCATCCGGTTGCGCAGCAGGCGCGCCATGTTGCGGGTCTCGCGGTAGAGATGCAGCTGCGAGGCGGCCTGGCGGGCGAGACGGTCGGCATCCCTGGTCAACCCGATCACCAGTGTGCCGACCGGCTTGCGCTCGCTCCACAGCCTGCTCATCACCGGGTGGTCGGGGACGGCGCAGGAATCGGTCATCATGATGTTGGGGTCGTCGAGATGCTGCCTGGTGACTTCGATCATCAGCAGCGTGCCGGGCGAATAGACTGCCAGCGTCTCGTCATAGGCGGTCTTCCAGGTGTAGGCGACGCCGGCTTCGACGAAGACGATCAGGCAAGCGATGGTGCGGCCGTCGAGCGTCAGCGAATGGATGCGGCACATGTCCTGTTCGGCGAGCCGGTGCACCGCCTCGCGGGCAAAGGCGGCGCGGAAGCGGTCGATCGCCATGGCGGTGCGCTCGCGGCCTTTCCAGCCGGACGCTTCCAGCGTCAGGAAGTGCTCGATGGCGTGACGGATCTCCTCGGGGCCGCGTGCCACGACATGCTCGAGCTTGCCGAGATCGCCGAGGCGCCGCTTCAGGCGGCGGAATTCGCGGTAATGGTGCGCGCTGAGCGAAGCCTTCAGATAATCGTCGCCGTCGAGTTCGCTCTCCAGCACGGGGCGTGAGATCTGGCCCGTGGTGACCAGCATCAGGCCGCGCGTCTCGGCCACGCTGCCGATCAGGCTCGCCACAGGACCGTCGAGCCTGATGTCAGGCAGGACCAGGACTTTAGGCAGCTTCAGATGCGGGCGCGACAGCATCGAGAAGAAATCCTCGACCACGCCGACCGGATCGTCGCGGTCGATCAGCGGCGTGCCGAGCGGGCCGAACGGGCTCGACCATGTGCGCATGACCGGCACGCCCAGCGGTATCACCGGCCGTTCCACCGAGATCGGCACCAGCAGGCGCAGCCGGTTGCGGTATTCATCACCGTCGCGGATCACCGCAAGACGCACCTCGCGGTCTTCGAGCCGCGGCATGGCCGGCGCCAGGAAGCGCGGGTTGAAGAAGACGTTCGGCTCGATCGTGCGGGCGCAGAGATAGTCCAGTTCCTCGACCAGGTCGAAGCCGGCCGATGCCGGGTAGATGGCGAGTTTGCGCTCGGGCCGGTTGTTGGCGAGGATCTCGATATGGGCCGGATCGGCGTCGCGCGCCAGCCCGGCAAGGCCGGACACCATGGCGCCGGCGGGACCGCCGCTGGTTTCCTCGAGCAAGGGGATGGCGGCCATCAGGCGGCTCCTTTGGCAGGCACGAAGATCGCCATGACGATGCCGAGCTTGCGCCAGACCGTGAAGGACAGCGCGCCGGCCTCGAAGATCATGGCAAAGGCGGTGGCCATGGCCGCGCCCCACAGGCCGAAAAGCGGGATCAGCACCACGTTGAGCCCGATGTTGAAGGCCAGGGTCATGGCATAGACGGCGGCGCAGACATTCTGGTTGCCGCTCATGGTGAGCAGGCTTTCGCAGGGACCCACGGCGGCCCGCGCCACGACGCCAAAGACGAGCAGGAACAGGAGTGGATAGCCCGACGTGAATTCCGGGCCGAACAACACCAGCATCGGTTTGCCCAGCGCCAGCACCAGGAACGCCATCAGCAGCGAGGGCCAAAACGTCCACGACACCGTCTCGCGGGCGAAGGCGGCAAGCTTTTCCGGCTCGCCATGGGTGAACTGCGCGTAGCGCTGGGCGACGCCGGCCTTGACCGCGAAATAGACGAAATGCACCAGCGCCAGCGTTTTGACCGTGGCGAAATAGACGGCGACGTCGTTGGGATCCATATAGGCGCCGACCATCAGCACATCGGCATTGGTGAGCAGGAAGAAGAAGCTCTCGACCAGGAAGATCGGCAGCGAGACGACGAACCATTGCGCGAAATGCACTTTCATCGGGCCGGCCGGAATCTGCCTTTCCATGCGCTGGGTAACGCCGATCAACTGAGACAGCGTGGTGACGTAGGTGGCGGCGATCGAGGCGAAGATCGCCGTCCTGGCATCGGCCGCGTAGCCGGCGAGAAGCATCAGCGCCATGAACAGCAGGATCAGCACTGGTCGTATCAGATAGGTCGGCGACAGGGCGAAAAGCGCCCAGCTGTTCGCCCTGGCCTGGCCCTGCAACAGATCCGACAGCGCGATCATCGGCAGGCAGATGACGCCGAGGATGAACGGGATCACGTAGTAGTTTTCGATCCACGGCGCCGACAGCCATACACCGAGCGCGCCGAGCCCAGCGATGATGGTGGAGGCGATCAGCACGAACAGGCGGCTGGCCACGACGATGCCGCGCAATTCGTCCATCAGGCCGCGTTCGCGGTATTCGGGAATGAAGCGGATGACCGATGTGTGGAAGCCGAGGCAGGCGAGATTTCCGACGATGACCATCGTCACCCAGACCAGGACGAAGATGCCGTATTCGAACGAGCCCATCCAGCGTGCCATCAGTACCTGGCTGATGAAGGCGATGACGGCGCTGACGATGCGGATGGAGAAGGCGATGACCGACATGCGGCCGGCTTCGCCGCGCTCATCGGCGGTGAACAGCACGGCGTCGATGCGGTCAAGCAGCGGCCCCACGCGCAGCGCCAAACGCTGCGGCAAGAACCGCCCGGCAGTCGTGGCCGCGGAAAAGCGCACCCCGGTTTCTCCCCGTTTTCCGCCTCTTTTCACGCTTTGGTGTAGCGAAGACACCTTAAGAAAGCGTGGGTGGGGCGCTTCCTTCTCCCGTCACTATACGGGGAGGAGGTTCCGGCAAGCGGATGGAGGGGCAGCGCCGGGTTTCGGAGATTT